>CAYWRP010000007.1:0-701 GCA_964460955.1 uncultured Rhodospirillaceae bacterium | reverse complement strand
TTCCTTCCCTTTACCGGGGGAGGCGAGCCGGCATGAGCATCAATTGGCAAGAACTCGTCGGCTTCGGGTTCTCGGTGTTTCCTGTGCCAGTTCGAGAGAAACGTCCGCGGATTTCCTGGAAACAGTTCCAGAAGCGCTCGCCGACACCGGCCGAGATCGCGGCCTGGTCGAAGTCGGATGGCAATGCCGCGATCGCCACTGGTCGAATCTCGGGTATCATCGTGCTTGATGCCGATGGCCCCGAGGCGGAAGCGGAAGTCGCGCGCTGCGGGATGCCGGAAACGCCAGTGGCAAAAACCGGCAAGGGCCGTCACTACTACTTCAAGCATCCCGGTTTCGAGGTACGAAATTTCGCCGGAAGAATCGAGGGGTGCGACTTGCGCGGGGATGGTGGCTATGTCGTTGCGCCGGGATCCGTCCATCCTTCGGGGGCCATCTATGCGTGGCAGACATCTCCCGCGACTGTCCCATTCGCGGACGCGCCAATGTGGCTGCTGGATTTGGTTTGACCGTCGGAATCTCCTCCGTCGACGCCGACGCAAGACGCGAGTGCGTCCGCCTATGCCGAAAAGGCGCTCGACAACGAACTTGCCTCCGTTCGCCGTAGCCGAGACGGAACGCGCAACGATACGCTTAACAGGGCGGCGTGCAAAAATGGTTCTGACTCAAATTCCGTGCAAGTTCGGGGTCCTGTTCATGCA
>CAYWRP010000006.1:90733-90949 GCA_964460955.1 uncultured Rhodospirillaceae bacterium | reverse complement strand
CTGGCGATCCGCGTTGCCGGCTATCCGGGCGTCGGCCGGCGCGCGCTGATGGCGGCGCTGAGGGGCGCGCTGACCGGTCCGCCGCGCGGCAACGCCGCCCACGCCCTGCCGGCCCGGCTGAGCCCGGCGCCCGAGCTCGACGTCGGCCGGCCGCTGACCAGCGACGGCCTCGACGATATCCTGCGCGCCGACCTGGTCTTGTTCGTCGTCGACCAG
>CAYWRP010000006.1:0-90723 GCA_964460955.1 uncultured Rhodospirillaceae bacterium | reverse complement strand
ACCAGGATTTGCGCCGCCACGATTTCGAGGCCCTGGGACTGCTCGCCCGCGCCGGCCGCGAGACCTGGCTGGTGCTCAACAAGGCCGACCTCTACACCGACCGCGACCTGGCCGAGGTGACGGCGGCGATCACCGACAAGCTGCCGGCGTTGACCCCGCCCGGCGCGGCGGCGCCGCCGCTGATCACGGTTGCCGCCGACCCGCTGCCGGCGCTGCGCGCCGTGGTCGCGGCGGACGGCTCGGCGCGCGAGGAGGAGGTCGCCCAGCCGCCCCGCCTCGACCCGCTGGTCGACCGCCTGCGCGCCTTCGCCGAACGCTTAAGCGGCCCCAACGCCCGCCTGACGCTTGTCGATGTCGATGCCGACCTTGAATAATCAAGCGCGACTGAGCGCCGCGCCGGCCAGGCGCGAAGCCAAGGGTGGCGGACGCCACCCGCCCGGCGTCTGAGGGAACGATAAAACAACGCGAAGCCAAGGGTGGCGGACGCCACCCGCCCGGCGTTTGAGGGAAAAAAACATGACCCTAGCCGACGAACAGTTCGAGGATACGCTGAAAAGCCTGCGCAAGCTGGCGCAGTCGGGCGAGTTGCGGGAGGCCGAACGCGGCGCGGTCTCGGAAGAACTCGACGAGATCGAGGCGATGCTGGCCAAGCTGGAGCGCGGCGAGGTGCGCATCACCGCCTTTGGCGAGGTCTCCACCGGCAAGAGCTCGCTGCTCAACGCCCTGCTCGGCCGGCCGGTGTTCGAGATAGGCGCCCGACACGGCGTGACGCGAAACCTCTCCGAGGAAGCGTGGGCTCCGGCGCGGCGGGAGTTCCTGGGCTTCGGCTCATCGAAATTGATCGTCGTCGACACGCCGGGCATCAACGAGGTGGACGGCGGCGACCGCGCGCAAATGGCCGAGAAGACGGTCCGCTACGCCGATCTGGTGCTGTTCGTCACCGACGGCGACCTGAACCAGGTCGAGTTCGACGCGCTCAGCAAGCTGCACGAGCTCAACAAGCCGATCCTCCTTGTCCTCAACAAGATCGACCAGTACCGCCAGCACCAGTCGGCGATGATCCTCGAGTCGTTGAAGGAAAAGTGCGCCGGGATGCTGAGCGACAACGAGATCGTCTTCGCCGCCGGCGATCCCGGCCCGGCGGTGCGCCTCGTCCCGCAGCCGGACGGCTCGGAAAAGCCGGTGGAGGTGGCGCGCGCGCCGATCGTCGAGGAACTGGAGGCGCGCATCCTGGAGATCCTCGCCCGCGAGGGCAAGGCGGTGGTGGCGCTCAACGCCAGCCTGTTCGCGACCGAGGTTTCGGAGCGCATCGCCACGCTAAAGGCGGAGGCGCGCGGCGAGGAGGCGGACCGGCTGATCTACATGTTCATGGGCGTCAAGGCGCTGGCGGTGGCGTTCAACCCGGTGCCGGTCGCCGACATCCTCGGCGGCATGGCGGCGGACGCCTACATGGTGCGCAAGCTTGGCATCATCTACGGCCAGGAGTTCTCGGCCGAGAACGCGCGGCGGCTGGTGCGCAACGTGCTCGCCGCCTGGGGCGTCGCAGCGACCGCCGAATGGGCGGCGCACGCCGTCGCCGGCGTCGTCAAGGGCAGCACCCTCGGGCTCGGCATCGTCCTCACCGCCATCCCGCAGGGCCTCGTCGCCGCCTGGGCCTCCTACGTCATCGGCCAGGCGGCGAAGGTCTATTTCCGCGACGGCGGCTGGGGCGACCGCGGCCCGAAGGCGATCATCCAGGACATCCTGGCGGAGACCGACCGCGACAGCGTGCTGGCCCCCTTGCGCGAGCGCCTTAAGGCGCGGATCCGGCCGGGAGGCGCCTGATACTGATAGCCCGCCACGGACTCGCTATGCGGCTGTCTCGATGGCGGATTGTCGGCCGCTCTTGAACTCTCCGATTATTTGCCGTTGTATTCGCCAAAATAATCAAGAGGGTCGGAGGGTAAAAGCCATGGCGTCCGGGTTTGCGGTCGATCCCAAGCTGGCGGCGGATTGCATCGAGTTGGGGCGGTTCGAGGTGTGCCGCCTTTTGTTGAGGGACGACGCGACGTATCCGTGGTTCGTTCTCGTTCCGGAGCGATCGGACGTCGTCGAGTTGTTCCAGCTCGACAACGATGACCGGGTGGCGGTCATGGGCGAGATCACCCAGCTCTCGCGGGCCGTCTTCGAGGCATTCCAGGCGGACAAGATGAACGTCGCCGCGCTCGGCAATCTGGTGGCGCAGCTGCACATCCACGTCATCGGCCGCAAGCGCGCCGATCCGGCCTGGCCGCGGCCGGTGTGGGGCGTCGTCGCCGGCATCCCCTACAGACCGGACGCCGTCGAGGGCGTCCGCGCGACCCTGCTGCCGCGCCTCGACGGGTTCCACACTTCCTAAAAGCGCGCCGGCGCACCTCTTTTCAACAAAAGCTCCGTCTGAGCAGGTTGGCGCCGACGGCGAGGAGCAAGACGAGGACGACGAGGCGGAAGCCCTCGGCGCCGATGCGGTGGGTGAGCCGCCGGCCGGCCCACATGCCGAGCGCCGCCGGGATGACGCAGGCGCCGGCCATCAGTGCCCGTTCCCAGGTCAGGAAGCCGACGGCGGCGAAGGCGGTGCTGTTAAGGATGCTGCCAATCGTGAAGATCACCCCCAACGCGGCGCGGAACAGCCACGGCTCGGCCCGCACGGCGAGCAGGTACATCGCCAGTGGCGGGCCGTTGATCGTCGACAAGGCGCCGGTCAGCCCGGCGATGCCGCCGGCGAGCGCGCCGACCGGCTTCTCGCGGTGCGTCGGCACGTACAGCCGCAGGCCGCTGAACTCGATGCCGCAATAGACCAGGATGACGAGGCCGACGCCACCGATCAGAACTGTCTGGTCGACCGAGGCGAGGATGGTGGCGCCGATCAGCGTCCCCACCGGCATCGCCAGCAGCACCGGCCAGAAGCGCCACAGCACATCGCGTGCCTGTCGCACGCCGCCGATCTGCCAGAAATTGAGCACCACCGGCGGAATGACATTGAGCGCCAGAGCGAGGTCGACGGGCAGAAACGTCGAAAGCACGGAGACGGCGATGAGCGGCAGCCCGAAGCCGGTGGCCCCCTTGACCAGGCCGCCGGCGAAGAACGCGGCGAAGGCGATACCGACGGCCTGGACCTGCCAGGTCGTCGGCGCCGAGACGATTGTTTCCAGCGGCGGGGCTATTCGGCGGCTGGCAGGTCGCCGACCGGCCCGATGGAGGCGGCGTCACGGGCGAACAGCGGCGGGCGTTGCATGTAAAGGGCCAGCAGGCGGGCCAGCGCCTCGATGGACTCGACGTGCGTCCGCTCATAGCCGTGCGAGGAATCGAGGGCGAAGCAGAGCAGCGCGGTGCGGATGTCGTTGCCGGCCTCGACGGCCGCCGCGGCGTCGCTGCGGTACCAGCGGAAGACGTCGCGGCTGAACGGGATCTCGTGCCCCTTGCAGAGATCGATCAGGCTTCGCGTCAGGTGCCAGTCGAAGGGGCCGCTGGAATCCTGCATGGCGATGGTGACGCCGTATTCGTGCGTGTTCTGCCCCGGCGCGATGGTGCCGTTGTCGATGGAGACCAGTTCGGCGACGTCGCCGTGCAGAACGTGCGAGGCGCCGACGCCGACCTCCTCGGAGATGGTGAACAGCAGGTGGCAGTCCATCAGCAGACCGATGCCGGCGTCGCGCACCGCCTTCGCCGCCGCGAGCACCGCCGCAACACCGGCCTTGTCATCGAGATGGCGCGAATTGATGAAGCCGTTCGGATTAAATTCCGGGTTGTTGTCGACGGCGATGATGTCGCCGATCTCGACATCGATGGCGTGCACCTCGGCCGGGCTGTGCACCTTCTCGTCGAGGCGGAACTCCAGATTGCCCCAGGAAATCGGCTGGGTGTCGACTTCGTCGTGGAACACGTGGCCGGAGGCCTTCATCGGCAGGAAGGTGCCGCGCACGTGCCGCCCACCGACGGTGTAGACGGTGCCGCGCGCGCCCTCGGCGAAGCGGGCCGACCAGGTGCCGATGGGCACCACCTCGAGCCGGCCGTTGTCGCGCACGCCCTTGACCATCGCGCCGAGGGTATCGAGGTGGGAGACGATGGCGCGGTCGGGACTGTACTGGGCGCCGCGCAGATCGGCGCGGATGGCGCCGCGGCGGGTCAACTTGAACGGGATGCCAAGCGTCTGCAACTCGCCGCAGACGTGGTTGACGACGGCATCGGTCATGCCAGTAGGGCTCGGGATGTCGAGTAGGGCGGCCAGCGTGTCCAACATGTACTGGCGATCGATCTTGACGCGGGTGAAGGCTGTCATGGCGTTTTCTCGCGGGAAAGATGATGCTGCCGGCGCTCGGTCCGGGTCTGCGGGAACAATAGATCGACGAAGCGTTCCGCCGTCGGCTGCGGTTCGTGGTTGGCGAGGCCGGGCCGCTCGTTCGCCTCGATGATAACATAATCCGGCCCACCGACATCCGGCACCAGAAAATCGAAGCCGACGACGGGAATGTCGAGCACCTCGGCGGCTTTCTCGGCCGCCTTGCGCAGCTCAGGGTGCAGGTCGGCGGTGACGTCGTGGATGGTGCCGCCGGTGTGCAGGTTGGCCGTCTTGCGCACCACCAGCGTCTCGCCGCCCGGCAGGATGTCGCCCATTTCATAGCCGCAAGCGCGCACGCAGCGCTCGGTCTCGGCGTCCAACGGGATGCGGCTCTCGCCGCGCGTCGCCGCCGCCCGCCGCCGGCTCTGGCTGACGATCAGGTCGGCGATCGTCTTGGTGCCGTCGCCAACGATCGCCGCCGGCTTGCGTACCGCGGCCGCCACCACCTCGCCGTCGATGACGATGACGCGCAGATCGTCGCCGGGAACGAACCGCTCCAGCAGGACCTTGTCGCAGAGCTTGCGCGCTTCCTGGACCGCTTCGCGCACTTCCGACAGCGACCGCAGATCGACCTGCACGCCGCGCCCCTGCTCCCCTTCCGCCGGCTTGACGACGACGCGGCCGTGGCGGGAGAAGAAGTCACGGACCTCCCTGTCGCCGCTGGCGACGGTCTGTTCTGGAAACTTCAGGCCGGCGGCGGTCAGCAGGCGGCGGGTCAGCGCCTTGTCGTCGCAACGCGACAGGGCGACGGCGCTGGTCAGATCGCTCAGCGACTCGCGGCAGGCGATGGCGCGGCCGCCGAGGACGAGGCGGAAAATCCCCGCCTGCGCATCCTCGATCTCGACGCCGATGCCGCGCCGGCGCGCCTCGTCGACGATGATCTGCGCATAGATGTTGAGCTCTTCTTCCGGCACGTCGCCGACGAACAGCTTCTCGTTGATCGGGTTCTTCTTCTTGACGCAAAACGCCGGCACCTGGGAGAAGCCGAGCTTCTTGTAGAGGGCGATCGCCTCTTCGTTGTCGCACATCACCGAGAGGTCCATGAACGCCCGGCCGCGCGCCTTGAAGTGCGCCGCCAGGGCCAGCGTCAGATCGCGTCCGATGCTCGACGCGTGCGCCTGCGGATCAACGGCCAGCGCCCACAGGCTGGAGCCGTTGTCCGGATCGCCGAACGCCGCGACGTGGTCGATCCCCATGACGACGCCGCAGATGTGCTTGTCCGGCGGGTCGATGGCGACGAGCATGGTGATCGGCGAGTCGGGCCGTTCCACCGTGGCGGCGAGAAAGCCGGTCCGCAGCGGCACCATGTGGCGGGCGGCATAGATGCGGTTGATCTCCGCTTCATCCGCGTCGACGCCGCGCGCCGGGCGGATGATGTCGCCCTCCACCGGTGGCAGTTCCCGCTGCAGCGACAGCCGGAAGGTGTGCGACGGATCGAGGAACAGGGCAAGCGGGGCGCGGGCGAGGAGCACATGCGGCTGGTCGACATAGAAGGCGACGTCTCGGCGGCCTTCCTCTTCCTGCTCCAGGGTCCGCGCCAGGACCCGCGCGTTGGCGAAGGTCTGGGCGAAAATGAGCCGGCCCCAGCCGCAATCGAGCACGACATCGGCGCGCGCCGACGACGGCTCTGCGGTGGCCTGATGTTGCACTGGTGGCAGTTGGACCGTCACCGTTCTAACCCCTCCTCGTTTTGGCGATCGTCGGTCAAATCGCGTTGGACTGTAGCCACATCTCCAACAGCGCGATCTGCCACAGCTTCGAGCCGCGCAGCCGGGTGATGTGGTCCTTCGGGCTTTCCAGCAGCGTCGCCACGTAATCCGGATTGAACACGCCGCGTTGACGCGCCGGCGGCGCCGCCAGCACGTCGCGGATCATCTCCAGCGTCGGCCCTTCGATGTATTTAAGCGCCGGCACCGGGAAATACCCCTTCGGACGATCGATGACCTCGGCGGGGATGACACGCCGGGCGGCGTCCTTGAGGATACCCTTGCCCTCCTGGGCGACTTTCAGTTCCGCCGGCACCCGCGCCGCCAGTTCGACCAGTTCGTGGTCGAGGAACGGCACCCGCGCCTCGAGGCCCCAGGCCATGGTCATGTTGTCGACCCGCTTGACCGGATCGTCGACCAGCATCACGGTCGTATCGAGGCGCAGCGCCTTGTCGATGGGGCGGTCGGCGCCCGGTGCCTCGAAGGCGCTGGCGACGAATTGGCGGCTCCAGTCGCCGTTGACATGATGCGGCTGCACGGCGTGCGCGAATTCCGCGTGGTCGCGGTCGAAGAAGGCCGCCGCGTAGTCGCCTACAGGATCGTTGCTGCGCATCATCGGCGGATACCAATGATAGCCAGCGAAGGTTTCGTCGGCGCCCTGGCCGCTTTGCACCACCTTGACATGGCGGGAGACGGCGCGCGACAGCAGATAGAAGCCGACGTTGTCGTAGCTCACCATCGGCTCCGACATCGCGCCGATGACCTCGGGCAGGGCGCCCAGCAGCTCGGCCGACGGGATCATGTTCTTTTCGTGCACCGTGCCAAAGCGCTCGGCGACGAGGTCGGAATAGGCGAACTCATCGCCCTTCTCGCCGGCGACCTCCTCGAAGCCGATGGAGAAGGTGCGCAAGCCGGTCTGCCCCTCCTCGGCGAGCAGGCCGACGATGAGGCTGGAATCGAGCCCGCCGGAGAGCAGCACGCCGACCGGCACGTCGGCGACCATCCGCCGGCGCACGGCGAGGCGCAGGCTCTCCAGCACGCGCTCTTCCCATTCCCGCGCCGAGACGCCGACGTCTTCCGCTTGCGGCGTGAAATCCAGTTCCCAGTAGGTGTGATCGGTGCGCCGGCCGTCCGCCTCGATGGTCGTGATGGTCGCTGGCGGCAGCTTGCGGATCCCCTTCAGCAGGGTGTAGGGCGGCGGCACGACGGCGTGAAACGTCATGTAGAAGTGCAGCGCCGCGTCGTCGAGGGTGGTGTCGACGCCGCCGGCCGCCAGCAGCGCCGGCAGCGACGAGGCGAACCGCAGCCGCTTGCCGTTGCCGCTTTCGGCGAGATAGAGCGGCTTGATGCCGAGCCGGTCGCGCGCCAGCACCACCCGGCCGGTGTCGCGCTCGGCGATGGCGAAGGCGAACATGCCCTGCAGCCGTTCGACGCACGCGAGACCCCAGGCATGATAGGCCTTGAGGATCACTTCGGTGTCGCCATCGGAGAAGAAGTTGTACCCCTTGTTTTCGAGCTCGAGGCGCAGGTTCTTGTAATTGTAGATGCAGCCATTGAAGGCGATGGTCAGGCCGAGCGCCGGATCGGCCATCGGCTGCTGCGCCTTCTCGCTGAGATCGATGATCTTCAGCCGCCGATGGCCGAGGGCCAGCCGGTCTTGCGCGAAACCGCCCGCCGCGTCGGGGCCGCGGGGACGCATCTTCTCCGCCATGCGGGCGACGGCCTCGACCGAAGCCAGCGAGCCGTCGAAGGTGATTTCGCCGCAAAGTCCACACATGCTGGGTAGTCCTCTTTGTTTCCAGCCGGTTTTGTTACAGACCTCGGAGGCGGGCCCGCACGAGAGCGGCCAAGGGTAAGAGCCTGTCCCGCGATGTCAAATCCTATCGGCGCGGCCACGAAGAGATGGACACGCGGCGAACAGTTGCTCAACAATTGGTCAATCGCCGCGTCGTGATGGACGCCAAATTGCCAGGAGGAGTGGACCCGTGACGCCGCATGAGCCCGCGACACTGTTGAGGCGGATGTTCGATGCCGCCGTCGCCTCGGCGCGGCCCGAGGTCTGCATGCCGCCCTCTCTGCCCGAACCGCCCCGGGGCCGGATGGTCGTCATCGGCGCCGGCAAGGCCTCGGCGGCGATGGCGCGGGCGGTGGAGGACCGCTGGCCGGGGCCGCTCGAAGGCCTCGTCGTCACCCGCTACGGCCACGCGGTGCCGTGCGCGCGGATCGAGATCGTCGAGGCGGCGCATCCGGTACCGGACACCGCCGGCATGCGGGCGGCGCAGCGGATGCTGAAACTGGTCGGCGACCTGACGGCGGACGACCTGGTGCTGTGCCTGATCTCCGGCGGCGGTTCGGCGCTGCTGCCCTTGCCACTGGAGGGGCTGACGCTGAACCAGAAACAGGACGTCAGCCGGGCGCTGCTGCGCAGCGGCGCGTCGATCTCGGAAGTCAACTGCGTGCGGCGGCATCTGTCGGCGATCAAGGGCGGCCGGCTGGCCGCCGCCTGCCATCCGGCGCGCGTCGTCAACCTGTTGATTTCCGACGTGCCGGGGGACGATCCGACCGACATCGCCTCCGGCGCCACCGTCGGCGACCCGACGACCTGCCTGGACGCGCTCGGCCTCGCCGACCGCTATGCCATCGATCTGCCGGATACCGTGCGCGCGGCGCTGGAGAACGGCGCCGGCGAAAGTGTCAAGCCGGACGATCCGCGCCTCGAGGGCGTGACGACGCAGCTGGTGGCGACGCCGCAAAAGGCCCTCGAGGCGGCGGCGGCGATGGCGGCGGCGGCGGACGTGCCGGCGCACATCCTCGGCGACGCCATCGAGGGCGAGGCGCGCGACGTCGCCAAGGTGATGGCCGGCCTCGCCCGCCAGGTGGGCCGGCGCGGCCAACCGTTCGCGCCGCCCTGCGTGCTGCTCTCCGGCGGCGAGACAACGGTCACGGTGCGCGGCAGCGGCCGCGGCGGGCCGAACGTCGAGTTCCTGCTGGCGCTGGCAATCGCGCTGAAGGGCGAGGCCGGCGTGCATGCCCTGGCCGCCGACACCGACGGCGTCGACGGGGCGGCAGAGGTCGCCGGCGCGTTGATCGGCCCCGACACCCTCGCCCGCGCGCTCGCCGCCGGCATCAACCCGCCGGACGCGCTGGCCGCCAACGACGGCCACGGCTTTTTCGAGGCGCTCGACGACCAGGTGGTCACCGGCCCGACGCTGACCAACGTCAACGACTTCCGCGCCATCCTGATCACGGACGGCGCCGCATCCGACGGCCGGTGAAGCGCGGTATTTTGGAGGCGGCGCGACCGGTCGCGCGGACCAAAACGGGCGTCGACGAAACTTGACAGCCCATGGCAAAAGATGCACATTTAATATGTTTGTAACATCAGATGGAGGGTGCTTAATCGGCATAGATCCACCGGGCCACAAACACCGAGCCGACCCCTTGGCATCGGCTTCGGGAACCAAAGTCCAAGATGAAACCCAGCGGAGGCTGGGTGCGGATAAACCATCCGCCACATAAGACCCCCGCCCGTCAGTCCGACACAGCGCGGGGGTCTTGGTATTGCAATAATCCAAGCATAAATGGCCAGCGGCCGGAGGTTTCCGCTTACAGCGTACGGCCAAGTCTTGAGCTTCGCTTGGCCGTCGGATGACGGCATCGCCCCGCTGGATAATACGCGGCCTGTACGCCGTCGTCGGCGCCTCCGACCCGGTTGTCCCCGTTTCCCGTTCTTGCCTCGACCGGGCGCGACCGCCGCCGATTGCTGTCCGGGGCCGCGAGAAGTTGACTATCATCCCTGACCACTTTATCAACGATGCCATGGAAGAGATGGCGATCTCGAAGTTCAAGGCGACCTGCCTGGCAGTGCTGGAACGGGTGCGCAAGACGGGCGCGCCGGTCCTCGTCACCCGCTTCGGCAAGCCGGTGGCGGAGATCGTGCCGCCGCGGGCGCACCCCAAACCGAGCGATTGGCTGGGCGCGCTGAAGGAGAGCGGGCGCATCGAGGGCGACGTGGTCGTCCCGGCCGCCGACATGCGCGACTGGGAAGCCGCCGCGCCCAGCCGATCCGGCGGCACCGACACGCCGCAAGACGCATGAAACTGCTGCTCGACACCCACATCTGGCTGTGGAGCCTGCTGGAACCGAAGCGCCTGGCGCGGCCGGTGGCAAAGGCGCTACAGAAGTCGAAAACCGAATTATGGCTGTCGCCGGTCACCCTGTGGGAGACCATCGCCCTCGTCGAACAGGGGCGCGTCGTCCTCGAAAAGGATGTCGAGGCCTGGATCGGCGACGCGCTGGCGGTGGCCGACTTCAAGGAGGCGCCGATCACCCATGCCGTGGCGCTGGAAACGCACCGCGCCTGGCTCTGTCACGAAGACCCCGCCGACCGCTTCCTCGCCGCCACCGCCCGAGTGTTCGACCTGACCCTGGTCACCGCCGACGCCCGCCTGCTCGCCCTGCCGCACGTCACGACGCTCGCCAACACCCCCGCCGCCTGACCCCGGATGCCCCCGGATTCCGGCCGCCGCGCCGTGAGATCAGTTCCTCACAAGCTCTGTTCACCGTCGACGGGCGACCGCAAGAGCCATCGGAGGGGATATTCCCGGCCATCTCGCGCGCGCCGACGAGAATTGGCCGGGCGTACTGAACTGATCGGCGGCCGAGGTCGTAATAAAGTTGTCGTTGAGGCCCACGCTACCACCCGGGTCTCGGCGCCCACCCTCCTGTTTTAGGAGAAACTCGAGACGCTCCTCCGGTTCCCTTTGGTCCCCTCCGATCCCGCCGGAGGAGCGTTTTTTTCCCGAGAGTAAACGAATTCCGCGCCGCGGGCACACGATGCGGGCCGCGCAGACGGTTCAAGCCAGGTAGATGCGTTCCAGCGCCGAGACGGCGAGGTTACCCTTCCTGTCCTCCGCCTCGATGGTGTAGCGGACGTCGCCGGCGCCCTCCGGCAGCTTGGCGGTAAAGTAGTTGGCGGTGATCGCCGCGTTGGTCTGCGTCGGATACGGGCCGTGGTCGGTCATCTTGATCGATTTCTTCTTGCCGTCGGGCAGCCGCAGTTTGAGGGTGACGCTCTTCAACCCGGTGATGTCGTGGACGAATGTGTGCACCGTGCCCACTCGGCCGGCATCCAGAAGGCAGCCCTGTCCCCACGCCTTGCCGCCCGGGTTTTCCGGCGTCACCCACGGCGCGAAGATGGTCGGCGGCGTGCGGTCGGCGGCATCGGCGATTTCCTGCGCCGCGCCGCCGATGCGCGACCAGGCCAGATTGGCGGCGTTGGTCACCTGCTGGTCCCACACCTGCTGGCCGGTCCAGTACCAGTAGCAGCTCGTCTCGGCGGTGAGCATCAGCCGCGTCGCCTCGTCGAGCGCCGGGTGGCTGGGGTCGACGTCCTCCACCGCGTGGACGACATTCTGGAAGGCGGTGAGCACGGCCCAGGAATTGAGGTCCGGCGAATAGGGCTCGTTGTAGCGGCTGAACCACTTCATGAACTGCGGATCCCCGTTGTCGGCGCCGGCCCACGATCCCGGCTCGATGTGGCAGGCATTGGCCGGATCGGGCGGGAAGCGGTCGAGATAGTCGCGCACCGTGGTCAGCTCGAAACGCGGATCCTCGTGCAGCCACTGCACCAGCATGCCAGTGTTGTGGTGGTAGTAGCTGTCGGCGCCGCCGCCGTGGTTGTCGCCGTCGGAATGCAGCAGGAAAAACGGCGGATGCTTGGGGTCGTAGGAGCCGGTCTCGAGGATGCGGTCGTAGACCTGGCCGAGGACGTCCGGGTATTGCAGGGCGCCGAAGCCGCCGCGCGCATCCTCGTTGCCGATGTAGCGTTCCGCCGGCACGGCGATGATCTTGTGGCTGTTGCCCTCGGGGTCGACATACTCGACGTATTCGGGGCGCAAAAGCGACGGCGCGATCTTCGACCCGGCCCAGATGTTGTTCAGCTGCAGCCAGTCATCCACCGGCGGGTTGACCTGATCGGCCAGGTTGGGTGGCAGCATGCCCTCGTTGATGCCGGCGTACGGGTACTCCTTGCAGGCCCGGAAACGGTGGATGGAATCGTAGATGATCGCGTCGACGCCGGCCTCGATCAGCGCCGGGATCATGCGGACATGAAACGCTGTTTCCGGGGGGAACATGACGGTCGACGCCGGCGTGCCGAACGCGCGCTCGATGATGTGCCGGTGCCACTGGATCTGCTTGACGATGTCGCGTTTGGGGATCAGCGGCATCAGCGGATGGAAGAAACCGAACGCCGAGAAATCGACGCGCGGGTGGCCGTTGTCGGTCCGCTCCTGGGCGACGCGGCGCAGGCTGGCGTTCCAGTCGGCGAACCGGCCGCCGCACAGGCCCTCGGCGGCGCAGCGGTCGAGCTGCTCGATCAGCGAGCCGGACCAGCTGGTGGAAAGCCCGGCGTGCGGCAGGCCGCCGGCGATGTACTGGCGCACCGCCGCCTCGATGAAGGTGGTGTAGTTGCCGCCGCGCGAGCCAAAGATCTGGTCCTTCTCGCCGTCCCAGTAGTACGGGTCGGTGGTGTTGTAATACGGCTGGTGCATGTGCTTGTGGATGCCGAAATAGAGCGTCGCCTGGCTGCCGTCGGCGCCGGCTTTCGCGGTCGCCTTCGGCCGCGGCGCGGCGGCGATGGTCAGCGTCCGAAACTGCTTGATCCAGTCGCCACCACCGGAGCTTTGATAATCGACCTTGGTACAGCCCTCGACCTGCACGGTGTGCTGGCCGGCGCCGATCAGGCCGCCCGGCACCGTCGCCACATAGGTCGTCTCGCCGGCGGAGCGCGCCCGCTCGCGGATCGCCTCGTCCTTGATCAGCTCCTGCCGGCCCTGTGCGTGGAGAATGACCTGCGGGAAGGGAATATAGCCATCGGCGCTGAAGGTGATCTCGAACGGGGGATTCTTACCGCCGGGCGTTTCGATCTTGAGGTCTTCGGGAAGATCGATCGTCAGAATGCGCGAAAACACACCCATAAAGCCCTCCTCAAACTTTTTCCTGGATCGGCGGTTAACCGCCATGCGCGATGCCGATACGGCTCGGCATCCTAACCGCAAACCGGCGCCCGCGCGAGGGGGCGCGCCCATGAAAAAGCCCCCCGACCTTTCGGGCGGGGGGCTGTCGCGTGTCGGCTACGCCGAAATTCTGTTCAGTCGATCAGCTTGAGGTTTTCTGCCGCCGCTTTGCCGTTACGGCCCTTGACGAGCTCGTATTCAATGCGCGCCCCTTCAGCCAGGTCGTCAAGGCCTGCCTTCTCAACGGCGGAAATGTGCACGAACGCGTCTTTTCCGCCATCCTCGGGTTCAATGAAGCCATAGCCCTTGGTCCGATTGAACCACTTTACTGTTCCGGTGCTCAACGGTGATGTCTCCTGGTAGTGAGTCTCGTACCGTCCCGGCATGGCCGGGGCGGGCTGGTCTTAAAGCGTGTCTTAACGTGGAGCCTGGAGAGCAGCGGGCAACGCGGCGACGCGAAGCGACGAAGCACTACCAGCGACGTTAATCACTGGAGAATGTGATATCCGAAGTCCGACCCAGCAACAAGCGACAAACGCTTTACGATGTTGCCAGAGCGGACGTTCCTTGAGTAATCGTCGCACCGACGACTGTGCCGAGACATCACTTTTCTACGCGCGGCCGACGCGCTACACAGGTTTCGGGCGAAGCGCCGGGGCAGCACGGCGGCAACCCGGGGTCAGGAGGGAAACCGTGATGGATCACCGAAGAACGGCGGCGGTTGGCGTTTTGATGGGCCTGTTGTGGCTCGCCCCCGGTGGGCGCGGCGAGGCAGCCGAGCCGGTCAACAACTGTTGGGCGGAGATGGAAACGACGGCGGCGCTGAGTGAATGCCTCGCCGTCGTGAAAGAGGATGCCGACGCCCGCATGGTGGCGGTTTACGAAGCGGCCATGACCAGACAGCGGCAGGCCGACGCGGCGCTCGGCCGAGACCAGGCGACGCGAGCGCTGACGCGGGCACAGCGGGCTTTCGAGCTGTATCGCGATCTTCACTGCCAGGTGCGGGAATTGCAGCCGGGGCGCAGCGGCGGCCGTGACGCCTACCAGGGCTGCTGGATCAACCAGACCCGAGACCGTATCGCCGCCTTGGAATTGCTGGCCGCGGAGGAACAAGCGATGGATACCCAGGGCTTAACGGGCGTCACCTGGATCGCCCGGAGCATCGCCGGCGAGAGCGTCGCCGAGGGCGTCAAGTCGACGCTGATCCTCGATAAGGACGGCAAGATCGCCGGCAGCGGCGGCTGCAATCGCTATTTCGGCGGCGCGGAAACGTCCGGCGACGCGCTGGAAATCGGCCCATTGGGCAGCACGCGGATGGCCTGCCCGGAACCGAAGATGGGCCAGGAAACGCGTTTCATGCGGGCCTTGCAAAGCGCCAAGACGTTTCGCATCGACAACGGAACCCTCGTCCTGAGCGATGCCGAGGGCACGGATATCCTCACCTTCCGCGCCGCCGAGTAGCGACCACCTCGCGGCACCCTCGATCAGGAGCGTCACCGCCGATGAGCGACCCCACCCCCTCCCGGAACGCCGGCACACCGACCCCGGCAATCCCCGCCACCCCGGCGCCGACGATGGGCTCGGAAGCGGACGTCCGCAACCGGCTCGAACACATGCCGGTGCCGCTGTTCGCTGTCGTCTTGGGGCTGGCCGGATTGGGCCTCGCGTGGCGCCAGGCGGGCGCGGTCGCCGGTGCCGCGCAGTGGATCGGCGGCGCCATCCTCGTCCTCGCGGCGGCGGCGTTCGGGCTTATCGCGGCGGCCTATCTCGGCAAGGCGATACGCCACGCGGCGGAAGTGGCGGCCGACTTCAATCATCCGGTCCGGGTCAATTTCTTCCCGGCGATCTCCATCAGCCTGCTGCTGCTCGCCGTCGCCGCCGGCCCGCACAACACCCCACTGGCGACCGGCCTGTTCCTCCTCGGCGCCGCGCTGCACCTCGGCTTGATGCTG
Organism: uncultured Rhodospirillaceae bacterium; assembly: GCA_964460955.1. Classification (GTDB taxonomy): domain Bacteria; phylum Pseudomonadota; class Alphaproteobacteria; order Rhodospirillales; family Defluviicoccaceae; genus Defluviicoccus. Next base: position 75,689 of record CAYWRP010000006.1, on the reverse strand, counting down.
GTCATCGTCCGCCGCTGGGTGCTGCGCGACACCGACATCGCCCACTCCAACCCGGCCTGGTTCATTCCCGCCGTTGGCAACATCGTCGTTCCCATCGCCGGCGTGCCGCTCGGCTTCGTCGAGTTCTCGTGGTTCTTTTTCGCCATCGGCATCGGCTTTTGGATCCTGCTGTTCAGCATCGTCTTCTATCGGCTGGTCTTTCACGCCCAGTTGCCGGCCAAGCTGACCCCGACCCTGTTCATCCTGATCGCCCCGCCGTCGGTCGGCTACATCGCCTACGCGGCGCTGACCGGCGGCGAGATCGACACGCTGGCGCGCATCCTGTTCTATTTTGGCCTGTTCATGACCGCCCTGGTGGCCTGCCTCGCCGACGTTTTCGTGAAGGCGCCGTTCGCCGTCTCATGGTGGGCCGTTACTTTTCCCGCCGACGCCATCGCCATCGCCGCCCTCGACTACCGCGCCACCGCCGCCGCCGATGGCCTGGCACCCCTCGCCTGGTTCCTGCTGGCGGCGGCAACAGTGATCGTCGCGCTGGTCACCGCGCGGACGGTGGCCGTCTTTCTGCGCGGCTGCCTGCTGATCCCGGAGTAGCGGCGCGCCGGCGTCATTCGATGGTGATGAAACTGAGGTGCGGCAGGTCGACGGCGCGGCCGCCACGCTCCTTGACCTCCTGGACCCGGTCGATCCAGGCCGCGAGATCGAAATGCGCCTTCACGCGCGGGAAGAAGCGGTCCCTGGTCCGCCGCAACAATTCCAGCGCCGCGTCGAGGCGGCGTGCCCGGCCGTCCCAGTCCAGATGGCCGACGAGACAATCCTCGGTCACCGTCGACAGCAGGTGAACCAGGCCCGCCTCGTAGGGGATCAAACGCGGCATGTAGCGCGGGTCCAACGCCGGCCAGTCGACGCCGCTCGCGGCGTTGCCCGCCTGCTGGCCCCAGATGTCCAAAAGCAAGTCCCAGTCCTCGCGCGCCTGGGCAAGCCACGCCGGGTCGCCATCGACGCCCGGAGTGGCGTTGGCGAGCGTGCCCAGTTGATGGCGGACGCGCGCCCGCATGTAGTGATAGGGCACCTCGACGATGCCATCGCGCCCGGCGAGTTCGATCGCGGCGGTCAATTGTTCGTTGGCGCGTTCCAAGCCCTTGCCGGTTTCCACGGCATCGGCCTGGCGGCGCAGCAGTTGGCCGCCGGGGTCGCGCGGCCGGGCGACCGAGGTCCGCGCCAGGACGAACCGTTCCGTCGACTCGGCCCACTTGTCACGCCGTGTCGCCGCGTATTGTCCGGCGCGGCGCACCGGCGCGTCGGCGACCGGCTGAATCGACATGGTTTCCCAGTCGATGCTGAAACCGACGAACTTGGCGTTGGCGCTTGGCAGGCGGTCGCCGATCGACATCCACAGCTCGTCCTGCCCGGCCGCGCGGTCGGGGTGGGCACGGACGATGGTCGTCACCTGGCCGTAGACGCGGCGCACCACCCTGCCGTAGGCGCGGTCGCAGGCCTCGCCGTCGGCGGGCAGACCCTGCTCCTCCAGCGTGTCGGCGAGCCACCAGTCACGGCTGTCGGCGAGGTGGTCGATCGCCCAGTCGGTATCGGCGCTGGGACGGCCGACCCGCGACAGATCCATCGCCTGCCGCGTCCGGAAATACCGCCCCCGGGTCTCCAACCATTTGCCGAAGGTCGGCGTGAAATGAGGATCGTCGCCATCGAACGATTTCTCGCGTCGATCGACATGCAGGAAGTGATTGCTCTGGGCGAGAATGTCCACCTCGCGGTTAACGACTTCGACGCCCGTCCCATTCACCTCGATGCGGGCGGTCTCGCCGTTCTTGGCGTCGGAAACAAGGAATACCCAGGCGGCGAAATGGTGGCTCTCCCTGGCGATGGCCACCGCCTCGTCGAGGCTGCCGGCCTCGCGCAGCATGCGCTGCTGGACGAATGGCGCGATATCGGCGCGCTTGTTGGTCGGCGTCGAGTCGTACTGGGTCGTCGACAGCTGGTGCAGCGAGACGCCGATCCCGGCGTCATTGAGGCCGCTGATGCCGCCCGGATAGAGGAGGCCGGCGGTGCCGAAGGCGGCATACTTGTGAAAAGCCGCGTTCGACGGCGTCTCGTCGATGAGAAACAGCACCGGCGCCTTGTTCCACTGGTAGAGATCGGCATCGAGGATGCGGGCGTGCAGGTGCTTGCCGTCGCGGGTCATCGAGGCCGGCATGCTCATGCCGGTGCAGGCCGAGGACACCCGGTTGTTTTCGCTGGTCATCTCCCGCAACGCGTCGCCGAACACGCGGCGGCGGTCGGCATCGCTTCTGACCTCCTCGACGATGGAATCGATATCGGGGTCTTCGCTGTGGCGGCGGGCCATCAGCAGAACATCGACGAGCGTCGGCAGATCGTCGAGCGGCGTCGCGACGAGGCGGGCCAGTCCATCGGTCAAGTTGCCGACCTCGATCGCCACCAGCGCGTCGGCGACCGCTTGCAGGGTGTAGCGCGAGCCGGGCGCGGCGGCGGTCAAGCCTTGGCTCATTTCGGTGATCGCGGCGCGAAATTCCTCGCTGACGCCGTCCAGCACCCGCTGCGTATAGCCCCGGTAGAGACCCGCCAGCAGCTTTTGCAGCCAAGCGCTCTCCTTGTCGAGGCTGCGCGCGATGGTCGAGAGGATCTCGGGAAAAGCGCCAGCTTCGATCCGCGGCGCCAGGAGGCGCGCGTGATCGTAGGCCATCGCCGGGAAATGGCCGCGCTGTTTGAGAACGTAAACGGCCTTGCCGCCGACCGTCAGTTCCCGCAGTTCGCTTTCCGCGCGACCGACCCCCGCCGCAAGTGTCGTCGGCGTGGCCGTCAAGCCGTTGATCGCATCATCCACCCGCATGACCGGTCTCCCCTCGCCATTGTGATCCGGCTGCGCTGCCCCCCTCGACAAGATCAGTGGATACAAGCCAGCCAAGACAGCAGGTTAGCAGATTGTCGACGAAGATAGAATGGTTAGCCGGAAATGGTGGGCCGCCGCATCGGGACGGCGCGGCGAAGGGAGTCGTGGATCCAAAACGCGCGATGGCTACAGGGGCCACCGCGCGCCTTAAAGACCGTTCATGCTACGAGGCGTTCGGTTCTTAAACCCCCCGGTGTTTTTGCCTGAGCGCCGAACCGACAGTCCCAGTGTTTAGCCTCCCCGACGATTACTCTGTGATCAAGATCACAAAACGATCAAAAGCGGAATTTCTCTAAAGCCTTTCCGCGCCTCCGCCGGGCTCGACTCCAGCCGACTGGATTATACGCGGCACCCAGTCGCCGTCGCGCCGGGTCATCGGCGCCCGCCCGCGCGATATGGCCGATGCCAAAAAAATCCCCCACCCCTCGGAACTATCGATGTTCACCGTGAAATGGTGGTCTTCGTTGGCTGGAGCGGACGAATGACCGCGGCTTGTCCGTCTGGGGCAAATCCTGCGACAACAGCGCCGGCGTCAGCTCGTTTCGCCCCCGTTCGGCCACCCGGTCGTTACCGGGAGCTTGACCCCATCACCTTTCGTTTTCTTAATTTAAAAACGCGGGAAATGTTCGGCGGTTAACCAATGTGCATGTCCCGCCGCGACCGGCTCGGCAGAATGCGATAAACTTGGTGTCCTTGGTGCAATCGGATCGAGCGGAATTGGGAGAGGGATAACGCCATGTTGCTGGCACGGGTACTGGAGACGTTCATCCAGGTTGGTCGACTGTCGGTCATCGACGCCAACGGCAAGACGCATGTTTTCGGCGGCGATACGGCGCCGGCCGTCACCATCCGCCTGCACAGCAGGAGTCTGCACTGGCGGATGGCGCTGACACCGGAGCTGACCGCTGGGGAAGCGTACATGGACGGGACGCTGACGGTCGAGGACGGCTCGCTCTATGACTTCCTCGACCTCATGGGACGCAACATGCGGCTGCGGGCCACGAAGGCCATCAAGGGGCCATTCGGCGAAGTCAACCGGCTGTTCCGCCGCCTCCAGCAGTACAACCCGGCAAAACGGGCGCGCCATAACGTCGCCCACCACTACGACCTCTCGGACGAGCTGTACGCGCTGTTCCTCGACCGCGACCTCAATTACTCGTGTGCCTATTTCCGCGCTCCCGACGATGATCTGGAGACGGCGCAACGCCAGAAGCAGCGCCACATCGCCGCCAAGCTGGCGATCGCCCCCGGCATGAAGGTCCTCGACATCGGCTGCGGTTGGGGCAGCATGTCGCTTTACCTCGCCCGGCGGTTGGAGACCCAAGTCACCGGCATCACCCTGAGCGACAACCAGGCGATACTGGCGCAGGCGCGCGCCCGCGAGGTGGGACTGGACGACCGGGTCAATTTCGAACTCCGTGATTACCGGGAACAAACGGGGACCTTCGACCGGATCGTTTCCATCGGCATGTTCGAGCATGTCGGCGTCAATCATTATAAGACGTATTTCGACGTCGTGCGCGACCGTCTCGCCGACGACGGTGTCGCCCTGCTGCACACCATCGGCCGCTATACCGCCCCCGGGGCGACCAATCCTTGGCTGAAAAAGTACATTTTCCCGGGCGGATACGTTCCGGCACTGTCGGAGGTGGTGACGGCGATCGAGCGTTCGGGGCTGTGGATCAACGATATCGAGGTCTGGCGCCTGCACTACGCGCAAACGGTGCGGCACTGGCGGCATCGGTTGTATGCCAACTGGGACAAGGTGGCCAAACTCTACGATGAACGGTTTTGCCGGATGTGGGAATTCTATCTGGCGGGGGCGGAAATCTCCTTCCGCTATCGGTCGACCTGCGTGTTTCAGATTCAACTGTCGAAACACCGCGAGACGCTGCCGATCACACGGGACTACATGATGGAAGCGGAAGAGGCTTTGACGGCGGCCGAGAAAGCCGCCCCAGATGACCGATTACGTGTCGCCTCGGTGGCGGGAGGCCAAAGCTAGCCGTGCGGGGACGAATGGCCGGCTTCGCCGAAGACGGGACTTCGCCGTGCGCCGATGATTGGGAATCCGAAACCGCGTGGCGATCGCTGGAGGTCGTCGAGGTGCGGCGGGAGAATTCTAATGAGAACCTGTTTCAAAAAATGTTCGAATCAGCTTTCATAGTAGGCTAAAATCCGGTAGTTAAACTCGGATAGATTAAGCGAAGCGTTTTTTTGGGGAATGTGATGTCTGATCGCTACGAGAAAATCCCGCAGACAGGTAGCGCCGCGCGCGTTCAGGTTCGCTCCGAAATGCAGATTGGTGACCCGGCCGTCAGCGCTTCCCTCGAGACACAGCGGGCGGAAGAGGCGCTGTTATCCTTCGCGACCGAAACGGTCGAGGATGAGTTGGCCGCGGGGTTCGTTACCGCCGAAAAGCGTTGGGAAGCGGCGGAGTTGGCATTCGCCGACGCGGTCCCGACGACCGCCGCTGGGGTGATGGCGAAGCTCAACGCGCTGCACGAGTTGCTGGACGACGGCAGTGGCGAGACGCCAAGCCTCGAACAACGGCATGTCGCGGCGCTGATCAGTTATTTCAAACGGATGTCGTAAGCACCGCGCCTGGGTTGTTGTCGCCCTTTGCGCTGGTTTCTCGATGTTTACCTGTTTTGACGTCCTACCCTTGGCTCGGCTCCAATCCCGGTGTTGACGCGCTTGCCGCGACGCGGCTTGGCCATATAACTGGCACGACAGGCCGGCGGTCCCCATACTCCCTCGCATGAGCGCGTTCATTAATCCCGCCGTTTTCATGCCGGCGAAACGCCCGCGACCGGACTTGGCGAAACCGCTGAAGCTCGCTTCCGATTACCGGCCGTGCGGCGATCAGCCGCGCGCCATTACCGAGTTGATCGACGGCCTCGCCCGCGGTGAACGCGACCAGGTTCTCCTCGGTGTGACCGGGTCCGGTAAAACGTTCACCATCGCCAACGTCATCGAGGCGGTGCAGCGGCCGGCACTCGTCCTGGCGCCGAACAAGACCCTGGCGGCGCAACTCTACGCCGAGATGAAGGGCTTCTTTCCCGACAACGCCGTCGAGTATTTCGTTTCCTACTACGACTACTACCAGCCGGAAGCCTACGTCCCGCGCACCGATACCTATATCGAGAAGGATGCGTCGATCAACGAGCAGATCGACCGCATGCGCCACGCCGCCACCCGCGCGCTGCTCGAGCGCGGTGACGTCATCATCGTCGCCTCGGTGTCCTGCATCTACGGCATCGGCGCCGTCGAAACCTATGCCGAAATGATCCTCAAGGTGAAGGTGGGCGACCGGATCGACCGCACCACGCTGCTCAAGCGGTTGGTCGAATTGCAGTATCGGCGCAACGACATCGGCTTCGCGCGCGGCGCCTTCCGGGCACCCGGCGACATCGTCGAGATTTTTCCCTCCCACCTCGAGGACCGCGCCTGGCGCCTATCGCTGTTCGGCGACGAGGTGGAGGCGATCTGGGAGATCGATCCGCTGACCGGCGAGAAGCTGACCGGCTTGCCGGCGGTCACCATCTACCCGAACAGCCATTACGTGACGCCGCGGCCGACGCTGCAGCAGGCGATCCCGAAGATCAAGGCGGAGTTGAAGGAACGCATCGATGCCTTCGTCGCCGAGGGCAAGCTCCTCGAAGCGCAACGGTTGCAGGAACGCACCACCTTCGACCTCGAGATGCTGGAGACCACCGGCCACTGCAACGGCATCGAGAACTATTCCCGCTACCTAACCGGCCGCGCGCCGGGCGACCCGCCGCCGACCCTGTTCGAGTACCTGCCGGACGACGCGCTTTTGATTGTGGACGAAAGCCACGTCATGGTGCCGCAGGTCGGCGGGATGTACCGTGGCGACTACAACCGAAAGTCCACCCTCTCCGAGTTCGGGTTCCGCCTGCCGTCGTGCATCGACAACCGCCCGTTGAAGTTCGAGGAGTGGGATGCCATGCGGCCGCAGACGATCTTCGTCTCCGCCACCCCCAGCGACTGGGAATTGACGCGCACGCAAGGCGTCATCGTCGAGCAGATCGTCCGCCCCACCGGCCTGATCGATCCCGAATGCATCGTCCGCCCGGTGGAAACGCAGGTCGACGATCTGCTGGCCGAGGCGAAGGCGGTCGCCGCGTCGGGTCAGCGGATCCTGGTGACGACGCTGACCAAGCGGATGGCCGAGGATCTGACCGAATACATGCACGAGCAGGGGCTGCGGGTTCGCTACATGCATTCGGACATCGACACCCTGGAGCGGATCGAGATCATGCGCGACCTGCGCCTCGGCGCCTTCGATGTTCTGGTCGGCATCAACCTGCTGCGCGAAGGCCTGGATATTCCCGAATGCGCCCTGGTCGCCATCCTCGACGCCGACAAGGAAGGCTACCTGCGCTCGAAAACGAGCCTGATCCAGACCATCGGCCGCGCGGCGCGCAACGTCGAGGGCCGGGTCATCCTCTACGCCGACAAGATGACTGACTCCCTCGAGTACGCCATCGGCGAGACCAACCGGCGCCGCGCCCGCCAGCAGGCCTACAATGAGGAGCACGGGATCACCCCACAAAGCGTCCGCAAAGGGATCTCCGACGTGCTGCAGAGCGTCTACGAGCAGGATTACGTCACCGTCGACACTGGCGCCTCGCGCGACGTCCAGCTCGTCGGCAAGGATTTGCGAAGCCAGATCGCCGAGTTGGAGAAACGGATGCGCGCCGCCGCCGGCGATCTCGAATTCGAGGACGCGGCGCGTTACCGCGACGAGATCCGCCGCCTCGAGGCGATGGAGCTTGGCCTCGATCGGCCGGGCGTGGCGCAGGGCGCGGCGGCGGCGGGTGGCTGGAGCGACGCCGATCGGCGGTTGATGCAAAAGCGGGCCAAGGTCGGCAAGCGCCGCCAGCAACAGGCCGACGGCCGACGGGTGGCGAAGACCCTGAAAAACAAGGCCGACGCCTGAAAAGGCGTCGCCGACAGCGTCAAAACCGACCGCCCTTCTTCGGAAACAATCGCCCTGCGTGTAATTCGATATAGCATCGACGCGCATTCGGCCTCGCCGCGTGGACTCACCACATTCCCTCAACCTTTTGGGGCCTATTGAGTGTGATTTTCGCCCTCATAAGTAGATATCACCCTGGGTTGTGTAAAAATCCTACCCACTCGACTACAGCTGAGATACTGTCAAGGTATTATCAACTTTAACCGGCGTTGACGCTCACGCGCAGTCGGTTGCCGAGGTGGGGGATATCCGGTGACCCGTTTGTCGGCAGATGTGAACCTCGCCTCCCGCACGGACCGTTTGACGTTCGGCACGGCCGCCAAACTGGCCGCCTACGCCGCCGCCTTCGTCTTTCTCTTCGCCCTCTCCGACTCGTTCGAGGCACGCAGCGGGATCAGTCTGTGTCACCCCCCGGCGGCGCTGCGGCTGGCCGTTCTCATCCTCTACGGGTGGCGCGCGGCGCCACTGCTGGCGATCACCGAATTCCTGGCGCTGCTGCCCTTAGGATACACGGATTTCTGGTTTCCGGAAGGCGACGACCGATCGCAGGCGTTTCGCGTCGGCGGGATGCTCATCGGCGCCGTCATTCCGCCGGCCGCTTACGGGTTCGGTGTCTTCGCGGCGACACGTCTCGGCCTGTTGGATGCCCGGCTGTCCACCGTGCGCCACGTCCTCGGCTTCTACCTCGCCGCCGCCACCGCGGCGATCCTCGCGGCGGTGGCCAACTGCCTTAATTTCACCGGCCAAGGGTTTCTCACGGTCGCCGACCTGGGACCGGCGATCGTCGAATACTGGAGCGGCGACGTCATCGCGGCGACCGCGATTACGCCCTGCCTGCTGATCGCCGCGCAATGGGTCCGTCGCCGCGGTCTCGTCGACGGTGGCCGACGCGCGCTGCGGCGCTTCGGCCGGACCCTGAAAGAGTTGCCGCGCCAAAAGGCGCCGCCGTTCGTCCTTGCCGGCGCCTTGGCGATGATCATCGCCGCCAGCCTGGTCTCCGCGAGCAATTACGAAAGCCCCTTGCGATGGTATCCGCTCTTCCTGCCGGTGATCTGGCTTGCCCTTTATCTTGGCATCGCCGGCGCCGCGGTCGGTATCCTGGCGATCAATCTGGCCATTGCCGCGCTCGCGGCGACTTCTGGCCAGCCGGAAGTGGTGGCGGATATCCAGCTATTCATCCTCATGCTGTCGGCGGCGGGTTTACTGCTCGCCGCCGCCGTCGAGGAACGCGACCGCGAGCGGTTGAGACTCGATGCGCGGGTGGCGACGCGGACGCGCCACCTCTGCGAGGAGGTGGAGCAGCGTCGGCAGGCGGAGGTGCGAGCCCAGATCCAATCCAACCGCGCCGAGCGGTATCTGGCAATCGCGCGGATGTGGATCGTCGGCCTCGACGATCGCGGGCGCATCACCCTGGTCAACGACGAGGCCTGCCGCATGCTGGGTTACGCACGGCATGAACTGCTCGGCCACGACTGGTTCACCCGCTGCGTCCCGGGAGAGTCGCGGGAGGTCGCGCGGCGGACCTTCGGCGCGTTTGTCGCCGGAACCGCCGTCCGGACCGTGCGTCATCGCGGCCCAGTGATGACCCGACGCGGCGAGACGCGGCTGATCGACTGGCGGGTCGGCTTCGATGTCGACCCGCGGCACGGCGGCGCGGGTTGTCTCGGCTCCGGCCTCGATGTGACCGACAAGGTCGCCGCCGAACAACGCATCGAGTACCTGGCGACCCATGACCCGGTAACGGACTTGCCCAATCGGCGCTGGATGATGGACGAGCTGCCGCGCAGCCTGAGCCGGGTGGCGCGGCGCGGAGAAAAACTCGCCGTGCTCTACCTCGACCTCGATGGCTTCAAGTCCATCAACGACCTGCATGGCCATCAAGTCGGCGACCGCGTCCTCGCCACCGTGGCGCGGCGGATCACCAATACGGTGCGCGCCGTCGACCTGGTCTCCCGGGTGGGTGGCGACGAGTTCGTCATTCTGCTGGAAAACGTTGCCGACGCGGACGCCGCGGCGCGGGTCGGCGACAAGCTGGTCGCCGCCATCGACGCGCCGATGACCGATGTCTGGTCCGACGCCCGGGTTGGCGCCAGTATCGGCATCGGCCTCTATCCCGATGACGCGGCATGTGCCGACAGCCTGATCCAGGTGGCCGACCGGGCGATGTACGTTGCCAAGTTTTCCGGCGGCGGTCGGGTCGTCAAGGCGGCATGAGGCTGGCTCGCGCTGGCCGATGGCGCCGTACTGGATTCCATCGTTCCGCGGGCTCTCGGGCGCCGTCGTTTAGACGGCTTGGCCGGCCTCGCGATCAGTGACGCCAGGCCGTTCGCTCAACGGACCATACTGGATCTTGAACAAGGCATTGGCCAAATCGTGGTATCCCTCGCTGGCGGCGAACAGGCGGACGATCGCCAGTGGCGCTCCCCGGTCGAGGACGATGGCCGTCCGACTGTCGTTCGGCAACGTGTGACGAAATGCCCTGATGCGATCCATGCTCATTGGATCCAACTTACCCATACCGCTTCACCCCATGCTATTTACCCTATTCGGCCCGCCGCTGTCTTGCGATCCGATCTCGGTTGACGATACGGCCCCACCGACCACATGCGCTCCCCTTCGACTATACCAAACAATCGCATCAAGCATACTACAATTGAGGCATTATAGAACCGAAAATGGGGCAAAATTGCCTTAAACATGAACAAAGATGCTGAATCAGTCGACGCTCCCACCCAAAGCGACGCCTCGGAAACAACGCCCTGGCGCAAACAGCGCGTCTCAGCGGCGGCCGACGATACTGACCTCGACCCGCCGGCGGCGGTCATGGATATCGTGATTGATCAGGATCACCTGTTGCCAGGTGCCAAGGCTGAGCCGGCCGTCGCGGATCGGCACGACAATGGACGGGCCGAGCAGCGCCGCCTGGACGTGGCTGTGTCCGTTGCCGTCGTGCCAGGTCATTTCGTGGGCGTAGACCCGGTCCGGCGGCGCCAGGGCGCGGATGGCGTCCTTGAGGTCCTGGACGGCGCCGGGCTCATACTCGATCGTCGTGATCGACGCGGTCGAGCCGACGGCGGTGAGGTGCGCTGTGCCGACACGCACCCCGGCCGCGTCCGCCACACGGCCGGCTTGGGCGGTGATGTCGGCGATGTCCGGCCCGGCGCGCATGGCGACCTCCAGGCTGTCGGCGTGGAAGATGATCTCATCCGTCATCGCTCACTCTCCATGCGACGTCTCAAGAGGACCGCGACCACCGGCCGCCGGAGGTATCGGGCGCGCCGTGCGTCAGGCGGCGGCGAACTGATCGTACGCCTGAACGGCGTAGGCGCCGTAGATCGTCGACGGCCCGCCGCCCATCATGATGGCGACACCGAGCGTTTCCATCAGTTCCTGACGCGTCGCCCCGGCCTTGACGGCGCCACGCACGTGAAAGCCGATGCAGCCGTCACATCGGGTGGCCACCGCCAGCGCCACGGCCATCAATTCCTTCGTCTTGTGATCGAGGGCGCCGCCTTCCTTGGCGCCGTCGGCGCAAGCGGCGAATCCGCGCATGGTGCTGGGGATGCTCTTGTGCATCTCCTTCATCAGACCCGTGAGTTCGGCCGTCATCTCGGGGTAGCTCTTGGTCATGGCATATCCTTTCGTTGTCGCCGAGCCGCCGGCGCCGGGTGGCGGCGAAGCGCGTCATTCCCGGAGACTTTCTAGGACATTTTTGCCGCCGCCGACAACGCCATGTTCGCACGCGCGGTATGCTAGCTTCGGGGGGAAGCGATCAGTAGCGGGCACCGGATCGAAAGACATAGCCGCGCAGCTGCTCGAGCTCCAACTCGTCGGTATCGTAGAGAAACTCGAGCGCGTCGCGGCGCGCCACCAGACCGAGCAGTTTTCCGGCGGCGATCACCGGCATGTGACGGATGTCGTTTTCCGCCATGACGCGCAGCAGATCGCGAATGTCGTCCGTTGGATCGGCGGTGATGATCGTCGACGTCATGACGTCGCTCACCGGCAGTTCCGCCGCGGCGCCACGATGTTGACCGATCGCGTAAACGATGTCGCCAAGACCGATGACACCGACGACGGCGCCGCCACCATCGCAGACGACGGCAAGGGAATACTTGCGTCCGCCGGTCTTCTCGGCGAAACGCCTCGCGGTATCGGCCAGGGTATCGCCGCTGCTGACGGTGAATACCGGCCGGCCATGTGTGGTCAGAAACTGCTGAACGCTGGTCGTCGCCATCGTCGCCTCCCAAAAAAGCCAAGCATCGATCGCATCGGCGGCCATCAAGGGGCTTTCTTTCCCCTGCCTGCCGCCTTGATCGCGCGGCTGAGACGGTCTCCATCAGCTGTCGTCTGTTAATTATCGTCGCCGCGCTGTGGAATGAGAGCGCACTTGGCGGCCGGCGTCAACGGCGCCGGTGGGCGGCGGCGTCTTGAGTTCGCCAACGCGTTTCGTCATTGTGCGCGGCGAGCGTGACGGCGCCCCGGCATGGCACCCGCGCGAGACCCGCCGACGAACGGCGCGGCAAATAGAGGAGCGAAGGTGTGACGGATCAGACACAAACGCGGGAAATCCACAAGAACGTGCTCGGTGAGCCGCTGCAACCCTGCAACCTGTCGCCGATGACCGGCTTTTATCGCAACGGCTGCTGCGAGACCGGAGCGGAGGATGTCGGCGTCCACACGGTCTGCGTCGAGGTGACGGCCGAGTTCCTCGAATTCAGCAAGTCCCAGGGCAACGACCTGTCGACCCCGGTTCCGGCGTTCCGGTTTCCAGGCCTGAAGCCGGGCGACCGCTGGTGCCTGTGCGCGGCGCGATGGAAGGAAGCGCTCGATGCCGGCGTCGCCCCGCGCGTGTATCTTCAGGCGACTCATGCCGAAACGTTGCAGTATGCCACGTTTGCCGACTTGAAGAAGTACGCCCTCGACCTGAGCTAGCCGGCGGCGTCGGCCAAATACCGCGCCCGCGCCACGGCGATGGCTTCGCGCACGCGGACCGGCGCCGTGCCACCCGACGAGGTTCGGCTGGCGACCGACGTCTCGATGGCGAGAACCGGGCGCGCCGCCTCCGACAGCGCCGGGTCGATGGCCTGCAACTCGGCGGCGGAAAGCTGATCGAGGCGCAGGCCGAGTACCTCCGCCCGCTTGACGACGGCGCCGGCGACATGGTGGGCGCGGCGGAACGGCAGACCCTGTTCGCGCACCAGCCAGTCGGCGAGGTCGGTGGCCGACAGATAGCCGTCCTCCGCCGCTTGCCGCATGCGGGCCGGCTCGAAGGTCGCGCTGCGGATCATGCCGGTCATCGCCGCCAAACACAGGGTCAGGGTGTCGACGGTGTCGAACACCGGCTCCTTGTCCTCTTGCAGATCCTTGGCATAGGCCAGCGGCAACGCCTTGACAACGCCGAGCAGGCCGACGAGATGGCCGATGACGCGCCCGGTCTTGCCGCGCACCAGCTCGGCGGCATCGGGGTTGCGCTTCTGCGGCATGATGGAACTGCCGGTGGCGAAGGCCTCCGAAAGAGTCACGAAGCCGAACCGCTCGCAGCTCCACAGCACGATCTCCTCGGCCAGCCGCGACAGGTGGACGGCGTGGATGGCGGCGGCGGAGAGGAATTCGAGGGCGAAGTCGCGGGCGCTGACGGCATCGAGGGAATTGGCGATCGGCCGTTGAAAGCCAAGCGCCTTGGCGGTCCCCGCCCGGTCGATGGGAAACGGCGTGCCGGCCAGCGCCGCGGCGCCGAGCGGGCATTCGTTGAGCCGCGCCCGGGCGTCGGCCAGTCGCCCGCGGTCGCGGCCGACCATCTCGACATAGGCGAGCAGGTGATGGCCGAGGGTCACCGGCTGCGCCGCCTGAAGATGGGTATAGCCCGGCATGATGCTCTCGGCGTGCGCCTCCGCCTGGTCGATGAGCGCCGCCTGCAGCCCCCGCATTGCGCCGATCAGCGCGTCGATGGCGTCGCGCAGCCAAAGCCGGAAGTCCGTCGCCACCTGGTCGTTGCGCGACCGCGCGGTGTGCAGACGGCCGGCGGCGTCGCCGATCAGCTCGGCCAACCGGCCCTCGACGTTCATGTGGATGTCTTCCAGGGCGCGGCGGAACGAAAACCGCCCTTCCTCGATCTCCGCCAACACCGTGTCCAGCCCGGCGAGGATGGCGCGACCGTCTTCGGCATCGAGGATCCCTTGCGCAACCAGCATCTGGCAGTGCGCCTTCGATGCCCTAATATCCTGTTCGTACAGGCGGCGGTCGAAATCGATGGAAGCGTTGATCTCTTCCATCACCGCCGCCGGCCCCTGGTCGAAGCGGCCGCCCCAGATGCCGCTCGCCGGGCGTGTCGGTTGTGTGCTCATCGGACGGGAACGGTCCTTACAGGAGTGGAATGAATGGTTCGGCGACTTTCCTTGGGCATCATCGTCTGCGCACTGTTACTGACCGTCGGCGTCAAGGCAAGCCTCGCCGCCGGGCGCTGCGCCGATCCGCCCGAGACGCTCGGCGACTTCCAGACCGATTTCGCCGGCTCCCCGCCCCCCGAGGAGACGTTCACGGTGGGCGACGGCGAACCGGCGCGCCTCGCGGATTACGCCGGCGCCGGCGTCGTCCTTAATTTCTGGGCCACCTGGTGCGCTCCCTGCATCGAGGAGATGCCGGCCCTCGACCGGCTCAGCGCGATGGCCGATCCGGCGGTCCTGCGCATTCTCACCGTGTCTTCCGATCGTGGTGGCGCGCCGGTGGTGCGTCGCTTCTATGCGCGGCAGGGCATCGAGGCCCTGCCGGTGGCGTTGGATGAGAAAAGCCGCCTCGCCCGAGAGTTCGGCGTCCTCGGCCTGCCGACGACGATCCTCCTCGACGGCAGCGGGCAGGAAGCCGGCCGCGTCATCGGCATCGCCGAATGGGATCACCCCGACACGGTGGCCTTCCTCAAGGACTGCATCGGCGACGGATAGGCCGCCGCGACGCGCCCACGCGAGGGCTGCGGACGATCGGCCGTCCCGAAACCGACGCGAGAACATCGAGGCGACGAGTTCACCGTTGCCCCCGGCCTCGACGCTCTTTAACCTCATTTATTGGTGGGATTTGCCACCGCGTGACGGCGAGAGGATGAAGCATGCCGCAACGACGGTCCCTGCGCTGGGCGCGGGCGATGCGCGGCGCGGCCGCCGGCGTGGCCGCGGCGACGGTGGTCGCGGCATGCGGGGACGGGATTGGGCTCGAGTGGGGCAGCGGTTCTCGGGCAACCGCGCCGATGGTCAACGACAACTGCCGCGCCTACGCTGAAAGGAAGGCGGAACAGGAATTCGCCATCCGGCGATCCGGCGGTCCGGCGGTGAGCTATTCACGGACCAGCGCGTATGACCGGCAAGTCGGCAGCTATGACGCCAACCGCCGGCAACGAGAACTCTATAACCTCTGCATGCAACAACGCGGTTACCGTCCGCTCGAAGAGACGGAGAGCGAAGGAAACGAGGGAAAATGAGCCCCTCACCTGTTCGACCACCTTGGCAACCACGATCAATATACCTCAATAATATCGCGAACAACATAAACGCTAAATATATCACTGGTTGTGCGCGGGATTTTTACAAGCGCACAACACGCGACACTTCATTGTCATTCACTGATAAGGGTCTCGACCGAACGGGTCCGGGGACCACGATTGGAGCAATTGATCTTGGATAACCACCAGGCGGGAGCCTTCAAATCCTCCGGCGCCGACCGCCATCTTCGCGACCTGCTGGCCGACGCCGGTAGCCAAATCACCGTGAGCGAGGTTCGGACGATCATCGCCGGCGTCGCCGCCGCGCCGGAGGGAACCGATCCGGAAGCGTGGCTGACCCTGATCGACCCGGTCGGCCATGGCGACCTGCGCAATCAACTCCGGGTCCTGCTGAACCGGTTCAAGGCGATCCAAACCGGCCAAGAAGCGGAGGTCGGGGAGCGACTGGACGCACTGCGCGCCGAACTTGCGCGGATGAAACTCGACGGCTTTGTCGTCCCGCGCACCGACGAACACCAAAACGAATTCGTCGCCGCGCACAGCGAACGGCTTTGCTGGCTCACCGGCTTCACGGGGTCGGCCGGCACGGCGGTCGTGCTCGCCGACCGCGCGGCGCTGTTCGTCGACGGCCGCTACACGGTGCAGGCGCTCAAGGAAGTCGACGCCAAACGTTTCGAGGTGCGCCATTTCCAGGACGCCCCCATGGATGCCTGGCTCGCCGACCACGCGCCGCAAGGCGGCCGCATCGGGTTCGATCCGTGGCTGCATACCCCCCATCAGGTCGAGACCCTGTCGGCCGCGTGCGAACGCCGCGGCTGCCGGGCGGTGGCTGTCGCGACGAATCCCATCGACCGCATCTGGACCAATCAACCGGCCGAGCCGATCGCCCCCATCGTCGCCCACTTCACCAATCTGGCGGGGCTCGACTCCGCGGACAAACGCGATCAGGTCGGCGAAGCGTTGCGCAAGGCCAAGCACGATGCGGTCGTCCTGTCGGCGCCGGATAGCATCGCTTGGCTGCTCAACATCCGCGGCGGCGACATCCCCCACGCCCCGGTGGCGTTGTGCTTCGCCATCGTCGGCGAGGATGCCGCCGTTCAACTGTTCGTCGACCGCCGCAAGTTGACGCCGGGGCTGCGCGATCACCTCGGCCCCGGCGTCCGCGTGCGCCGGCCACGCGATCTGCCGCGCGCGTTGCAGGACTTGGGGGCGGCGAAGAAGGCGGTGCGGATCGACCGCGACAAGACACCCTACTGGATCGCCCGGCGGTTGCGCCGCGCTGGCGCGCGGGTGATCGACGACGTCGACCCCTGCGCGTTGCCGAAGGCGATCAAGAACGACGTCGAAATCGAGGGCATCCGCGCCGCCCATGTCCGCGACGGCGCCGCGCTCTGCCGTTTCCTCGCCTGGCTCGACCACAGCGCGCCGCAAGGCACGGTTACGGAAATGGAAGCCGCGGAGCACTTGGCGGCGTTGCGGGCGGCGGTCGATGGCTATCGCGGCCTCAGCTTTCCGACAATTTCCGCCGCCGGCCCCAACGGCGCGGTGGTCCATTATCGGCCGACGCCGCGCAGCGACCGGCGCCTCGAGCCGGGTACGCTGTACCTGGTCGATTCAGGTGGCCAGTATCTCGACGGCACCACGGATGTGACGCGAACGATCGCCATCGGGCCGCCGACGGAGACGATGCGCGAACGCTTCACCGCCGTGCTCAAGGGGCATATCGGGCTGGCGACGAGCCGCTTTCCCAAGGGCACCACCGGCTCGCAACTCGACGCCTTCGCCCGGCGGCCGCTGTGGGACCTCGGCATCGATTTCGACCACGGCACCGGGCATGGCGTCGGCGCCTACCTGAACGTCCACGAAGGGCCGCAGCGGATCTCCAAGCTGCCGAACCGCGTCGCCCTGCAGGCCGGAATGGTGATCTCCAACGAACCGGGCTACTACCGCCCGGGCGCCTTCGGCATCCGCATCGAGAACCTGGTCCTCGTCGTCCCGGCGGAGGCATCGGATCAGACGGAAAACACCATGTTCGCGTTCGAGACGCTGACGCTGGCCCCCATCGATCGGACATTGATCCGCGTCGCGATGCTCACCGACGCGGAACTCGCCTGGCTGAATGACTATCACCAATGGGTTAAAGAGGTGATCACCCCTTGGCTGACCCGCGAAACCGCCGCCTGGCTGGAGGCGGCGACGGCGCCGATCCGCCGCTGAACGCAACCGTGCTCTAAGGCCGGGCCGGCGGTGGCGGCAGGGGGTTATCCTGCTCCTTGGCCGGCGCCGCCCCGGCGACGAGTTTCTGCCCCTCGTCCGCCGCATCGGCCTGCCTTCGCGGCTTACGTCGACGGCCCGTGTTGAAAATCGCCGGCCGGCTCGCGCCCGGCCGCAACACCTTGTAGGAAACCAGCGTGCCTGCCATTGTTTCTTATCCCCATGACCCGGGCAAATACCCGCACTCGTCGCTATACAATAGCACGGAGTTTGCCGGAGATAAATTAACACGCGGTGAATCTTTGTTTGCGCGCCGATGACAGGATTGGCAGGGGGAGGTGGCCGAGGACGCCGCGCCCACCGGATAACGCTTCTCTACCCCGGGGCGATCGCCGCCCACATTCGTCGCGCCACGGAGTTCCGCCCTGCGAGATCTGCTCGCATCGCCTTAAGCGGCGATCTCGTGTTCGCAGCAAATCTTGTCGATCTCGGGTCCGTCTAGGCTAACGTCCAGGAGGGCACAGTACGCCCCGCGGTCGTGCGTTCGGTGGTGCCGACAGGTGCGGCAGACGCCGAAGCTTCGCCCGTGGCGGGCTTTCAACAGGATCCTGACAAACTCCTTGAATGCATCGGCGATCCGATTTGCGGTCGCGTCGTCAAGTGAGTCGCCGACCCGGACGCCGTTGCCGGCGCCAATTACGACGGCGTGACATCGGCGCTAAAGGTCAACGCGAACATCCATGCGCCGCTGCTCTGCGTCACCGACGTCTTCGATGTGGCTTCCGGCGATATGAGCCTGCCGGGCACAATACGATAATGGACCGGACCGGCATCGTTGTTCACCGAGACATGCCGGTCCGTCCGCCCGTGTTGACCCTCCTACGCTGGTCGGCCTGCGCTGGCCGGCCGAACCGAAGCGGCCGCGGCCCTAGGCGGCTTGCGGCGTGGTGCCCTCGACGACGTCGATGATGTCACCGATGATGGCGGTAATGTCGAAGTCCTTCGGCGTGTAGACGCGGGTCACCCCGGCCGCCTTCAGCTTCTCGGCGTCTTCCGGCGGAATGATGCCACCGACGACGACGGGGATGTCGGCCAGTTCGGCGTCATGCATCCGCTGCATCACCTCCGTCACCAGCGGCACGTGCGAACCGGAGAGGATCGACAGGCCGACAACGTGGACGCCTTCGTCGAGTGCCGCCGAGACGATCTGCTCCGGCGTCAGGCGGATGCCTTCGTAGACCACCTCGAAGCCGGCGTCGCGGGCGCGCAGCGCGATCTGCTCGGCGCCGTTCGAGTGGCCGTCGAGGCCCGGTTTGCCGACCAGCATCTTGATGCGCCGGCCAAGACGGTCCGTCAATCCGTCGACGCGGCCGCGGATGGAAGCCAGCCCGGCGGCTTCCGCGGCGACCATCGCCTGGCTGATGCCTGTGGGCGCCCGGTATTCGCCGAAGATCTCCCGCAGGGCGCCGGACCATTCTCCGGTCGTCACCCCGGCATGGGCACAGGCGATGGAAGGGTCCATGATGTTGCGCCCCTCCTTCGCCGCGGCGACGAGGTCGGCCAGCGCGGCGTCGGCCTTCGCCTGATCGCGGTTGGCCCGCCACGCCCGCAAACTCTCGATCTGCTCCTTCTCGAAGCGCGGATCGACGGTCATGATGCTGTCCTCGCCGGCGCTGAGCGGCGACGGCTCGCCCTCGGTGTACTTATTGACGCCGACCACGGTCTGCTCGCCGGCCTCGATCTGCGTCAGGCGCAGGGCGTTGGATTCCACCAGCTTGCGCTTCATGTAGCCGTTTTCCACCGCCGCCACGGCGCCGCCGAGTTCGTCGATGCGCGCCAACTCCTCGCGCGCCTGCATCTTCAGCTCCTCGACCCGCTCGGCGATCGCCCGCGAGCCGTCGAAGATGTCGTCATACTCCAACAGGTCGGTCTCGAAGGCGACGATCTGCTGCAGGCGCAGCGACCACTGCTGGTCCCAAGGCCGGGGCAGGCCGAGCGCCTCGTTCCAGGCCGGCAGCTGGACGGCGCGGGCGCGCGCCTTCTTCGACAGCACCACCGCCAGCATCTCAAGCAGGATCCGGTAGACATTGTTCTCCGGCTGCTGCTCGGTGAGGCCCAGCGAGTTGACCTGCACGCCGTAGCGGAAGCGGCGGAATTTCTCGTCCTCGACGCCGTAGCGTTCCTTCGTCAACTCGTCCCACAGTTCGGTGAACGCCCGCATCTTGCAGAGTTCGGTAATGAAGCGAATGCCGGCGTTGACGAAGAAGCTGATCCGACCGACCACTTGCGGGAACTCGGCGTCCGGCACCTGGCCGGACGTCTTCACCCGGTCGAGCACGGCGGTGGCCGTCGCCAGGGCGAAGGCGAGTTCCTGCACCGGCGTCGCGCCCGCCTCCTGCAGGTGATAGGAGCAGACGTTTGTCGGGTTGAATTTCGGCACCTCGCGGTAGGCGAAGGCGATCATGTCGGCGATCAGCCGCATCGACGGATCCGGCGGGAAGATGTAGGTACCGCGCGACAGGTATTCCTTGATCAGGTCGTTCTGGGTGGTGCCCGAGAGCGCCGATCGCGCCACGCCCTGACGCTCGGCGACGGCGATGTAGAGCGCCAGCAGCCATGCCGCCGGCGCGTTGATCGTCATCGACGTGTTCATCTTGTCGAGTGGGATGCCGTCGAGCAGCGTCTCCATGTCGCCGAGGTGACAGACCGGCACGCCCACCTTGCCGACCTCGCCGCGCGCCAGGACATGATCGGAATCGTATCCTGTCTGCGTCGGCAGATCGAAGGCGATCGACAGGCCCGTTTGGCCACGCGCCAAGTTCTTCCGATAGAGCGCGTTGGACTCCTTCGCCGATGAATATCCGGCATAAGTCCGGATCAACCACGGCTTATCCCGCTGCTTTGCGCCGCCGGCCGAAGTGGTTGCGTTGTCTCCCATTTCACTCCCCGTGTTGATGCCGCCGGCCGCACCTGTCCGGACCCGGCAAGCTTTTACAAATCATACAAGTTTAGTCATCTAATCGAACACAGTAGCAAATTGTGCATTGCGAAGAAAGACGCTTCGGTCTAAAAAATCTGGCGGAAGCGTCGTGATGTATTATCGACCCAGGGTTGGCTTTTCGTGCCTGATCGGGGGAACATCTTGCTGCGCTTGCGAAAAAATACGGTCGGCCAAAGCGGCTTTGCCGCTTTCGAGTTTAGGGATTTATAAGAGCGCACCGCTCGCAGAGGGAACAAGATGACAAAAGAGCTTTACGATATTGGGGACGCGCCGCCGGTCGGCGAGGTGCCGCCGAAAATGCATGCTTGGCTAATCCGTGGCGAACGTTTCGGCCAGCCGATGCAGTCGATGCAAAAGGAAGTCGTCGACGTACCCGACATCAAGGACGACGAAGTGCTCGTCTACGTCTTGGCGGCCGGCGTCAACTATAACAATGTCTGGGCCGGCCTCGGCATTCCGGTCAACGTCATCGCCGCGCGTCAGAAGGCCGGCGAGAAAGAGGATTTCCACATCGGCGGTAGCGACGCATCGGGTATTGTGTACAAGGTCGGCAAGGACGTGACCAACGTCAAGGTCGGCGACGAGGTCGTCGTCCATTGCGGGAGTTGGAGCCGCGACTGCCCGATGGTCAATGCCGGCGTCGACCCGATGTACTCGCCGACCTACCGGATCTGGGGCTATGAGACGAACTTCGGGTCGTTCGCCCAGTTCACCAAGGTGCAGGGCCAGCAGTGCATGCCGAAGCCCAAGCATATGACCTGGGAAGAGGCCGCTGCGTACGTCCTGGTCGGCGCCACCGCCTGGCGGATGATCCATGGCTGGCCCGAGCACGCCATCAAGAAAGGCGATCCGGTGCTGATCTGGGGCGGCGCCGGCGGTCTCGGCTCGATGGCGATCCAGATCGTCAAGGCGGTCGGCGGCATCCCCATCGCCGTGGTTTCCGGCACCGACAAGTTCGACTATTGCATGAACCTCGGCGCCAAGGGGTGCATCAACCGGCGCGACTTCGACCACTGGGGCATGCTGCCGCACTGGAAGGACAACGTCGGGTACGCGGAATGGCTGAAGGGCGTCCGCAAGTTCGGCGCCGCTTTCTGGGAAGTCCTCGGCGAGAAGCGTTCGCCAAAGATGGTGTTCGAGCATCCGGGCGAGTCGACGATCCCGACATCGATGTTTGTCTGCGACACCGGCGGCATGGTCGTCATCTGCGCCGGCACAACGGGGTTCAACGCCACCGTCGACCTCCGCTACCTGTGGATGCGGCAGAAGCGCTTCCAGGGTTCCCACTTCGCCAACGGCGAGCAGTCGATCGCCATGAACCAGTTGGCGCTGGACGGCCGCCTCAACCCCTGCATGTCGCGCGCCTTCGTCTGCGACGAATTGCCGCTGGCGCACCAACTCATGCATGAGAACAAGCATCCGCACGGCAACATGTCGGTGCTCATCGGCGCCCCCGATTTCGGCCTCGGGAAGTCGGCCGAAGCGCCGGCGGTGGTGCCGGAAGCCCACCTGCCGGAGGGTGACGTGCACGACACGCCGCATCCCTATCCATTGTCGGCGCCGCTGGCCTCAATCGGCGGCGACATGCCGTCGGTGGAGATTCACGACGACGGCAGCATCGTGCGTGACCAGATGCATCCTGGCATCATTGCCGTCAGCCGCACCGATACGCTGGAACACGCGGCCAGCGTGATGATCGACAACGACGTGCATGCCGTTGTCGTCATCGATGACGAGCGCGCCGTCGGCGTCGTCTCGCAGACCGACATCGTGCTCGCCAAACAGGGCCGCACGGCGGAAGAGGCGCGGCCGCTGATCGTCGGCGACTTCATGACCGCCGGCTGCGCCACGTGCGACGCCGAGACCAAGGTCTCGACCGCCGTCTCGCAGATGATGCGCCAGCGCATCCATCGACTCGTGGTGACCGAGGGCGACAAGCCGGTTGGCGT
Organism: uncultured Rhodospirillaceae bacterium; assembly: GCA_964460955.1. Taxonomy (GTDB): domain Bacteria; phylum Pseudomonadota; class Alphaproteobacteria; order Rhodospirillales; family Defluviicoccaceae; genus Defluviicoccus. Next base: position 53,105 of record CAYWRP010000006.1, on the reverse strand, counting down.
GCTGTCGATGACCGACATTGTTCGCAGGCTGGTGAGTTGATCGAAGCGTTTCGGTTCGACCGGGGCCGATCCGACGATGGGTCCCGGTCGTAACTATACCGCATCGCGGGCGTCCGCCGTATCTGGTATCATCGTCCGCTGAATGGTTTTTTCAGAGCCGGCCCGATACGCCGCCGTTCGCGGCGCGGGCCCTTGAGCGGGAGGATAGAAAGTTATGGACGTACGCCTGACCGACGACGGAACGCCAGTCATCGAAGGTCTAACCGCAACCTGCCTCGAAGCCCTCAACTCGGCGCAGCACCTTCTGCTCGATGCGCGCCGAGGTGTCTCCGCCCTGGTCATCCACGGCGGGCGGATCGACTCGACGCTGATCGACAAATACCAGTTCGCGGTGCACGGCTATGCCTGGATGGCGACCTACGTGTCGGCGCTGCAGCAGACCCTGGTCTGGGCCGAAAAGCTGGAGGAAGACGGCAAGCTCGGCGAGCTTGAATCGTTGATCCTGCAGGCCGCGTTCGGCGAATACCTGGCGCAGATCGCCGGCGGCATTTCGATGTCGCAGGGCGAGGTGGTACGCCCGCGCGACATGAACATCTCCGACGAGGCGCTCGCCGCCTTCACCGAGCGCGAGGTCGCGATGCTGATCCGCCACGGCAACATGCCCGTGGTGCGCGCCCGCATCGCCGAGCTGATCGCCGATGGCAACTACGGCAATTACGGCCTCGACGAGACGATGGAAATGATCCGCGAGCAATTCCACCGCTTCACCGAGGAAAAAGTCGTGCCGTACGCCCACGGTTGGCACGAACGGGACGACCTCATTCCGATGGAGATCATCGAGGAAATGGCCGAGCTCGGCGTCTTCGGCCTGACCATTCCGGAAGAATACGGTGGGTTGGGTCTCGGCAAGCTCGCCATGTGCGTCGTTTCCGAGGAGCTCTGCCGCGGCTACATCGGCGTCGGCTCGCTCGGCACGCGGTCGGAGATCGCCGGCGAACTCATCAAGCTCGGCGGCACCGACGACCAGAAGGCCCACTACCTGCCGAAGCTCGCTTCGGCCGAGATCCTGCCAACGGCGGTATTCACCGAGCCCAACACCGGCTCCGATCTCGGCAGTCTGAAAACGCGCGCCGTCAAGGAAGGCGACGTCTACAAGATCACCGGCAACAAGACCTGGATCACCCACGCCGCCCGCACCGACCTGATGACCCTGCTGGCCCGCACCGACCCCAATGAAAAGGGCTACAAGGGGCTGAGCATGTTCCTCGCCGAAAAGCCGCGCGGCACCGACGAGGACCCGTTCCCGGCGCCGAACATGACCGGCGGCGAGATCGAGGTGCTCGGCTACCGGGGCATGAAGGAGTACGAACTCGCCTTCGACGGCTTCGAGGTGAAGGCGGACAACCTGCTTGGCCACAGCGAGGGCAACGGCTTCAAACAGCTCATGGCGACGTTCGAGGGTGCTCGCATCCAGACCGCCGCGCGCGCCGTCGGGGTGGCGCAGAATGCCATGGAACTGGCACTGAAATATGCCCAGGAGCGGGTCCAGTTCGGCCAGCCGATCTATAACTTCCCGCGCGTCTTCGGCAAGATCGCCTGGATGGCGGTCGAGACGATGGTCGCCCGGCAGATGACCTACGACGCGGCGCGCGAGAAGGACTCCGATCGCCGCTGCGACATCGAGGCCGGGATGGCCAAGCTGCTCGCCGCGCGGGTCGCCTGGAGCAACGCCGACAACGCGGTTCAGGTATTCGGCGGCAACGGCTACGCGCTGGAATATCCGATCTCCCGCGTGCTTTGCGACGCGCGCATCCTCAACGTCTTCGAGGGCGCGGCGGAGATCCAGGCGCAGGTGGTCGCCCGCGGGCTGCTGTCGGCGCGTAATTAAGTGGACGCCGAGGCGCGGACATCCTCTCGCATGAGATGACGTCTCGCCCGCCCCGTCACACGGATTCGGCATTGGAGCCGTTTCCGCGTGACGGGCGCGGCGGTCCCATCTATCATTGTTTTTATGGAATTCCTTCACATCCTTCTTATTGTCGCCATGGCGGCGACGCTTATCGTTCTCGCCGTCGGGATCGTCTCGTTCGCCTTCAGCGGCAAGCTCAGCGAACGCCACGGAACCAAACTGATGACGGCACGAGTGGTCCTGCAGCTGGTGGCGATCGCCATCCTGGGTGCGCTTGTGCTGTTCAGCGTGGTGTGACCGCGGCGGCCCACGCTCAGAGTGCAAGGTAACCATGGTTCAACTGACGAAAATCTACACCCGGGGCGGAGACAAGGGGGAAACCTCCCTCGGCGACGGCAAGCGGGTCGCCAAGCACGATCTACGGGTCGACGCCTACGGCACGGTGGACGAAACCAACGGCGTGATCGGGCTCGCCCGTCTGCACACGGAAGGCGACGCCGACGCGATGCTGGCGCGCATCCAGAACGACCTGTTCGATCTCGGCGCTGATCTCTGCACGCCGGAGGATGGGCGCAAGAACGAGGGCGCCCTGCGCATCGCGGCGAGCCAGGTGGACCGCCTCGAGGCGGAAATCGACGCCATGAACGCCGGTCTCCAGCCGTTGACCTCCTTCATCCTGCCGGGCGGCAAACCGGCCGCCGCCTACCTGCACCTGGCGCGCACGGTGGCGCGGCGAGCGGAGCGGCTGACGTGCGCACTGGCCACCGTCGAGCCCGTCAACGAGGCGGCGATCCGGTACATCAACCGGTTGTCCGATCACTTGTTCGTCCTCGCCCGCGTCCTCAACGATAACGGCGCGGCGGATGTGCTTTGGGTTCCGGGCGGCAACCGGTGAACGGTGGCGTTCCCCCCAGCCGAGGCCGCCGCGCAAAGGCGCGCCCCTGGTCTCTGACGCGGGTCCGCCGATGGCGACGGCCGCTTCCGGGGTTTCGGCGCGCCATGGCCCTGCTTGACGCGCCCCGAACGCCTCTTTTACCCTCCGGGTTGACGATCGGCGATGGTTCGGCGCGTCGAGCATTCCGCGCGCGATGGTCGGCGGATTGCCAATCCAGCGCGTGTCCCACCCTGAAATTGATCGCGGGTTCAAAATGAAAGCTCTTGTATGCGCGAAACGCGTCGTTGACTACAACGTAAAGATCCGGGTCAAGGCGGACCAGTCCGGGGTCGAGACGGCCAACGTTAAGATGTCGATGAATCCCTTCGACGAGATCGCCGTCGAGGAAGCCGTCCGCCTCAAGGAAGCCGGTGCGGTCTCCGAAATCGTCGTCGTCTCGATGGGCTCCCCCCAGTGCCAGGAAACCATCCGTACCGCGTTGGCGATGGGCGGCGACCGCGGCATCCACGTCGAGACGGACGCGGAGCTGCAACCCCTCGCCGTCGCCAAGATCCTCAAGGCAATCGTCGAGAAGGAACAGCCGCGGCTGGTCATCGTCGGCAAGCAGGCCATTGACGACGACTGCAACCAGACCGGCCAGATGCTCGCCGGCCTCCTCGGCTGGGCGCAAGGAACCTTCGCCTCGAAGGTGGTGATCGATGGCGAGGAGGCGCAGGTGACACGGGAGATCGATGGCGGCCTGCAGACGGTGGCCCTGAAAATGCCGTGCGTCGTCACCACCGACCTGCGCCTGAATACGCCGCGTTACGCCTCGCTGCCGAACATTATGAAGGCCAAGAAAAAGCCGATCGAAAAGATGCCCCTTGATGGGTTCGGGGTCGAGACGCAGCCGCGCCTCAGCACGACGAAGGTCGCCGAGCCGCCGACACGCAGCGCCGGGATCCGCGTCGAGTCGGTCGCCGAATTGATCGAAAAACTGAAAAACGAAGCCAAGGTTTTATAAGTCGATACAATGATACCGCCCCCGGGCATCCACTGCCGAGGGGAACGGGTTGTAGGGAGAAAAAATCGCCATGTCGGTGCTTGTCATCGCCGAACACGATAACGCCACCATCAAGGGATCGACGCTGAACACGGTAATGGCCGCCAGGGCGCTCGGCCCGGTCGCGGTGCTGGTTGCCGGCACCGACTGCCAGGGCGCGGCGGTGGCGGCGGCGAAATGTCCGGACGTCGAGAAGGTGCTGGTCGCCGATGCGCCGCATTACGGCCACGGCCTCGCCGAAGCCTCAACCCCGTTGGTGGTTGGACTGGCCAAGGATTACAGCCACGTCCTCGCGCCGGCGTCGACCTCGGGCAAGAACCTGATGCCGCGCGTCGCCGCCCTGCTCGACGTCGCGCAGCTTTCCGATGTTTCGGAAATCATCGACGCCGACACCTTCGTGCGGCCGATCTACGCCGGCAATGCGATGGCGACGGTCACCTCGTCGGACGCGCTGAAGATCATCACCGTGCGCACCACCGCGTTCGAGGCGGCCGCCGCCGAGGGCGGCTCGGCGGCCATCGAGACGGTCGCGGCGACGGACGATCCCGGCTTGTCGCGCTTCGTCGGCGAGGAACTGACGACCAGCGAACGACCCGAGTTGACCAGCGCCGACATCGTCATTTCCGGCGGCCGCGGGCTTGGCAGCGGCGAGAATTTCAAGCTCATCGAGGACGTCGCCGACAAGATCGGCGCGGCGGTCGGCGCGTCGCGGGCGGCGGTCGACGCCGGCTTCGTGCCCAACGACTATCAGGTCGGCCAGACCGGCAAGGTGGTGGCGCCGCAGCTCTACATCGCCGTCGGCATCTCGGGCGCCATCCAGCATCTCGCCGGCATGAAGGACAGCAAGGTCATCGTCGCCATCAACAAGGACGAAGAGGCGCCGATCTTCCAGGTCGCCGATTACGGCCTCGTCGCCGATCTGTTCGAGGCGCTGCCGGAAATGTCGGCGTCGCTCGGCAAATAGGGCGACGAACGGGATCCGCATGACCTTCCACCGCATCGCCATCATCGGCGCCGGCCAGATGGGAACCGGCATCGCCCAGGTTTGCGCCATGGCGGAAGTGGATGTCGTCCTCATGGACATCGCCGAGGTGGCGCTCGTCCAGGCGCGCGAGGCCATCGACAATGCCTATCGGCGACGTGTCGCCAAGGGCATCCTCGCCGACGGCGACGCCCGCGCTGCTCTCGAGCGGATCACCTTCGGCGCCGATTACGATGCGCTGGCCGACCGCCAACTGGTGATCGAGGCGGTGGTCGAGGACGAACCAACCAAGGTCGAGGTCCTGAAACGGATCTGTCAGGCGGTGCCGGCGGACTGCATCATCGGCAGCAATACCTCGACCGTTTCCATCACCCGCCTCGCCGCGCGAACCGATCGCCCCGGCCGTTTCATCGGCACCCACTTCATGAATCCGGTGGCGAAGATGGAACTGGTGGAGCTTATTCGCGGCATCGCCACCGACGAAGAAACCTACCGGGCGTTGCACGATTTCGTCATCCACCTTGGCAAGCGGCCGATCAGCGCCGAGGATTTCCCGGCATTCGTCGTCAACCGGATCTTGATGCCGATGATCAACGAGGCGATCTACACGTTGTATGAAGGGGTGGGATCGGTCGAGAACATCGACGCGGCGATGCGGCTTGGCACGCACCACCCGATGGGACCGCTGGAACTCGCCGACTTCATCGGCCTCGATACCTGCCACGGGGTCATGCAGACAATGTACGAGGGCCTCGGCGATTCCAAGTATCGGCCCTGCCCGCTACTGGTGAAGTACGTCGAGGCGGGCTGGCTCGGCTGCAAAACGGGTCGCGGGTTCTATGATTACTCTGGCGACAAGCCGACCCCGACCCGCTGAGGGGCCTTGCACCGCCCCGCGTGAGGCGGCTACAAATTTCTTGCGACGACATAGGCTGTCTGCAATACGTACTCTGCGGAAGAATTTATTGTACCCAAGAAGAAGCGGCCTGGCTTGCGAGGGCGGGACGCAGTGGAGCAACTGGGGAACCGGTGGAGTCCGAACAGTTCCATAATTTCATCGTTCGCTTGGCGGAATCCGAGGCGGAAGTCGAAGCGGCACAACGGCTTCGCTATCGCGTATTCTACGAAGAGATGGCCGCCAAGCCGACGCCGGAGGTGCAATTGGCGCGCCGGGATTTCGACGCGTTCGATGCCATTTGCGACCACCTTCTGGTGATCGACAAGGATGCGGAGAGCGATGAGTACGGCGGCGTTGTCGGCACCTACCGACTGCTCCGACGGTCGGTCGCCGAGCGGCACGGCGGATTCTACACGGAACAGGAATACGACATCTCGGCGCTGTTGCGCGCCCCGGGAGAGGTCGTCGAACTGGGCCGCAGCTGCGTCGATTGCCGCTACCGGAGCCGCGGCGTCATGCAGATGCTATGGCGCGGACTGGCGGCCTACGTTCATCAATTCGACATCAACTTGATGTTCGGCTGCGCGAGCTTTCCGGGAACCGACCTGGCGGACGTCGGCCAGCAACTCTCCTACCTCTACCATCACCACATGGCGCCGCAGCCGCTGCGACCGCGCGCCCTCGACGAACACTACGTCTTCATGGGTCACATTCCGCCGACCCGGATCGACGAGCAGGCGGTCCTCAACGAACTGCCGCCGTTGATCAAGGGATACTTGCGGGTCGGCGGCTTCGTCGGCGATGGCGCGGTGATCGACCGGCAGTTCAACACCACCGACGTCTGCGTCATCGTCAAGACCGACCAGTTGACCGAGAAATACGAACGCCGCTATCGAAAGGCCGCCGCGGCGTGACGGAAACCGAAGTCGTCGCGCCGAGGGACATTCCCGGCTATTCCCCACTGCGGGCGGCTTGGCGGGTGGTGGCGCATCTGCTCGTTACCTTGACCCTGCTCCTTCCGTTTCTGATTACAGCACTGTTCTACCTGCCGTGGGCACGGGCGATCCAACGGCTGTGGGCCCGCGCGACGACCGCCATCCTCGGCTTCCAGGTGCGCGTCATCGGCGAGGCGCGGCAGACCCGGCCGACCCTGTTCGCCGCCAACCATGTTTCCTATTTCGATATCGCGGTGTTCCTGCGCACCGTGCGGGGCGCCTTTGTCGCCAAGTCCGAGGTCGCCGGTTGGCCGTTTTTCGGCATTACCGGGCGCATGACTAAGACCGTGTTCATCAAGCGGGATCCGGCCGAGGCGCGTCAGCAGCGCGATCTGCTGGCCGGGCGCCTGCGGGCGGGCCAGAACCTGATCCTGTTCCCGGAAGGGACCAGCACCGACGGCGGCGCGGTGCTGCCCTTCAAGTCGTCGCTGTTCGGGGTCGCCGAGGATCCGAGCCTGCGCGATAGCCTCGCGGTGCAGCCGGTCTCCATCTGCTACAGCCGGGCGCGGGACGGCACGCCGCTCACCGGGAAGTTGCGCGGTCTTTACGCGTGGTTCGGCGGCGCCACCATGGTCCGCCACTACTTCCGCGCCCTCGCCGCCACGGGAGCGCGCGTCGAGGTGCGATTCCATCCGCCGATCGACGTGACGGCGGAGACCGACCGCAAGCAACTCGCCACCGCCGCGCATGACGCGGTCACCGACGGGGTTAACCAATCCCACGGCGAACCGGCTGGCCTCGCGGCCGACATCGATGCGCCGGCTCCGCGGAGCCAGATCGAGGCAGCCTGACCGATCGCCAATAGGCGCCCCTAACCCCACGTCCCTTACGCGATCAATGCAGTTCGGCGCGCAGCCGCTGCCGGTAGACGTCGATGGGTACGTCCCGGCCGTCGTCCGCCCGGGTCCACCAGAACTGCCAGCCGTTGCACGCCGGGGCACGCTGAACGTGGGCGCCCACCTGGTGGATGGAGCCCCGGTAGTCGGCGGTGGCGATGGTGCCGTCGGCGGCGACCCGCGCCGAGTGTTGGCGGCGCTGATCGAACAACAGGGTACCCGGCGGCAGCAGGCCGCGCTCGATCAGCCAGCCGAACGGAATGCGCGGCTGCCCGCGCTTCTCGGGCGCCGCCAGCAGGGTATGATCGTCGGGCGTCTCAATGCCGCGCAGGCGCCCGGCGGCGAGTTCGACATAGGCTGCATCGCGCTCGATGCCGATGTAACGGCGGTCGAGCTTGCGGGCGACCGCCCCGGTGGTGCCGCTGCCGAAGAAGGGGTCGAGGACGACGTCGCCAATGGCGGTCGACGCCATGATCACCCGGTGCAGCAACGCTTCCGGCTTTTGCGTCGAATGCGCCTTGTGGCCGTCGCGTTTCAGCCGCTCGCCGCCGCCGCAGATGGGCAGCAGCCAGTCGGAGCGCATCTGCAGATCGTCGTTGAGGTTCTTCATCGCCGTGTAATTGAAGCGATGACGGCTGTCCTGGTCACGCGCGCACCAGATCAGCGTCTCGTGAGCGTTGGTGAAGCGCCGGCCGCGGAAGTTGGGCATCGGATTGGTCTTGCGCCAGACGACGTCGTTGAGAATCCAAAACCCGAGATCCTGCAGATGGGCGCCGATGCGGAAGATGTTGTGATAGGAGCCGATCACCCACAACGTGCCGTCCGGTTTCAGCAGCCGGCGGGCGGCGGTGAGCCAGGCGGTGGTGAATGCGTCGTAGTCGGCGAAGTCGGCGAAGCGATCCCAGGCATCGTCGACGCCGTCGACGACGCTGTTGTTGGGCCGCAGCAGCGTCTTTTCCAGCTGCAGGTTGTAGGGCGGATCGGCGAACACCATGTCGACGCTCGCCGCCGGCAACTCGGCCATGACGTCGATACAGTCGCCGTGCAGGATACAGTCGGTTTTCAGGGCCGGGGCGGACATGCTCATGGCCGGAGCATGGCGAACGCCGGACTCGGGGTCAAGAAGTTAACGGACTCAACGGCTTATCGGGATTCTTTTTCGATATCTGGGCATCTAGAGTCCATGCCGAATCAACATATTGCGTATTGGTTTGAAACTGCGCCGATGGTGTGGGGTGATGCCGAACCGTTCGAGCGCCGCCTGGTGCTCTTTCGTGCCATAACCGGCGTTGCGTTCCCAGCCGTAGTCGGGGTGATATCGCGCCAGCTCGGCCATAATGCGGTCCCGCGTCACCTTGGCAACGATGGAAGCGGCGGCGATGGAAAGCGACAGCCCGTCGCCATCGACGATGCAGCGCACCGGGCAAACCAGCCCGGGCGACCGGTCCCCGTCGACGAGGGCGGCTTCCGGCGGCGACGCCATCGCCGCGAACGCGCGCCGCATCGCCAGGAGGCTGGCCTGCAGGATGTTCATCCGATCGATCTCGGCGACGCTGGCCTCGCCGACGCCGATGCTCGCCATGCCGCCGGCGACGGCCTCGTTGAGGGCGGTGAAGGCGTCCTCGCGCCGTTGACGCGGAAGCTTCTTCGAATCGTCGAGGCGTGGAGCCATATCCGCGGGCAGCCGCGTGGCATCGAGCACGACGCAGGCGGCGACCACCGGCCCGGCCCAGGGGCCGCGTCCGGCTTCGTCCAGGCCGGCGACCCGGCCACCAAGGGCGATCTCGTACTCGAAGCTGGGCATGGACGGCAACGACACTCCTGATCCTGAACGGCGAGACAGGCCGACACCGTAGCAAAGAACCGGCGCGCGTCAAAACAGGCTCAGTTGCGCCGGATCGGCCCGCGGCGGGCGGAACAGGCCGGTCTCGAGCTGGTGAAAATCGACCGCACGATGGTCGAAGCCAAAACGCCGGCAGGCGAGCCGAAACCGCTCGGCGAGCAGATCGGCGTAGGCGCCGCTGCCGCGCATCCGGCCGCCGAACTCCGATCGATACAAGGCGCCGCCGTGGCAGTCGCGAACCCGCGCCAGCACCCGTTCGGCCCGATCCGGCACGTGCGCCCGCAGCCAGTCGGCGAACAGATCCTTGATCTCCAGCGGCAGCCGCAAGAGCACATAATGCGCCGAGCCGGCCCCTGCCGTCGCGGCTGCCTCGAGGAGCCGCTCGAGCTCGGCGTCATTGACGAAAGGGATCATCGGCGCCGCCAACACGGCGACGGGGATGCCGGCGCCGGCGAGGACGCGGATGGTTTCGAGACGCAGCCGTGGCGCCGGCGCGCGCGGCTCCAACCGGCGGGCGAGGTCGGTATCCAGCGTTGTCACCGAAACGCCGACATGGACGAGCCGCTTCGCCGCCATCGGCCGCAGGATATCCAGGTCCCGCTCGATGAGGTTGGACTTCGTCACGATGGCGACCGGATGGTCGGTCTCCCGCAACACCTCGAGCACCGACCGGGTGATCGCGTAGCGCCGTTCCGCCGGCTGATAGGGGTCGGTGTTGGCGCCGAGAGTGATTGGTTTCGGCCGGTAGCCCTTGCGCCCCAGTTCCCGGCGCAGCGCCTCGGCGGCATTGGTCTTGGCGGACAGCCGGGTCTCGAAGTCAAGGCCCGGCGAGAGACCGGCGTAGGCATGTGTCGGGCGGGCGAAGCAGTAGACGCAGCCGTGCTCGCAGCCGCGATAGGGATTGATCGACTGCTCGAACGGCACGTCCGGCGAGTCGTTGCGCGAGATGATGCTCCGGCATGTCTCCTCGCCGACGGTCGTCAGCGGGCCGGGCTCATCCGCCCCCGACCCGGGCCAGCCATCATCAACGCGCACCGCCTCGGTCGGCTCATAGCGACCGGCGGGGTTGGCGATGGCGCCCCTGCCCTTGCGCGGTTGGTCGGCGATGCGATCGATCATCTCGATGACGCTACACCATGAAGCCAGAACAAAACAAGAATGTCTTCTCCATCCGGACACGCGCCGCGAAATGGGCGTCCGCCCCTCTTGGCGAACGCGGTATAGGCTCCCATGTGCAGCCGGTGTGGTAGAAGAGCGACACCGAGACAAATATGCGCCGCGGGTGGCTTCCCGGTCCCGTGGCGATGGGTTAAAAATGACTCCGGGGCAAAAGAGCGAGGGTTATCGGGTCGTGTTGAGCATCATCATTCCGACGTTGAACGCCGGCAAGACACTCCCGGCGACGCTGCGGACCCTGGCGGGTGCCGATGACACGTTGACGACCGAGATCATTGTTGTCGACGGCGGCTCGATCGACGACACCAGCGTCGTCGCCGAGCGCGGCGGCGCTATTTTCATCGAAGCTGGGCGCGGGCGCGGACCGCAATTGGCGGCCGGCGCCGACGCGGCGGCCGGCGAATGGCTGTTGTTCCTCCACGCCGACACCCAGCCCGCCACCGGGTGGCGAGAGGCTGTCGCCGCCTTCATCGGCGATCGCCGCAACGCGCAACGCGCGGCCTACTTCCGCTTCCGGCTCAACGACGCGGCGGGTCTCGCCCGCGCTCTCGAGGCCGGCGTCGCCGTGCGCAACCGCCTTTTCGGCATGCCGTATGGCGATCAGGGCCTGCTGGTCAGCCGCGAATTCTATGGCGAGATCGGCGGTTATCGCGCACTTCCGCTGATGGAGGACGTTGAGATCGTCGGTCGCATCGGTCGGCGCAAGCTGACCCGGCTATCCGTCGACGCGGTCACCTCGGCGGAACGCTATCGCCGCGACGGGTATCTGGTGCGTCCGTTGCGCAATTTGTTCTGCCTCGGGCTTTACTCAATCGGCGTGCCGCCGCGCTACATCGCCAACATCTACCGTTAGGCCGCGTCGACGGCCGGCACCGCGGCTCGCCGGAACCGACAAATGCGCCCGCGCCACCTCGTCGTTTTCGCCAAACCACCACGCCTCGGCCGCGTCAAGACGCGCCTTGCCGCCGATATCGGCGCCCTTGCGGCGTGGCGGTTCTATCGCGGCAATCTCAACCGGGTCCTCGTCGTCCTGCGCCATTCGGCGCCATGGCACTGTTGGCTCGCCCTGCCGCCGACACCGACGCCGCGCCCGCCCCGGCTTCCGCTCGCCGCTGGCGAGTGGCGCCTCATCAGCCAGGGCGCCGGCGATCTCGGCGCAAGGATGGGGCGAATCATGAAGGCCCTGCCACCGGGCCCGGCGGTGATCGTCGGCTCGGACATCCCAGGCGTGACGGCGGCGGCGGTCGAGCACGCCTTCACGGCGCTGAAATACCGTGATGTTGTCTTCGGTCCGGCGCCCGATGGCGGCTACTGGCTGGTGGGGATGCGCCGGTCGCCGCGGGTACCCGACCTGTTCGTCGACGTTCGCTGGTCGTCGCCGTTCGCCCTCGCCGATACGCTGCGCAATGCCGCCGGACTCACGGTGGGCGAACTGGCGTTGTTGGACGACGTCGACACGGGAACGGACTATCACCGCTGGCGGACAACCGCATCCACCCGCGCATGGGGCCGATGAGACCGCAAATCAGCGGCGGATGTTGAGCCGGCGGTATGGGATACGCGCCTAGTGGCGTTCGACGTGCCGGCTCAGATAAAGCCCGTCCCGACGCCCGACGAAGAAATCGTCGATCTGCGGGTGGGCGACCGGTTTGCCTGTTTCGTCGGGCAGCAGGTTCTGCTCGGAGACATAGGCGATGTAGGTCGTCTCATCGTTCTCGGCGAGGAGATGGTAGTAGGGTTGGTCCTTGCGCGGCCGAATGTGGTCCGGGATGGCGAGCCACCAATCCTCGGTATTCGCGAACTCCGCGTCGACGTCGAAGATGACGCCACGAAACGGATAGAATCGATGCCGAACCACTTGACCGATTTGGAATCTGGCTTGCTGGACTGTCATGATCGTTTGCGTTGTTTTTGATCAGAATAGGGTGTACGCGACGGGCACAAAATTCAAGGGGGTCATCATCAATGGCGCGCCCGCCGCGGCATTCATTCGGCGGAAGGGCGCCAACGCGTCCACTTACAGGCCAAGCCCGCTGTCCCTGAGGCCGTTGTCGCCGACGACGAGGCTGAACCGGCGGGTGCGGTCGCCTTCCAGGCGCGCCGCCGCCGCGTTGTAGCGCGCCGGATCGGGTGTCTGGCGCATGGCGACGCCGGTGGGATCCAGATCAAGCAGCACGCCTGGGAACGTCAATGCCTCGAAGCGCTCCGACGGCCACTTGAATGCGTTGAAAGTGACGGTGCCATCCAGGCAAACGACACCCGTCCAGTAGTATTCGTCGGAGCGCATCGACAGCCCCTTCGGAGCCGGCGCGAAAAAGCCGCTTTCTTGAAGCGCGCTTTCCAAGCGAACACGGTCGGCGGCGCTGATCGGCGTGGTGGCGGTGGTGCTTCCCTCGAACGCGGAGAAAACATCGCTCACGGAGAGCGTAAACGCCGAGAGATCGGGCTCTTCGAGCACCCGCGCCCGCATCGTCAGAGTGCCGGTTTCTGGATCCGGGCGGATGTCGTAGGTACGGAGGTGTTTCCAGTACTGCGCGTTGTAGACGAAGCGGAAGAGCGGTGGCCCGTCGGCCATGCAATCGGCACGGATATCGTCGCCGTTCAGGTAGCTGAACCAGGTCAGCTTTCGCGAGGCGGGATCGTCATAACCCCTGTAGGCACAGGCCGCGCCGAGAAGCAAACAGGTTCCGATCAGCAAACCGCCTGCCGCGCGCCGCGACCGTGCGAGCCACCCGCTGCCTCGAATCGGTTTCATCATGGCACTTCCCGTAGCATCCAGGCGATGCGGTTCCGACAAAAAATGTTAACTTTATGTCAAAAATCGGGTAAATTTTTGGCGGAGACCATCTCGCCCATTCATGATTTGCGTCCGTCCCGCGTGTCACGCGAACTGAAAAACTTCTATAGTTGCAGTCAACCGGCTATTTTTCCCCGAACAGCGAAAAAACAACCGAACCCGGCGAAAAAAAATCACAGTCTGAATTTATAGTTGTTTTTCTGAGCCTTACGCTGCTGCAGATTGGAAGGGTTCGCTGGCGGGGCAGGACTTTTCTCAACCGGGTGACTCTAATCACAGCGTTCGCCCCAAACGAATCGATAGGTTAGCATCGATGTTTAACTAAAATGTTGATAAAAAAATGACAACACCACTGGAAATAGTAGCGGACTTCTACGACGCTGGGCAGGACTGGACACAGTGGTCGACGGCTCTCAGCAGCCTCGGCACCCATGTCGGGGCTGAAATCAGCATCCTGGCGACACACGACTACCAGGCAGGACAAGGCGCCATCGAACGCGCCGTCGGCCTGTCTCCGGAGTCGCGTGTCGCGTATATGACGGATTTTTCCCGGCAGAACGTCTGGTTACAAGACGAACAGCACTTCACCAGCGCTCCAGCCGTGCTCCGCGCGGAAACCATCGTGCCGGCGGAGAGATTGCGGTCGACCGCATTCTACCAGCACTGGTTGGCACCGGCCGGAATCACCAATGCGGTGTTCGTCGTCCTCGATCGACGCGAAGACCGGATCGTGTTCCTCGCGCTGATGAATCAGGGAAGCGGCGACGGGTTTTCCGAGGCCGCCGTCGCCCAGCTTCGTGAACTGGCGCCGGTGCTGCGGCGCGCCCTTTTCGCCGGCAAGCGGTTTCAGAACGCGACAAAGCTCAAGCGCCTGTCGATCGATGTGCTCAACGGACTGCCGTTGGGCGTCGCGTTCATCGATGGGCGCGGCCACGTCGTCGAGTCGAATCGTCGCGCCAAGGCCGCCTTCGAGGGCGGTGACGCCTTCGTCGGCGTCAACGGCGAGTTGTTCGTTTGCCTCGAGAGCGGCCGGATCAAGCTCGCCGACATGGTTGCATCGGCGGTCGAGCCAAGACGCCTTTCGGAGGCGCGCCCGGAGATCCTGTCAGTCCCCCGGCGCACGGGGATGCGGCCGCTCACCCTGATGTTGGTACCGGCGCCGAACGAGATCGGCGAGGCGACCAACGGTGATCCCGTGGCAATGCTTTTCATCGGCGACCCCGATCAACCGACCGAGTTCGACCATCAACGCATCGCCAAGCTGTACGGGCTGAGCCGCGCCGAATCCCGCGTCGCGGCGCTCGTCGCGTCCGGCTATCGGCTCGACGAGGCGGCGGAACAACTCGACGTCGCCTACGAGACGGTGCGCAAGCACATCAAGCAGATCTTCGGCAAGACGGGCACCTACCGGCAGGCCGAATTGGTCCGCATGATGGTCACCGGGCCGGCCGGATTGTCGTTGTAACCTTCCAGCGCGCATCGGATGCGCCGGCCGGCGCCCGCCCTCGGACCGGAACTGCCATCGGTCCGGCGGGGCGGCGCCGGCCACCCGGCGTTCAGCTCTTGCGGGGCCCGAACAGGAGCCACCCGATGAAGGCCAGCGGGGGTAACAGGACCAGGAACAGGATCCAGATCACCTTGCCGCCGGTGGAAATGCCGCTCTGCACCACATGGATCAGCGCCCAGATAACCAGCGCCAGGACGATCAGACCCAGTATGCCGCCAACCTCGATACCCATGCGTGCCTCGCTTCCAACGGTTGCCGATTGATCCACCCCGGCTACCGGCGGCGATTTCCGGATAATGCGCGCCAGCCGCGGTGCTGGCTGTCGTTTGCCCCCGAAAGCGGCGCCGTGTCAATGCCCACCGGGCGTGGTCGGCGGGCCTTCGGGCGAACGACGGCGGGCCAACCCGTTGGCCACGCCGACACCGAACGTTGACGATAAAAGAGTCTTCAGACGTGGCGAAAATTGCCTATAAGGCTCCCCACTGCTCTTGAGGCACGAGGTATCAGGGAGCACACAAACATGACTCCAAATCAGACGGCGGCAATAGCCGAGGGGCGGGAGCGCTGGGGATCGCGGATCGGCTTTGTCTTCGCCGCCGCCGGGTCGGCGGTCGGCCTCGGCAACATCTGGAAGTTCCCCTACACCACCGGCGAGCACGGCGGCGGCGCCTTCCTGCTGATCTATCTGGCGGTGATCGCTTCCCTCGGCATCAGCGTCCTCATCGCCGAACTGGTGATCGGCCGCGCCGCGCAACGGAACGCCATCGGTGCCTTCCGCCGCCTTGGCGGCGCCCGCTGGCGGGCGGTGGGCCTGCTCGGCGTCCTCGCCGCCTTCCTGATCCTGTCGTTCTACACCATCGTCGCCGGCTGGACGCTGGCTTACGCCTTGAAGATGGCGAACGGCGTTTTCGCGACGGGGCTGCCGGCCGGGACCATCTTCGGCGGCTTCATCGGCGATGCCGTCGCCCCCCTCATCTACGGCGCCGCCTTCATGGCGATGACGGTCGCCGTCGTCCTCGGCGGCGTCCGCGCCGGCATCGAGCGCGCCAGTCTGTTTCTGATGCCGATGCTGTTCGTCCTTTTGATCGTCTTGGTCGCGCGCGCCGTGACCCTGCCGGGCGCCGTCGACGGTCTGGTATTTTTCCTCAAACCCGATTTCAGCCAAATCTCCGCCGCCACGCTGACCGCCGCCCTCGGCCAAGCCTTCTTTTCCCTTTCGATCGGCCTCGGCACCATGATCACCTACGGCAGTTACCTGGGGCCGGAGCAGAATCTGGGCGCGTCGGCGCGAAACATTGTCGGCCTCGACACCGCGGTCGCCATTCTGGCCGGCCTGATGATCTTCCCCGCTGTCTTCGCCGCGGGGGTCGATCCGGCCGCCGGCCCGGGGCTGGCGTTCGTCACCCTGCCGACGATTTTCGCCGCCATGCCGCTCGGCCAGATCTTCGGCACCTTGTTCTTCGTCCTGCTGGCGATCGCCGCGCTGACGTCGGCGGTGTCGCTGCTGGAGCCGATGGTCTGCGTCATGATGGACGAATTCAAGCTGCCGCGGCGCCCGACGGCGATCACGCTGGGCGCTGCCACCTTCGCCCTCGGCATCCCCTCCTCTCTGTCGCTGGGGCCATGGGCCGACATCACCCTGCTCGGCAAGGGTTTCCTGGACCTGGTCGACTTTGTCGCGTCGAATATCATGCTGCCGTTAGGCGGGCTGTTTATCGCCCTGTTCGTCGGTTGGGTGATGGGGCCGCAGGCGGTTGGCGAGATCGATGGCGACGGTGCGCCGGGCCGCGTGCTGACCCGCGCTTGGCTGTTGATTGTCCGCTTCATCGCGCCAGTGGCGATCGCCTGGATCCTGATCACCGGGCTCATCGCCTGACCGCCGCCGCGTCATCAAAGCCCGCGCCCCGGACGGAAGGACAAGGTACGGCGGCGCGGAACGGCGCCGCCGTACCCTGATGGCTCTCAAGACAGGAGCGATCGGCACGGTGGTGTCCCGCGGCGGGGTTTGCGGCGCCCCGAGCGCGGACTCAAACCGGCGGCGGCCCCGATCGGGCTTCCCCTTCAGCGCCCGGCGGTGACCGCAACCAGACAATCAAAACTCTACTCTATGCCTGCAAAATCGGTCAATTGGATTTACTTGAACCAGCGGTTATTTCCGCTGCTCCGAGAGAAAATTTGGGCGCATTTTTCTCATTTTGATAATTAAATTGGCGTGGCCCATTCGTGCATGGCCTGATTTTTACTTTAGGAAGCATGACAGATCAGAAAATCAACTTCTGTCTGTAGGGGCGGCGAAGCCACCGCCTTCTGTGACAAGAACCGTGTATTGCGATTGTTTCAGGCGGTCGAGCCGGTAAACACGGGGTTCGGAATCGCGGGCAGGGGCCGAGTGGGCTTCTTGTGGCGCAAAGCGTCCGGCAGCGTGTCGATGCCGCGGGTAACCGAGGCGCCGCGATCCAGCGCGTTCCGCGTCATCGGCAAGCCCCCCGACCTTGCCGCCGCGACGCGTTCGACCCGATGCACCCCCCCCGTCGCACCGCTCCGCGGGGCCTAATGACGAAGGCCATCAACAGCTTGACTTGACAGCTCTCGACATTTTCAATCCCCCCTTGCATTTTTTTATTGGCAACCGGGGGCAAAGTACGCTAGCTGAGTGCGCAATGAAGTAAGTAAAAACAAGTCGTCCAGTGCGAGACGTCCAGGAAGGGAATTCGTCATCATTGCCGCTTAGCAAAAAGAAGAGGCCGGAAGGCGCCCAAGAGTTACATAGTCATCCTGCAATACCCCCCCCCATAGTCGTAAGATGCATAAACCCACCGTGCTTGGCGCGGATGTTGGTACTGGGTTTATGCGTCCATGAGTGTTTGGGTTTTTGTTCGGCAGGTCATGATTGCCTTCGTCATGACTGAATTTTTCGCCGGATCCAGCTTCAAGCTCCGGGTCCTGATTCCCACTAAAATGTTCCCGGCAACTTGAATCTCAAACCAAGGATCGCAACAAGGGAGTGCGGACCCGTGAATAGTGCCTATAAGAAAGAATGCTGGCTGGCTTTAATAGCCTTCGCCGTTGTCACTCTATTAACCCACATCTTTCCGATGTATTACCTGTTTCCTGGCCTTACGCAAATGATGATGTTCGGCTTTCCCGCCCATTATCTATTGACGATTATTATCGGCTGGCTCGTTCTGATACCGCTATGGTGGATTTACATCAACATGAGCGAGAAAATCGACGAAGAGATCCGAGAGAGCGACTCCGATGACTCATCGACGGCTCAAAAGCTGCCGAAGGCTTCCGCGCCGGGAGGTGCCGAATGACCCGCCTGCTCCTGACGGTTCTCGCCCTAACGAGCATCCCGTCCCTGGCATTCGCCCAAGAGGCCGGCCAGCGATTTTACAACTTCGAGCCAACGCCATCACTATCCCTGCTTGGCATCATCTATACCGTTCTTATGGTCGGGCTGTTTCTCTACGTCGGCTGGATCTCCAAGCGGCGCGTCTCGACCAGTGAGGACTACTACGCCGCCGGCCGCAAGGTTGGCGGTGTTTCGAACGGCCTGGCGATGACGTCGAATTACATGAGCCTGGCGACGTTCCTTGGCTTCACCGCCTTGCTGTGGCAGCTTCAGTTCTTCCTGGTGGCGATCGTCATGAGCTTCCTGGGCGGCTTCGTCATGATCGCCATCGCCATCGCCCCGTCGCTGCGCCGCTGGGGTAAATTCACCAGCATGCAGTTCATCGGCGACCGCTATGGGACAACCGCCAAGATCATTGCCGTTATCTGCATGATCATGTTGGCGCAACTTTACCTTATCGGCCAGATGAAGGGGATCGGCAACGTCTTCCAAGTGATGTTCCATTGGGACTACACCACCGGCCTGATCGTGGGTGGCCTCGTGGTCACAACCTACGTGACCATCGGCGGAATGTATGGCCTCTCCTACAACCAGACGCTGCAGGCCATCATCATGGGGATCGCTTTGTTTGTGCCGGCGGCGATTATCCTCTGGAAGCTCGGCGCCGGCCCCGCCAGCCTGTTCCCGCCGTTTGGCTACGCCGCACTCGTGCCTGAGATGATCCAGGCGCTGCCCAGTTATTTCGATCCGTTTAGCACGGTAAACGGGACAATACCAATGAGTCCGAAATTCTATACCGCGATCATGCTTTCGATCGCCTTTGGCACCATCGGCCTGCCGCACATCGCCATGCGATTCTTCACCGCCCCGTCCGTGCGCGATGCCAAGATGTCAGTCTTTTGGGGCATCATCTTCATCGGCCTCGTGTTCTTCACGACGTTTGCCATTGGTTTCGCGGCCAAGCTCTACACGGTTAACGTTCTCAACCCGCAAGGCTTGGCCATCCAGCCCAAGGAGGCCGATCTTCTCGTGGTGGTGATGAGCCAGGCGTTCACGCCGTCCTGGATCGCGGCGCTTCCGGTCGCCGGCGCGCTGGCCGCCGGCATGTCGACCATCGGTGGTTTGTTGATGGTTATCGGCTCCGGTCTCGGCAACGACATCTACTCGACGATCAGCCCCAACGCAGCCGACAAGTCCAAGGTTCGCGCCGGCTTCTTCTTCACCGCTCTCGGTGGTCTCGTCACCATTCTGTTGGCGTTGAACCCGCCTGACTTCCTGTTGACGAGCGTGATCTGGGCGTTCGTTGTCGCTTCCTCTACCTTCACGCCGGTGCTTATCCTCGGCATCTGGTGGAAAGGCGCCAACAGGGCCGGCGCCATTGCCGGCATGGTCGTCGGCGGCGCCCTGTCCATCGCGCTGTGGTGGACCAAGGGTGAGCTGTTCGGCATGCAGCTGATTAACCTCGGCCCGCTCGGCTACTTGGTTACGGCGATCTTTAGCGCCTCGGCGGCATGGTTCGTGACGGTTGTCGTCAGCATGCTCACCGGAGGCGAGAAGGATGAGCGGATCCTTCGCGAGGTGGACCGCATCCATGGCTGGACTGACTATCATCCGCGACGGTACAACGGTAAGGCATTCCCCCTTGGCGTCGCCGCCATTTCCCTCGCGCTGATGATCTGGTCGGCGATGCCTGATCCGGCGTTCGAACAAAAAGCCGCGGAGGCGCAACAGCCGTCCCAAACGGAGGTCGCACAAACCACTGTCGAAGAATAGGCGACGGATCGATCCACCGCGGGAGCTCCTTCCCGGAGCTCCCGCTGTTCGCGTCTTGAAAACCCCTTCGGGTATACGGCCCCATGCTCCTCGGCGATATCGTTTCGCTCCGCCCTAGCGCCTATGAACATGCCTGCCTGAGCCCGCGGGCACCTTTCTTCATCACTTGTTTTCTTCTCGTTACCGGCGTCGCCTATGGCGCCCTGGTGGCGCTGTTCCAGCATCTCGGCGGCGGCTCGCTGCAAGGCGTTCCCGTTGCGGAGATCGACAACACCATTCTCTTTGGCGTCAACATCGCCGCCGGCATCATGATCACCGTGATCGCCCATGTCGCGTTGGTCATTATCGCCTGGATGATGGCGCGCGGCATCGGCGGCCCAGGCGGCTTGGTCGGTATCTATCGATCGACCGCCTATCTGTTGCCGGTCGCGATACCGACCTTGCCTTGGCTGGCCCTCAGCGGCGCCGCGTCCCTGGATCAGGCGCACCCGATCCCGTTCGCGGAAAGCTTCGGCCCCCTGGCCATCGCCGGTCTCGCCCTGCTGATGCTTGGATTGTTCCAGATTTACCTGGTCACCCAGCAGGTGACGCCGCTGCGGGCCGCGATCGGCACGATTTTCACCACCCTGTTCATAACCTCGATCCTCATGATCCTCTAGCCCGTAACAGAGAGCGGTCCCCCGTGGACTTGCGGGCTCGTCGGAGTCAGCCGCCGACGACCCTATCGTTCGTTGGCTTGCTAGACCCCGGGGGCGATCGCAGGAGATGATTTTCGTTGCTGAAATGGGCTTGGCGATAAATCATGCCAGCGGCGTAAAACAAATGCTGCGCGGCGGCGAAGAAATCGGTCCGGCGCTTACAGAGTCAAGACCGTCTCCCCGCTGCCTTAGGCGCGGGCTGCAATAAAGGGGCGCAAACGGAGGAATAGGTCAGTGAGCCAACTTGTATTGGCGGTGTTCGCGCTCGCCGCTTCACTGATTCTGGGCGTGTTCGGCCTTTTCGGCTACGTGGCTTGGATGGAACTGGCCGAACCGGCGAAAACGGCGGCTGCCGAGGCGGTTGCCGAGAGCGCGACGATCCTGGTTTTCGCCCTCGGCATCACGTTGGCGATGGTCTTGTTCATCATCTACTGGATGTACAAAACCTACGCCCAGCCGCTGAAACTGTTGGCCGAGGACTTGCGCATCATGGCGCTCAGCAACCCGGCGCATCGCCCCAAGGCATCCAAATACCCGCAGGAATTGCGCGATCTGGTGGCCGGAATGGGCATTCTCGGCGACCAGTTCGAAGCCCTGCGCGCGGATGTCGAAGCGAGAGTTGAACAGGCCGCCGCCGCCCTCGAAGAGGAGCGGGACACGCTGGCGACGCTGATGACTAAACTCACCCAAGGTGTTGTGGTCTGCAACATGAATGGGCAAGTGCTGCTGTACAATCGCCAAGCGCGCGACATGCTCGAGGGGTCGGCGCGCGAGAGCGGCGCCGGTGACTGGATCGGCCTCGGCCGGTCGATTCACGGGCTCCTCGGAGAAGGGTTGATCCACCATGCGCAAATGACGCTCGTGCACGCGCGTCAGCGAGGCGAGTCGGCGCACATGGTGCCTTTCCTTGCCTCTCGCGCCGACAAGCAACTGTTGAGCGTTCATCTCGTCCCGATTTCGGGCAAAAAGCAACGCTGGCACGGCTACATCCTCACCTTCGAGGACGTGACCGACCGGATCCACCGCGAAGCCCGCCGCGCCATGGCCTTGCGGTCCCTCATCCAACAGCAGCGCTCGGGAATCTCGGGCATCCGCGCCGCCATCGAAATCATCCAGTCGTCGCCCGAGATGAACCACGAAGACATGGCCGTTTTCCACGATGTCATCGATCAAGAGGCGCTGAAGCTGAGCAACCCGCTGGATGGTCTCGAAGACCGGATTCATCGGGAGATGGAGGATCAATGGCCGCGGAAGGTCGTTATCGGCGCCGATCTGGTGTCGGCGATCGAACGGCAGGCGCATGCCCTACTGGGCGTCAGCATGCACGTCACCGTTTCCGTGGAACCGGTTCGACTGAGAGCGGACAGCTATGCCATCGCCCGCTGTCTCATCTTCCTCATCGAACAGTTGCGCCACTTCGCCTATGCGGACGATCTGGCGTTGCATCTGGAAACGGACGGCGGGTGGGTCTCGGTAGTTCTCGAATGGACCGGCGCGCCGCTGAATTTGGAAGCGCTGAAAAGCTGGGGCATGCGAAACGTATTCACCGACTTGAAGGGGGCTTCGATGACCCTGTTCGAGGTGATCGAAGGCCATTCCGGCGCCATCTGGACGCAGGCGGTCGGTGCCGGGGGACGTCCGTGCGTGAGCATCGTGCTGCCTTCGGGGGATACCGAGGTCGCTGTCGCGGCCAACGCTTCGAAAGACGATGCCGTCGAGCACGCTTTTGACTTCCGCATCGGGAACCGCGGGGCGAATAGGGAATCCTGGGCCGATGTCGCGCTTTCGGCGATGAACTACACCGTCGTCGACACCGAGACGACGGGGCTTCATCCGGACCAGGGGGACGAAATCATCGCCATTGGCGCCGTCCGCATTATCAACGGGCGTATGCTTCGTCGCGAGGTATTCGACACCTTCGTCAACCCCCGTGTCCCCATCTCCGAGCCGTCCTTCGCCATTCATGGCATCAGCGAGGAGATGGTTCGTGGCCAGCCGCGAATCGAAGACGTCCTTCCCGCCTTGCAAAGCTTTTGCGCCGATACGACGATCGTCGGCCACAACGTCGATTTCGACATGCGGTTCGTCTCCAACGCCTTGGCAAAGGGCGGCCTGAAATTCGACAATCCGGTTCTCGATACCATGCGGCTGGAATACCTCGTGAACCGCAATCAACCGGAAAAGGATCTGTGCGCCGTCGCCGAGCGTCTCGGGATCATCGCCACGGGACGGCACACCGCGCTCGGCGACGCATTGACGACCGCGGAGGTCCTCCTTGCGCTGATACCGATGCTTGAGCAGGCGGGTTACCGGACCGTCGGCGAGGCACTGACCGCAAGCGATCGAACTCCCTACGCCAAGGCTTCATTCTAACCCGAAACGGCTTCGTTAGTCGGTGATATCCTGCCGGCGGACTGGGACCTGCCACGTCGGGCCGGGTTTCCGGATGGTCGCCAACAGACGCGCTCCGTCCCCTACGATCCCCTACGACAAGACCGTCGTGGCGGTGCCCATGATGGGTTCCCTGTCGGAGGGGCGGGGCCAGAAAGCCTGGATTGGCCGGAATTTAAGGTGGTGGAGCCGAGGGGAATCGAACCCCTGACCTCTGCAATGCCATTGCAGCGCTCTCCCGGCTGAGCTACGGCCCCGGGATCACGGTCGACAACACCCGAGGGAGGCGTGGCGACCCTTCAAGTAGCGGCAGATTACTGAACGCTGGCCGTCTCCCGCAAGCAAAAACGGCCTGTCCGCCAGGCGCCGAAAACACGCACCGCAAGCGGCGGGCAAGCCAGGGGGCGTCACAGGTTCTCGTCGCGATCGTCGTTGACGTGCTCCATCACCTCGCCGAGGTCGTCGTCGTCCTCGCCGAGCTCCGAGGTGTCCTCCATGATGTCGTTGTTCTCGTCCTCGTCGCCCTCGAGCTCATCTCCGGTCTCGTCGGCCGTTTCGTCGATGTCCTCGAGATCGGCGTCCTCCGCGACTTCGGTCTCCGCGTCGGCGACCTCTTCGACTAATTCTTCGCTGGCGGCAACCACCGCTGGGACGGCGGCCGCTTGCTCCTTCGCCGCCGGGCCGCCCCGCTTGACACGCGGCTGACGATCTGGATCGAAGAGGGCGCCGCAAACCGGACACGTGATGGGGTCGCGGCGCAGATCGTAAAACCGCGCGCCGCAACTCTGGCAGGTCCGTTTCGTCCCCCATTCCGGTTTTGCCACGGTCGTTCCTCCAGATTTCGGTTGTCGGATGGTGGGAAAGCCCTTTGCCATGATCGATCCCGCGCTGTCAAAAACAAAAAACAGCGCCGCCGCGGTGACCTCGGCAGCGGCCCCTTCAGGCGCGATTGCGCCGGCGACCGGCGTGCGGTATGAACGCCTTTCCCGGCGCCGAGGATGGCCGGGACCCGCCCCGCCAACAGCCGCGACGCCACGCCGTGTCCCAACCGCTCACTTCCGCGCCCACCGGCCCGCTTCGCGGGATGTTCGCCGTGCCGGGCGACAAGTCCATCTCGCACCGCGCCATCATGCTGGCCGCATCGGCGGTCGGCGAGACGGCGATTTCCGGCCTGCTGGAGGCGGCGGACGTTCTGGCAACGGTCGCCGCGATGCGCGCGCTCGGGGCGACAATCGAGCGGGACGGCGGCGTCTGGCGGGTCCAGGGCCGCGGCGTCGGCGGTCTCGTCGAGCCGGCGACGGTGCTTGACTTCGGCAACTCCGGCACCGGCGCCCGTCTGGTCGCCGGCCTGTGCGCGAGCCATCCGTTTACCAGCTTTCTGACCGGCGACGCCTCGTTGAACGGCCGGCCGATGCGCCGCATCACCGTCCCGCTCTCCGAATTCGGCGCGCACTTCGTCAGCCGGTCCGGCGACCGCCTCCCCCTGGCGGTCCGTGGCGCTGCCGACCCGCGCCCGATCCGCTACGCATTGCCGGTCGCCTCGGCGCAGGTCAAGTCGGCGATCCTGCTCGCCGGCCTCAATGCACCCGGCGCGACAACCGTGATCGAACCCCAGCCGACCCGCGACCACACCGAGCGGATGCTGCGCCACTTCGGCGCCGAGGTGCGCACAGCGGTCGGCGATGAGGGGGCGCTGCATATAATCCTGACCGGTCAACCGGAGTTGATCGCCGGTGGCGAGATTTCGGTGCCGGGGGACTTTTCCTCCGCCGCCTTTCCCCTTGTCGCCGCGTTGGTCACCCCCGGCTCTCGCGTCACAGTGCCGGGCGTCGGCATCAACCACCACCGGACCGGCCTCATGACGACCCTTCGCGAAATGGGCGCTGATCTCACCGCCGTCAACGAACGCGACGCCGGCGGCGAACCGGTCGCCGACCTGCGGGCGAGCGCCAGCACACTCGACGGCGTCGACGTGCCGGCCGAGCGCGTCCCGTCGATGATCGACGAGTTTCCCATCCTGGCCGTCGCCGCCGCCCGCGCGCGCGGGCTGACCCGCTTGACCGGGCTTGCCGAATTGCGGGTCAAGGAAAGCGACCGTCTGGCGGCGATCGCGCGCGGGCTGTCGGCCAACGGTGTCGCCGTCGAAGCCGGGGCCGACTGGCTGACCATTTCAGGCAACGGCGCCCCCCCCGCCGGCGGCGGCTCGGTGACCACCGCCTTCGATCACCGCATCGCCATGGCGTTCCTCGTCCTCGGCGGCGCCGCCCGTGCCCCGGTGACGATCGATTGCGGCGCCGCCATCGCCACCAGTTTCCCTGGGTTCATCGACCTGATGAACGGCGCCGGCAGCCGTATCGTCGCCGCCTGATCAATGCTAACCGATCGCCCAGCGCGCCCGGCGAAGGGCCACCGCGCCGGTGTGCGGTAAAACGCGTTCCCCCGCCGTGCACGGCCGTTTCGAGGCCTCCCGTGCACGCCGGAACAGCCTCTTGACGCGATGGCTCGGCCGTCTCGGTGTCGCCGTGGCGGGCGGGCTGGCGATTCTCGCGGCGGCGGTTGTCGTCGGGCTCGAAACCTGGCCCTGGGAAATCCTCAATCATTTCGTGCGCCAGTTTGCCGCCCTTTCCCTGCTCGCCGCCCTCTGCCTATTCCTCCTTCGTCGCCCCCGCGCCGCGTTTTTCGGGGCGGGCGTGACCGCACTATGGGTCGGCATCGCCTGGCAAGCGGCGGTCGGCCTTGAAGCGGCGCGGCCTCGCCTTGCCGCCCCGCCGAGTGGCCCCGTAGCGGAACATCCCGCCAGCCTGACCGTCCTGACCTTCAACGCTCTGCGGCAAAATCGGCGGACGGCGGCCGTCTGGGCCGCGATCGGGCGCGTCGCCGCCGACGTCGTGACGCTGCAGGAAGTCTCTCCCGCCCTCGCCGCGACGATCAACGGCGGGCGCCTGCCGCTGTATCCGCACGCGGTCGTCGTCGATGTCGGGGGCGATTACGATGCGGTCGCCCTTCTTTCCCGCTGGCCGATCCGCACATGGTCGGCGATCAAGCCGTTCGACAGCGCCTGGACCGCGCTGCGGGCGGTCATCGAACCTCGCCCGGGCCACCCCGTGACCATCGTCTCATTGCACGCCTGGCCACCGAGCACACGCCGCCGCCTGGCCGGGCGCGACGTCTACCTGCGCCACATCGCACGGCGGATCGCCGAGGTAGAGATGCCGGTTGTTGTCAGCGGCGATTTCAATGCAACCCCCTACACGCCTGTGTTCAGGCGCTTTCTCGCCATGGCTGGCGTCGCCGGCGACGCGCCGGCGCCGGCCTCTTGGCCGTCCCAATTGGGTGCGCTGGGCATTCCCATCGATCACATCATGGCGCGGGGCCTGCTTATCCGCGACCTGACGGCCCACGCGGGGCCGGGGTCCGACCACCGTTTCTTGACCGCCCGGCTTGACTTTGCCCCAAACAAATCCTTGTCAGACCCGAAAACAGGCTTAATTGATCGACAACGCTCGTCGGTTTGGCGATGGCGGCGACAATTTAGTCCCGCGGAATACCTCCCGCCGGACTAATGCCTATCTTTTTGCCATAATGTACTTGCCAAAACGGCTGGTGAGAATGGTTGACGACGGTCCGTCGCGGGCGCATTGTCTATTTGTCGACTAAAAGGAGAAACGATATGGCGGACGCCATCGCACTGGTCGATGACGATCGGAATATTCTGACGTCGGTTTCCATGGCGCTCGAAGCCGAGGGCTTCGACGTGGTGACCTACGTCGACGGCGAAGAAGCCCTTAACGGATTAGCCACACGACCGGTCGATCTTGCAGTGCTGGATATCAAGATGCCGCGCATGGACGGCCTGGAACTGCTGCAGCAGATCCGCCAGGATTCCAACCTGCCAATCATTTTTCTGACCTCGAAGACCGACGAGATTGATGAGGTGATCGGCCTCCGCAGCGGGGCCGATGACTACATCACCAAGCCGTTTTCACAGCGGCTGTTGATCGAGCGCATCCGCAGCATCCTGCGCCGCCGCGGCGGCGGCGAGGAGACGGCGAGCAACCGAGCATTACGGCGCGGCGATCTGCTCCTCGATCCCGAACGACACATCTGCACATGGTGCGGCCTGGAGGTCAATCTGACGGTAACCGAATTCCTGCTGCTGGAAACGCTGGCGCGGCGGCCTGGCCACGTTAAGAGCAGGGATCAGTTGATCGACGCGGCCTACGGCGAACACATCTACGTCGATGACCGGACGATCGACAGCCACATCAAGCGGCTGCGGCGCAAGTTCAAGCAGATCGACAGCAACTTCGCGCAAATCGAGACCCTCTATGGCGTCGGGTACCGCTACCGTAGCACTTAGCCTCGGCGATTAACTCCCTGCGTTCATGGCGGAGCGTTCCGGTCCCCTCGCGCGGCGGCGCACTGTCTCACCCATCACGCTGCGCATTCTGGCCGTCAACCTCCTTGCCCTGGTGTTCCTGGCCGGCGGGCTTCTCTATGTCGATGAATATCGGCGGGGGTTGATCGATGCCAAGTTGTCGACGCTCGAAAGCCAGGCCCAGCTGTTCGCCGCCGCGATTGGTGAAAGCGCCGCGGCGGCGGATGCCTCCGCCGACCCAAAGCTGAGCGCGCGCAAATCCCAACAGATGATCCGCCGCCTCGTCGAGGCGTCGCGATCGCGTGCCCGCCTGTTCGGCGCCGATGGCACCCTGCTCGCCGACAGCCTGCAGCTGGTCGGCCCGGGCGGCGTCGTGCGAATCCAGGAACTGCCGCCACCACGAAGCGAGGGCCGACACCTGCAAAAGGTGCTTTCGGTGTACGATCAAGTTGTCGCCTGGCTCGGCACCGGCGACCACTTGGACCTCTACGAGGAAAAAGTCATCCAGCGTGCCAGCGACTATCCCGAGGTCGTCGTCGCCCTGTCCGGCGAACCGGCGGCGCAAGTGCGCGCCACCGCCGACGGCGGCACCATGCTCAGCGTCGCGGTGTCCGTTCAACGCTACAAGCAGGTGCTGGGCGTTCTAATGCTGACCAAGAGCGCGGCCGAGATCGAGGAGGCGCTGCTGGCCGTGCGCCTCGATATCATCAAGTGGTTCGTCATCACGCTGGCCGTCACCGTGCTACTGTCGCTCTATCTCTCCAACTCCATCGCCCGGCCGATCCTGATGCTGGCGCATGCGGCGGAACGGGTCAGGCGGGATCGGCACCGCGAGCAGACGATCCCCGACTTCAGCGATCGAACCGACGAGATCGCCGTCCTCGCCGCGTCGCTGAGGGAAATGACGCAAGCATTATGGGACCGGGTCGACGAAATCGAACGGTTTGCCGCCGACGTCGCGCATGAACTGAAAAGCCCCCTGACCTCGCTGCGCAGCGCCGTTGAAACGGTCGCCCGCGTCGGCGATAACGCGGAACAACAAGAAAAACTGCTCGAAATCATTCAGCAGGACGTTCGCCGCCTCAACCGATTGATCTCGGACATCTCCGACGCTTCCCGGCTCGACGCCGAAATGGCGCGCGCCTTCTCACAGCCGGTCGATGTTGGTGACATGCTGCGCACATTGGCGGAGATCAGTGAGCCCGATGCATCCGAACGCGACGTTCGCCTCAAGGTCGACATCCCGCGCCGGACCAGTCTTGTCGTCACCGGAATCGAGGACCGGCTGGTCCAGGTCTACCGCAACCTGATTGCCAACGCTTTGTCGTTCAGCCCGCCCGGTGGCACCTTGACGCTGAAGGCCACCCGGGACAAGGGCTCGGTGGTGACCGAGGTGCTCGATGAGGGACCGGGCATTCCGACCGGCTCGGAGCAAGACATCTTTTTGCGTTTTTACTCGGAGCGTCCGCAGCAGGAAGCGTTCGGAGAACACTCGGGCCTTGGCCTGAGCATCTCAAAGCAGATCGTCGAAGCACACGACGGCGAGATCTTCGCCGAGAACCGGTTCGGTAATAAGGGCAAAATTCTGGGTGCGCGTTTCGTCGTCCGGCTGCCGGCGGGTTGATCGGTGGATATGAATTTGCCGCTGGCCGCACGTAATAGCTTGTTTGGCGCGCGACAAAATCGCATCCTGCGGGCCGTGGTTCCGAGAAATTCGCCCAAATGACGGTAATACGAGGCAGTTGTGTCGCGTTCTATCAGCAGGGACTACTCCTCAGAGGCGAGTCCGGGGCCGGCAAGTCAGACCTTGCGCTCCGACTGCTTGACGCGGGCGCTGTCCTCGTTGCAGATGATTATGTCGCGGTCGAACCGGCCGACGGAGGGCTCAACGCCAAGGCGCCGGAGGCGATCCGCGGCCTGCTGGAAGTTCGCGGCCTCGGGATCCTGTCTGGCTTCGAGACAGCGACGGCGCGACTCGTCGCCGTCGTTGATCTGGTGGCGCCCGCGAACGTCGATCGTCATCCCGAGCCGGGGCAAACGCAGATTCTCGGCGTTCCCTTGCCGTGTTTCCGTTTCGCCCCCTTCGAAGCTTCGGCCGCGGCAAAGGTCCGCGTCGCGGTCGCGCTGGCCACAGGAAAGCTGAAACGTTCACCATGACAGCCTCTGATACGCGTTTGTACACCGCTTCCGCGGAAACGAACGCCGCCGCGGCCCCGACACCTGCGCGACACGCGTTCCAGGTCTTGTTCGTCACCGGCATGTCGGGGGCAGGAAAGACAACGGCCTTAAAGGTTCTCGAGGATCTCGGTTATGACTGCGTCGACCATTTGCCGCTGTCCCTGATGCAGGCACTGTTGGAGCCCTATCTGACGGGCGAGCGGCCGTTCGAGGCGCCGCTGGCCATTGGCTTTGATGTTCGGACACAAGATTTTGCGGTCGAGACGGTCCTTTCCATTCGCGACCGCCTGCGCAAGGACCCCCGGATCGAGGCCAGCCTCGTATTCCTGTTCTGCGACGACGAGGAATTGCAGCGCCGCTACACGGCGACCCGGCACCGCCATCCCCTGGCGATCGGCCTGCCGCTGACGGAAGGCATCGCCCGCGAGCGGAAAATCTTTTCTCCTCTAAGAACGGAAGCGGATATCGCCGTCGACACCACGGGCTTGGCGCCCGGCACACTCAAACGGATCCTCAAAGGGCATTTTCGCGTCCAGACCGACAGGCCGTTGGTTCTGCACGTGACATCCTTCTCGTTCCGCTCGGGGCTGCCACGCGAGGCGGATCTGGTTTTTGATGTTCGCTTTCTCGGCAATCCCCATTATCATTTGACTCTCCGTCTACTGACGGGACGGGACGAGCCGGTCGCGTCGTTCATTCGCGCGGACCCGGCGTTTGATCACTTCTTCAAGGGGCTGACAAGATTGCTGGACCCACTGCTGCCGCGGTATGCCGCCGAGGGCAAAAGCTACCTCACCATCGCTATCGGCTGCACGGGCGGCCGCCACCGGTCGGTTTTCGTCGCCGAGGAGCTTGCCAGGTGGCTGACCGAAAAGAACCAGGAAGTTCAAATCCACCATCGCGATCTCGAACGTTCGTCCCGCTAAGACCACCGATCCGAAGGATAGTTTTCGCCGTCATCATGATTGGTCTCGTCATCGTCACACACGGGCGTCTCGCCGAGGAACTGATCAACGCCCTTGAACACGTGGTTGGCGTTCAGGCGAACATCACCGCCGTCTGCATCGGCCCCGACGACGATATGGAGCAGCGCCGCGCCCATATCCTAGAGACTGTCGATCAGGCCGAGGAAGGCAACGGGGTCATGCTGCTGACCGACATGTTCGGTGGCACGCCGTCCAATCTCGCCATCTCGATCATGGATCGGGCGAATGTCGAGGTGATTGCCGGCGTCAACCTGCCGATGCTGATCAAGCTGGCCAGTGTCCGGCAGGTGGAATCGCTTGAAGAAGCGGCACAAAGCGCGCAAGTTGCCGGACGGAAATACATCAATATCGCATCGCGGCTGCTAACGCAGGATGAGACTTGAAGGTGGAATGGGTGACTTTCGTCAAGATGGCAATATTCTCCGGGCGACGGTTACGATCACCAATCCACGCGGTCTCCACGCGCGCGCCGCGGCGCATTTCGTTCGTCTTGCCAATGGCTTCGACTGCGAAGTCACGGTGACGCGCAATGGCCAGACAGTGTCGGGCCGATCGATCCTCGGCCTGATGATGTTGGCGGCCGGCCCCGGCGCGGAATTGGAAATCGCCGTCGTCGGACGGGAAGCAGAGGAGGCAATCAAGGTCCTAAGCAACATCGTCATAGAGCGCTTCAACGAGACCTGACCGATTTACGAGACCCCGTCATCAGCAGCACGTCAAGTGTCTGCGATGACGCCAACTTGAAAGGTCGACCCGGGAGGAAATGCACGGCAAGGTCACACAGGAACGCATCGTCGATGGACTCGGCGTATCCACCGGTATCGGCATCGGTACCGCCTACGTGTGCGATACCGGCGGCGTTCGTGTTCCGGAATATCACATCGGCATCGCCGACGTAGAGACAGAGAAACTGCGTCTCAACGACGCGGTGACCCGAACCTATCGTCAGATCAGCCGGCTGCGATCGAGAGCCCGCGCCCGGGCGCGCGCCAATCCGGAGCTCTCCGCCGACGAAATCGGCTTCATTCTCGATGCCTACCTGCACATGTTGAAAAACTCGCGGTTGTTGCGCGGTGCCGTCGATCGCATCACCAAGCATCAATTGAACGCCGAGGCGGCGGTGCAGCTCGAGGTGGCCTCCATCTGCGAGGGCTTCCGGACGATCCAGGATCAGTACCTGGCGTCCCGCGCCGACGATGTCCGCGAGGTCGGCAAGCGGCTCCTGATGCAGCTGATGCGGGAAACCGATCACTCGTTGAGCCTCGTTCCGGCCGGCAGCATCGTCATTTCCGAGGAAATCACCCCCGCCGATGCCGCCCAACTCGACCCCGAGAAGGTGGTCGGCATCGCCGCTCAAATGGGCGGGCCGCAGGGCCATACGGCGATCATGGCGCGCGCGCTGGGACTGCCGACGGTGCTCGGGGCGACCGGGCTGCTGGCCTATGTGCGCAACGGTGACGCGGTGCTGATCGATGGCGACATTGGCCGTATCGTCATCAACCCGGTGCCGGCATCCATCGCGACCTTCAAAACCCGACGCTCGCAACAGCTTCAGGAAGAAAAACAGCTCAGATTGCTGGCCCGCCGCCCGGCGATTACCAAGGACGGCACCCGGATATCGTTGCAGGCGAACATCGAACTGCCGATCGAGATGGAGTCGATCCAGGATTTCGGCGCGGAGGGGATCGGCCTGTTGCGCACCGAGTTTCTGTTCCTCAACCGTCGCACACCGCCCAACGAGGATGAACAGTACGAGATCCTCGCCAAGGTCGTGAAACAGGCGAACGGACAACCGGTGACGATCCGAACCCTCGATCTCGGCGGCGAGAAGATCGGTGGCGGCCTGCGCGCCGGATGGGGCGCCCGCGCCGATTCCGCTCTCGGCATGCGCGGCATTCGGTTTTCATTGGCCCGCCCCGAACTTCTCGACGCGCAGTACCGCGCGATCCTACGCGCCGGCGCCCATGGACCGATCCGCGTCCTGCTGCCGATGGTCACCGGCGTTTCGGAGGTCCGGGCGGCGCGCGATTTCCTCGCCCGCTCGGCGCGCAAGCTGATCCGCAAAGGTGTCAAGATCGCCACGGCGCTGCCGCCGCTCGGGGTGATGATCGAGGTGCCTGGCGCCGCACTCACCGCCGATACCCTGGCCCGAAGCGCCGACTTCTTCGCCATCGGCTCGAACGATCTGACGATGTACACGCTGGCCATCGCCCGCAGCGACGAGCGGGTGGCCCACCTCTACGACCCGTTGCATCCGGGCGTGCTGCGGGTCATCCAATTCGCCGCCGCCGCCGCGCTGCGCGCCCGCATCCCGATCAGTGTGTGCGGCGAGGTGGCCGCCGATCCCCGTTTCACGGCGCTGCTTGTCGGGCTTGGCATTCGCGAGCTGTCGATGGCGCCCTCGAGCATCCCCAAGATAAAGCAGATCATTCTCAACCTGAACATCGTTGCCGCCGAACGCCGGGCGCAGATGATCATGGAGGAAACCGACCCGGAGCGCATCGGCGCGCTCATCGAGGAGATGGCCGATCGGCCGGACGACGGCTAGCGTTATCCTGAAGGGCGAGAGAGCCGAAGGGCTAGTCAGCGATCTGCTCGACGATTTCGGAGACGCGCTCCGTCAGTCGCGAACTTTCCGACAACAGCACCGAGGTGAACCGCGCCCGTTCGTCCGGCGTCAGGTTCGGATAATCCTGCAGAATCTCCGCTGCCGCCCGGATCGCTGCGAGCGGTGTTCTCAGCTCATGTTCGAAATAGCCGCGCGGCAACGTGATGTCGTCGGGGGCGCTGTCGAACGAGTCTTCAATACGCTTCAGCATGGTTCACTCTGCCAACAACTAGGCGACAAGGGGATCAACTTATGCAACCTCTTCCTTAATGTCGGCGATCATCACCCCTTTCGCAAGTGCAAAAAAATAACCTTGCCGGGTTAAATGTTAGGCGTTCAAAAACAACCTAAATTCACTGGATAATGCAACGATATTAGTGCGTTGCGGTTTCTTGCGGAAACCCTTGCACGCCCTTGGTCGTTGAATATTCAAAATGCAGCGCCTCGCCCGGATGCACCACCCCGAACAGCGCGTGGGCGGCCGCCGCCGCTTCGGCGAAACCGGTCAGGATCAGCTTCAGCTTGCCCGGGTAGGTGACGATGTCGCCGATGGCGCAGATGCCGGACTGGCTGGTCATGCAGGTGGACGGATCCACGCTGATGAGATTGCGCTCCATATTAAGCCCCCATTCGGCGATGGGGCCGAGATTCTGCGAAAGACCGAAGAATGGCAGCAGGGCATCGGCCGGCAAGATCCGCTTGTTATCGTCCAGATCGGCGACAACGACCCCGGTCAGGGTGTCACCCACCCCCTCCAGGGTATGCAGCTGATACGGCACCACAAGGTCGATTCGGCCGCTTTCGGCCAGACGTCGCAGCCGCTCCGCGCTTTCGGGGGCGGCGCGAAACTTGGCGCGCCGGTGAACGACGGCGATATGCGCCGCCACCTCGCTCAGCGAGAGCGCCCAGTCGACGGCGGAGTCGCCGCCGCCGGCGATAACCACCCGCTTGCCATGGTAGGCGTCCCGTTGCTTGACGAAATAATGCACGCCGGAGCCGGGCGGCTGCCCTTCGAAGGCCTCGATCCCGGCGAGCGGCGGCCGATTCGGACCAAACGCGCCGACCCCGGCGGCGATAATCACCGCTTTCGTCCGCAGACGGGTGCCCGATGAAGTCTCGATCGTCCAGCCGCCGCTGCCATCCGCTGTCAGAGCCGTAACCTGTTGACCGAGATGAAAGACCGGCTTGAAAGGGGCTGCCTGTTCGGTCAGCTTGGTGATCAGGTCGCCGGCGGCGATTTCCGGATATCCGGGAATGTCGTAAATTGGTTTTTCCGGATAAAGTGCCGAGCATTGACCGCCGACTTCGTCTAGAACGTCGATAAGATGACACCGCATCCGCAGCATGCCGCACTCGAACACAGCAAACAGGCCGACGGGCCCGGCGCCGATGATTACCACATCCGTTTCGTCGTCTTGCGTCGCCATGTTCCGTCGCATCCCTTCATGTCGTTGCGTATCATTGCTCGTGACATGACCCTGCACCGGATCCCGTTCAAGATCACTGCCTTCGGCCCTCGGCGGGGATGGCGAAATGGGGGGGCAGCGCGATGATCGGCTGCGATGCCAGGGCGCCAGCCGACATGCCGGTTCTCGTGCGCGACCGGCGAATGGAATCGGAGGCGCGAACGGCCGCCGCCGGCGCCGCCATCGCGCGACTTGTCGTCCCCGGCGACGTGTTGGCGCTATGGGGCGGCCTTGGCAGCGGCAAGACGGTGTTCGCGCGCGGTTTTATCCGCGCCTGGCTCGGCGAAGCAACCGAGGTGCCGAGCCCGACGTTCACGCTCGTCCAGATCTATGAGGCCCCGCCGCCGCTGGCGGCACCGATCCACCATTTCGATCTGTTTCGCCTCGGCGGGCCGGACGAGGCGGTCGAACTTGGCATCGAGGACGCCTTCGCCGCCGGCGTGGCCCTCGTCGAGTGGCCGGACCGGCTCGGCGACTTGCTTCCCGACATCCGACTGGACGTTTCGCTCACCGATGCCGATCATGCGGAAGCGCGATATCTGACGCTGAGCGGGCCCGCGGCGTGGCGGTGCCGGCTCGAGGAGGCGGCGATTTGGATGATGTAAGGGACGGGCGCGGCGAGGCGGCACGGGCATTCCTGGCGGCATGCGGCTATCCGGATTCGCCGATCCGACTTCTTGCCCGCGACGCCTCTTTCCGCGCCTACTGGCGTATCGGCCGCCCGGACGGCAAAACCGCCGTGCTGATGGACGCGCCGCCGCCGCAGGAGGACGTAACGCCGTTCATACGCGTCGGCCGCCATCTGTGCGCGCTTGGTTTCAGCGCACCGGCGATCCTCGCCAGCGACGTGGCGGCGGGGCTGGTCCTGCTGGAGGATTTTGGCGATGACACCTTTTCTCGCCTGCTCACCGCCGGAGCGGACGAGGAAGCCCTGTACACGATGGCGGTGGATGTCTTGGTCGCGCTACACCGCCTGCCCCGCCATGCCGCCATTTGCGAGGGGCTGCCGCGATACGACACGGCGCTCCTTTTCGAGGAGGTGGGGCTGCTCGTCGACTGGTACGTTCCGGAAACCGGGCCGGCCCAACCCGTGGCCGAACTTCGCGAAAGTTACCGAGCCGCCTGGGCACCGTTGCTGACCGAGATCGCCGCCCTGCCGTCGACCCTCACCTTGCGCGATTTCCACGTCGACAACCTGATGCGGCTGCGCGGCCGGCGAGGCGTCGCCGAGTGCGGCTTGCTGGATTTCCAGGACGCCGTCGCCGGTTCGCCCCTTTACGACCTGATGTCGCTGCTGGAAGACGCCCGCCGGGATATCCCCCCGCACCTGAAATCAGCGATGCTGCGACGCTACGAGCGGGCCGTCGGCATCGCCGATGGCGAAACCTTCCACCGCGTATTCGCGATCCTCGCCGCGCACCGCCACGCCAAGGTGATCGGCATCTTCACCCGCCTTTTCCGCCGCGACGGCAAAGCCGGCTATCTGCTGCATATTCCGCGCGTCTGGCGGCTCCTTGAGGGCGCGCTATGCCATCCGGCCCTTTCACCGGTCGCCGCCTGGGTCGACCGGCACATTCCGCCGGAGAAGCGGATCGTCCCGCAAGCGACGCAAGCCCAACGCCCCCCTCCTCCACAATCCATGGAGTGTCGATGAGCGCCGTCATGCCGGACCGGGCCATGGTGCTCGCCGCCGGCCGGGGTACGCGGATGCGCCCCATCACCGACGAGATCCCGAAGCCGCTGGTCGAAATTTCCGGCCGCACGCTGCTCGACCGCGCCCTCGACCGGCTGGTCGAGGAAAACATCCAGGACGTTGTCATCAACGTCCATCATTTCGGCGATCAGATCGTCCGCCACCTGGCAAGCCGCGACCGTCCGCGCATCCGAATCTCGCGCGAAGACTCGCTGCTGGAGACCGGCGGCGGGGTGTTGAAGGCGCTGCCTCTGCTGGGCCCCGGTGCCTTTTTCGTCGTCAACGGCGACGTGCTGTGGGACGCCGGCATCAATCCGCCACTCCGGTCGCTCGCCAGCCAGTGGGACAGCGACCGCATGGACGGCCTGCTGCTAATGCAGACCACGGTCGGCGCGCTCGGCTACGAGGGGTGTGGCGACTTCAGCCTGGAGCCCGGCGGGCTGCTGACCCGACGCGAGCCGCCGCACATCGCCCCGTTCCTGTTCGCCGGCATCTGCCTTCTGCATCCGCGGCTGTTCGCCCATTCGCCGGAGGGTGCATTCTCGCTCAATGTGCTGTTCGATCGGGCGATCGAGCATGAACGGCTGTATGGCGTCGTGCACAAGGGGGGTTGGTGCCATGTCGGCGAACCCGAGCACCTGCCGCTCGGCGACGCCTTCGTCGACGGACGGCTGCCGCAGAAGATGAAATGACGGGCGGCCCGGTTTTCACCATTCCGCCCGGCGCGCCCTTCGTCGATGCACTGGCATGCGGCCTGCTCAGCCGCTTCCGGGACCGGGACGATCCCGCCACGCCGACACGGATCCTGCTGCCGACCCGCCGCGCCTGCCGCGCCCTGACGATGGCTTTTCTGCGCCAGAGCGGCGGCGCTCCGCTTCTGCTGCCGCGCCTGTCGGCAATCGGCGATGTCGACGAGGATGAACTGACGCTCGAAGGCGGCGTCGATGTCGCGGCGGACGCGGTGTTGGACCTGCCGCCGCCGATGGCACCCCTGAAACGCCAGTTGTTGCTGACCAAACTGGTCCGTGCCAGCCAGCCGTCGATGCCGGTCGACCAGGCGGCGCGCCTGGCGGCCGCCCTGGCGCGGCTTCTCGACCAGGTGCAAACCGCTGGCGCCGACTTCGCCGATCTCGACAAATTGGCGCCGAACCATCTCGCCCGCCATTGGCAGGTGACGCTCGATTTCCTGCGTATCGTCATAGAATACTGGCCGCGCATCCTCGCCGACGAAGGCCGAAGCGATCCGGCCGACTACCGGAATCGGCTGCTGGCGGCGCAGATCGCGGCATGGCGTCGGGCGCCGCCGGCGGCACCGGTCATCGCCGCCGGTTCCACCGGCAGCATTCCCGCCACCGCCGATCTGCTGGCCGCCGTCGCGGGCTTGCCGACGGGCATCGTCATCCTGCCGGGCCTCGATACCGAGAGCGACGACGCAACGTGGGAAGCCATCCGCGGGGACCCCAGCCATCCGCAATACGGCATGGCGCACGTCCTCGACCGCCTCGGCATCGAGCGCGCCGCCGTGCGCCCTTGGCCGGAGAGCCCCGCCGCCGCCTCGACCGCTGGGCGCGTCTCGGTGCTGCATGCCGCCCTGCGCCCGGCCGAGTGCGCCGATTTCACCGCCGCGCGCCGGCTCGCCCGGGACGGTGCGGATTTCGCGCGCCTTCGCCGAATCGACGCACCGGGCCCCGACGAGGAAGCGCGCGTCATCGCGCTGATCCTGCGCCAGACGCTGGAACATCCGGGAAAAACGGCCGCCCTGGTGACCCCCGACCGCGCCCTGGCCCGCCGCGTCGCCGCCGAACTGAGACGCTGGGCGATCAATGTCGACGACTCCGGGGGACAGCCGCTGGCCAACACCATCCCCGGCACCTTCCTGCGCGGCATCACCAAGGCGGTGGCCGAGAAATTCGCGCCGGTTCCCCTGCTGGCGATCCTCAAGCATCCGCTGACGGCGGCCGGTTTGCCAAGGCTGGAATTGCTCGGCCAGGTGCGGCGGCTGGAGAAGGCGCTGCTGCGGGGCCCCCGCCCGGCGCCCGGCCTCGCCGGCCTGCGCGCGGCGTGTTTCGAAGACGGGAGTGCGTTCGGCAAGCTGATCGACCGGCTGGAAGAACGCTTCGCACCGCTGCTGACGGTTCTCGAAAGTCCGGGACCGACGCTGGATCGGCTGATCACCGCCCATGTCGCGGTGGCGGAAGGGCTGGCCGCCACGCCCACCGAGCGCGGGACGGATCGGGTGTGGCATGGCGACGCGGGAGAAGCGTTGACGGCATTCATCGCCGATATCGCCGCATCGGCGCCCGCCCTGGGCGTGATCGCCGGCGCGGCATACGCCGATCTCCTCGATGCCCTGATCGCCGAGCAGGTGGTGCGACCGAAGCAGGGCGGGCATCCTCGGCTGGCCATCTGGGGGCCGCTCGAAGCGCGCCTGCAACACGCCGACGTCATGATCCTGGGCGGCCTCAACGAGGACGTCTGGCCACCCGCCGCCCGTGCCAATCCGTGGATGAGCCGGCCGATGATGCGCCAATTCGGTTTGGCCCTGCCGGAGCGGCGGATCGGCCTGTCGGCGCACGATTTCGCGCAGGCCTGCGCCGCGCCGGAAGTGTGGCTGACCCGCGCCGAACGGCGAGACGGCACACCCACCACGCCGTCGCGCTGGCTTCTGCGGCTGGAAGCCGTCCTCGCCGACTCATCCTGGCAACGCGAGAATGCCGCCGTCGCCCGGCAATGGCTCGCCTGGCAGGAGGCGTTGGATCGGCCGGCAGGCGAGGCCACGCCGATAAAGCGGCCGGAACCGCGACCGCCGGTCGAGATGCGGCCGCGCCGGCTGTCGGTCACCGAGATCGAGACTTGGATGCGCGATCCGTATGCCGTTTACGCCCGGCACATCCTCAAGCTCAAGGCGCTCGACGAATTGGACGCCGATGCCGGCGCCGCCGAACGCGGGTCGTTCATTCACACGGCCTTGGACCGTTTCGTCAGCCGCCATCCCGACGCCCTGCCCACCGATCCGCTGGCCGAGCTTCTTGCCATCGGCGAGGAGGCGCTGGGGCCGCTTGGCCGCCGGCCCGTCGTCCGCACCTTCTGGTGGCCGAGGTTCGAGAAAATCGCCGCCTGGTTCATCGACCAGGAGCAGAACCGCCGTCAACGGCTGCGGACCTCGCTGGCCGAGATCAGCGGCGAGACCCGCTTCGTTGGCCCGGAAGGTGTTTTTGTGCTGACCGCGAAGGCGGATCGCATCGATTTGACCAAAGACGGCGCACTGGAGATCATCGACTACAAGACCGGCGCCCTACCGAAGGCCGATGACGTTAACCTGGGATTTGCGCCGCAACTTCCGCTGGAGGCGGTCATCGCCGAGGACGGCGGGTTCCCGAACGTACCGGGCGGCCCGGTCACGGCCTTGCAGTATTGGAAGCTTGCGGGCGACGTCCAGCGAAACGAGATCCAGCCAGCGGGCGGAAAGAAGTCGGTACCCGACGACTTGGCCTCCGCCGCGCGGGAGGGGATGGCGCGCCTGGTCGCCGCATACGACGATCCGCTGACACCCTATCCCTCGCGCCCAAGGCCGGCTTTCGCGCCGCGCTACGGCGATTACACGCACCTCGCGCGGGTCAAGGAGTGGTCGGGGGGCGGCGAGGAGGAGGCGTGATGGCGGCCTCGTTTTTCCGGACGGAGGACGCGGACAGTCCGCAAAGGGGCGCCTCGGATCCCGGGGCGTCCGTCTGGGTGGCGGCATCGGCCGGCACCGGCAAGACCAAGGTCCTGATCGATCGTGTCCTGCGCCTGCTGCTCGATGGGGTGGCGCCGGAAAGAATCCTCTGCCTCACCTTCACCAAGGCGGCGGCGGCGGAGATGCGCAACCGGATCATGAAGGACCTGCGTGCCTGGGCGGTGATGGACGACACGCAACGGGCACGGGAGATGACCGACCGCTTCGGCCGGGTGGCGACCGCGGACCATGACCGGCGGGCCCGCAGCCTGTTCGCGCAGGTACTCGACGCCGAGGGGGGATTGAAGATCCAGACCATTCACGCGTTCTGCGAATCCCTGCTCGGCCGCTTTCCGCTCGAGGCG
Organism: uncultured Rhodospirillaceae bacterium; assembly: GCA_964460955.1. Taxonomy (GTDB): domain Bacteria; phylum Pseudomonadota; class Alphaproteobacteria; order Rhodospirillales; family Defluviicoccaceae; genus Defluviicoccus. Next base: position 12,619 of record CAYWRP010000006.1, on the reverse strand, counting down.
GAAGTCGCGCCCAACTTTTCCGGGATCGACGAGATGGAGGCCAAGGCCCTGCGGGCCCGGGCCATCGAACGCGTGCTGGAAATCGCCGCCGATGCCCGCTCGTCGCTCGCCGAGGCACTGAAGATCGTCACGCGTCACCTGGACGAGACACGATTTCAGCAAGTCTTGCGCGATGCGACACCGAGCCGCGCGACGTCCCTGAAGCCGCATGAAGTCGAGCCGGCGATCGTCGAGGCCGACCATGCCTTGCGCGCGAGGCTCGGCATCGGGCTTGATGAGACGGAAGCGGACGTGCGCGCCGCTGCCTGCGCCGACGCGGCGTTCGATGCCGGCGGCCTCAAGCGGGCCGTCCAAGCGTTGGAAACCGGGTCGGCGAAAGACCAGGAACGCGCCCGCGTGATTGCCGCCTGGCTGGAGGCGGCGCCGCTCACACGTGTCGGCATGTTCGACGAGTATTGCCGGGTCTTTCTGACCAAGGAAAGCCAACCGCAGGCAACGCTGATCACCAAGAATCCGCGCTTGGCCTTTCCGGGAACCGACATCACGTTGGGCGCCGAGGCCGAGCGCCTCGCGGCCGCGATCGATCGTCAGCGGTCGGCCGCCTCCGCCGAGGCGACCCGCGCGTTAATGGCCGTCGCCGGTCACGTCGCCGCCGCCTACCGCCAAGCCAAGCAGGCGCGCGCCGTCCTCGACTATGACGACCTGATCGTGCGCGCCATCGGCCTGTTGGAGCAGCACGACGCCGCCGCCTGGGTGCTGTTCAAGCTGGACGGCGGCCTCGACCATGTGCTGGTCGATGAGGCGCAGGACACCAGCCCCGACCAGTGGCGAATCATCCGGGCGCTGACCGCCGAGTTCTTCGCCGGCGAGGGCGCGCGCCGCGAAACCCGGACGGTGTTTTTCGTCGGCGACCTGAAGCAGTCCATCTACCGCTTCCAGGGCGCCGACCCCGATGCCTTCATCGAGAGCCAAGCGAACTTCGCCGAACGTGTCCGGGCCAGCGGCCGAGACTGGCGGCCGATCGACCTCGATTTCTCGTTCCGCTCGACGCGTGCCGTGCTCACCGCCGTCGACCGTGTGTTCGCGCAAGAGGCCGCCCGCGACGGGGTCGCCGTCGAAGGCCAGGACATCGTGCATCGCGCCTATCGCCTGAACGACGGCGGCACGGTCGAGCTGTGGCCGCTGGTCGAACCCGAAGACGCCGACAAGCCGGCGGCATGGCAGCCGCCCACCGCCGAACAGGAAGCCGCCTCGCCGCAGATTAGGCTGGCCGACCGCCTCGCCCGGCACATCGCGGAGATGATCGAAGGCGGCGATCGGTTGGAATCCGAAGGGCGACCGGTGCGGCCCGGCGACATCATGATCCTCGTCCAGCGGCGAACCTCCGGTTTCATGGCGGATCTCATCCATGCGCTGAAACGCGAACGCGTCCCCGTCGCCGGCGAGGACCGCATGGTGCTGAGCGAACAGATCGCCGTGATGGACCTGATGGCGCTGGCGGAGTTCTGCCTGCTGCCGGAAGACAACCTGACCCTGGCGACGGTGCTCAAGAGCCCGCTGTGTGGCTTCGACGAGGACCAGTTACAGGCGCTGGCCCACCCGCGCGGCGAACGGCAGAGCCTGTGGTCGGCGCTGCGAACCAGGGCCAAGGATGACGCGATCCATGGCGCCGCGACAGCCTACCTGACCGAAGCCCTGCGCCTCGCCGACGCCGTGTCGCCGTTCGATTTCTTCGCCCGCCTGCTCGGCCCGATGGGCGGGCGGCAGCGGCTTTTGGGCCGGCTCGGCCGCGAGGCCGACGATCCGCTGAACGAGTTCCTCGCCCTTGCGTTGGCGTTCGAGCGGGTCGAGGCGCCGTCGCTGCAAGGGTTCCTGCGCTGGCTGAAGAGCGGCGCGGTGGAGATCAAGCGCGATCAGGAGCATGGCGCGCCGGAGGCCGTGCGCGTGCTGACGGTGCACGGCGCCAAGGGTCTGCAGGCGCCGATCGTCTTTCTGCCCGACACCGTTCGGGTGCCGCAGAAAGGCCGGGCCTCGGTGTTTTGGGAAAACGACGGCGATCGTCGGCGCGGCATCTGGCGGCTGAGCGGCGGCAACAAGGCGTCGCTCGCCGACGCCATCGCCGAGGCGGAATATGCCAACGAGCTGCGCGAATACCGCCGCCTGCTCTACGTGGCGATGACGCGGGCCCGAGACCGGCTGATCATTTGCGGCTGGCGGACCAAGAAAGCGGCATCCGACGCCTGCTGGTGCTGGTACCGGCTGATCGCCTCGGCGTTGGACGAGCCGTTGACCGACCTCGAAATCCAGGCCGGCCTCTCGCTGGAGACGGACGAGTCCACGTCGGCGGCACGGGTACGACTTTCCTGCCCCCAGCTCAGCGCGCCGAAATCGACGCCGGCAACGGAGACTATCACCACACCGGAACCACTGCCGGCGTGGGCGCGGCGGGCGGCGGCGGTCGAACCGCCGAGCCCCCTGGCGCTGGCACCGTCCCGGGCGCTGGAAGCGCGGCCGCCTGTGCTGTCACCGCTCGACAGCGGCGATCATCGCCGGTTCGCGCGTGGCCGGCTGATCCACACCCTCCTGCAATACCTTCCCGCCATTCCGGCGGCGGAGCGTCAACCGGCGGCGGCGCGCTGGCTGGCGCGCAACGGAAACCACATCGACGGCGTCGATGCCGAGGCGGCGATGGCCGAGGTCCGGGCCATTCTCGACAATCCGGCATTCGCGCATCTGTTCGGCCCCGACAGTCAGGCCGAGGCACCGGTTTCCGGCCACCTGGACGGCCGACTGATCACGGGACAGATCGATCGCCTGGTGGTCCGCCCGGACGGCGTCGATATTCTCGACTACAAGACCGACCGTCCGCCGCCGCCGACGCCGGATGCGGTGGCGCCGGAGTACAAACGACAGATGGCCCTCTATCGCGCCCTGCTCGCCGGCGTCTATCCGGACCGCCCGGTGCGTGTCTATCTGTTGTGGACCGACGGACCGAAACTGATGCACGTGCCCGCGTCATCATTGGCGCGCGACACGGCTTGACACATCGAACGCGTTGCATACATCTTCGCTGTCTCGCGGCGCCGGCAGCTTCGTGCCCGTCGCCCCACAATAAGGGAACGGGCGTATGCCGATCAAAGTGACGGACGACTCATTCAGCGCGGACGTTTTGAAGTCCCCGACACCGGTATTGGTCGATTTCTGGGCCGAGTGGTGCGGTCCCTGCAAGCAAATCGCGCCCGCACTCGATGAGCTGGCCAATGAAATGGCCGACAAGGTAACCGTCGCCAAGCTGAACATCGACGAGAACCCGATGACTCCGTCGAAGTACGGCGTACGCGGCATCCCGACGCTGATGCTATTCAAGGATGGTGAGGTTGCCGCCATGCGCATCGGTGCCTTGCAAAAGAGCAAGCTGGTCGAGTGGGTTCAGGGCGAAATCGGTTAGCCGGCGGCCTTCGTCGCGTTCGCAAGGCCACTAAACGCGCCAGGCGCCGGCGGAGCGCCGACACGCTTCGGCCATCGGGCGAGAGCCTCGCATGACCGACGCCGGTCCTCTCGTCGGCCTCGTCGTTCTCGATCTGACCCGGGTCCTCGCCGGCCCCTTCGCCACCATGATGCTGGCCGACCTCGGGGCGCGCGTCATCAAGGTGGAGACGCCCGGCAGCGGCGACGATGCGCGTCAGTTTGGTCCTTTCGTCAATGGCAAGTCGGCCTACTTCATGCCGCTCAACCGCGGCAAGCAAAGCATCGCCCTCGACCTCAAGGCCGACACCGACCGGTCGCTTATCGAACGCTTGATCGAGGTGGCCGATATCCTGGTCGAGAATTTCCGGCCGGGAACCATGGAGAAGCTGGGTTACGGCTGGCCCGCCTTGCAGCGCCTCAATCCGCGCCTGATCTACGCCGCCATCTCCGGCTTCGGTCAGACGGGTCCCTACGCCGAGCGTCCGGCCTACGACATGGTCGTTCAGGCAATGGGCGGCATCATGAGCGTGACCGGCCACCCCGGTAGCGATCCGGTGCGGGTTGGAACCTCGGTTGGCGACATCACCGCCGGACTTTTCGGCTTGAATGGCATCCTGGCGGCGGTGATCGATCGGCAGAAGACCGGCAAGGGAGCGATGGTCGACATCGGCATGCTCGACTGCCAGGTCGCCATCCTCGAAAATGCCATCGCGCACACATTGGCCAGCGGCGCGGCACCGGGGCCACTTGGCGCGCGCCACCCTTCCATTACCCCCTTCGATGCGTTCACGACGGCGGACGGACATATCGTCATCGCCGCCGGCACGCAGGCTTTGTTCGAAAAGCTCTGCGCGGCGATCGGCCGGTCCGAACTCACCGTCGACCCCGCCTTTTCCACCAACGCGCTCCGAACCGATAACGAAGGCCGATTGAAGGCGGAGCTGGAAGCGACGTTGGCCGGAGCGGGATCCGCCCACTGGCTGCGCGTTATCGGCGACGCCGGCGTCCCATGCGGGCCGATCAACGACATTGCCCAGGTTATCGCCGATCCGCAGGTCAACGCGCGCAACATGATCGTCGAAGCCATTGATCCGATCGCCGGTCCTGTCCGCATGGCCGGCAACCCGATCAAGATGTCGACGTCTCCGGATCCGCCTCGCCGCGCGCCGGCCCCCGAACTCGACGCGGACCGTGAGCGCATCCTCTCGACATTGCTTGGAACCGGCCTTTAAGGCTTTAGGCGAAAGACTTCGCGGGCTCGCCATTCGCCGCCAGGGCGGCGCCGGCGATATAGAGCGAGCCGCAAATCAAGATCCGCATTCCCCCCAGGGGCGCCGAGCCCGCCAGGGTGCGCAGGGCGCCGCTAATGTCCCCCGCCGTCGTGGCCCTCAAGCCATGGCCGCGCGCGATCTCCACCAGCCTTTCCGGCGGTATGCCCTCGGTGGTTGACGGTACCGGCACACAAACCGCGCGCATCGCATGGGCGCCGATGATCTCGATAAAGCGGCCGGCGTCCTTGGTGTTTAGCATGCCGACGACGAGCCCCCACGGCCGATCCTGCCGAATGCTCAGATGGCGGGCCAGCGCCTCGGCGGCATGCGGATTGTGGCCGCCATCCACCCACAGCTCCGACTCCGCTGGCGCCAGTTCGGCCAGCCGTCCCCGATCGAGGCGTTGCAGTCGGCCTGGCCAGCGAACGTCGCGAAGCCCCTTGGCGATTGCCGCCCGCCCGTGCGTGGCCAACATGCCGAGGTTGCGCACGGCGGCAACGGCGAGGCCGGCATTGGCGATTTGGTGCGCACCGGCCAGCGAAGGCGGCGGCAGGGTCAGCACGCCGTCCGCGTCCGCGTAATCGAACCCGCCGTCGGGGCGCGGCACGATCCGCCAATCCGTGCCCTCGCGCCGCAGAGGCACGCCGATATCGGTCGTCCGGCGCTCGATCACGCCAGCCCCGGCCGGCGCCTGGGCGGCGCTCAGGCAGGCGACGCCGGATTTAAGGATGCCGGCCTTCTCGCCGGCGATCTCGGCCAACGTCTCGCCAAGGAAGGCCTGATGGTCGAGGTCGATCGGCGTCAGCACGGTCAAGGCCGGCCGCTCGATCAGGTTGGTAGCGTCCAGCCGGCCACCGAGACCGGTTTCGATCAGGGCGACGTCGGCTGGCGTCTTGCTGAAGGCGAGAAAGGCCGCCGCCGTGGTGATCTCGAAAAAAGTGATCGGGTCGCCCGCGTTGACCGCCTCGCATGTTTCCAGGACGTCCGCGAGCGCCATGTCATCGATTTCACGACCGGCGACGACGATGCGCTCGTGAAAGCGCACCAGGTGCGGCGAGGTGTAGACGTGACACGCCAACCCGTGCGCCTCGAGGATGGCGCGCATGAAGGCGACAACGGAGCCCTTACCGTTCGTCCCGGCGACGTGCACCGCCGGCGGCAGCTTGTCCTGCGGCCGGCCGAGGCGCTCCATCAGGGCGGCGATGCGCCCCAGCGACAGATCGATGACGCGCGGATGCAGGTCGCGCAGGCGTTCGAGCAGGGCGTCGCTACTCAGCGGGCTGCCGCGGCCCTTCGGCCGGCTCCCCGTCCGTTTCCGCCGCTGCGGCCTTGGGCTCGGGCTCGGAGGCAGCCGGCAAGGTCTCCGCTTGCGCCGCGGCGGCGGGTCGGGTGTTGATGAGGATGTCGAGGATCGCACCGACCTTCTGGGAGACATCCCGCCGCTTCACCACGGCGTCGACCATGCCGTGGTCGCGCAGGTATTCGGCGCGTTGAAAGCCCTCCGGCAAGCTTTCGCGGATGGTCTGTTCGATAACCCGGGCACCGGCAAAGCCGATCACCGCCCCGGGTTCGGCCAGCGTGATGTCGCCCAGCATGGCGAACGAAGCGGAGACGCCGCCGGTCGTCGGGTCGCTGAGAAGCACGATGTAGGGCAACCCCGCCTCGCGGACCTCCTGCACGGCGCGGGTGGTGCGGGCCATCTGCATCAGCGAATAGATGCCTTCCTGCATGCGCGCCCCGCCGGACGCCGGCACGGCGACGAACGCAGCGCCCAGGGCGACGGCGAGCTTGGCGGCGGCGACGAAGGCGTTGCCGACGGCGACCCCCATCGAACCGCCCATGAACTGGAAATTGAACACTGCGGCGACCGCCGGGACGTCACCAATGGTTCCGCTGGCGATGATCAGCGCGTCCGGCCGGCCGGTTTTCGCCTGCGCCTCCTTGAGGCGGTCGGGGTAGCGGCGCAGGTCGCGGAATTTCAGGGGGTCGGCGCTACTTTTCGGCGGTTCGACGACATGATAGTCGCCGTCGTCGAACAGGCCCACCAGACGCGCCTCGACCCCGAGCCGCATATGATGACCGCAGTGCGGACACACCCGCGCATTACGGTCGAGGTCACGGTGGAAGATCATCTCGCTGCAGGCGGGGCACTGGTGCCAAAGGTTATCCGGGATCTCGCGGCTGCCGCCGACAAGTTCGCGCAGACGCGGGCGGACAACGTTGGTCAGCCAACTCATCGGACGCTCTCCCGCGTCGGCGCGCGCACCGCCGCCGAGAGGTCGCCGACAAGGCCGAGAACGGCGTCGACGAGGCCCGGTCGCGCGCCGACGCCGTCGGCATCGAGATGCGCTTCGACACAGCGTACCAGGGCCGAGCCGACGACCGCCGCATCGGCAATGCCGGCGATGGTCGCCGCCTGATCGGGAGTCTTGATACCGAAGCCGACGGCGACAGGCAGATCGGTCGCGCCTCGAATCCGCGCCACCGCCCGCGCGACATCCTCCGGCGCGGCTGACATCGTGCCGGTGATCCCCATGATCGACACGTAGTAGATGAAGCCGCCGGCGTCGGCGACGACCAGCGGCAGGCGGCGGTCGTTCGTCGTCGGCGCGGTAAGGAAGATCAGGTCGAGGCCGGCGGCGCGGGTCGGCTCGACCATCTCGGCGGCTTCTTCCGGCGGCAGATCGACAATGATCAGGCCGTCGACACCGGCGGCGGCGGCCTCGCGGGCGAAGGCCTTAGCGCCCCGGACATAGATCGGGTTGTAATAGCCCATCAGGATGACGGGCGTTCGCGTATCATCGCGGCGGAAGGCGGCGACCATTTCGAGGGTCTTGGCCAGGGTCTGGCCCCGCTTCAGGGCGCGTTGTGACGACGCCTGGATCGCCGGCCCGTCGGCCATCGGGTCGCTGAACGGCATGCCGAGTTCTATCAGGTCGGCGCCGGCCGCCGGCAGACCGCGCAGTAGCGCCATGGAGGTTTCGAAATCGGGGTCGCCGGCGGTGAGGAACGGAATCAGGCCGCCCCGGCCGGCGGCATGGAGATCGGCGAAACGATTGGCGATGCGCGCATTGACACCCGTCATAGCTCGATCCCGAGCGCGCGCGCGGCGGTGAAAATGTCCTTATCACCGCGCCCGCAGAGGTTCATGACGACGAGCTGATCGCGACCGAGGTCACCGGCGATCCGCGTCAGATGCGCCAGGGCATGCGCCGGTTCGAGCGCAGGAATGATACCTTCCGCCTTGGCGCAAAGCTGAAACGCGCGCAGCGCTTCGTCGTCGGTGACGGAGACGTATTCAACCCGGCCGGTATCCTTGAGCCAAGCATGTTCCGGGCCGATACCGGGATAATCGAGGCCGGCGGAGATGGAATAGCCGTCGGTGATCTGGCCATCGTCGTCCTGCAGCAGATAGGTCCGGTTGCCGTGCAACACGCCGGGTCTGCCGGCGGTCAGCGAGGCGCAGTGCTCGCCGGTCTCAAGCCCGTGCCCGGCCGCCTCGACGCCGATCAGCCGGACGGATGGTTCGTCCAGGAACGGATGGAACAGGCCAATGGCGTTGGAGCCGCCGCCAAGGCAGGCCAACAGCACGTCCGGCAGGCGTCCCTCGGCCTCCGCCAGCTGCGCGCGCACCTCGTAGCCGATCACGGACTGGAAGTCGCGCACCATCATCGGATAAGGGTGCGGGCCGGCGCAGGTGCCGATCAGGTAATAGGTGTCCTCGACGTTGGCCACCCAGTCGCGCAGCGCCTCGTTCATGGCGTCCTTCAGGGTCCCGGTGCCGGCGGTCACCGGCCGCACTTCGGCGCCCAACAACTTCATCCGGAATACGTTCGGCGATTGACGCTCGATATCGGTGGCCCCCATGTAGACGACGCATTGCAACCCGAAGAGGGCGCAAACGGTCGCCGTCGCGACACCGTGCTGGCCGGCGCCGGTCTCGGCGATGATCCGCGTTTTGCCCATGCGGCGGGCGATGAGGATTTGGCCCAGCGTATTGTTGATCTTATGCGCGCCGGTGTGGTTGAGTTCGTCCCGCTTGAGGTAGATGCGGGGGCCGCCGAACATCTCGGTGAGGCGCTGGGCGAAAAACAACGGGCTCGGCCGGCCGACGTAATGTGTCAGATAGTCTTCGAATTCCGCCCGAAACGCCGCGTCCGCGCGCGCCGCCGCGTAAGCCTGCTCCACCTCGAGGATCAGCGGCATCAGCGTCTCGGCGACGAACCGGCCGCCATAAAGGCCAAAATGACCGCGATCGTCGGGTCCCGCCGCGAATGTATTCACACCTTCCATGCCACTGCCTCTATCCTTGTTCGTTCAGTGCCGACGGTGCACCCAATTCCGACGCCAGCGCCAGAAAGGCGCGGATTTTCTCCACACTCTTTCGCCCCGGCGTACTCTCGACACCCGAGGAAACGTCCACTGCCCGCGCACCGCTCGCCGCCACCGCCGTCGCCAGGTTGTCGACATCGAGACCGCCGGCGAGGAGCCACGGCGTCGTGGATGGCTGCCCGGCCAGCAGCGACCAGTCGAAGGCTTGCGCGTTGCCGCCGGGCCGGGTTGCGTCTTTCGGCGGACGCGAGTCGAACAACAGCCAGTCGACGACTCCGCGGTAGGCGTCGGCCGCGACCACATCGTCCCCTGTCGATATGGCGATCGCCTTCATTATCGGCAGCCCGAATGTGGCGCGAACCGCTTCGACGCGCGCCGGCGTCTCCTGACCATGCAACTGAATGCCGTCCAGCGGTACTTGGTCGAGCACCGTTTCCAACAGCGCGTCGTCGGGATCGACGAACAGACCGAAGCGCAGCGCGCGATCGGCGGCGCGCGCGGCGAGGTCGCGCGCCGTGGACGGCGGGACCGCCCGCGGTGAGGCGGTAAAAAACACGAAGCCGACGGCAAACGCCCCGCCGGCGAGCGCCGCATCCGTCGCGGCGGCTGTTGTCAGGCCGCAGATTTTGACGTCCAACGACATTGATTTAATGGTGCCCCGTTGTGCCGCCGGGGGGGGTGCCGCTTGCCGGGACGCCTCGATTACGCGGCGCGTCTCAGGCCACCTTCGCCGGCGGCGTGATCGGCACCGGCTGGCTGCGTTCCTTGGTCGCCGCGGTCAGCTTCTTGACCTGTTCGCGCATGATCGCCATCTCGCGGCGGCTCGATTCGAGCTGGCGCGCGTATTCGCGCTTGCGCTCGCGCGACCGGGCGCCCACAGCCCAGGAGGCGACGGCGCCGATAAAAAAGCCAACGATGAGACAGACGAGGGCGATACCGTAAAGCGTGAACTCGACGGGCTCGGCAAAGATCGGCCAGAGATCGATTGCCACCAACTGCGCATTATTCGCCGTGAACACCACCACGGCAATCACGAATGGAATAATGAAAATCCAGTAAAACAAGCGCTTCATCACCAACTTCCCTATGTGTTCTTGTGCTCGCCGCTGGTCATTCTTCCGTGTTGAGCTTTTCTCTCAGCTGCTTGCCTGTCTTGAAATAGGGGATGTATTTCGCCGAAACGTCGACCGCTTCACCGGTTCGCGGGTTGCGACCCGTCCGCGCGCTGCGCTCCTTGACTGAAAACGCGCCAAAGCCGCGCAGTTCCACGCGGTCGCCGCGCGCCAGGGCGGCCGTGACTTCCTCGAAAATCGTGGCGACGATGCGTTCGACATCGCGATGATAGAGGTGCGGATTTTCCGCCGCCAATTGGGCAATCAACTCCGAACGCGTCACTGTCCGACCTGCCTCCCCTTCTGCCGTATACGGCCTCCCCAGGGAGCGCCCGGGAATGGCCGCGATCACCGTGCACCCTGCCAGAGAGACACGATGCCGTCAAGTGTAACCCACTCAGGAAAAACAATTTTTCCGACTGCCTCGGCCAGCAGATCGCGCACCTGCTCTTCCGGCCCGCCGATCTGCATTTCACGAACCGGTGTCGACACAGGGACCCCGTGGGTGTCGGCCAACCACTGCCGGGCGTCAACCTCGTCACCGATGGCGTCGATCAGACCGGCTTCCAGCGCTTGTCGGCCGGTAAAGACACGGCCGTCGAACAGGGTCTCCTTCCGGTCTTCCGGCAGGTCGCGACGTCTTTCGACCATGTCGATGAAGGTCCGATACATGTCGTCGACGACGGCCTCGGTCACTTCTCGCGCCGCGGGAGTGAATGGCTCGAACGGGTTCGGCTGCGCCTTCAACGGCGAGCTCTTGATTGTGTGTGGCTTGACGCCGATGGAATCCAGAAGATCCTGCACGTTGGCCGCTTGCAGGACAACGCCGATCGAGCCGGTGACGGTGGACTCCCGAGCCAGGATGCGATCGGAGCCGATCGCCGTCATGTAGGCGGCGGACGTCGCCACCGTCCCCATCACGGCGACCACCGGCTTTTCGCCGGCGATGCGGCGCAAATCGTGGAACAACGCCTCGCCGCCGTAAGCGGTGCCGCCCGGGCTGTCGATGTGCACGATGAGGGCTTCGATGGCGCCGTTGTGCGCCGCCTCGCGCAGCGCTTGTGTGCGGTCCGCGTCGTCAACGATGACGCCTTCGACGGACAGCCGGGCGACGTAGCCGCCGGTTTCGACGCCGGCAAATGGCGCCACGGCGACGACGATGATGGCGACGATCGCGGTGATGGCGACAACGCGCCACACCGCGAGCTGGCGTTTCAGCCGCCGCCGGGCAATTCGAAAGTCAGTATCGACGGGCATGCGCCGACCACTCCCACCCGATTAAGCGGCCTGGCCGCGGGTCAATCCTCGTCCGATTCGTTGGATGACCGCGCCTGTTCGGCGCGCTCGGCTTCCTCGCGCTTCTCACGGATCGCCGCGCCGAGGATATCGCCAAGACTGGCACCCGAGCTCGACGAACCGTAGGTGGCGACGGCTTGCTTCTCTTCCTCGATCTCCCGCGCCTTGACCGAGAGCATGACCTTCCGGTTGGCCTGATCGATCTGCATGATCTTGGCGTCGATCTTCTCGCCGGGCGCGAAGCGGTCGGCCCGCTGCTCGCTGCGGTCACGCGAGAGCTCGTTCTTGCGGATGACACCGGTGACGCCGTCGGCGACCGATACCTCGACCCCGCCCTCGAACACGTTGGTGACGGTGCACGTGATCACCGAGCCGCGCCTGAGGCCGCTGATGCCGCTTTCGAACGGGTCTTCGACCAGCTGTTTGACACCGAGGCTGATCCGCTCCTTGGCGACGTCGACATCGATCACCTGCGCGCGGACGACGTCCCCCTTCTGATACTGGGCCATCGCCTCTTCCGGCGAGCCCGACCATGACAGATCGGACATGTGGATCATGCCGTCGATGTCGCCGTTGAGACCGATGAACAGACCGAATTCGGTGATGTTCTTGATCTCGCCCTCGACCACCGAGCCGATCGGATGCTTCTCTAGGAAGTCCTCCCAGGGGTTGGGCAGGCTTTGCTTGAGGCCGAGACTGATGCGGCGCTTGTCCTTGTCGACGTCGAGGACGACCACCTCGACTTCCTGGCTGGTGGAGACGATCTTGCCGGGGTGCACGTTCTTTTTCGTCCAGCTCATCTCCGAGACGTGAACGAGGCCTTCGACACCCGGTTCCAACTCGATGAACGCGCCGTAGTCGGTGATGTTGGTGACCCGACCGGTGAACTTGCCGCTGACCGGATACTTAAGTTCCACGCCATCCCAGGGATCGGCGAGAAGCTGTTTCATGCCAAGCGAAATGCGCTGGGTTTCCGGATTGAACCGCACGACCTGCACCTTGACGGTTTCACCGATCTGCAGCGCCTCGGATGGATGATTGATCCGGCGCCAGGAGATGTCGGTGACGTGCAGCAAGCCGTCGACGCCGCCGAGATCGACGAAGGCGCCGAAGTCGGTGATGTTCTTGACGACGCCCTCG
>CAYWRP010000005.1:0-94346 GCA_964460955.1 uncultured Rhodospirillaceae bacterium | reverse complement strand
TGCGCGTCGAACCGCCAAGCGGAACCTCGGTCCTGACGCTCTATAACGATGCCAATGAGGTCTACCAGAGCATCGGTCAACTCGAGTTCACCGCCGTTCCGGATGCCCTTGAGAGCATCGTCGTCGACGGCACCACGCTCGAATTTGTGACAGGAACGCCTTTGGCCAACCAGATCCAAGTCGGTGGCGGGCGAACCCTGGGGCAAGTCGTCGCTGACATCGCGGCGGCAATAAACGCTGCCCCCGGTTCTGCGGTGGCCACAACTAAATCCGCCACCACGGTGGTCATCTCGGGCGGCGCCGCGGATATTGCCGTCGACCCCAACGGTGTTAGCGCCGGCGGTGCCCCGGCAACGAATCAGGCTGCCGTATTCACGGTCGCCGGCCGAACGGCGCCAGCGGGACCGGCTGTCCGCTTCGACGCAACCGGCCTTCCGTCGGGTTTCAATGCAACGCAAATGGAGATCCTCGACCTTGCTTCCGGCGGCGCCGACATGGATGGCACCAACGCGGAGCGCGTTACCCTGGATTTCGGCAACATCGGCGAAGCCGACGGCTTGACCCAGTTCGGCGGCGAGTTCGCGCCGGGGACGATCGAGCAGAACGGGACCCAGTTCGGCGTCTTCAGTGGCGTTTCGGTCTCCAAGGATGGCGTGATGTCGGCGCTGTTCGACAACGGGGAACGCCGGGCCATCTACAAGCTGCCGGTGGCGACGTTCGTCAATCCCAACAGCTTGCAGGCCCAGGCCGGCAATGCCTGGAACGCCAGCGAGGACTCCGGGCAGCCGATGCTTCGCGAGGGCAATTCCGGCCCGGCCGGCCAAGTGATCCAATCTTCCCTCGAATCCTCGACGGTCGATATCGGCACTGAGTTCACGAAGATGATTGTCGTTCAACGGGCCTACTCGGCGGCGACGCGCGTCATCAGCACCTCGGACGAAATGCTGGATGAACTCATCCGCGTGAAGCGGTAACGCCCGCCGCGCGGTGGCGCGTGGGCAAAAAGTGCCGACCCGTTAACGTTATATTCATGGTGGTATTGATACGGTTGAGACACCCAAGCGTTGTCTCAACCGTATCTACCGGCCGCATCCAGCCGGCCCGCCATGGGGACCATGCCCGACTTCCCGCGATTGCTACGCGCCATCGGACCGCTCCGACTCCTCATCCTCGCCGGTGTCGCGGCGGGTGTCGTCGCAGCCTTCGCCTGGATGTTCAATACCGTCTCCGAGCCGGATTACGCATTGTTGTTCGGCGATCTCGACGCCAGCGATTCGGCGCAGATCGTCTCCGAACTCGAAAGCCGGGCCATTCCCTACAAGCTGTCGCAAGACGGCGACACCATCTTGGTGCCACGCGATGACGCGGCCAAGCTCCGTCTGCAGCTGGCCGAACAGGGTCTCCCGTCCGGCGGTTCCATGGGCTACGAGATCTTCGACGAAAGCGACGGCTTTGGAGCTACCCGCTTCACCCAGAATGTCAATCTGGTGCGGGCCCTCGAAGGTGAACTTGCCCGCACCATCCGGTCGCTCGATCCGGTGAAGAATGCCCGGGTGCATCTCGTTCTGCCGAAGCGGGAGTTGTTTCAGCGCGACCAGCGCCAACCGAGCGCCTCCATATTCCTGCAGATGAAGGGCAGCCGCCGGTTGACCGCCGGCCAGGTCTCCGCCGTTCAGAACCTCGTCGCGTCCGCCGTGCCGGAGTTGTCGCCCGAGCGCATTTCCATCGTCGATGGGCGCGGCACCCTGCTCAGCGAGGGCAGCGGCGACCCCGCCGCCGTCACTGGCGCCCGCGCCGACGAACGCCGGCAAACCTTGGAACAAGACCTCACACGCACGATCGAGAGCCTTGTCGAAAAAACCGTCGGGCCCGGCAACGTCCGCGCGCAGGTGTTCGCCGACATGGACTTCGACCGCATCAACTCAAGCGAGGAAATCTACGACCCGGACGGACAGGTGGTCCGCTCGACGCAAACGGTGGAGCAGTCGGCGAGCGACAAGGAAGGCCAGGCGGAACAACCCGTCGGAGTCCTCCCCAACCTGCCCGACGCCGACCAGGGCGGCACCGATCAGCGCAGCCGCTCCTCCGCCGAATCCCGCAGCGAGGAGACCGTCAATTACGAGATCTCGAAGAAGGTGGTCAACCACGTTCGCGAGACCGGCAACATCCGCCGCCTGTCCGTCGCCGTGCTGGTCGACGGCCGGTACACCGAAGACGGCGGCGGGCAGATCGTCTACACCCCACGGCCGGAAAACGAACTGGCGTTGATCGCCAAGCTGGTGCGCGGCGCGATCGGCTTCGACCAGGCCCGCGGCGACAGCGTCGAGGTGATCAACATGCGCTTCGCCCAGCCCGACGTCGTCGAGGAAGAGCAACCCTTCGACGTGCTTGGTCTCGGCAAGCACGACATCCTCAAGTTGGCCGAACTCCTCGGCGTCGTGATCCTCGGCCTGCTGGTGATTCTTCTGGTCGTCCGACCGCTGATCCGCCGCACCCTCGATGTCGCCCCTGGCGGCGCTTCAACCCGTTCCATTCCCGCCAACCAGGCGGCGCCGGCCCTACCGGCACCGGAGGGAACGACCGCCCTCGCCGCCCTTTCGGGCGATAACGGCGCGGCCGGCGAAGCGATGATCAATTTGTCGCAGGTGGAAGGCAAGGTGAAGGCCTCGTCGGTGAACCAGATCGGCGAGTTCGTTACCAACCATCCAGACGAAAGCCTGTCGATCATCCGCACCTGGCTGCACGCGGACACGTAGGGGAAGGCGCGATGGCGGCACCTCGCAGCGACACCACAAATCTTAGCGGCCCACAGAAGGCGGCCTTGTTGATGTTGGCGCTCGGCGAGGAGCAGGCGGGGAGATTGTTCGAACGGATGGATGACGAGGAGATCCGCATCCTGTCGTCCTACATGTGCAACCTTGGCAAGGTCCCCGCCGAGACGGTGGAGACTCTGCTCGTCGACTTCAGCCAGCAGCTCTCGTCCACCGGCGCGCTGGTCGGCACCTTCGAGTCCACGGAGCGGCTCTTGATGAAGAGCCTCGACCA
Organism: uncultured Rhodospirillaceae bacterium; assembly: GCA_964460955.1. Lineage (GTDB taxonomy): Bacteria > Pseudomonadota > Alphaproteobacteria > Rhodospirillales > Defluviicoccaceae > Defluviicoccus. The sequence continues at coordinate 91,301 of CAYWRP010000005.1, read as the reverse complement.
AGGCCGCGTCCAACATATCATGGACGAAATCCGTGGCCCCTCGGGCCGGACGATGTGGGACAAGCTCGGCAATGTCAACGAGGTTGTTCTCGCCAACTATCTGAAGAACGAGTACCCGCAGACCGTCGCCGTCGTTCTGTCGAAGATCAAGCCATCGCATGCCTCGCGTGTGCTCGGGCAGTTGCCGGAGAATTTCGCCCTCGAAGTGATCATGCGCATGCTGCGCATGGAGACCGTCAACAAGGACGTCCTGCACCAGGTCGAGCGGACCCTGCGCACCGAGTTCATGACCAACCTCGCGCGCACCCATCGCCGCGATTCGCATGAGATGATGGCGGAGATCTTCAACAGTCTCGACCGGCCAACGGAATCCCGCTTCATGAACGCCCTGGAGGAACGGAGCCAGGACGCCGCCCAGCGCATCCGCTCGCTGATGTTCACCTTCGACGACCTGATCAAACTCGATGGCGGCGGCGTTCAGATCCTCATCCGGAACATCGCCAAGGAACAGCTGATGACCGCGCTCAAGGGCGCCTCGAAGGACGTCCAGGACCTCTTCTTCGCCAACATGTCCGAACGCGCGGCGAAGATGATGCGGGAGGATATCGCCAATCTGGGCCCGGTGCGCCTGCGCGACGTCGACGAAGCGCAGGCCGCCATCGTCAACACCGCCAAATCCCTCGCCGACGCCAACGAGATCGTTCTCGGTGGCGGCGGCGACGAGGATGAACTGGTCTATTAGGAGACAGACGCCGCCGATGTCCCGTGTCGCGCCGTTCCTGTTCGATCACGAGTTCTCCGACGTCGACGATCCACGCCCGATGGCCGAGCGACGGGCGGCGAGCCGTTACACCGCCGAAGACGTGGCCGCCGCCCGCGCCGAGGGAGTGCGGGAGGGGATGGATGCCGGCCTCCGCCAAGCAGCGGCGGATGCCGAACAGCGCACCGCGGCGGCGCTCGGCGCGATCGCCGAGGGTATCGACAACCTCAACGCCGGCCTCGTCAGTCATCGCGAGCAGACCGCCCGCGACACCTTGCGGGCGGCGCTTGCCATGGTGCGGGCCTTGTTCCCGGCCTTGCATGCCAGGTCGGCGCCGATGGAAATCGCCGCGTTGGCTCAAGAGGCCATCGTCGCGCGCGGTCCGGCAACGAAACTCACCATCCACGTCGCCCCCGCGGTTCGCGCGGCTCTCGAAGACCAACTGACGACGCAGCTTCGGTCCACCGGCGCCGATGTGCCCCTCACCTTGATCGAGGACGCCGCGCTATACGACGGCGATTGCCGGATCGACTGGCCGGGCGGCGGCACCGTTCGCGACGTCGAAGACGTCTGGCGGCGGATCGAATTGACGCTGGCCGAGGTTCTCGACTCCGCCGCGACGGACAGCCATTGACGAGAAATCCGGAGAGCATAACGAGGAAGCCCCATGGCAAACCAAGACGACATCCCACTGCAATCCTTCGAAAAAGAGGACAGTGCCCAGCAACCGGCGGCACCGCCGGCCGTCGCGACGGTGGCGAAGGTACACACGGCGCAGGACCTCGAGGCGGTCTACGACATCCCGGTGCAGGTCTCGGCGGTCCTCGGGCGCGCCACCATGGAGGTCAACCAGCTTCTCAAGCTCGGCCGTGGCGCCGTGGTCGAGCTGGACCGCAAGGTCGGTGAGGCCATCGACATCTACGTCAATAACCGTCTGATTGCCCGTGGCGAGGTCGTCGTCGTCGACGACCGCCTCGGCGTGACAATGACGGAAATCGTCAAGGGCGAGTGAGATCGCGAGCTTCGTTGCCCCGACTTGGGCGTGACTGTAACCAGGATTGACCCATGCGCTTGCTAATCATCGGCCCCCTCGGTGGGCATGTCGCGACCGCCGGCGCCACCGCGCTGAAGGCCGGCGCGGAAGTGATCCAGGCGGAGAACATCGCCGGCGCGCTGAACGTCGCGCGCTCCGGCAGCGGCGTCGATCTGGTGTTCGCCGACACCGGTCTCGACATCCCGGCCCTGATCGAGTCGCTGCGCGCCGAGCGGATCGTCATTCCGGTCATCGCCTGCGGCGTCGGCCACAACCCGAGTCAGGCCGTCGCCGCCATCAAGGCCGGCGCCAAGGAATACGTGCCGCTACCGCCCGACACCGACCTCATCGCCGCCCTGATCCAGTCGGTGGCCCGCGAGGAAGGGACGCTCCTCGCCGTCGACCCGAAGATGACCGCCGTCGTCGCCATGGCCAACCGAATCGCCGCCAGCGACGCCAACGTGCTCATCGCCGGCGAGTCCGGCACCGGCAAGGAGGTCATCGCCCGACACCTGCACCGCAAGAGCCGGCGCAAGGACAAACGCTTCGTTGCCGTCAACTGCGCGGCGATCCCGGAAGCGCTGCTTGAGTCGGAGCTTTTCGGGCACGAAAAAGGCGCCTTCACCGGCGCCATCTCGCGGCGCATCGGCCGCTTCGAGGAAGCCGACGGCGGCACCATCCTGCTCGACGAGATCAGCGAGATGGACCCGCGCCTGCAGGCCAAGCTGCTGCGCGTCATCCAGGAACGCGAGGTCGATCGCGTCGGCGGCACCACACCGGTCCGTGTCGATGTGCGCATTCTGGCCACCACCAATCGCGACCTGGAGGCGGAGATCCGCGAGGGGCGTTTCCGCCAGGATCTCTATTTCCGGCTCAACGTCGTTTGCCTGACCCTGCCCCCACTCCGCGAACGGCCGGGCGACATTCGCGTTCTCGCCCGCCATTTCGCGCAGAAGTTCGGCATCGACAACGGGCTCGAGGAACCGCGGCTGAGCGCCGAACTGGAAAGCGCGCTGATCCACTACGCCTGGCCCGGCAATGTCCGCGAACTGGAAAACGCCATGCACAGGGCGGTGCTGCTATCCGATGGCGACGTCATCGGCGCCGATGCGCTCACCCTCAACGGTGCCGCGCCACTGTCCACCCGGCCGGTTGAGGCCGGCCATGACGACGCCGCCTCCAACCTGGTCGGTCGCACGGTCGCCGACGTCGAACGCGAACTGATCATCGACACCCTGCAGCACTGCTACGGAAACCGAACGCATGCCGCCGGTATCCTCGGCATTTCCATCCGCACGCTGCGTAACAAACTGCGCCAATACGGCGACGATGGGTTCTCCGTTCCCGTCGCCAACCAGCAGCAGACGGCCTGAGGGAGCTCCCCGTGACAGTTATCCGGACGCGAAATGGCTGACCTCGACACCTCCGAGCCGGAGGGCCAAGGCCCGGCATCGCCGTTCGGCGGCCACCTGGGGCAGCTTCTGCGCCAGACCGACGTCTTGCTGGCGTTCGGCGTCATCGCCATTCTCGTCGTGCTCATCCTGCCGATGCCGAAATGGCTGCTCGATCTGTCGCTGGCCTTCTCGATGGGCTTTTCCGTGCTTGTCCTGCTGACCGCCCTGTTCGTCGAGAAGCCACTCGATTTCAATGCCTTTCCAACCGTCCTGCTGCTCTCGACGATGATCCGCCTGGCGCTCAACATGGCGTCGACGCGCCTCATCCTGACCGACGGTCATGAAGGAACCGCCGCCGCCGGCCAGGTCATTGAGGCGTTCGGCGGCTTCATCATGGGCGGCAACTTCGTCACCGGGTTCATCGTTTTCGCTATCCTAGTGATCGTCAATTTCATCGTCATCACAAAGGGTTCCGGTCGCATCGCCGAGGTCTCGGCGCGGTTCACCTTGGATTCCATGCCCGGCAAGCAGATGGCTATCGATGCCGATCTGTCGGCCGGCCTCATCGACGAGGACGAGGCGCGCCGCCGGCGGCGGGAACTGGAGGAGGAAAGCAGCTTCTTCGGCGCCATGGACGGTGCCGCCAAGTTCGTCCGCGGTGACGCCATCGCCGGCCTGCTGATCACCTTCATCAACGTCATCGCCGGCATCATCATCGGCGCCGGCCAGAAGGGAATGGACATCGGCGAGGCGGCGGACGTCTACACTCGGCTCACCGTCGGCGACGGCCTCGTCTCGCAGATCCCTGCGCTGATCGTCTCGACCGCCGCCGGCATCATCGTCACCAAGGCGGGCGTCAGCGGCCAGGTCGGCACCGCGCTGTCGAAGCAGATGGGCGGCAATCCGAAACCTCTGGCGATGAGCGCTTTCCTTCTTACCGCATTGGCGCTGCTGCCCGGAATTCCGGCGATCCCCTTCCTGATGCTGGCTGGCATCATCGGCACCGCCGCATGGTTCGTCTACGCGCGCGCCCGCGATACCGTGGCCAAGGAAACCTCCCGGCAAGAGCAAGAGGAGGCGGAGGCGATGTCGGCCGAGCCGCAGGAAGACGCCACCCGCGTGCCACCCATCGACGACATCCGCCTTGAGCTCGGCTACGGGCTGCTGTCGCTGGTCGGCGGCGACGGCGAAGGCGCCAAGCTGACCGATCAGGTGAAGGCGCTACGCAAACAATTGATGCTGGAGCTGGGCGTCGTCATGCCGAGCGTGCGCATTCAAGACAACATGCAGCTCGCCGGCCAAGCCTATGCCATTCGCGTCAAGGAGATCCAGACCGGCGCCGGCGAAGTGCGGCCCAACATGCTGCTGGCGATCGATCCGCGTGGCGGCAGCATCGATTTTCCCGGCGAGAAGACGCGCGAGCCGACGTTTGGCCTGCCGGCGATGTGGATCCCGCCGGCGCATCAGGAGGAAGCCCTCTTCCGCGGGTTCACGGTGGTCGAGCCGGCGATCGTCATCACCACCCATCTCGTGGAGATCGTCAAGAAACACCTGCCGGAGCTGATGTCGCACGCCGCGACGCGCAAGCTATTGGAGGATCTGAGCGAGCCGCACCAGAAACTGCTCGCCGAGTTGGTGCCGGCGCAGATCTCCCACGGCGGCATCCAACGCGTGCTGCAGAACCTGCTGCAGGAGCGGGTGTCTGTTCGCGACCTGCCGACGATTCTCGAGGCGATCGCCGAGGCGTGTCCGCAAACCCGGAGCATCACTCAGATAACCGAGCATGTGCGGACCCGCCTCGCCCGCCAGATCACCGATATGAACGTCGGCGACACCGGCGTGCTGGCAATGCTGACATTGAGCCCACAGTGGGAACAGGCGTTGGCCGAATCCCTGGTCGGCAACGGCGACGACAAGCAACTTGCAATGGCCCCAAGCCGATTGCAAGAATTCGTCATGGCGGTCCGCAAGGGCATCGAAAGACACGCGTTGGCGGGCGAGGTCCCGGTCCTGGTGACCAGCCCGACGGCGCGCCCCTATGTCCGCTCGATCATCGAGCGGTTCGAACCCGCCTGCGCCGTGATGTCGCAAATCGAGGTCGCCCCGCATGCACAGCTCAAAACGCTCGGTCAGGTGTAGGCTGGGACATCGGTCATGCGACTGAGAACCTATTCGGCGCCGACGGTTTCAGAAGCGATGGCGCTGGTGCGCCGCGAAATGGGCGACGACGCCATCATCGTGTCGACGCAATCCACCATCGACGGCTTGGGCGCCCGCGTCACCGCCGCCATCGAGGAGCCGGCGTTCGAGGAGGCCAGTCTCGACGCGGCGCTCGACGGCGGCTGGCCCGACGATGAGGCCAGCCCTTGGACACAACGTCCTACCGAGCCACCCGAGCGCGGCGAGGTCGAGGAGTGCCTTTCCTATCACGGCGTGCCGGACTGCTTCATCGACCGCCTGACCGCCGTGGCGGATCTCGGCGACGGAGCGCCGGAGTCGACGATGCTGGCGCTGGCCTCGCTCCTCGAGGCCGCCGATGTCTTCAAGCCCATCGACTTCATGCATCGGCCGGGCGCCTACATCCTCGTCGGCACGCCCGGTGCCGGCAAGACCATCGCCACCGCCAAGCTGGTCGTCGACGCGTTCAAACGCGGCCGGCCGATCCGCGCCATCAGCACCGATGCGCAACGCGCCGGCGGCATCGAGCAGTTGCAGGCGTTCATGCGCATCATCGGCTGCGACTTGGCGACGGCAAAGACGCCGCGCGACCTGGAGCGCGCGGCCGCGCTTGCCGGCGGCGTGTCGGTGTTCATCGACACCGCCGGCATCAATCCCTTCGACCAAGGCGAGATCGCCATGCTAAGCGACCTGATCGCCGCCTCGAAGGCGACGCCGATCCTGGTCATGAACGCCGGGCTGGACCCTTACGAATGCGCCGATGTCGCTGGCGTTTTTGCCGGGCTCGATATCCGCGTCAGCATCGCCACGCGCCTCGACGCGGTGCGCCGTCTGGGCGCCCTCCTCAGCCCGCCGTTGGCCGCCGGTATCCGGATGGGCGCAAGCGGGGCCAGCGCCAAGGTTGCCGAGCCGATCACGCCAATCAACCCCGTTTCCCTCGCGCGGCTGCTCCTGTCGAAAATGAGCAGAACCATGCCGCGCGCGCGAGCGATCGAGGAACAACAATGAGCGTTGCCCTACCAGAGACGAAAAGACCCGCTGCTCCCACCCTGGTCAACAACCTGACCGCGATCGCATCCGGGAAGGGCGGCGTCGGCAAAACCTGGTTCGCCATCACCCTGACCCATGCCCTCGCCCGCGCCGGCCGCAACACCTTGCTGTTCGACGGCGACCTCGGGCTCGCCAACGTCGACATTCAACTGGGCCTGATGCCGGGGCACGATCTCGGCAGCGTATTGGCTGGGCGAACATCGCTGGCCGAGGCGCGCCTGACCTACGCCGATGGCGGCTTCGACATCATCGCCGGCCGCTCGGGATGCGGCCGCCTCGCTAACCTGCCGCCGCAACGGGTTCATGCGCTGGCCGAGAACATCGCCTGCCTGGCGCCGACCTATGACCACGTCATCCTCGATCTCGGCGCCGGCGTCGAGCGGACGGTGCGGCAATTGGTGCGCGGCGCGGGAACCATCATCGTCGTGCTGACGGACGAACCGACGTCTCTGACCGATGCCTACGCCTTTATCAAGACCGCCTCCCTCGACAATGCCGCCCACTCGATCGGCATCCTCGTCAACATGGCCAAGTCGGCCAAGGACGGCGAAAAAACGTACGCGACGCTGCTGCGCGCCTGCGAAGGCTTCCTCAAGCTATCGCCGCCGCTGCTGGGCGTCGTCCGCCGCGATCCGTGCGTCCGAGAGGCGATCCGTCTGCAAACCCCGACCCTGACCCGCTACCCGGTATCCGAGGTTGCCGCCGACGTCGAAGCGATCGCCAGCGCTCTTATGGCGCGCGTCGCATCCGCCAGCCGCGGATCCTGCTTGACCCCTTGAGTTAAGCGAGGACGAGGGCGATGACGGTGACAGATCTCGCGGCGATGGCGGCGGCGGCCGGGCCGTCCCGGCAACGCACCCTCATCGCCATCGCCAATTCGGTCCCGCCGGAACTGAAATCCCTCGCCCTTGGCGCGCGCATCAATGGCGTCGTCGTCGAACGTGGCGGCGGCGGTAACATCCTCATCGATGTCGGCGGCAGCCGCCTCAATCTGCGTACCTCGCTCGATCTTCCGCCCGGAGCCACCCTCGCCCTCGATGTCGAGACAACATCGCCGCAGGGCCGCTTCCTCATCCGATCGATGACACTGCCGGCTCCCGCCGCGACCGCCGAGGGTGGCGGCCCGGCGAAGGAAACAGCACTTTCCGCACCGACGACGGACGCGGCCATGCGGTTGGCGCAACCAACCGACCAGCCGGCGCCACGTCGCCTGCGCGCGACCTATTCACCGGACCCGCAAGCGCGCTCCGCCAGCGCGACACCGCAACCGGCATCGACAACCCCATCGCCGCCCCCCGCTACGACCGCGCCGCGGCACCCCGTCACCGTGCGTATCGTACCCGAGCCGACCGCTGCGCCGGTTTCGCCGCCGGCCGGTGCGGCACCCGCCGCCGGGGCGTTGATCGCCGGACGCGTCGTCGCCGTGCAAGCCGGCACAACGATGGTCCGCGCGCCGAACGGCATCTTGATGGTGACCGGAACGCTGGCGCCGCCCGTGGACGGCCGACTGACTTTTCAGGTCCTCGCCGTCGGGCCGCCCCGCCCGTCTCCCCCGGCGACCGGTCTCTCCCCGGCGCAGATCGCGCGCGATTTCGCGTGGCCCAACCTGGAGGCGCTGGCGCCCCATCTCACCACATCCGGGCTTACGCCGCAGACTTCGGCGATCGTGCCGAGCATCGCCGGTTCGGCCGACGACCTTCCCGCCGCCTTGTTGCTGTTCTTCCTCGCCCTCGGCGACCGAGCGCCGGCAAATTGGCTCGGCGCGGCTACGCTCAAAACCCTTCAGGGCCGTCCAGCCAGCGAACTGATGACCCTCTTCGACGAATTCGAGGCCTTGGCCGACACCGCGGCACGGTCGCGCGACGAGCCCTGGACCCTGCTATCGGCGCCGCTGGAGACGCCCTCCGGCGTGCGGCGCATCCGACTGTGGCTGTCCAACCGGCATCCGCCGGAGGAAGGTGACACGGGCGGGGAACAGCCGCCCGCCGATGGCCGCCGCTTCGTCATCGACGCCGAGCCGCCCGGCTTCGGACCGGTGCAGCTGGACGCGTTCCACTCCCGCGCGCAAGCCCGCGTCGATGTCGTGCTGCGCTCCGAAGCGGCGCTGCCGGAGGTGGTCGAAGAGGCGTGCCAGCTGGCTTTCGCGGGCGGCTGTCATGCGTCAGGGCGAGAGGGTCGGCTGACATTCCGCAGCGGTGCCGATGCCATTGTCGAGATCGGCGGGCCAGCCACCACCGAGCCGGAACGCGTCATCGTCGTATGATGACAACCACGGTTGGCCCGTCAGGTCGCCGGGCCCGTTTCGGTTGCGCGCCGCAGCGCGATGCCGTCGAGTTCCGCCTGTTCGACTTTTTTTAGCGTCTCCCGTGCCGCCGCTTCCCGCCGCTCGCAAACCTGTTCCACCGCCTTCACCGCGCGAAAGGCCTCGGCGAAACGCGCCTGCGATGCCTCGAGCCGCGCCAAGGCCTCCCGCTCTGCGCTGACCAACGTTTCGAGCACGATCATCGCGCGCCGCGCGTAGCGCTCGTAGTCGGCATACCCGATGACCGGATCGTCGCCGAGTCCATCGCGTTCCCGGGCGATTTCCGCCTCCTTGGCGAGGCGCCGTTGGCGGGCCGTTTCGGCATTCCGCAACGCTTCCGCCTGCGCGCTCATCACCTGGCGTAATGTCCACCGCCTTACTCGCAGCAGGGACCGTAGCTTATCCGTCATTGCCTATCGCCGCGGCGCCGCGGCGGCGCCGTCTTCTGGTCCGAGCAGGGCGGCGAGATGGTCGAAAACGCCGTCCAGGGGCGCCGGGTCGCGCGGCGCCTGGCGGAGGAACTCCTCGATCAGCGGATAAAGGCGAATCGCCTCGTCGACCGCCGGATCGCTGCCCGACTGGTAGGCGCCGAGCTGGATCAGTTCGGCCATTTCTTCATAGGCCGCGATTACCCGGCGGGCGCGCGTCGTCACCGCGTTTTCGTTCGGCTGGTTGCAGTGCGGCAGCATCCGCGAGACGCTTTTCAGGATATTCACCGGCGGGAACCGGCCGCGCTGGGCGATGGCACGGTCAAGGACGATGTGGCCGTCGAGGATTCCGCGCGCGGCATCGGCGATGGGTTCGTCGTGGTCGTCGCCGTCGACGAGAACGGTAAAGATGCCGGTGATCGAGCCCTGGCCGGGACCGCCCGGGCCGGCACGTTCGAGAATCCGCGGCAGCTCGGAAAAGACCGACGGTGTGTAGGCCTTGGTCGTTGGCGGCTCGCCGACGGCGAGGCCAATCTCCCGCTGCGCCATCGCGAACCGGGTGACGCTGTCCATCAGGCAGAGGACGCTTTTCCCCTCGTCGCGGAAGAATTCGGCGATTGCCAACGTCGTGTATGCCGACTGACGGCGCACCGGCGCCGCCTCGTCGGACGTCGCGACAACGACGACACTGCGCGCTAGGCCTTCAGCGCCGAGATGATCCTCAATGAACTCCCGCGCCTCGCGCCCCCGCTCGCCGATCAGGCCGATGACGTTGACGTCGGCGTCGCTCTGGCGGGCGATCATCGATAACAATGTGGACTTGCCGACGCCCGAGCCGGCGAAGATGCCCATCCGCTGGCCACGGCAGCAGGTGACGAACGTGTTCAAGGCGCGGACGCCGATGTCGATCCGCGCGCCCACCCGTTGCCGGCCATGCGCCGCCGGGGCATCGCCGCGCATCCGATAGGCGCGCGGGCCGAAAGCGAGGGGGGCGCCGCCGTCGATGGGCTCGCCGAGGCCGCCGACGATGCGGCCCAACCAATCGCCGCAGGGATACACCGCCTCGCCGCCGGCTCGGATCTCGACCCGACAGCCGGGCCCGATACCCTCGACGCCGGCGAATGGGATGACGCCGGTGGACGCCTGATCGAACGCGACGACTTCGCCGTCGATGGCGGCGCGTCCTCCCGGTGCCGCTGACCGCAAGGCGATCGAGCAGCGGTCGCCGACGCGCGCCATGTGTTCGATTCCCGCAACGTGGACGATGAGGCCGCGGATCGCCGTGACGGTGCCGAAAGCCTGATGCGACGGCAATGCCGAAAGACGGCGACAGAATGAGTCGACAACGTCCGTATGGTTGTGCGCAATCAATTTGACACGCGAATTTTAATCGTCATATCGACAATAAACTATTTCCTGCTACTTTAAGGTTTGGTAAATTTCTTATAATCACGTAAAAAAAGCTATCTGAGGCAAAGACCCGAAATTCAGTTGAGTCGAGGTTTCTCTGGCTTGAGAAAGTGTGGGTGCAGGTTTTCTCGCTTTAGCTGCATCCTGGCCAAACAATTCGTCCCTCGCGACGATGGAGTCCGCCGCCATGCGCATTTTGATAATCGAGGATGACCGTACGATCGCGCGTACCATTGAACTGATGTTGAAATCAGAATCGATGGTCGTCGATACGACCGATGCGGGGGAGGACGGTCTGGAGATCGCCAAGATCTACGACTATGACCTGATCCTGCTCGATCTGATGCTGCCCGACATTCACGGTCTGGACCTTCTTCACCGGTTGCGCCAGGCCCGCATCGAGACACCGGTGATGATCCTGTCCGGGCTCAACGAAACGGACAACAAGATCCGCGGCCTGGGTTCCGGCGCCGACGACTATCTCACCAAGCCGTTCAACAAACGCGAACTGATCGCCCGAATCCACGCCATCGTCCGCCGGTCCAAGGGCCATGCCGAGTCCGTGATCCGCACGGGCAGGCTGACCGTCAACCTGGCGGCGCGGACGGTGGAGGTCGACAATCGCCAGCTGCACCTGACCAGCAAGGAATACAGCATTCTCGAACTGCTCAGCCTGCGCAAGGGCACGACACTGACCAAGGAGATGTTTCTCAACCACCTCTACGGCGGCATCGACGAGCCGGAACTGAAGATCGTCGACGTCTTCGTCTGCAAACTGCGCAAGAAGCTGGCGATGGCCACCGAGGGCGAACACTACATCGAAACGGTGTGGGGGCGTGGCTATACGTTGCGCGACCCGCACGCCGCCGACCACGTGGCCGCCGCCGGCTGAAAGGGCTCAAGGCGCCAGACAACGCGCCTAAAAGCCGTACCACCAGGGCGCGAACAGGGTGAATGCTAGCCAAAGCACGAGGATCAACGGTGTCCCGACCCGCGCGAAGTCGGTAAACCGGTAGTGCCCCGGCCCAAGCACCAGCAGGTTGGTCTGATAGCCGATGGGGGAGGCGAAGGAACAGTTCGCGGCGAACACCACGGCGACCGCGAAAGCCTCCACCGGCACGCCGATCTGAGACGCGATGTCGAGGGCGATGGGCGTGAACAGGACGGCCGTCGTCTTGGTGCTGATCAAGTTGGACAGGATTGCCACGGTAAGGAAGAACAGCGACAACAATACGATCGCGCCGGCGCCCTCGAAGGCATAGACAAGCCAGTAGGCGATGAACTCGGCGCCGCCGGTGGTGTCCATCGCCCGCCCGAGCGCCAGCGCGGCGACGATGGTGGCGACAATCTTGGCGTCGATCGCGCGCGCCGCCTGGATCTCCGTCAGGACGCCGAGGGCGATCATCGCCACCGCGCCCGTCAGGGTGGCGGTGACGATGGGCAGCAGACCGGACGCGGCGGTGACCATGACGGCGACGAAGATCAACGCCGCCGGCAACGGATTGACCGCCTTCGGCATCTCCTCCCGCGACCAGGCGATGAGAACCACGTCGCGGTTGGTCTTCAGCTTTTCGACATCCCGCTCCAGGCCTTGCACGAGCAGCACGTCGCCCGCCTCGAGGCGGATCTCGGTCATCTTGGCGCGGATCATGCGCGCCCGCCGTTGGATCCCGAGCACCACGCAATGTGTCTGATGGTGAAAGGCGATTTGCCGCATGGTCTGGCCGATCAAGCGGGACGCCGGCGCCACCATCACCTCGGCGATCGCCTGTTTCGGGCTCTGCCACGCCGGCTGCCGGTTCTTCCCCTTGCCTTCCGCTTCCACGGCGGGGGGCCGGCTGTCCATGTCGGGGCCGATCAGGCCGCTGTCCTTGGCCAGGGCATCGGTAAGCGCCTTGCGCGTCGCCGCGACGACGAGGATGTCGCCGGGCTGTGCGGTGTAGTTCTCGAATGGCGGCAGGATCGCCTCCTCGTCCCGCTGGACCATCCGCAAGGTCATGTCGGGTAGCGGCGCGAACAGGCCGCCCGACGACGATTTGCCGATGATCGGCGAATTCGGCGCCAGGGCGAACTGCGCGATGAACTGCTTGCCGCTGGCGGGCAGAAAGGCGTCGGCGTAGCTTTCGCGCGATGGCAGCAATCGCGGCGCCACGATGAAGATATAAACGAGCCCGGCGGCGGCCATCACCAGGCCGGGAATCGAGAAGTCGAAGAAATCGAACGGCTCGACGCCGGACTGAATCATCGCTGAGTTGACGAGCAGGTTGGTGCTGGAACCGACCAGGGTCGTCATGCCGCCGATTACCGCCGCGTAACTGAGGGGGATCATCAGCTTGCTGGGCGCCTGCTTCATTCGATCGGCAAGCGCCTGCATGATCGGAATGAAGATGACGACGACGGGGATATTGTTGAGAAAACCGCTGATCCCCGCCGCGCCGACCAGCGCCAGAATAAGGGAGTAGATCGGCTGCCGGCGGCCAACCTTCAACACCCAGCGGGCGCCGAGTTCGAGCACTCCGGCGCGCACCATCCCCTGGCCCATGATCAGCAGGGCGAGAACGGTAAGCAGCGCCGGGTTGGCAAAGCCCTCAAGAAAGTCGACCGCCCGCAGGACTGGCTCGCCGGCCTCGTTGACCACCGGGAAGATGTCGAACAGGATTAGCAACGCGCAGACGACGCCAATGGAGGTTACCTCCATCGGCAGGCGTTCCGTCGCGTACAGAGCCAGCGCGCCGATGACGATGGCGAAGGTCGCCCACATCAGCCACATAGGATCGACGATAAACATGCCGTCGACTACCTCCCCCGACGACGCGGCAACGCGACGGCCGAACTGGCCGCCGGCATCGGCCCGGCAAACCGGCGGACACGGCGGTATCCAGCACGCACCGGCATGTCGTCTCGATGATCGGTCATGAAAGGAAAGCCAGTCCTATTCCGGCGTGGCGCCGATCGCCTCGGTGCAGGCCCGCGCCTCGCCCTTGAGCCGTTCGTATTCCTCGGTCAGCCGGGCCAGTTTCTCGCTTAGAATCCGCATCACCGTGAGCGCCGCTTGCGGATTCTCGGTGACCGCCTGCAGAAACATCTCACCGTCGATACGCAGCGCCTCGACCGGTCCCAGCGCGCGGATGGTGGCGGTGCGCGGCGAATTGAGGATAATTCCCATTTCGCCGACCAGTTGGTGACGTCCCAACGTGCCAATCCGCGTGTCCCGACCGTCGACGCCGACGAGAATTTCAACTTCGCCGCTTTGAATGACAAAGGCGGAATCGGAAGGATCACCCTCGGCGAGAAGCGATTCACCTTCGTGAAACGTCATATAAGCGCTTGAAAACGCTAGAAAACGCAACCGAGCGGGATCCAGCTTCTCGAAAAGCGGGATGCCTCGGAGCATGGCGACTGCATCGGCGTATTGCACGGGGCTTCCCTCCTGACGCGTTGCGCCCAACGGCTTTATTCGCCGACCATGGCCTCGCCCGTCAAGCTTCCATCGCCAATGACCTCGGCAACCGGTCCCTGCACCGCGATCCGTCCGCCCTCCATGATGATCACCCGATCGAATCGCCGGGCGGCATCGGTGGTGCCGTAAACGGAGACGAGGCCGAACGGACGCGGCGCCGCGAGCAGCCGCTCCTCGATCCGCGTCCGTGCCGTCGGATCCAGACTCGAGAGCGCCTGGTCGAGGATCAAAAGATCGGGCCGCTTTAAAAGCGACCGCGCCAGGGCGATCTTCTGCCGCTGTGGGCCCGATAACCGGCTGCCGCCGACGCCGACGTTGTGTTCGAGCCCCAATTCGATGATCGGCGCCCGCAGGCCAAGTTCTGCGATCACGTTGGCGATGAGCGAGCCAACCAGCTTCTGGCTCTGCGCCCGACCGTAAACGATCTTGCCGAATAGAATGTTGTCCTGCACCGACGCCGCATCGTTATAGGCCTCGGCATCGAAGAAATCGATCGACCCAGCGAGGTCGTCCGGCAGATCGCGATGGAAGACCGAGCGCGCCTCGAGCAGGCTTTCCTCCGCGGCTTCGTCGATCAGGCCCAGCCGGTGGCGCGACACCACGAGTTGGAACGGCAGCGCCATCAGCCGTGACCGTTCGGCGGCATCGATGGCTCTAAGCCCGTCGGCATCGGCGCGCCGCAGGATCGCCTGGAACTCTGGCAGATCCTCCGCGCTAATGAACGAGTATCGTTCGAAATATTCATGCCCGGGGGGCAGATCCCGAAAGATATCGATCATGATGCGGGCAATCTCGAGACCGATCTCGAGGAACCGTTCCGCCAGTCCCACCGTCGCCAAGACGGAACGGATGTAAGTGTTGTCGCCGATATTCTGCAGGTCGAATTCCGGACCAACGGGTGTGCCGAACAGAAGGTTCTCGGCCACCGTCATGTTGCGATTGTAGCGGTGGCGGTCGAACGGTTCGACCAGCCCGGCATATCGGTCCTCGCGCAGACGCTCCTGCAACACTGCCCTCGCGCGCAGGATTTGCGAGCCCAGTTGAGGCCGGTCGCTCGCGGCGAAAGTTCCCCGCAGGCCGAAGCTCAGCACGTCCTCGTCCAATTCGACGACGCTCAGGACCTCCGTCGTCCGCGCCTCCAGCGCCGCCCCGTCGGCGACACCTGCCGCCTCGTAGTCGACCCAGTCGGCGTCCAGGTCGCTCAGCGTATTGCCGGATTTCTCCGCCTCGGTCACGTAGCGCTCCCGCTCCGGATCCTCGGCGTCCGCGCCCCGCAGGGGTTGATGGCTCAAGGCGTAATAGAGGTTGCGGCGGATGGAAGCCTGCATCAGCGTCACGTTCGGCCCGACATAAGCCAGTCGGCGGCCGGTGACGGCTTCCGGCAAGTCCGCCAAATGGGACCTGCCGATGTAGATGGCGCCGGAGTGGGGCATGATCAGCCGCGCCAGCATCTTCGCCACGCCGTCGGTTCCGGAGCCGCTGCCGCCGACCAAGGCCACCGCCTCCGTCAGCGCGAACTGGAACGACACGCCATCGACCACGGTGACGTCGGCGTCGTCTATAAGAGACAGATTGGTCGCGACCACCGGCCCATGCAACGGTTCGACAGGCTCGTCGGCCGGTTTCTGCATGCCCTCGTCGAGCATGCCGGCGGGGGCGAACTGTTCGATGAGCTGCTCGTACTTGATCCGCGCGTCCTCCTTGCGCTGGTACCAGGAGAGAAGCTCCTTCCAGGGCGAGGAAAGATCCTTGTAGGCGGCGAGGACGGCGACCAGGGCGCCGAAGGTCAAGCCACCGGTGATCACCAGGTAGCCGCCGATGGAGAAGAAGAAGAACGGCGTCACCTGTGCGATGAAGTTGTTGATGAACTTGATTAAGAATTTCTTCCGGTAGATCCGGTAGCGGATGTCGTAGATGCGCCCTGCCCAGTTCGCGAAATCGGCCCGGTGATACTCGGCGGTGTCGTGGGTGTGCACCTCCTCGATATTGGAAATCGTCTCGCCGATTCGCTCGGACAGGCGGCGGACGGTGCGCACGCGCTCCTTCGCCAGCGCGTTCACTTGCGCCTGCAACTTCGGGATCAAGTACATTTGCAGCGGATAGAGAGCCACCGCCGCGAGCCCCAGAACCCAGTCCTGGGCGAACATGAAGGCAAGGATCGTGATCAGCGTTCCGCCCTGAAACGCCGGCAGCGCGTAGGCGTCGCCGATAAAGCCGCCCAACGGTTCCACTTCGGCGGTGATCATGGCGATGACCTCGCCTTGGGAGGTGCGGCGGAAATGCGGCGGCGGGAAGCGCAACACGCGGCTGAACAGCGTGTAGCGCAGCCGCCGCAGCATCCGTTCGCCGACCTGCCCCTTGAAGACGTTGATAAAGTACTTGAAACCGCCGTTGCACAGAACGAGTGCCAGGAAGATGCCGCACAAGGTCAGCAGATACTCGATCTGCTCGAACTCGACGCCGTAAACGGCACGGGGGAAGTCTTCCGAGCCGATGGCCTGGTTGACGATGATCTTCGGCAGTTCCAGGGAGGCGTAGAGGACGGGGAAGGAAGCGACAGTCAGGAGCAGCAGCAGAATCTGCTGGCGACGGCTATGGCGCCGAATGAACTGGAATAGGGTTGGTTCCATCGACCGTAAATTCGGCCCCGTGCTGCGTTTCCACCCGGTGAGCCGGCGATCCCGACATCGTCGGTTGTACCGCCGTGGGTCTTGCACTATACCCGCTAATGCTCATTAATGCGTTAGGGATAAAACATTTGCAACGCTCCGCACGGCTCTCACCGGTTCGTGAGCGTCTTCGCTGAAAAATCCGAGTCGAGTGCCATGGCGCGCGGTCCATGCCGTCTGCTGATCTATTCCCATGACAGTTTTGGGCTTGGCCACCTGCGGCGATGCCGCACGATCGCCCACGCCCTAGTCGACGAACGGCGCGATCTGTCGGTGCTGATTCTTTCCGGCTCGCCAATTATCGGTAGTTTCAGCTTCCAGAGCCGCGTCGATTTCGTGCGCATCCCGGGGGTGATCAAGCTGCATGACGGGGATTACACCGCGCTCAGCCTGGAGATGGGCATCGACGAGATCCTCGGGATGCGCGCCCAGATCATCCGGCACACGACGGAAGCCTTCGCCCCGGATCTGTTCCTCGTCGACAAGGAGCCGTTGGGCTTGCGCGGCGAGGTCCGAGAAACGCTGACCATGCTTAAAACGCAGGGCGTGCCCCTCGTGCTGGGCTTGCGCGACGTGATGGACGATCCGCCGGCGCTCGCCGAGGAGTGGTCGCGCAAGAACGCGACCTATGCTCTCACCGATCTGTACGACGCGGTTTGGATTTACGGCCTGCCGGAAATCTGCAACGCCTTGGAAGGCATCGACCTGCCGCCGTCGGTCAATGAGAAGATCCACTATACCGGCTATTTGCGGCGGACCAGCGGCTACGCGGGTCTGACCACCGGCCTGCCCTTCGCCGACGGCCCCGATCCGTTCCTGCTGGTGACTACCGGCGGCGGCGGCGACGGCGCCGCGCTGATCGACTGTGTGGTGCGCGCCTACGAGTATGATCCCGGCATTCCCTACCCGGCCTTGCTGGTCCTCGGACCCTTCATGCGGTCGCACCTGCAGGCGGATTTCATGGATCGCGTCGGCCGTCTCGACAGGGTCGAGGCGATAACCTTCGAGGCCAACATGGAGCACCTGATGGCGTCGGCGGCCGGCATCGTCGCCATGGGCGGTTACAACACTTTCTGTGAGATCCTCTCGTTCGACAAGCCGGCGATCGTCGTCCCGCGGACGGCGCCGCGCCTGGAACAGTACATCCGCGCCTCCCGCGCCCAAACTCTCGGGCTGGTCGAGATGATGGTCATCGACGACTCGGCGACGCCGCGGCAGATGGCGGAGATGCTGCGCCGGCTGCCGCACCGCCCGAAACCCTCCGAGGTTCGGATCCCGGGCCTCCTCGACGGCTTAACGGTGATCTCAAGCATGGTCGACGAGTGGCTGCGCGGTGCGCACCCGACCCCAAAGCCGATGACGATGATTGGCGGTGGCGGCTGATGCCGGAGCCACCACCCGTTCTGGCGATCGTCCTCAAAGGCTATCCGCGGCTATCCGAGACCTTCATCGCCCAGGAAATCCGCGCGCTTGAAGAGCGCGGCCACCGCATCCGCCTCTATTCGCTGCGCCATCCCACCGATCCGGCGGCGCACCCGATCCACGCCCGCATCACCGCCCCGGTGACCTACCTGCCGGAATATCTGCGCCACGCGCCGCTGCGCGTGCTCCGCGCCGCTTGGCGGCTGCGCCGTCGGCCGGCGCTGCGCCGGGCACTCGCCGTCTGGCTCAAGGATCTCCGCCGCGATGCGACGGCCAACCGCATCCGCCGTTTTGGCCAGGCGCTGGTTCTCGCCGCCGAGATCGAGCCCCGTGCGACCTGGATCTACGCGCATTTCCTGCACACCCCGGCCTCCGTTGCCCGTTACGCGGCGATCATCGCTCGTTTGCCATGGAGCGTGTCGGCGCATGCCAAGGACGTCTGGACGATCCCGGAGTGGGAAAAGCGGGAGAAGCTCGCCGCCTGCGCCTGGGCGGTGACATGCACGGAGATCAACGCCCGCCATCTGCGGTCTCTCGCGCCGGCGGCCGACACGGTGACGCGGCTCTACCACGGCCTCGACTTCGCCCGCTTTCCGGCGCCGAACCGCGAACCCAGCCAAAATGACGGCACGGAGCCACGAGCCCCCGTCGTTGTCCTTTCCGTCGGCCGCCTGGTCGAGAAGAAAGGTTATGACCGTCTTCTCGCGGCCCTCGCCCTGCTGCCGGACCATCTCGCTTGGCGGCTGGTCCACATCGGCGGCGGCCCGCTGGCCTCGGAACTCGCCGGACAGGCGGCGCGGTTGGGCTTGGCGGCGCGTATCGAGTGGCGGGGCGCCAAATCGCAAACCGACGTGCTTGCGGCCTATCGGGCGGCGGATCTCTTCGTCCTGCCATCCCGCATCGCCGCCGACGGCGACCGCGACGGCCTGCCCAACGTGCTGATGGAAGCGCAGAGCCAGGGCATCGCCTGCGTCGCCAGCGACCTCTCGGCGATCCCGGAACTGATCCGGGACGGCAAAACGGGCCTGCTGGTGCCGCCCGACGACGCGCCAGCGCTGGCCCGCGCCATCGAACGCCTGATCCGCTCGCCGAAGATGCGGGCCCGCCTCGGCAGCGCCGGCCTCAAGCGGGTGCGCGCCCACTTCTCCTTCGAAAGCGGCGTCGATTGGTTGAGCCACCGGTTGCGCCTTGATCAACCCTTGCCCCCTGAATGCGCATCGTTTTCTATGCGCCTATGAAGGCGCCCGACCATCCGTTGCCTTCGGGCGATCGGCAGATCGCCCGGCTCCTTGTCACCGCGTTGTCGCTCGCCGGCCACACGGTGGAAGGGGCCTGTACCTTTCGCAGCTACGAGGCTACGGGTGACCCTCGGCGTCAGGCGCGCCTCGCTGGGATCGGCAACGCTCTCGCGCAACGGCTGGCGGCCCGCTTCGTCAGCCGGCCGCCGGACCAGCGGCCGGAGATTTGGTTCACCTACCACCTCTATCACAAGGCACCCGACTGGCTGGGGCCGACCGTTTGCCGCCGACTCGAGATCCCCTACGTCGTCTGCGAGGCGTCGTACGCGCCGAAACAGGCTACCGGCCCTTGGGCCGCCGGCCTCAGGGCGTCGGCCGCCGCCATTGCCGAGGCCGATCTTGTGCTCAGCCTCAATTCCGACGACCGCGAGTGCGTGCAGCCGCTGCTTGCCGATCCGACCCGCCTGCGTCCGTTTGCCCCCTTCATCGACGCGCGGCCTTTCGCGCGGGCCGATACCGACCGCGCCAAGGCACGGGCGCGGTTGGCCCAGCGGTTCCCCGCTCTCAATAACGAAATGCCGTGGCTCGTCGCCGTGGGCATGATGCGCCCAGGCGACAAGCTGGCCTCTTACCGGGTGCTCGCCGCCGCGCTGGCGGGGATGCAGGATAAACCCTGGCGACTGCTGATCGCCGGCGACGGCCCGGCGGAAGCCGAGGTGCGCCGGGCTTTCGAGGCCATGGACCACCGCGTGACGTGGCTCGGATGCCTGGAAGCCGAGGCCCTGGTCACGGCACTGAGTGCCGCCGACATCTTCGTGTGGCCGGCGATCAATGAAGCGTTCGGCATCGCTTTGTTGGAAGCGCAAGCCGCCGGCCTGCCGGTCGTCGCCGGACGGACGCGCGGTGTGCCCGACATCGTCGCCGACGGCGAGACGGGTCTCCTGGTGCCGGTGGGCGACGACGCCGCCTTCGCCACAGCCGTTACCGGCCTGCTCGACAATGCGCCGCTGCGCCAGCGCCTTGGCGAGCGGGCGCGCCAGCGGATCCTCCAGCACCACGACCTCCCCGCCGCCGCCGCGCGGCTGGATACGGTAATGCGCGGTATCGCGCGCCCGAGGATCGCCGCGTCATGAGCCACACCGTCCTGTTCTACGTTCAGCACCTGCTCGGCGTTGGCCACCTCAAAAGAGCCTCGCTGCTTGCCGAGGCAATGGCGCGCCGTGGTCTTGGTGTCACGGTGGTTCTCGGCGGACCGCCGGTGCCGGGAGTCGCGTTCGAAGGATGCGCGCGGGTCCTGCTGCCGCCGATCCGCGCCGCCGACGAGACCTTCTCCGCCCTCGTCGACGCGGATGGAAATCCCGTCTCGGACGCGCTGCGCGATGCCCGCACCGAGCGCCTGCTAATCGAGTTCGCAGCGCTCGAGCCGGATCTGGTGCTCATCGAGCTGTTTCCCTTCGGCCGCCGCCAGTTCCGTTTCGAGTTGCTGCCGCTGTTGGAAGCGGCCCATGTCCGCCAGCCGCCAGCCGCCATCGCGTGCTCGGTGCGCGACATCCTCGTCCACAAGGCCAACTCGGATCGCAACCAGGAAATGATCGCCCTCGCCAATGCCTGGTTTGACGCGGTTTTGGTGCACGGCGACCCGGACCTCATCGCCTTCGAAGACTCGTTCCCGGAGGCCCGCGCGATCCGCCACAAGATCCACTACACCGGCTACGTGACCGATCCGGCGGCCGAAGTCGCGGCGCTGAACGGCGATCGCGTGTCGGGGCGCGACGAGGTCGTCGTGACGGCGGGCGGCGGCGCGGTCGGCGAGCCTTTGTTGCGCTCGGCGTTGGCGGCGCGGCCGCTGTCGGCATTGCGGGACATCCCGTGGCGGATGATCACGGGGCCCAATCTTGATGCGGCGGTCTACGACGAACTGGCCTGGGACGCGCCGGATGGTGTGGTGTTCGAGCGTTGGCGCGCCGACCTGCCGGTGTTGTTGCGCAACTGTCGACTGTCCATTTCGCAAGCGGGCTACAACACGGTGATGGACTTGCTGCAGACCGGCGCCCGCGCCGTCGTCGTACCGTTTTCCAGCGGCAACGAGACGGAACAGGGCGTTCGGGCGCGGAAACTCACCGAACGGGGGCGCCTAGTCACCGTCGATGCCGCGACATTGTCGTCGAAAACCCTCGCCAAGGCGATCGATGACGCGCTAGCCTTGCCCCTACGAACGGTAACGATTAATACCCAAGGGGCGGAGGCAACCGCGTGTCTGGCCGAGCATTTGTGCCGGTTCGGACACGTCGAATGAGGGCAAGGCATGTCCGCGTGGCAACGGCTGGGACGGGAGCTTGACGCATGGGCCGACCAGGGTCGCCCGGCCACCTTTTGGTGGCGGGATGACGATGCCGTCGGCCTGACGCCGGCGTTACATCGCCTGTTGAGGTTGAGCCGTGATTATGCCGTGCCTGTTTCACTGGCCGTCATTCCGCGCGATGCCGACACCTCCCTCGCCGGGGCCCTGTCGGCGTATCCCGGCGCAGCGGCGCTGCAGCATGGCTGGGCGCATGCCAACCACGCCCCGCCGACCAATCGCAAGGCGGAATTCGGACCGCACCGGCCGCTGGCCGAGATGCTGGCGGAGCTGCGTCGCGGCTGGCGGGCGCTGGCGGCTTTCGCGCGAAGGCTGCCGGTGCTCGTCGCGCCGTGGAACCGCCTCGATACCGCGTTGATCCGACGATTGCCGGAAGCCGGATTGCGCGGCGTCTCGACGCTGGGAGCGCGCGCCGCCGCGGAGCCGGCTCCCGGTGTCCGCCAGGCCAACGTGCACGTCGACCTCGTCGATTGGGCGGACGGCCGCTGTTTCGTCGGCGACGAGCGGGCCATCGAGGGCCTCGTCCGCCATCTCGGGCAGCGCCGGGCCGCCGCCGTCGACGCCGACGAGCCGACCGGTCTGATGACGCACCATCTGGTCCATGCCGACGACTGCTGGGGGTTTCTCGAAAGACTGTTCGCCTGGACACACCCGCGCGCTGGCGTCCGCTGGCTGGACGGCGAGGCCGTTTTTTTCGCATGAGGACGCGCGCCTATCCGCTGACGTGCGTCGCGTCCGACCTCACGCGCGCCAGTGCTGGATTTGCCATTTGCGCCACGCCTCTTATCCTCGCCGACACGCTCTTGCCCGGCTTGACGGTGATCCTCGCCCTGCTTGCCGCGGTGTTCACCCTGTTCGCGGGACGCGCCCTGCTGCTGGCCGGTACGCGTGTTGAATGGGATCACGCCGGCGTGCAGAGCCGCGCATTGCGCCACCACTGGCTGCCGTGGAAAGAGTTGCGCCGCTTCAAGCTCGCCTACTATTCGACCCGCCGCGACCGCAGCGGCGGTTGGCTGCAACTCAGCCTCGGCGGGAACACGGGCCGCATGACCTTCGATTCCCGGCTTGACGATTTCGAGGTACTGGTTGGCGAAGCGGCGCGGGCCGCGCGGTCGAACGCCGTGCCTCTGGACGCGGCGACGCGTTACAACTTGCGGGTGCTCGGGATCGCTGTCGATGCGATCGATTTGGCGGAGGCGCGGGCATGACCGATCTGCTGCGTGTCGAGCAGCTGGCGGTGAGCTTCACGACGCAGGCCGGCCCCGTCCACGCGGTACGCGACGTCTCCTTCCGGGTCCGGCCGGGATCGTCGGTGGCCATCGTCGGCGAGTCGGGTTCCGGCAAGTCGGTGACCGCGCAGGCGATCCTCGGCATCCTGCCGCAGCCGGGCCGGATCGAGGCCGGCCGCATCCTGTTCGCCGATCCCGCCGCCAAAGACGATACACCGGTCGACCTCGCCAAGGTGAACCCCGACAGCCAAGCCTACCGGAGCATCCGTGGCCGGCGCATGTCGATGATCTTCCAGGAGCCAATGACGTCGTTGTCGCCGCTGCATACCGTCGGCGACCAGGTGAGCGAAGCCTGCGCCCTGCACCGCAAGATGGACCGCGCCGGGCGCTACCAGACCACCGTCGAGATGCTGCGCCTGGTCGGCTTTCCCGAGCCCGAACGCGCCTACGATACCTATCCCTTCGAGCTTTCCGGCGGCCTGCGCCAGCGGGCGATGATCGCCATGGCGCTGATCTGCCGCCCGGCGCTGTTGATCGCCGACGAACCCAGCACCGCCCTCGACGTCACCATCCAGGCGCAGATCCTCAAGCTGATGCAGGACCTGCAAGCAACCTTCGGCATGGCGCTGCTGCTGATCACCCACGACCTCGGCGTGGTTGCCAACGTCGCCGAGGAAGTGGTCGTGATGTACCAGGGCCGGGTGATGGAAAGCGGCATGATGCACGATCTGTTCCGCGATCCCCGCCACCCTTACCTGAAGGCGCTGCTTGGCGCGGTGCCGCATTTTGACATGAAACCGGGCGAGCGCCTAAAGCCGCTGCGCGAGATCCAGTACAAGCGGAGCCAACTGATCAACATCTGCGCCCCGGCTCCCGTCGCCCAGAGCCGCCACCGCGACACGCTGCTGGCGGCAACCGAACTCAACAAGTCGTTCACGACCCGCAAACGCAAGAGCTTTTTCGACGGGAAGAAACAGCGCGCGGTTCGCGCCGTCGAGCAAGTCTCACTGCGGATCGAGCGCGGCGAATGCCTCGGCTTGGTGGGGGAAAGCGGCTGCGGAAAGACCACCGTCAGCAAGATCATCATGCGCGCCGTGACGCCGGACTCCGGCACCGTGACCTATAACGATATCTCCGGCCCGGTCGATCTTCTCAAGCTCGACAAGCGCGCGATGACCCGCATGCGCACCAAGATCCAGTACATCTTCCAGGATCCGTTCAGCTCCCTCAATCCGCGGATGACTGTCTACGACATCCTCACCGAGCCGCTGATCATTCACGCCGTCGGCGATGAGGCTTCGAGGCGGGAGATGGTCCGCGAACTGATGGGGCTCGTCGGCCTCGATCCGCGTTACCTGAACCGCTATCCGCACAGCTTTTCCGGCGGCCAGCGGCAACGCATCGGCATCGCCCGCGCACTCGCCCTGCAACCCGATCTGCTGATCTGCGACGAACCTGTCTCGGCGCTGGATGTTTCGGTCCAGGCGCAGATTCTCAATCTGCTGAAGGACCTGCAGTCGGAGCTATGCCTGACCTACCTGTTCATCTCCCACAACCTGGCGGTGATCGATTACATGGCCGACCGCATCGCCGTAATGTGCGGCGGCCGCATTGTCGAGGAAGCGCCCCGCGAGGTGCTGTTCCGCAATCCGGTTCACCCCTACACCAAGGCTCTGCTCGCCGCCGTTCCCTACCCGGATCCGGCGCACCGGCTTGATTTCACGGCGCTGTTGGACGGCCGGGCCTCAATTCCCGAAGCGTGGCCGGCCCCGTTCACGGAAACCGCCGACCGACCATCGCGCGCCTTCGACCTCGGCGACGGCCACGTCGTCCGCGCGTTCGCGTTTCCTTGAAACCTGGCATGGACAGAGGACACCCATGAGGTATCGCGCTCTTCTCTCCGTCATGACATTCATCCTCTCAACCGCCGCCGTAGCCGAGGAACCGCCGTATCTGGCCGACCGGATCGCGGCGGGAGCGCTACCGCCGTTGGCCGAGCGTCTGCCGGACACGCCGTCGGTGGTCACCTTTGACGGCTTCAAGGAAATCGGCCGCTACGGCGGGCAGCTCAACACGCTGATGAGCAAGCCGCGCGACACCCGGCTGATGGTCGTCTACGGCTACGCGCGGCTGGTTACTTACGATCCGAACTGGGAGCTGACGCCGGACCTTTTGGAATCCATCGACGTCGAGCGCGGCCGGGTCTTCACCCTCCACCTGCGTCCCGATCACAATTGGTCCGATGGCCACCCATTCACCACCGAGGATTTCCGCTTCTATTGGGAAGACGTGGCCAACAATGAGGAGCTGTCGCCGGCCGGTCCTCCACGATACTTGCTGGTTGACGGCAGTCCGCCGATGGTCGAGGTCATCGACGAGACGACAATCCGTTATTCCTGGGAGGAGCCGAATCCGTTCTTCCTGTCGGCGCTGGCCGGCGCCCGGCCGGAGTACCTCTACAAGCCGGCCCATTACATGAAGCAGTTTCACCCCGCCCACACGGACGAGGAAACGCTGAACCGGCTGGTGGCTGAAACAGGCCAGCGCGCCTGGTCGTCGCTGTTCACCGACCGCGGGCGCCAATACCGCAACGACAACCCGGACCTGCCCACCCTGCAGCCGTGGGTGCTGACAACCGAGCCGCCGTCGACGCGATTCCTGTTCGAGCGCAACCCCTACTACCACCGCGTCGACCCGGAGGGCCGCCAGCTCCCCTACATCGACACCGTCGCCTTCACCGTCACCAGCGCCCAGTTGATTCCGTCGAAAACGCAGGCCGGGGATTCCGATCTGCAGGCGCGCGGCCTCAGTTTCGAAAACTTCACCATTCTCAAGAAGGCCGCCGAGCGGAATAACTACGCGGTCCATTTCTGGCGCTCGGCGCACGGCTCGGAGCTGGCCCTCTATCCCAACCTGACCACCATCGACGACGACTGGCGAACCATCCTGCGCGATGTCCGCTTCCGGCGCGCGATGTCGCTCGCCATCGACCGCGACGAGATCAATAATGTCGTATACAAAGGATTCGCCCGCCCGGGTAACAACACCATTCTGCAGGAAAGCCCGCTCTTCAAGGAGGAATACGCGAGGAAGTGGGCAACCTTCGATCCCCAACGCGGCAATGCGCTTCTCGACGAGATGGGCTTCATCGACCGGGACGGCAGTGGCATCCGGCTGCGACCCAACGGCGAGCCCCTGGAAATCGTCATCGAGACCGCCGGCGAGAGCCCGACGCAAGTGGCGATTCTGCAGCTTATTCGTGATTCCTGGCAAAAGGTCGGCGTGAAACTGTTCATTAAACCCCAACAACGGGAAGTGCTGCGCAATCGCGTCTTTTCCGGCACGGCGCTGATGTCGGTGTGGTTCGGCCTCGAGAACGGACTGGCGACGCCGATGACGCCGCCGCGCGAACTGGCGCCGACCAGTCAGCAGCAACTGCAATGGCCGCGTTGGGGTCAATACTACCAGACCAGGGGCATGGCGGGTGAACCCATCGACATGCCCTCGGCGAAGTCGCTGTTCGACCTCTACCGCGCGTGGCGCGACGTGGAGGAACGCGAGGCGCGGGCGGAGATCTGGCACCAGATGCTGTCGATTCGCGCCGACAACCTCTTTGATATCGGTACCGTGCGCGCCGTGCCGCAGCCAGTGGTGGTCAGCAACCGCCTGCGCAACGTGCCCGAGGAAGGCATCTACAACTGGGAACCGGGAGCGCACTTCGGCATCTACAGGCCGGACACCTTCTGGTTCGCCAAATAATCATTTCGGGGACGGCGGCGAGGACGTGAGCACGCGATGCTGAGCTATCTGGGCCGCCGCCTCCTGACGATGATCCTGACGCTGCTGGTGATCAGCGCGCTGATCTTCGTGATCATTCAGCTGCCTCCCGGCGACTTCCTCACCACCTACATCGCCGAACTGGAGAGCCAGGGCGAGGAGGTGGCGCGGGAAAGGATCGAGTTTCTGCGCCAGCAGTACGGGCTCGACCGGCCGCCGATCGAGCAGTATTTCCACTGGCTGCTCGGCCTCGTGCAGGGCGATCTCGGCTATTCGTTCGAATACAGCCGCCCGGTGACGGAAGTGGTCGGCGATCGGCTCTTGCTGACGTTGGTTCTCAACTTCTTCACCATCCTGTTCATCTACGTCGTCTCCTTTCCCATCGGCGTCTATTCGGCGACCCACCAGTACAGCTGGGGCGACCATGGATTGACCTTCCTCGGTCTCGTCGGCTTGGCGACACCGAATTTCCTGTTGGCGCTGATCTTGATGTACCTCGCCAACTTCGCCTTTGGCACCTCCATCGGCACGCTGATGGACGCGCAATACATCAACCAGCCATGGTCGCTGGCCAAGGTTCTGTCGGTCCTCGAACATCTGTGGATCCCGGTGATCATCATCGGCACGTCGGGGACCGCCGGCATGATCCGCCGCCTGCGCGCCAATCTGCTGGACGAACTGCGCAAGCAATACGTCGTCACCGGCCGCGCCAAGGGCCTGCCGAGGCGCCGCCTGCTGATCAAGTATCCGCTCAGGATGGCGCTCAACCCGTTCATCGCCGATATCGGCAATCTGCTGCCGCAGGTCGTCTCCGGCTCGGTGATCGTCTCGGCGGTGATGTCGCTGCAGACGACGGGGCCGATGCTGCTTTCCGCCCTGCAGAGCCAGGACATGTATTTGGCCGGCTCGTTCCTGATGTTTCTCGCCGTGCTCACCGTCGTCGGCATGTTCGTCTCCGACGTCCTGCTGGCGGTGCTCGACCCGCGCATTCGCCTCGAGGGTAGCCTCCAGCGATGACCGATCGCCTGCCGCATTACGTCGACCCGGAGCCGTTCGACGTCTTCGAGGCCGATCGGCTGACGCCGGAACAGGAACGCTACTATCTCGCCTCGCAGTGGAAAATGGTCTGGTGGCGGCTGCGGCGGCACAAGCTCGCCGTGGTCTCCGGCGTCATCCTGCTGCTGTCCTACTTCAGCATCCTGATCACCGAGATCCTCGCGCCCTATGCGCTTGATACGCGTAACACCGACTTCATCTACGCGCCGCCGCAGATGATCCGCCTGTTCCACGAGGGCGAGTTGATCGGCCCCTTTGTCTACGCCCTCGACTACGAACTCAACTATGAGACCCTGCAGCGGGAGTATGTCGTCGACGAGACGCGCCCGCAGCGCCTACGCTTCTTCTGCCTCGGCGACGGTTACGAGTTCTGGGGCGTGATCCCGGGACGCTTTCACCTTGTCTGCCCGGCCGAGGGCGGCACCTTCTTCCTGTTCGGCACCGACCGGCTGGGCCACGACATGTTCTCCCGGCTGCTCTATGGCGGGCGAATTTCGCTCACCGTCGGCCTGATCGGCATCGCCATCAGCTTCGTGCTTGGCATCACCATCGGCGGCCTCGCCGGCTTCTTCGGCGGCTGGGTCGACAGCATCGTCCAGCGCGTCATCGAGGTATTGCGTTCCATCCCGGAACTCCCCTTGTGGATGGCGCTGTCGGCGGCGCTGCCGATTACCTGGAGCCCGATCCTCGTCTTCTTCGGCATCACCATCATCCTGGGCCTGCTCGACTGGCCGGGGCTGGCCCGCGCCGTGCGGTCGAAACTGTTGGCCTTGCGCGAGGAGGACTATTGCACCGCCGCCCAGCTTATGGGGGCCTCATCGCGGCGGATCATCGGCCGCCACCTGCTGCCCAACTTCATGAGCCACCTGATCGCCTCGGCCACCCTGTCGATCCCGTCGATGATCCTCGGCGAGACGGCGCTGAGTTTCCTAGGCCTCGGCCTGCGCCCGCCGATCACCAGCTGGGGCGTCCTGCTGACCGAGGCGCAGAACATCGAGGCGGTCGCCCTCTACCCCTGGCTGTTGATGCCGATGCTGCCGGTCTTCATCACCGTCCTCGCCTTCAACTTCCTCGGCGACGGCCTGAGGGACGCCGCCGATCCGTATTCGTGACTGTCACCGCGCCTACTCCGCCGGGCTTGGCTGGGGGGCGGACTTGCTCTTGCGGATAGCCGCCAGCTCGGCTTCGAGGCGGCGGGTGACGTCGCCGGGGGAGCCACTGCCGCGGGCGAGCAGCCGGTAGGCGGCGGGGATGACGAACACGGTAAACACCGTCGCCGACATCACGCCGGCGCAGACGACGGTGCCGATGACCATCCGGGTCTCGGCGCCGGCGCCGCTGGCGAGGATCAGCGGCACCGCGCCGACCGCCGTGGTGAGGGCGGTCATGATGATCGGCCGAAGCCGGGTCAGCGAGGCCTGGTGGATGGCATCGTCGAAGGGCATGCCCTCGTCGCGCAGCTGGTTGGCGAACTCGACGATGAGGATGCCGTTCTTCGCCGCCAGGCCGACCAGCATGATCAGGCCGATCTGGCTGTAGATGTTGAGCGTGCCGCCGGTGAGATAGAGCGCCAACAGGGCGCCGGCCATCGCCAGCGGCACCGTCAGGATGATGATGAACGGGTGGCGGTAGCTCTCGAACTGGGCGGCCAGCACCAGGAACACGACGACGAGGCCGAGCGCGAAAACGAAGGAGATGGAACCGCCGGCGGACTGGAAATCCCGCGACTGCCCTTTGTAGTCGACGAGCACCGTTTCCGGCAGATGTTCATCGACCAGACCGTTGAGGAATGTCAGCGCCTCGCCGAGGGTATAGTCGTCGTCGAGGTTAGCCTCGATGGTGATCGCGCGCACCCGGTTGTAGCGTTTCAGCGTCTGCGAGTCCGCGCTTTCCTCGAGCCGCACCAAGTTGGACAGCGGGATCAGCGCGCCGCTGCGCTCGGAGCGGACGTAGATGTTCTCGATGTTGGAGGGCGTGCGCTGGGCATCCCTTTCGCCTTCCAGGATGACGTCGTATTCCTCGCCGGCGTCGATGTAGGTAGTAACCCGCCGCGAGCCGAGGATTGTCTCCAGGGTGCGGCCGATGTTGCCGACGGTGACGCCAAGGTCGCCCGCCCGGTCACGGTCGATTTGCAGGCGAAGCTGCGGCTTGGTCTCCTTGTAGTCGTAGTCGACGCCAATCAGGCCGGGATTGTTCTCCTCGATCTTCTCGAGCAGGATATCGCGCCATTCCGCCAGTTCGTCGTAGGTGCCGCCGCCGATAACGAACTGCACCGGCTTTTGCGTGCGGCCACCGAGGCCCTGGCGCATCACCGGAAAGGCGCGAACACCCGGCAGGTCGGCGACGCGTTGGCGAACGTCCTTCATGATGTCCCAGCCGGACCGCCGCTCCGCCCAGTCGTTGAGGACGAAAATGACGATCCCATTGTTGAAGATTTCCAGGGTCCCGAATTGGCGCGGCGCCCGCACCAGCAGCCGGGTCACCTCGCCCGCGTCGACCAGCGGCATCAATCGCCGTTCGATCTCGTCCATGTATTCTGAGATGTACGCGTAGGACGCCCCTTCCGGGCCGTTGACGATCAGGAAGAAGGCGCCACGATCCTCCTTCGGCGCGTACTCGCTGGGTATGTGCGCGAACAGCCAGCCGGTGCCGCCCAGCAGGAGCACGAAAAAGCCGGCGATCAGGATCGGTCGCGGCAAGAGCGCCGAAAGCACTCGGCCATAGCCGCGCTGGCAGCTGGCGAATACCTGGTCGACCTTGCGGACCAGCCAGGTGTCGTTCGACCCCGGACGCAGGATCTGCGACGCCAGCATCGGCGACAGGGTCAAGGCGACAAGGGAGGAGAAGGCGACTGCCGCCGCCATGGTCAGGGCGAACTCCCGGAACAGCCGCCCGACATCACCCTCCAGAAAAGCGATCGGCACGAACACGGCGATCAGCACGAGGGTGGTGGCGACGACGGCGAATCCCACCTGGCGGGTGCCGTTGAACGCGGCAACCAGCGCCGACTCCCCGGCGTCCATGCGCCGGTGAATGTTTTCAAGCACGACGATGGCGTCGTCCACGACAAGGCCGATGGCGAGCACCAGGGCCAGCAGCGTCAGCAGGTTGATCGAAAACCCGAGACCATAGAGAACGATCGCCGTTGCGATGAGCGAGACAGGCACGGTGACCGCCGGGACCAGCATGGCGCGCACGCTGCCGAGGAACAGGAAAATCACCAGGATCACCATGCAGACGGCAACCGCGAGGGTCTTGTACACCTCGCTGACGGCGCCCTCGATGAACACGCTGGAGTCATAGCTCTCGAAGATCGCCATGCCTTCCGGAAGCCCACCGTTGATGCGCTTCGCCTCCGCGCGGGCGAGCCGTGAAACCGCCAGCGTGTTTGCCTGCGCCTGTTTGATGATGCCGATACCGACCATCGGGGTGCCATTGCCACGGAAGAAAATCCGGTTTTCAACCGCCGCTTTCTCGATGCGCGCCACGTCGCCCAGCCGAACAAGGTATCCATCCGCGCCCTGGCCCAAGACGAGCCTCGCGAAATCCTCCGGCGTGCGGAAACTGCGATCAACGCGCACCGTGAGTTGCCGGGTTACCGATTCGATGCTGCCAGCCGGCAACTCGACGTTTTCGGCGCGCAGGGCATCCTCGACGTCGTTGACGGTCAGCCCGCGGGCGGCGAGTTGGTTGCGGTCGAGCCAGATCCGCATCGCGTAATTGAGCCCGCCGCCGACCCGCACCCGGGCGACGCCGTCCAGGGCGGAGAAGCGGTCGGTGAGGTAGCGGTCGGCGTAATCGGTCAGTTCGAGGATGTTCATCCGGTCGCTGCTCAGGTTGAGCCACAGGATGACATCATCATTGGAATCCGCTTTCTGGATGTCCGGCGGGTCGGCCTCGTCCGGAAGCTGGTCCAGGATACCGGAGACGCGGTCGCGAATATCGTTGGCCGCCGCGTTGATGTCCTGCGAGATTCTGAACTCGACGTTGATCCGCGACCGGCCGTCCTCGCTCGTGGAATCGATGAAGCGGATGCCCTCGACACCGGCGATACGGTCCTCGATCAACTCCGTTATTCGGGCCTCGACAACGTTGGCGGCGGCACCGGGATAGGCTGTGTCGATGGACACCACCGGCGGGTCGATATCCGGATATTCCCGCAACGGCAGCCGGTCGAGCGCGACCAAGCCGAACGCGATCAGCAACAGGCTGATGACGGACGCAAAAACCGGGCGCTTGACCGAGATGTCCGAGAGGATCATGGCTTTGCCGGCGCCGGCTGTCGCAGAAGCTGGCTCAGCGTCTGTTCTCCGTCATCGACCGCCATGATGGTCACCTTCTGGCCGGGTCGCACCTGCAGCACGCCGCGGGTCACCACCATCTCCCCGGCGGCAAGCCCACTGACGATCTCGACGCGACCCGGCGCGCGGGCACCGATCGACACCTCCCGCTGTTCGACGGTGTTGTCGGCCGCCTCGTCGACAACCAGGACCGAATTGCGCCGACCGCGCGGGATCAACGCCTCCTCGGGCACGACGAGTGCCGTGCGGGGATTTTTCAACAGCTCGATGGTCATCAGGAGACCCGGCTTGAGCACACCGTCGGCGTTTGGGAGGATCGCCCGCGCGACGACCGATCGCGTCACCGGATCGACGCGAGAGTCGATGCCGCGAATGGTGCCCCTGAATTCGCGGTCGCCGAAAGCCGTTGCCTTGGCGATGACGCTCATTCCCGGCCGCAAGGTCGGCAGAAACGGCGACGGAACGGAAAAATCCACCTTGATGACGCTGATGTGGTCCAACGTGATGATCACGTCACCCGGCTCGACCAGCGTGCCGACACTAATATTGCGCAGGCCGACGACGCCGGCGAAGGGAGCACGGATGACCCGGTCCTCGACGCGGGCCTCGATCGCCGCGATGCGGGCCTGGTATTCCTGCACCTCGGCGCGGCGCAGGTCGAGTTGGGCGGTCGCGGCGTACCGCTGGCGTTCCAACTCGCGCGCCCGCTGGTAGGCGAGGCGCTTCTCGCCAAGGAGCGCTCTGGCGCCGCGCAAATCCGCCTCCTCCTCGCTCTTGTCGAGCACCGCCAGAACGTCGCCGGCCTCCACCGACTGTCCGTCATCGAAGCGAAGTTCGGCGATCTTTTCCGTCACGTTCGCGGTGATGCGCACCGTTTCGTTGGCTAGGGTGGTTCCGAGCGCCTCGACCCGGTCGGCGAATTCCGCACTCCGGACGATACTGATGACGACCGGCTGGCGGTCGTCGGGGGGCTGCCCGAAGGCTGGCTCCCCCACTGGCATGGTCGCCAGCAGCGAAAGGAAGACCGCCGCCATTACCCACAAAACCGGCATATAATTTCCTTACTCGACGTGGTTCCCGTTCGGCCACCGGTGGCTTGCCTCTAGCCCTCGCGAAAACCCGCTTGGTCGAACCATCCCTGACTGTCAGGCAAGCCTCCGCCCGTCGCCTTGCCCCCAGGATATGGGACGAAAATTTCCGCGCCGCGATAACATTCCCGTATACGGCATGTGAGCGATTACCAATCAACGACACGAACATAGAACGCGTTCCGTAACCGGATGGTTTCACGCGCCAGGGCGACGCCGCGATCCATCAACCATGGATGCTCATCCGTCGTCGCGGCCGAGCTTTTCCAACCACAAGCTGCCTTCGACGGCTCCCGCCACCAGTGGCAGCCGCTCGACCAGCGTCGCTCGCCAGTCGGGCTGCATGGCCGTCGCGACATGATGGCTGGACCACAGAACGCGCCAGCCGCCAGCCTGCAGCATCACCGCCACCGCCGCCTGCTCGTTGTAGCCGCGCCAGGCCCAGGCGGATGGATAGGCATCGGGCAGGAAAACGTCGTGGATGTGCACCAGCACGCCTCGCGACAAGTTCGGCAAGACGTCGCCCAGCAGCCAGTCGACGTCCGAACCGGGCATCAGAATGTGGCTCGAATCGATGCTCACCATGTCGCCGCCAGCCAGCCCGGCGAAGTGATCGAGCCCAGCCGCCTGGATCGTCTTCTCGACGAGTTCGACGCGCAGGCCGCGGAGAACGGCCCTCGGGGCCGGATCGACGGCCGTCAGGCGGGTCGTCAGGCCGCCGTCGGCGATGGAGCGGGCGAAAAAGCGGGTGGAATGACCGGCGCCGACCTCGACGATCCGTCGCGGCCGTCGGGTGCGAACCAGCGTGTAGGCCGCCGCCGCATCGAGGCGGGGAAACCACGTTTGATTCCAGCGCGGTGCCGGTGGCTCGTCGCCGCCGATGGCGGCGAGGTCGCCGGTGAGCCTTCGCATCGCCGCGAGGACCTCCCGCATCGACGCCTCGCCGGCTACGATCAACGGCATGCATCCGCCGTAGCGGCGTCCAAGCGCCGAAACAGTTGTGTCCGCCGCGTAACGGTAGGGAATGAAATAGCCTTTCCGGGCCAACCCGAGGACGGTCGGCAAACCAAGCGAGAGCCGCCGCCACGCGGCTCGCCAACTCATCAAGAACCGCTCAACCCGCCGGCTTTCGCCGGGCGAGGATTCATGTCACGGAAAAACGAGGCAACAAACGACGTCGAAATGGCGTGGCGGACGACAGGCAGCCGAGCCGACGCATAAGAACCTAGAGGTAGGATAGGACGATCGCGGTCCAAACCACGATGAAGCCGACGGCAACCATCAGCTCTGGCCATTTGGTTTCGATAAATTCTCTCACCGATACCCCTCCACGTTTCGATTAGTTGGTCTAATTCGTCAAGTTGATGTATTAGGCGAGGTTAAAATCAACCACATGTAGAATTGCGTACCGCATCTTGCGGGCCGAGTCCAGAGTCGCGGAAGGGCTTTCCGTTGCCCCTGCAAGTCGAAAACTTCACCCGGCCCTACCCGTTTCGCGTTTTAAGCACGCACACGATTTCGCTACCGCACACAAAAATCAACGTTTTTGTTGATTTCCCACAAATTAAAATAGCCTTTTTGGCGCGAAACCCGCCGTCAGCCTGGGGATTGTCCGAGCCGCCGCAGGTCGGCCAACGCCGCGTCGACGAGGTGCAGGAGGTAGCCTTTCTCGCCCAAACCGACGACGATTTCGCGAATCGCCATCAACCGCGCCTCGAGATCGCGCCAATCCGTGGCCGGCGTCGCGAGGAAGGTGTCCTGCAGCCCGGCCAATCTGCATTCCAGCATGCCGACCGCGCCGCTTCCCTCTTCGCTCAGCGCCGCCCGCGCTTGGTCCATCGCCCGCTTGGTGTCGGCCAATGTCTGCCTGTTGCCCCGATCCGTCATCGTTGCCTCCCGGAAACCTCTGACACGCCTCAACCTGCTCATCCGAGGGTCGAGATGTATCCACCGGCGGCACCCAGCGCAACAACCAGCCAGGGCGGCAGCCGCCACATCTCCAGCAGCAGGAACGCGGTGGCGGCGAAGGCGAAGTCAGCCGACGTGGCGACAGCGCTCGTCCACACAGGATCGTAGAGCGCGGCCAGCAGCAGGCCGACCACCGCCGCGTTGATCCCTTGCATCGCCGCCCGCATGACCGGCTGGGTGCGAAGTCGCGCCCAGAATGGCAGCGTGCCGACGACCAACAGCACGGCGGGCAGAAAAATCGCTATCAGGCAGAGAAGGGCGCCAAGAATTCCCCCCAGCGAGGGAGTCATCACCGCGCCGAGGTAGGCGGAGAAGGTGAACAGCGGCCCCGGCAACGCCTGCGCCGCGCCGTACCCGGCGAGGAACAGGTCGTTCGCCACCCAGCCGGGTTCGACGACGCTCTCCTGCAACAGCGGCAAAACCACGTGACCGCCGCCGAAAACCAGCGCACCGGCGCGATAGAAGCTCTCGAACACCCGCAGCGTCTCGTCGCCGCCGAGCTGCGCCGCCATTGGCAGGCCGACCAGCAATGCGAAGAAGGCCACCAGGCAGCCGATGGCGGTGGCCCGGCCGACGGGGATCCGCAGCGTGTCGGGTGCCGCCGCCGGCTCCTTTTCGAGCAGCAGCCAGCCGGCCAGCCCACCGAGGGCGATGACCGCCACTTGGCCCCAGGCGGTGGGAGTGGCGATGACGAGAATGGCGCCGACGACGGCGAAGCTGGCGCGCGTTCGATCCGGGCACAGCGACCGCGCCATCGCCGCCACCGCCTGGGCGACGATGGCCACGGTGACCAGCTTGAGGCCGTGCAGCCAGCCGGCGCCGGTCGGATCGCCAAGCGCCGCGATGCCGAGCCCGAAGCCGGCCATCAGCAGTGCCGACGGCAGCGTAAAACCGAGCCAGGCGGCGGCGGCGCCCTTGAGCCCGCCCAGGGTGAGCCCGATGGCCAGCCCGACCTGGCTGCTCGCCGGGCCGGGGAGGAACTGCCCGAGCGCGACGAAATCGGCGTAGGCGCGGTCATCCAGCCACTGCCGGCGGCCGACGATGTCAGCGCGGAAGTATCCGAGGTGGGCGACGGGACCGCCGAACGAGGTCAATCCAAGGCGCAGGAACGCCAGAAAGATCCGCCATACGGAGGGGTGCTGCGTCACCGCCGCTGCCTGTTCGAGCGCCATGTGCCTCCGCTCGCGCGGCTCTTGATGCCACCACACCGCCATTTCTAGCGGCCGGTTCCGGACAAGTCCAGCCGCGGCGGGTGGCGCCTGATGGATTACCGAAGCGGCGCCGATGCCGGTCGGCGGCGGGTTACCGCCGCGCCGGGTTCCTGTGCCCTCGCCTATTGCTTTGCCTGGGACGGCGCCTTCGGAATTCGCAGCGCGCCGCGCGCGGTCGGCGACGGCGGCCAGACTCTACCGATCGCACTCGACGGGGGCATTGGCCATGAAGGTTCCGACGCCGATCAACTGATTCTGCGTCATGTTCATCTGCAACTCCCGCGCCGCCGGCTTGTCGCCCGTGACGCGGAGTATCAGCCACCGTCGCTGTTGGTCGTCGAGTTCCTTCTCGGCACGCTCGGCGATGCACGCGCACCCCCCGGGCTTGAGGGTCAACTGCACCTTGCAGGCGGCTTCGATCTCGGACTGATCGGTGGCCGCGCGGCTCGGGTCGGCGCCAACCACCAGACCACCGATCAGGAACGCGCCGGCGAAGAGGCCGCCGGCTCGGATAAGGGATTTCGCCGGATTACCCGACGACGGTCGAAAACAGGGGAACATTACACTCACCTCGTATGTAAATTTCTCTCTTTCTACAATGCGATGACAATCCTGGGAACCCGATTACCACGCCGAAGCACCATGCGAGCGTCGACGTGTCGCTGTTGGGAAGGAAAACCCGGCTCGCCACCCCTCGTCTGGAGCATGGTCGGGTCGAAGCGACTGCGGATGCCTGGCTGTCGGCGCGATGCCCGGTCGCGACCGCCCGCTTTGCCGAGGCGCGGGTGGCATTGTCGAGATCGCGTTCGGCGGCCGCGCCGGTGGTGGGCCCGCCATGATGCGTCCCACCACTCGGCTTCGG
The DNA here is from genome assembly GCA_964460955.1 of uncultured Rhodospirillaceae bacterium. Classification (GTDB taxonomy): domain Bacteria; phylum Pseudomonadota; class Alphaproteobacteria; order Rhodospirillales; family Defluviicoccaceae; genus Defluviicoccus. The sequence goes on along the minus strand of CAYWRP010000005.1, from coordinate 54,106 downwards.
GTTTCCCGCGTCGCTCAGCTCAACAGGGCATCGACGTCGAAAACCAGGTTGCCCTGCCACCACATGCCGGACTGACCGTCGATATCGGGCAGCGACGCCGCATCCCGATCGTAGACGGCATCGCCGATGGCCAGTTCCTCGCCGCCGGCGATCACCTTGGTGACGATCAGGTTGCGGTCATCCCCGGTCGCCGGGTCCAGGGCATCGTTGGCGAACCGGATCGCTAGCGTCGACGCCGAATCAAGCTCCGAGACCGAAAAGGCATACGTATCGACCGTGCCGTCAACCGTACGCGATCCCTGCAAAACACCATCGATAAGCACCTGCATTTTGGCGTACTGCCCGTAAGCCGGTGTGCCGCGGGCGTCGATGACGACGGTATCGGGTTCCGGCGAAGGGGGCGGCGGCGGAGGAGGTGGTGGTGAGGGAGCCTGCGGGTCGAGCGTGAAGTTAAGCTCGCCATTCCACCACAACCCGGTCTGGCCGGGGATATCTGGCTTACCGTCCCGCTCGTACGTCGCATCGCCGATGGCCAGGTCCTCGCCGCCGGCGACCACCTTGGTGACGATCAGGTTGCGGTCATCCCCGGTCGCTGGATCCCGGGCATTATTGGGGAACCGGATCTCCAACGTGCTGGCGGCGTCGAGATCGGAAACGTCGAAGCTGTAGCTCCGCGTTGTCGCATCGGTGATCCGCGATCCCTGCAAAACACCATCGACAAGCACCTGCATTTCGGCGTACTGCCCGTAAGCCGGTGTGCCGCGGGCGTCGATGACGACGGTATCGGGTTCCGGCGAAGGGGGCGGCGGCGGAGGAGGTGGTGGTGAGGGAGCCTGCGGGTCGAGCGTGAAGTTAAGCTCGCCATTCCACCACAACCCGGTCTGGCCGGGGATATCTGGCTTACCGTCCCGCTCGTACGTCGCATCGCCGATGGCCAGGTCCTCGCCGCCGGCGACCACCTTGGTGACGATCAGGTTGCGGTCATCCCCGGTCGCCGGGTCCCAGGCATCGTTGGTGAACCTGATCTCCAACGTGCTGGCAGCGTCGAGATCGGAGACGTCGAAGCTGTAGCTCCGCGTTATCGCATCGGTGATCCGCGATCCCTGCAAAACGCCATCGACGAGCACCTGCATTTCGGCGTACTGCCCGTAAGCCGGCGTGCCGCGGGCGTCGATGACGACAGTATCGGGTCCCGGCGAAGGGGGCGGCGTGGGCGGTGGCGGAGTTGGCGCGTCGGCGGGAGCCGCGAAAAGCCAGGGCTCCAAATCCACCCAACCGGCGACCTCGTTTCCATGCCCGGTCTCACTGTCGCGGGATTTGTCCTCTTCGACAAACACCTTGAGGGAGCTCGTCGTATCCTCGAGGACACGCAGCTGAGCGGTATCGCCGTCTCGCATCGTTTGCATGTCGGCGAGTGTCGGGCCCCAGCGCCAGGCATTGACCGTGGCGTTGGTCCCCGTGTCGTCGGCGGTGAACATGCCGGCCGCGAAGTTGTCGAAGATCCCGACCTCGAAGGCGATCCAGTTGAAATCCTCGAGCATATGTCCGCCCGCGTCGCGCGCCTGCTCTTCTTCAAGGAGCACCTTGAATCCCGAGGCGGAGACGCCGGAAAGGCGATGGGTCACAGGATCGGCATCCACTTCGCTGGCGACCTGGCCGATCACCACGGGCGCCTTGGCACCGAAATCACCGGCGAGGCTCACGCCAACCTGCTTCTCGTCGACCTGTCTGCTGCCCGCCTCGATGACGGAGCCGTCCAAAAAGGTATGAACACCGCGCTCAACGGCGAACCATGGCGTGGTTTCCGCAGGGTGCTGACCGTCACGATACGCCCATTCCTCGAGTTGGAACTCGAAGCCATTGGCGGTGACGTTGCGCACGCGGGCGTGGGCCTCATCGGTGTTGTTGTACGTTGGCGCCCCCATGACCACGATCGGGTCGGCCATTGGATGGTCGAAGGTCACCGATTGCCATGCGTCCGCGTTCGGCTGGTTGGTTGTCACCTCGCCCGCCTGACCGACAAATCGGTCAACGGCGGCGAGCGAGCCCCGCGAGGTCAGGTCGAGCGACCCCGTCGAGACGTCGATCGACAGCGAGCCCCGTTCGAAAGGGCCATCGTGATTGTACGCGTTGTACGCACCCCTTTCTGGGTGGCCGACCTCCCAGAGCTTCTCCACTGGCGCCTTATAGTAGTAGTCGGCGCGGTATTCGGTGATGTCGAGACGCTCTGGTGTCACATCAATGGCCAAATAGATGGAGTCCGCCTGCGTCACGGTCGCATCGGATATCAGCACCCGACTACCGTGGTTTATTTGCACGATGCCGCTGGACTCATCGACGATCGTTGTCGTTGCGTGCGTCTCTCCGCAAAAATAGGCGCGAAGCTTGCCGCCATTGTCGGTGCCAAACTCGGCCATCGTCCGCCAGAGTGGCGAGTTCTCCGCTCCGTTCATCGTCAGATGGTACGAGCCGCCGGCGACAGGGCTGAGAATCGGAGTGTGGCCCTGGACAATGACGTGGTCCACGGTGTCATCCGCCTCGGCGCGTTCGAGCACCGAGCGCACCCAGTCAAGGTGCTCGCCAGTCACCTCCACGGCGACCGCTTGATTGCCGTCAAGCTTGACGCCCGCGCCCTCGTAACGAAAGACGTCGATGTTAAGAAACAGGACGTTGCGTTCCTGATAGACGAACGAGGCTTCGTCATATTGATGGAGGCCGTTCGGATCCGTGTCTCCCGGCGCAAATCGAATGTCCGCCCATTTCGCATTCGCCTGGCTCAATTCCGGCGATGCGGCGACCTGCTCGAACAGCGGGTCGACCACGTGCGCGCCGAACGCTTGCTTCATCGTGTTAACATGTGGCGCTATCGGGCCGCCGACGCGCCAACCATTGTCGCCAATGTCATGATCGCCGATCGTCGCAACCACCTTGTCGACGCCGGATATCTCGAACAGCTTGCGAAGCCACGTGTAGTAGGTCTCCGCCGCCGCATCGAGATCGTCCTGCAGGGTTGTGCTCGCGTCGCCAAACATCGATTTCAGTTCGCCGGGATTCTGCGGCCAATGCCCCCCCGTCAGATCGCCGGCGATCAAAACGAACGCCGGATCGCCGTGGGCGCTCTCGACCATGTCGTTGACCGCCGCGTGGAGGGCGGTCGCGAAGCCGACGGTCATGCCATTGGGGCCAACGGGGGTCCAATTCTGCGCCGGCACCAGTCCGTCGGCGTAACCGACGCCGAACACCGCGGCGATTTCCGCATCCGCTCCCCCGGAGAGATCCGCGTAATCGTGGTTGAAGTGATCGGGGAGAGACAGGAAACTCCACCGCTGCTCGTCTGAGGGAATCGCCATAATTCAGAGCTCCTTACTTGGCCGAAGCATCAGAGATGCGAACGCCTGCCGCGAAAGCGGAAGCCAAACACGCGTCGGAATCCCCACACCACGCGGCGCATTCCTTTCCGCCGTCTACGTCGTCGGTCCGTCAACGAATAAAAGAAGGGCGACCCCGCATGCCGTGGGAGTCCTGGGACCTCTCCAACCGGCCAATAGCCTCGAGACCGTGGCGTGGATGCGCTAACGCCATCCCCGCCACTTTTGCCCCTACCGAGCCATCCGCGACGCTCCCGCCACGATACGCAGCGCCCTCTTTTTACTTATAATTATTTTACGGGAAATGCGCTGAACGGGCGAATCACGATGATGGTATTTCTACTCATGAGCGACATGACAGCCATGTGGGGAACGCATGTCGCCTCGTTTTCCGCGACATCAGAGCCGCCGAAACGCGACCAGGCGCTGTGGCTTGCCTACCGCGTGAGGCTGCGCATGGCGGCGTCGAGGCCGTCGAGGGTCATCGGGAACATCCGCCCGCCCATCAGCTTCTTGATCAGCTGGGTGGACATTGTGTAGTCCCACCACTCTTCGCGCTTCGGGTTGAGCCAGACCACCTTGTCGTAGATGCTGACCACCCGATGCAGCCACACCTCGCCCGGCTCGTCGTTCCAGTGCTCGACCGCGCCGCCCGGCAGCTGGATCTCGTAGGGGCTCATCGCGGCGTCGCCGACGAAAATCACCTTGTAGTCGTGCGGGTAGGTGTGCAGGACATCCCAGGTCGGAATGGTCTCGTCCCAGCGGCGGCGGTTGTCGCGCCACACGCCCTCGTAGAGGCAGTTGTGGAAGTAGTAGTACTCCAGGTGCTTGAACTCGGCGCGGGCGGCGGAAAACAGCTCCTCGCAGACCTTGATGTGCGGGTCCATGGAGCCGCCGACGTCGAAGAAGATCAGCACCTTTACCGCGTTATGGCGCTGCGGGACCATCTGCAGGTCGAGATAGCCCTTCTTCGCGGTGGCGCGGATGGTATTGTTGAGGTCGAGCTCGGTCGCCGCGCCGGTGCGCGCGAAACGGCGCAGGCGGCGCAGCGCGACCTTGATGTTGCGGGTGCCGAGCTCGACCGATGAGTCCAGGTTCTTGAACTCCCGCTTGTCCCACACCTTGACGGCGCGGAAGTTGCGGTTGCGGTCCTGGCCGATGCGGATCCCTTCCGGATTGTAACCGTAGGCGCCGAACGGCGAGGTGCCCGCCGTACCGATCCATTTCGATCCACCCTGGTGGCGGCCCTTCTGCTCCTCGAGCCGCTTCTTGAGCGTCTCCATCAGCTTGTCCCAGCCGCCCAGCGCCTCGACCTGCTGCTTCTCCTCCTCGGTCAGCAGCTTTTCGGCCAGCGCCTCCAGCCATTCCTGGGGAATCTCGACCGTCTCCGCCTCGCCTTCCGGCGACTCGAGGCCCTTGAACACCTGGCCGAACACGCGGTCGAACTTGTCTAGGTTGGTCTCGTCCTTCACCAGGCAGGCGCGGGAGAGGTAGTAGAAATCGTCCACCGAGTACTCGGCCAGCCCGCGGTCCATCGCCTCCAGGAGGGTAAGATACTCGCGCAACGAGACCGGCAGCTTGGCCTGCTTGAGCTCGATAAAGAAGTTGATGAACATGCTTGATCGGTGTCCCTGCCGTTTTCGCTGGTCCGTCTGACCCGCAAAGAGCCGTTATTTTCGTCCGGTCGCGGCCGATCCGCCCGCCGGATGGCGAAACTCTCGACTGCCGTTACGGCATATAATACTGGTAATTGGGTCTGACAAAAAGCCGGCGGCGCGGGCCGCGGCAGGGCCGCGGAAATGGGCTCGCCACAGCGGCCAAACATCAGGGGAAAAATTGAAAACGCTCAAGCGAAGCGTCCGGATTTTCGTGCTGCGGCTCGCCATCCTGGTCGGTTGTGCTGCAACCTTAATGGGTCCGCCGACTGCCCAGGGCGGGCCGTTCGACCAGGTGCTCGAGGACATGGGCAAGCAGTTGCTCGACGAGGGCATGAAACAGCTGCAAAAAATTCCTCAGCAACCGCAACCGCCGTCCCGCCAGCCACCGCCGCGGCAGCCTCGGCCGCCGGGCGCGCCCGCGCCCGCCTCGCCATCATCCCTCCCGCCACCGCCGCGGCCGCAATCAACACTGCCGCCAGGCGCCACGACAGAACTGCGGAGCCTGCGGGTCGATGCGCCGGAGACCAAGGCAAACGGTACGTTCTGGGATTCGGCGACCAGCGTGTTCGCCGGCCGCCCGGCGGGCCTGCGGCCGGATATTCAGGTCTGCATTCGCGAAACCAACGGGAGCTGGGTGTGCAGCGTCGAATGCCCGGATTCGCTGCGCTGCGAGACCCCGATGCGGATGACGCTGGCCAACCCGGCGGAGATCTATGTCCGGGACCTCGACGCGCGGCACCATGACGTGATCGCCCATGCCAGCGTCGCCGACCCGCACACGTGCCAACCCTGCGTCTTCAAGGCGGGCAACGGAACGGTTGCCCTGTTTCTGCATACTTCTCCGTGCACGGCGCTGAAATCGGCGGGCGGCAACGGGGCTCCGCATAAGGCCATCGACGATGGCCTGGCCGTCGTCAACCGCTACCTGCGAACGACGAAAAGCCGCTTGGCGGCCTACGAGGCACGCGGCAACTCGATCTACGCCTGCACGGATCAGGATCATACCTACTACCATCAGGAGCAGGACCTGATCGTCCTTAGTCCGCGACAGATGGGCCGGGGCCTCGACCTCGCGGTGCGCACGCTGATGGAGGAAATCAACCACGCCAACATGCCGAGGCGATCCTGGCCCAATCCGAAGACGATGACACGTAAAGACTACGTGACCCAGCTCGGCTCAATGCTCCTCGAGGAAGAAGCGCGCGCCCTGATGGAAGTCGTGAAGGAGATCGACCTCGCCGAATCCCGCAGCCAGCTCTGCCGGAAACACGCCATCTGCATCCTTGAACACCCGGACCGCCAGATCGCCCAGAAGGTGCGCCGAACCTGGGACAGCATGCTGCGAACGGGAAAATCGGAAGCGCAAATCCTCAGGGCGTTCAAGTACATCATGGCGAATGATTCTGGAACGGCGGATCCCCGCGACCAGAAAAAGGTGATCACCTATCCGAACCTGTTCGAACGTCAGGCGAAAAAGGAATGGGACTGCGTCCGGGCGGGCGGCACCCTGTCGCGCTCCCATTTCGGCCGCTACCACTGCTCGACCTCATAGCCGGGCGTTTCCGCGAACGCGATCCGTAGCGGGTAATCGTCACCGACTACTGCGCCAGCGCCCAGCTGACGCCCATCCAGGCGGCCGCCCAGAAAGCGGCCACCACGGCGAGGCCGAGCGCGGCGAGGACGAGGCCGACAATGATGAACACGCCGTCGCGGGCGAGGATCCCTAAGGCCAGGACGACGATGGCGGCGCCGGGGGGCGCGTTGGTCATGAACAGCGGCACGCAGATCACCAGCGCCAAGACGAGGATCACCCCGCCGAGCCAGCGCTCCGCCTCCGGTCCGGTCAGGCTGGAGCGCCGCGGACGGATATAGCATTCCGCCCGCTCGATCCAGGGCACAGCGCGGCGGGCCAGCCGCCGGGCGCGGTCGGCATTCATACCGATGCGCAGAATGCGGCCGGGCAGCATCGGCTGCGGACGGCGCATGATCATCTGAACGGCGACGCCAACTAGGGCAACGCCGAAGATCGAGGCGACCCCCGGCGGCCAGATCGGCAGCCAGGCGAACATTCCCAGCACCAGGAGCACGGCGCCGAACGACCGCCGGCCGCCCAGATGGTCGATGAAGTCGCCGACGGTGATCCTGGCGCTTTCGGTGCGCGACTCGATGCCGACCAGCACGGTCGACAGCGAAAGGGGTTGTGCGGTCATCCCGGCCCCGTCGCAATCCGCCGTCACCGTCCCTCGCGTCGGTGAATGAAGGCGAGGCGTTCCAGCAGGTGAACGTCCTGCTCGTTCTTCAAGAGCGCGCCGTGCAGCGGCGGGATCAGCTTGCGGGCATCGCTGGTACGCAGCAGTTCCGGCGGGATGTCCTCGATCATCAGAAGTTTGATCCAGTCGAGCAGTTCAGAGGTCGACGGCTTTTTCTTCAGCCCCGGGACGTCGCGGATCTCGAAGAACACCGCCAGCGCGTCCTGAACCAACCGCCGCTGGATCCCCGGATAGTGCACCTCGACGATCCGCGCCATCGTCTCGTGATCCGGGAAGCGGATGTAATGGAAGAAGCAGCGTCGCAGGAAGGCATCCGGTAATTCTTTTTCGTTGTTCGACGTGATGATGACGATCGGCCGATGGCGGGCGACCACGGATTCCTTGGTCTCGTAGACGTAGAACTCCATGCGGTCGAGTTCGAGCAACAGGTCGTTGGGAAACTCGATGTCGGCCTTGTCGATCTCGTCGATCAGCAGCACCGGCCGCACCTCGGCGGTGAAGGCTTCCCACAGCCGACCCTTGACGATGTAGTTGCCGATGTCGTGCACCCGGGAGTCGCCGAGTTGGGAATCGCGCAGGCGGGCCACCGCGTCGTATTCATACAACCCCTGCTGCGCCTTGGTGGTCGACTTGATGTGCCATTGGATCAGCGGCACGCCGAGCGCCTCGGCGATCTCCTGGGCGAGGATCGTCTTGCCGGTGCCGGGTTCGCCCTTGATCAGCAACGGGCGTTGGAGGCCAATCGCCGCGTTGACGGCGATGCGCAAGTCCTCCGTGGCAACGTAAGACGATGTCCCTTCGAAACGTGTATCCATCTTCTTCAGTCTCCCTCGTCCGGCGTGTGGCCCGTCGTCCGCGGCGGTTGGCGGGGCGTCAATGACCGGCCGGCGCGGCGCCGGCGTCCTTGCTTTCCAAATGACCGCGCCAGCTCTGCGCTTCAATGAAGATCCGCTTGACGAACGGATGTTTCGCCTTGATCGCCGTCTCCAGCCGGCTGATCGAAACCTCAACGTCGCCGGCGGACAGTTTGTCCGAGAAATCGAGGCTCATGGTCACCAGGATGTCGTCGGGGCCCATGTGCATGGTCAGCAACTCGTTCACCCTGTCGATGGCGGGCTCGGCCAGGGTGAGGTCACGAATGCTCTTTTCCGTTTCGGGAAACGCCGCCTCGCCGACCAACAGGCCCTTGCTCTCGTAGGCCAGCAGGAAGGCAGTGGTCGCCAGGATCAGGCCGATGACGACGGAGGCTGCGCCGTCGAGCCATGGCGCACCGGTCAGCTGGCCGACCAGGATACCGACGAAGGCGACGATCAGGCCCATCATGGCCGCCGTGTCCTCGAACAACACGGTAAACACCGCCGGATCCTTCGACCGCCGCACCGCCTGGATATACGTATACTGCCCCTTCGACATCCGGAATTCCCTTAAGGCGATCCACCAGGCGCCGGCCTCGAACGCCATCGCCAACCCTAAGACGATGTAGTTGATATAGGGGCTGGTCACCGGCTCCGGGTGGAGGATCTTCTCGATCCCCTCGTAGATGGAAATGCCGGCGCCGACGGCAAAGATAAGAATGGCGACGACAAAGGCCCAGAAATAGAGCTCCATGCCGTAGCCGAAGGGGTGTTGGGTATCGGCCGGTTTCTTCGAGCGCGCCAGTCCGTGCAGCAGCAGGCCCTGGTTGCCGGTGTCGACCAGCGAATGAATGCCTTCACTGAGCATCGCCGAGCTGCCGGTGATCCCGGCGGCGACGAACTTTGTTATGGCGATCAAGGTGTTGCCAGCGAGCGCGGCGTAGATCACCTTTTTCGAGCCGTGTGCCGCCATGGTCTGCCCTGCCGTCGGATGGGATGTCCAGTGGCGAACGACATGCCCGTTTCCGGCACCGCCGTCAATTGGCGAATACGCGGTTACCGATAAGGGAGACCGATTATACGGTGGGCTTGAGGTAAGGCGCTAGCCGGTGAGCGCCCGTTCGATGGCGTCGAGGGCCGCCTGCGCGTTCTCCGCATCGGGTCCGCCCGCCTGCGCCATGTCGGGGCGGCCGCCGCCGCCCTTGCCACCGACCGCCTGGGCGCCGACGCGCACCAGTTCGACGGCGTTGACCTTGGCGGTCAAATCGGCGGTCACCGCGACCACAAGCGACGCCTTGCCCTCGGCCGAGGCGGCGAGCGCGACGACGCCGGAGCCGACCTGCTTCTTGATCTCGTCGGCCATGCTTTTCAGTTCCCGCGCCGGCACGCCTTCCAGGAGGCGCTGCGCATAGGCGATCCCGTTGATCTGTTTGATCGCCGGCGCAGCGCCACTCCCCCCCGTCGCCAGCGCGCGGCGGGCTTCCGACAATTCCCGCTCCAGTTTGCGGCGTTCTTCCATCAGCTGGGCGACGCGGGAGGGGACATCGTTCGGCGCGGTGTTGAGGAGGTGCGCCGCCTGCCGCAACGCCGCTTCTTCCGCCTCGACGTAGGCGCGCGCCGTCTCGCCGGTCACCGCCTCGATGCGTCGCACGCCGGCCGCCAGCGCGCTTTCGCCGATCACCTTGAAGAAACCGATGTCGCCGGTACGCGCGACATGCGTGCCGCCGCACAGCTCCACCGAATAGGGCTTGCCGCCGTTGACGAGTTCATCGCCCATGGCGACGACACGCACCTCGTCGCCGTACTTTTCGCCGAACAAGGCCATGGCGCCGGCTTCCTGCGCTGCCTGCGGGTCCATCAGACGCGTCGTCACCGGTGAGTTGCCCCACACCCGCGCGTTTACGTCCTTTTCGATCGTGATGATGTCCTCGTCGCTGAGCGGCGTCGGGTGAGAGATGTCGAAACGGAGCCGGTCCGGCGCCACTAGCGAGCCTTTCTGCGTCACGTGCTCGCCCAACCGGCGGCGTAGCGCGGCGTGCAGCAAGTGGGTCGCCGAGTGATGGGCGCGCAGATTGGCCCGCCGCTCCTGGTCGATCTCCAGCACCACCTGGTCGCCGACCGATAGCGCCCCGGCCTCGACGATCCCGGTATGCACATGCAGCGTTTCCGCCTTCTTGTGGGTCGCGTGGACGACCATCCGTAGCCCGCCCGGCGTCGAGATGACGCCGGTGTCGCCCATCTGGCCGCCGGACTCGGCATAGAACGGCGTCTGGTTGCAGATCACGGAGACGGATGCCTCGCCGGCGGCGGCGGTCTCCACCGGTTTACCGTCGACGATGATGGCCCGCACCTCGGCCTCCGCGCTCTCCGCGTCGTAGCCGAGAAACTCGGTCCCGCCATGCCGGTCGCGCAACTCGAACCAGAGCGCCTCCTCGGCGGCCTCGCCGGAGCCGGCCCATGCCTTGCGCGCCTCGGCCTTCTGACGCGCCATCGCTGTTTCGAAGCCTTTGATGTCGACGGCGATGCCGCGCGGGCGCAGTGCATCCTGCGTCAGGTCGAGCGGGAAGCCGAAGGTGTCATAGAGGCGGAAAGCCGTCTCGCCGTCGAGCACGCTGCCTGCGGCGAGGTCCGCCGTCGCCTCGTCGAGCAGGCGCAGACCCCGGCTCAGGGTCTTGGCGAAGCGACTTTCCTCCAGATTCAGGGTTTCGGTGATCAGCGCGGCGGCGCGGTGCAGTTCCGGATAGGCCTGGCCCATCTTGCTCTCCAGGGCCGGATACAACCGCCACATCAGCGGCTCCTCGACGCCGATCAGGTGAGCATGGCGCATGGCGCGGCGCATGATCCGTCGCAGCACGTAGCCGCGCCCTTCGTTGGCCGGCAGCACGCCGTCGGCGATCAGGAAGCTGCAGGCGCGCAGGTGATCGGCGATCACCCGGTGCGAGATCGCGTGCTCGCCGTCCGGATCGGTGCCGGTAACATCCGCCGACGCCTGGATCAGGGCCCGCATCAGATCAATCTTGTAGTTGTCGTGCGTTCCTTGCAGCACCGCGGCGATGCGCTCCAGCCCCATGCCGGTGTCGATCGACGGCTTCGGCAAATCGACGCGCTCGTCCTTGGAGACCTGCTCGTACTGCATGAAGACCAGGTTCCAGATCTCGACGAAGCGGTCACCGTCCTCGTCCGGGCTGCCGGGGGGGCCGCCCGGGAGGTGATCGCCGTGGTCGTAGAAGATCTCGGAGCACGGGCCGCACGGGCCGGTATCGCCCATCGACCAGAAGTTGTCGGAGGTAGCGATGCGCAGGATGCGGCTCTCCGGCAGACCGGAAATCTTTTTCCACAGAACGAACGCTTGGTCGTCCTCGGCGTAGACGGTGGCGATCAGACGGTCGGCGGGCAGCCCGAACTCCTTGGTCACCAGGTTCCAGGCCAGTTCGATCGCCACGTCCTTAAAATAGTCGCCGAAGGAAAAATTGCCGAGCATCTCGAAGAACGTGTGATGGCGCGGCGTATAGCCGACGTTTTCGAGGTCGTTGTGCTTGCCGCCGGCGCGCACGCATTTCTGCGACGACGCCGCGCGGACATAATCGCGTGTCTCAAGACCCGTGAAGACGTTCTTGAACGGCACCATGCCAGCGCTGACAAACATCAACGACGGGTCGTTGCGCGGCACCAACGGCGCCGACTCGACGGCGCGATGGCCGTGGCGGGCGAAGAAATCGAGAAATGTGCGGCGGATATCGTTGACAGTCTGCATGACCGCTTATTTAAGCCACCCGCGGCGAAAACGAAACACGTTAACGGCGCCGGCTTACGTCTCCGCGGCGGATTGTTGGAAGTGCCTCAGGATGCCGAGGCTGCTGAGCCGGATCTCCATCGCCGCCGGAGAGACATCCAGCGCTTCGGCGAGGCTGGCGACGTCGCGCTTGCCCTCGCAATAGAGGCGCTTGATAAGGATCAGCGGCATCAGGATATCGGCGGCAAGACCGTTGGCCTGGCGCTCGTAATGATCGCTCAAGCCGCTGCGGTACAGGGTGTCGTCGACGATGCGGTCCTCGATCAGGTCGCCGTGCAAGACGTAATGGGCAATCTCATGGGCGATGGTGAACCGCCGCCGCCGGGGCGGATCTGCGGCATTGACGTAGATCGCGTAGCCGGATGGCGCGTCGACGCGCGGGTTTCGCTCCAGCTTGCCGGAAACGCCAGGGCCGAGCCGGTCGGAGACGCGGACGGCGAGACCGAAGTCTCGCCAGTGCCTCGACGTCCACCGGCGCCGTTTCCTGGTGGCGCATCAGGATCTCGCCGAAAGTCGGGCGGGCGCGATAATCCGTTGCCGCTGTCCGCATCGTCATCCCCTATTCGGGAAGTCATCGCCGAAGGCTTCCCGCCAATCCGACGACTCATCGTCGGTGACGCCGGACCGCCGATCGGCGCGCAGCTGGTCGCGGACCTCCCGGGCGATGATGTAAGGTGCGGTATTGCCGGGAAAACGAGCAACAGCCTGCTCGGCATTCTTTTCCGCCGTTTTGCCCGCTTCTTCGCGCATGGCGTTGTACCCAAACACCCCCAGTAACGCCACCGCGACGGCCGTGCCGGTGAGCACCACGCCGGAGACGGCGACGAAAACGGCGGCCAGTTCCACCTGGCTCCAGCCTTCGGGAAGGACGATCAGCGGCCCCTCCACGGTGCCAAGAACCGCCATCGAAAACATGCCGAGCACGAAATAAATGACCGCCAGGACGGCCGCGGCGTAGGTCAGGGGCTTACTCTTCGCGGACCACGGCGACGAAGCAGCGTCGCGGACAACGCATACCGAGGGTCAATGGCGGAGGCAGGCCTTCAAGCGTCGCCGTCGCCGCCGTCCAAGGTGTCGTCGCCGCCGGCGATCATGTGTTCGGAGACGAGACCGGCGTTCTGGCGAATCTTCGCCTCGATATCGGCCGCCGTCTCGGGGTGGTCGCGCATATAGGTCTTGGCGTTCTCGCGGCCCTGGCCGATGCGCTCGGAGCCGTAGGAGAACCACGATCCGGCCTTCTCGACGATACCGGCCTTCACGCCGAGATCGATGAGTTCGCCGGTCTTCGAGATGCCCTCGCCATACATGATGTCGAATTCGACCATGCGGAACGGCGGCGCCAGCTTGTTCTTCACCACCTTGACCCGGGTCTGATTGCCGACCACTTCCTCGCGATCCTTGATCGCGCCGATGCGGCGGATTTCCAGGCGGACCGAGGAATAGAACTTGAGCGCGTTGCCGCCGGTGGTCGTCTCCGGATTGCCGAACATGACGCCGATCTTGAGGCGGATCTGGTTGATGAAGATGATCATCGTCCGCGACCGGGCGACGGACGCGGTGAGTTTGCGCAACGCCTGGCTCATCAGGCGCGCCTGCAGGCCGACGTGACTGTCGCCCATCTCGCCTTCGAGTTCGGCGCGCGGCACCAGGGCGGCGACGCTGTCGATCACCAGTACGTCGATGGCGCCCGAGCGAACCAGGGTATCGGCGATTTCCAGCGCCTGTTCGCCGGCGTCCGGTTGGGAGATCAACAGATCCTGGACGTTGACGCCGAGCTTGGCGGCATAGATGGGATCCAACGCGTGCTCGGCATCGACAAAGGCGCAGACGCCGCCTTTCTTTTGCGCCTCGGCAATGGCGTGCAGGGCCAGCGTCGTCTTGCCGGAACTTTCGGGGCCGTAGATCTCGACCACCCGGCCGCGCGGCAGACCGCCGATACCAAGCGCGATGTCGAGCCCGAGCGACCCCGTCGAGATCGCCTCGGTCTCCACCGACTCGCGCTGGCCAAGACGCATGATGGCGCCCTTGCCGAACGCCCGCTCGATCTGGCTGACGGCGGAATCGATGGCTTTCGCCTTTTCGCTGTCGTTCTTTTCCACCACTCTCATTCTTCGCACAAACATGGACCGAACTCCATATTCCACAAGCTGACCACGTTGGCAACGCCAGCGAGACTACCGGAAATCTTTGCATATCCAATAGTTTTCTCTAACAATCTGATTTTACACTATTTTTATTGGCCCTTAAGGGTATTTATTTATACTTAAAGGCTATTTAAGGCATGTTTGGGGGAATCTTCGCGTGGCTGGAGCCGCTATCGGGGGACTAGAAAAAGCCGCGATTTCTGGCAAACTACCGTGGTTTCACGGTTTCGTCGCATAATCGGGCGGGATCTCGTATTCTCGGCGGGTTCTTGTCCCTCGGCTCGCTCCAGCGGCGTTACCGGAACGGCGCCGCGCACGGCGCGTTATCTGGGCAGCCGGGCAGAAAGGAAGCGAAAGGGGGACAACCTTGGCCAACCAGTTAGAGTTCGACCGCCGATCTGGCGAGGATCGCCGGCGGCTGGATCCCGCGGCGAGCCGCCGGGATCGCCGCTCGGGCGTCGACCGCAGGCGCCACTCGCCGCAGAACGGCACCCCTCGCGAGATCGACAGCGTGGATGGACAACATCGTCTCGCGGGCACTGGGCCGCATCTGCGCCGCGCAACGGACTGGACGACAGAGGATACCAGTGACCGCCCGCGTGCGCGAGAGTCTCGGTTCGACGACACGGCGATGAATGGGCAACTCGCTGACCTTATCGCCGGCTTTTATGACGCTAGCATGGACCCACGCCAATGGTCCGAGGTTCTTCGGCGCGTCTGTGAGCTGTTCGATGCCGGCGCCTGCGCCCTCGCCATCCATGACCATGAATCCGGCCACGGTCGTTTGGAACATGCGGCCAACATCGACGCCATCTACCTGACCGCGTACGCCGACATCTACTCTCGCTACAATGTCTGGCTGCAACATAAGCCGTCGTTCGAGAAAGCAGGAGCGGTCTTCACCGGCCAGCAAGTGGTTGCCGATAAAACGCTGCTGGAGCACGACTTCTACCGCTACTGGCTCTCGCCGCAGGGCCTGTTCCATCACCTGTTCGGCGTTCTCGACGGCGACGGCCACAAGGTGACCTACCTCCTTCTGGCCCGTGCCCCGGCCAAGGGGGCCTTCTGGGAAGAGGATACCCGGCTTCTGCACGACCTGCTACCTAGCCTGGCGCGCGCCGTTCGCAGCGGCCGGACCTATCGACGCGCTCTCGATCTGCAGCGGATCCTGGCCGACTCCCTCGACGCGATGCCGCTTGGCGTCCTCGTCCTGTCGGCGCGCGGTAAGATCATTACCGCCAATCGCTTCGCCCGGGAAATAGTCGATGACGAGGATGCCTTCCACATCGGCAATACCGGCCTCGGCCTGAAGATGCCGCAGGGAAAGTTCCGTTTCCGGGATCTGCTCGGCAACGGTTCCGGCCGGCCGATGCTGACGACGGCGAACGACGTGCAGACGTTCACCGTGTCCCGTGACGAGGCGCGCCGGCCGCTGTCCATACTGCTCACCCCGATCAAGGAGATCGGCACCACGCGAGGCCCCGACGACCCGGCGGGGTTGATGTTCATCGGTGATCCGGAGCGGCCAGTGGAAATCGACCCCCGGCGCCTGATCCGCATTTTCGGCCTCAGCCGCGCCGAGGCGCGCGTCGCCGTCCTGCTCGCCCGCGGCATGCGCCTCGAACAGGTCGCGGCACACCTCAGCCTGACGTATGAGACGGTTCGCAAGCACGTCAAACAAATCCTGAGCAAAACCGGCGCCGACCGCCAGGCCGAGTTGGTCCGCACCATCACGTTGGGCCCGTCGGGTCTGCGCCTCTAGGAATTGTGACTTCAGCACCGCTTCGCCACGTTGCATCCGCAACACGGCGAAATCTTCGCCGCTGCCACCCGCCCTTGTTTTCTGACGCTAGCCGCCCGACGACGCTGGAACAGGGCAAAAGGGATGTGATGATTCAGACCGACTCAACAGCCTCCAAAGCCGCGTCACCGGCAACCACCCTGCCCCAGCTTTTGCAGCGGCTCGAAACCTTCGGCGACGCCCCCGCCCTGATCGCCTTCTCCGAAGACGGCCGCGCGGAAATCAGCTACGCGGACCTCACCCGCAAGGCACGCTGCCTCGCCGGCGGGCTGATCGAACGGGATGTCACGCCGGGTGACCCGGTGGCCGTATTCGCCACCAACAGCATCGGCTGGGTGGTTTGCCGGTTCGCGCTTATTCTCGCGGACGCCCTTTGCGTGCCGGTGGATTACGACGCCGATGCCAGACGGCTGGGCCAGATCCTCGACAACAGCGGCGCTCGGCTGCTGTTCACCAGCGCCAAGATGTGGGCCACGGCGCGGGGGGCGCTTGACCAGCTTGATGATACGGTCGAGGTCTTCCTCGTCGACGGCGCCGACGGCGCGGCGGCCGACGTTCCCACGGTCGACGCGCTGATGGGCGAACCGGTGGCGGAGATCCCGCCGGCGCGCGCGGACGCGGCGGTGTCGCAGTTCTACACGTCCGGCACGACGGGCACGCCCAAGGCGGTGCCGCTCAGCCACGAGAACCTGCTGACCAACCTGCAAGTGCTCCGCGAGCTGAACCTCGCCGGGCCGAAGGACCGCATTCTGCTGCCGCTGCCGCTGCATCATTCCTATCCGTTTCTCGTCGGCCTGCTGCTGCCGCTGGCCACTGGTGCCACGGTAGTGTTTCCCGCCGGCGTCAGTGGCCCCCTGCTCCGTCAAGCGTTGGTCGAGGCCAAGGTCACCACCATCGTCGGCGTGCCCAGGCTGTATGAAGCCTTGGTGGCGGCGATCGACGCGCGGACTCGCGGTCAGGGTATCGTCGTCAACGCTGTTCTAGGTCCGCTCGTCGCGCTTTCGCTGTTTGTCCGCAGACGGTTGGGTTTGCGGCTCGGCCGCTGGCTGCTCAAGCCGGTGCACAGCCAATTGGCGCCCAGTCTGCGGCTGCTCGCCTCCGGCGGCGCCCGCCTCGATCCCGACGTCGGCTGGCGCCTGGAAGGCCTCGGCTACCAGGTGCTGTCCGGCTATGGCCTCGTCGAAACGTCGTCGATGGCGACATTCAATCCGCCCGGCGCGGCGCGGATGGCCAGCGCCGGCAAGCCGCACCACGCGGTCGAAATGCGCATTCAGCCGGTGGAGGAGATGGAGCACGGCGAGATCCAGTTTCGCGGCCGCATCGTCTTTGCGGGTTATCGCAACAATCCTGAAGCCAACGCCGACGCCTTTACCGACGACGGCTGGTTCCGCACCGGCGATCTCGGCTGGCAGGACGACGACGGCTATCTCTACATCGCCGGCCGGCTGAAGGAGATCATCGTCCTGCCGGGTGGCAAGAACGTTTCGCCGGAAGACGTGGAGTCGGTCTACGGTCAGAGCCCGTACGTCAAGGAGGTCGCCGTTCTGGAGCGCGACGAGCGGTTGGTCGCTCTCGTCGTCCCCGACGTCGAAGCGGTCCGCCAGGCGGGCGTCACCGACGTCGAGCGCCACGTCCAGGTCTCCCTCGCCGAAATGGGCCAGAAGTTGCCGCGCTACATGCGCATCGCCGAGTCCGTGCTGGTGCGCGACCCGTTGCCGCGCAATCAACTCGGCAAGTGCCGCCGGCACGCGCTTGCCGACATTTTCGAGCGTGCCGAGCGCGGAGAGCGGCCCGAACCGCGCGCACTGACGGAAGCTGAAAAGCAGCGCATGTCGACGCCGCGGGCGCGCCGGCTCCTCGATTGGCTCGAACAGCGCTTTCCCGATCAGCCGCTCCATCCCGATACGACCCTGCAGGGGGATCTCGGTATCGATTCCCTCTCCTGGGTCGATCTCAGCCTCGACATCGAGGGCCGCGTCGGCGTTTCGCTCGACGAAGAGACCATTGCCCAGGTCGGCACCGTCGGCGAGCTCGTCGAGGCGGTTGAAAAGGACGGCGAGGCCACCGGTGAGGCGGCTGAGCGGCGTGAACGGACACGGCAGTGGCTATGGGGAGAACGAGAGCGGTATCTCAAGCCCGCAGGACCGCTTGCCAGCGCGGCGTCGGCGTGTCTCTATGGCCTGACGCAGATGCTGATCCGCCCATTCTTCCGCTTGCGGGTGGTTGGGCGCGACGCCGTTCCCGAGACGGGGCCGCTGATCCTGGCCCCCAATCACGTCAGCGATCTGGATCCGTTCGTTCTCGGCACAGCGCTGCCCTACCGCGTCATGCGCCGGACCTGGTGGAGCGCAGAGGCGCGCCGCGCGTTCGGCAGCCGCGCTGGGCGGACCCTGGCGCGCGTCGTGCATATGTTTCCGGTCGACGATCGTGCGCCGGCGGCGAGTCTGGAGATCGCCGGTGACGTGCTGGACCGGGGGCACATTCTCGTCTGGTTCCCCGAGGAATGGCGTTCGCCGGACGGAGAACTGCTGCCGTTTCGCCCCGGGATCGGCGCGCTAATTGCGCGGACTGGGGCGCGGGTACTGCCCTGCTGCATCGAAGGGACCTTTGAGGCGATGCCGCGCAATGCGCGTCTGCCCCGCCCCCGCCCGGTGACGGTCGCCTTCGGCGAGCCCGTCGCCGCGAAGGATCTCATCCCGGACCCACCACCGCCGGACGATCGAGAAGTGCATCGAAGCATCGCCAACGCGGTGGCCGAACGGCTCGCCGCGGTGCAGCGGGAGGTGCGGGAAAACCGCTGATCGCCATCCCGTTCGAGCGGAGAGGTCACTCCGTCAGCATATCGCAGGCGGTTTGGTTCAACTCGGCGAGGGTGAACGGCTTGGCGAGAAACCGGACATTGGGATCGTCGCGAAACTCTCCAACCATCAGATCATCGGAATACCCGGATGTCAGCACGACCTTGACATCCGGCAGCATACCGCGCGCCGCGCGGGCCAGGGAAATGCCGTCCGTTCCCGGCATGACGATATCGGAGACGATCAAGTGGATCGCCCGCTCCCGCTCGTTGAGCTTCGCCAACGCCTGATCGCCGGACACCGCCTCGATGACCCGGAACCCCCTGTTGCGCAGCCCGCGCGCCGCCAGCAAGCGAACCGCGTCCTCGTCCTCGACCAGCAACACGGTGCGATGTTCGCGCCAGGGGATACGCTCGCCGTCCGCATGGGGCGGATGGTCGCGTGGAACCGCCCGCGGCTCTTCCCAGGGCTCCAGGTCGACCAGCGACGGCAGCAGGATCTCGAACCGGGTGCCGACGCCAGGCGCGCTTTCGACGAAGATGAACCCGCCGCGCTGCTTGAGAATGCCGTACACGGTGGCGAGACCGA
The DNA here is from genome assembly GCA_964460955.1 of uncultured Rhodospirillaceae bacterium. Classification (GTDB taxonomy): domain Bacteria; phylum Pseudomonadota; class Alphaproteobacteria; order Rhodospirillales; family Defluviicoccaceae; genus Defluviicoccus. The sequence goes on along the minus strand of CAYWRP010000005.1, from coordinate 34,832 downwards.
GGCCGGTGCCGCCTCCGTCTTCCTTGGTGGTGAAGAATGGGTCGAAAATGTTGCCGAGAATCTCTTTCGGAATGCCGACGCCACTGTCGACGAAGTCTATGCGGGCGTAACAGCCGGGCGGCACGGTGTCGCCGCCGCGGACGATCTGATGGGCGAATTCAACGCCACGGACACGAATGGTCAATGTGCCACCGCTCGCCATGGCGTCGCGCGCATTGACGGCAAGATTGATCATCACCTGGTCGAACTGCGCGGGATCGATGAGCACCACCAAGGGATCGCCACAGATATCGATCTTGAAATCGATGTGTTCCCCCAGCAGCCGCTTCAGCATCCCGGACAACTCCCCCAGCGCCAGGGCAATGGACAGGTTGACCGGCTTGCCCGGATGGCGCTTCGAGAAGGTCAGCAGTTGGCGGACCAACATGCTGCCGCGCGCGGCATTGGCGCGGATCTGCAGGATATCGTCGTATGATGGATCGGCGCGGCCATGGCGGGCCAGCAGGAGGTCACAAAAGCCGAGCACCACGGTCAGCAGGTTATTGAAATCGTGCGCAATGCCCCCGGAAAGCTGGCCGATCGCCTGCAGACGCTGCGCTTGCGCGTACTGCCGCTCGAGATGACGCTGCTCGGTGATGTCGACGAGGTGGACGATGACACCGGTCAGCCCCTCGTCGGCACCGAGGCCGTGGGCATGCAGACTGACCACCACTTCGTTGTCGCCCTTGGCGAGAAGTCGCACAGAATCGAGATTGATCGCGTGGACGGTGCCGAGAATCAGCTGTGAAAGTTGAAGATGCACGTCGTCGCGGTCCTCGAATGCCACACAGTCGACGAACGGCATGCCGAGCATCGTCCGCTGGGAACGATCGCCGAACGCCTGGAAGGCCGCGTTGGCCGCCTGGACCATGCCGTGGCCATCGAGGAGCACAATGGCAATGGGCGATTGGTCGAACAGACAGTGCAGGCTTTCGTCCGAATTCAGCCCGTGCAGCTTTTCGCGAAACAGGCTGTCGGCGACCCGCCACAACCGACCGGGGGTCGCCGCGTCATCCGCATCCTGCGGATGACCGGTCGCCGCGTCGAGCACGCTGTGGCGTTGGCTGCGTCGAAACCTCACGACTGCTCGCCTTTGCGCCGCAAGTTCATGACGTAGCCGATCACCTCGGCCACCGCTTGGTAGTGCTGCGCCGGGATTTCGTCGTCGACCTCCACCGCCGCGTAGAGTGCCCGCGCCAGCGGCGGGTTCTCCATGACGATGACATCGTTTTCGCGCGCCACGTCGCGGATTCGCTGGGCCAAGAAATCGGCCCCCTTGGCGACCACCTTCGGCGCCGCCATCGCCGCCATATCGTATTGCAATGCCACCGCGAAGTGGGTCGGGTTGGTGATTACCACGTCCGCCTGCGGCACCGCCGCCATCATCCGCTTGTTGGCGCGTTCGGCGCGCAGTTGGCGCAAGCGTGCCTTGACGTGCGGATCGCCCTCCGACTGCTTGTGCTCATCGCGCACCTGCTGCTGCGTCATCCGCATCTTTTGATGATGGCTATAGCGCTGGTAGGCATAGTCACCGGCGGCAATCACCGTCATCGCCGCCGCCGCCGCCGCCATCAGCACCACCGCCATCTCGTAGCCGCGATCGAGGATATAAATCATCGTCGCGCCAGGCAGGAGTTGCAGATCGTCCAGCCACGGCAGGGTCACCGCGATTCCGACGCCGGTGACGAGGCCGATCTTGGCGATCCCCTTGACGAATTCGACGAGAGCCTGCAGGCCAAACACACGCTTGAAGCCGCTGGCCAGAGAGATGCGGCTCGCGTCGGGGGCGATCTTCTTTGGCGCCCAGATGAGACCCGACTGGGCGACGCTGGCGGCGATCGCGACGACGACGAGCAGGACCAGGATCATCGCCAAACTCCAGCCCATCGCCGCGACCGCGTCGAGCAGACCGGCGCGCGCCGTGTCCACACCGATCGTCAGGCTGGCGGCATGATCGATGAAATAGGCGCCGGTGCGCGCGGTGGACTGTGCCAATGGCGGCAGCGCCAGGGCGACGAGAAGTGTCGCCGCCGTCAGCATGACCCAGGTCTTGACCTCCTGCGACGACGCGACTTCGCCTTCCTCGCGACTTTTTTCCAACCGTCGCGGTGTCGGTTCCTCTGTCTTAGATGCGTCGTCTTCGTCAGCCACGCCCCTGTCGCTCCGAAGCCTCTAAAGGTTTAAAAAACCACCATTTTATTCGCGAGTTCGTTCAAAAATAGCATCAGAATACTCGATAGTGATATCATGAGTGCCCATAACTGCAAGCATATGTGTGCAGGTGCCCCGAAAAAGAATATTGGAAGTTGTGGCATTAGGCGCCCTAACAATCCCAGGCCGACATTGAATGTTATACTGATAATCAGCGCTGGCGCCGAGAACCGCGCGCCGATCGCGAAGGCATCGGCGACCTTTTCGGTGACCGCCTGCGCTAGATCGGCGACGGCGAGCGGGCCAGCGGGTTCGAACACCGCATAGCTGTCGACGATGGCGCGCAACATCAGGTGATGGGTGTCGGTGACGAAGACCAGCACCACGCCGCACAAGCCGAGAAACCCGGCAATGAGCGAGCTTTGCTGTTCGCTCGACATGTCCTGAACGAGCGCATTGGCGAGCGTCGCATAGAGGGCGACGAAGCTGCCGGCGATCTGCAGCGCGGCGAACATAATCTGAGCCGTCAGCCCGATGAACAGACCAACGATGGTCTCTTTCAGCATGATAAGGGCGAGCTCGGCGGGCTGCGACGGCAATGGTGGCAACAGCGGCGACAGAACGGGATGCAGGGCGAGGCTGATCACGAGGGCCGCCGTCAGCCGGACGCGCAGGCTGACGTAGGCCGCGCTGAAACCCGGCATCACCGACATCGCGGCGCCGACCCGCGTGAATATCAACAGGACATGAAACAGGTTGGCGCTCAGCAGGCCTTCCAGCATGGCCCGCTCAGGTGCCGACGATGATCAAGTCGAACAACTCGCGGGTGAAGTCGATGAGCACCTGCATCATGAAAGGAAGCGCCAGCAGGAGCGCCAGGAAGGTGGCGATGATCTTCGGGACGAATGTGAGGGTCATTTCCTGGATCGTCGTCAGCGACTGGACCAGCGCGATGGCGACACCAACCAGCATGCCAGCGGCGAGCAACGGCCCCGAAAGCTGAAGAATGACGAACATCGCTTCGCGGCCGATATCGATAACGGCCGTCTCGGTCATGGCGCGCCTTCGGCATCAAGGCGTTTGGCGGCCGAGCGCATCTTACATCGGCATCCGGATGATGTCCTTGTAGGCCTCGATCATCTTGTCGCGGATCGATACCACCGTCTGCAGGGTCAATTCCGCCTCGGCGACGGCGGTGACGACATCGCCGAGGTCGGCCTTGCCGGCCAGCGCATTCAGCGAAGCCTGCTCGCCGCGCGCGGCGGCGGCGGTGGCGTCCTGTACCGCCGACGTGACCATCGACGCGAATGGCGAGACGCTTGCGGATTTTTCGCCGGTGTCGGCGGCATCGCCCTTGGTCGCGCGGGCATAGGCCGCCGCCGCGTTGGCGTAGCTGGAAACCGGATCAACCATCGGCATCTCTCCTCAAACGGCGCCCCATTCAGCGCAGCAGTTCGATCATCTGCTGGACCATCGCCTTTGAGGCGCGAATCACCCCGAGATTGGCTTCGTAGGATCGCTGCGATTCGCGCATGTCGGCCATTTCGATGAGCGTATTGACGTTCGGCGCGAGGACGTATCCATCGGCGTCGGCGGCCGGATGATACGGTTTGAATTGCTTTTCGAAGGGCGACGTGTCGGGACGCACGCGGTCGACGGCCACCGTTTCCGCGCCAGTCGCCCGATCAAGGGTTGTTTTGAAGGAAATGGTCTGCCGGCGGTAAGGGTCTTCGCCGGGCGCGGTTGGCAGGGAATCGGCGTTGGCGATGTTCTCGGCGACGATTCGTAGCCGGTTGCCCTGCGCCCGCATACCCGATGCCGAAATCTGCATCGATTTAAACAGATCATCCATGGTTGAAATCATCCCTTTCGAAAACCGTCGGCTCGATCATGCGCTCACCTGCCCCGGCCGATGGCCAACCTGAGCAGGCCAATATGTTTCCGGTACAGCTCCGAGGTCAGCCGGTGCGACAAGGTTGTCTCGTTGACCTTGGCCATCTGCTCCTCGATGACCACCGCGTTGCCGGCGGGCGCCGTCTCGAACGTCTGCCGCTGCTCGCTGGCCCGCGGCACGCCGTCGGCGGTGGCGGCTCCCCGCAGATGCTGGGGATCGGTGATTGCCGGGACAATGCGGGACCGCGCGGCATCAACCAGCGACTCAAAGGACTGCGGCCGAAGATCGCGTGGCCGATACCCCGGTGTGTCGGCGTTGGCGATGTTGGCCGCGAGCACTTTCTGGCGTTGCGAGAGCCAAGCCATGCGCTGCTTCAGGCCGGAAAAAAGGGGGGTATCGGCGTCGGTCATTCGCTTTCATCGCGCAATTTGCGGTCGCTCTGCCCATGTGAAAGGTCAGGCTCGATGCAGGGACTATGCACGGCCACACCTTAATGTTTGGTAAAGCCAGTAATTGTCGCCGGGACCACCCTTGATTTGAGAGCATGTTCGAAGACGCCCTCCGCGTAATCGCCACCTTGGACCATCGCCGCCCGTCGCCCAGCCAACCGGCTGAACTCGACAGCCTGTTCGCCAAGCTGGCCGATGGCGCGTCCGCCGATTGCTCTTTCACGGTGGAAGACGCCATCTGGGCGGCATGGCTGACCCACCCGACCCGCGAAGCCTGCACAAAGATGGAGTGCGCCATCGCGGCGATTGCCAGACGCAATTATTGTGAAGCGGAACGAACGCTCAACAAGCTCATCACCACCTATCCCGAATGGTCGGAGGCCTGGAACAAGCGTGCCACGCTCTATTTTCTGCAGGGCCGGGACCAGGAAAGCGTCCGCGACATCATCCGAACGCTCGAACTTGAGCCGCGTCATTTCGGCGCGCTCTCTGGCTTCGCGCAGATCTGCCTGCGCCATAATCAGCCGGACGCGGCGCTCGTGGCATTCGATGCGGTGCTCGCCGTCAACCCGCATCTACCGGTCGTGCAGATCGCCCGCGACGAACTCCTGCGGACGTGTCAACGAAGCCGACATTAACCGCCTCACCAGTCGTTGCCGCTGGTTCGCCGGCATCTTATGCCGCCGCCGCGCTGTCACAGCGATCCCTTGATATCGACACTCGCAATACAGAAAGAGTGACGCGCCACCGGACTTGGGGGTATCGGTCGCCACTAAATGATCGTCAAGCCGAACGCAACGGCGAGGCCGAATGACAGGATGGCCGAAGTATAACAGAGCAATCGGCCAACCCACCTTAAATCGGACCCGGTGTCGCGCCGGATCTCGACCTCGTTGAGGCGATCGGCGCTTATCACCTTAACATTTCCTCTCCGGCTACCGTTTTTGCCGGCCGAACGCTGCTTCCGGGCGCTTTTTTCGGCCACTCCGTTTCTAAACGCCATTCACGTTTTCCCAACCTTGAGTGCAGCCTGTAGACCCAACACCAGGCAGAAAAGGTCAGAATCAACCCATCTCACCCCGACATGGCGGTTGTCAGATAGACGCCCGTTCGCTTAATGATCAGACGTTCTTCCACTTCTATTTTTGGCGGGTGACCGCGGATTTTACATGCCACTTTTTCGATCGTCGATCAGCATGAACGTCCCACTTCCACCACAACGAGGATATGATCGATTCGACTCATTGATCAAGCCCCTTTTCAACTATTTTGCGAAACATCGGCCGCCACGCTTGGCCCCCGGTTGCCCCCGTGTTTGGATGAAAAGCCGCCATGGCTGCTCGTTTTCATGTCCGTTCGGAGATGAGCGAAAGACGAGGCCGACCGAGCTGCAAGTAGTATATCAACATATTTTATATATTTTAAGTTGATAATGCGATTTCGCCGCGTCGTGATTCGATGCCTTGGGCTGTTACTGTGCGCGATACTGTTTGGACCGTTCTTGCTGATCGCGCTGTTCGCTCACGTCGATCCGCCGATCACGCCACTCATGGTGCTCCGATGGCAACAGAGCGGCTACGCCGGCGCGCCGCCGTTACCGGATTGGCGTCGCCTCGAGGAGATTTCGCCCCACCTTCCACGGGCCGTGATCGCCGGCGAGGACAACTATTTCTGCATACACGGAGGATTCGACATCGAGGCCTCACTAACCCAGGTCGAATTGTGGCTCGACGGCAAGCGGCCGCGCGGCGCCAGCACGATCACCATGCAGATGGCAAAGAACCTGTTCCTGTGGCCGGACCGGTCCACGGCACGGAAGCTGATCGAGGCGTGGCTTACCCCGCAGATCGAGTTCCTGTGGTCGAAGCAGCGAACCTTGGAGGTATACCTTAACGTCATCGAGTTCGGCCCCGGCATTTACGGCGCTGAGGCGGCGGCGCGCCACCACTTCGCCGTTCCGGCCGTGGCCCTCGATGCGAACCAGGCGGCACTTCTCGCCGCCGTGCTCCCCAATCCCCATCAGCGATCGGCCTCGCGGCCGTCCACCTTCGTGCGGGATCACGCGCGGACGATTGGCCGCCGCGTCGGCACCCTTGGACCGCTGCTTGACTGCACCGTGCGTTGAATACGCGGACCCCCGGGACGTTCAACCCGATTCGCGTAATGCCGCCCCACCAAAAGGCCCCGTTTTCTTTCCGGATAGAATCATGTCGTTGCGCAACTTCGGCGGGTAAACTAGCTTAACGAAGCTGTGATTATGCCGGGATGAGAAGCACGGAGTTGTTCGATCGACCCTTCCTGATCGCCGGCGCGGGCGTGGCATTCGTCGTCGGCGCCTTGGCGCTGACCATTTTCACATCACCTGGGAACAGTCTTCTTGCCACCCTGACGGGGCCCTCCACGGAGCAGCCAACCGCGTCCAGGGAACAGGGGAGCGAATTCGACGATGCGGCGCTAACGCCGCCGACGGTGGCGATACCCGGTCCCAGCTTCGACGTGGTGCGGACCGCTGTTGACGGGCATACCGTTATCGCCGGGAGAGGCGCGCCGGAAAGCAGCATTTCCGTGCGCGACGGCGATACCATCATCGGCACGGCGCGAACCGACAAGCGTGGCGAATGGGTCCTGGTCCTGGATCAGCCATTGGCGCCCGGCTCGCATCAGCTGGCGCTGGACATGACGAAGAGCGACGGCCGGACGGTGACCGGCGACGACGAGGTCGTCGTCTTCATTCCCGGCGCGGACACGAAGAGCGGGGCGGCCGCGGCCAACCCCGATGAGGCCCTCTCGGTGCGGATTTCCCGCAGCGGTGTGCGGCCACCCGAGGTCTTGCAGAAGCCGGGGGGCATGGCGATCAAGGGCGGCATCGTCGTCGATACCGTCGGTTATGACGCGGCGGATGGTTTCGTCGTCACCGGTCGCGCCGCCCCGAACGCGGATATCCGCGTTCTGCTCGACGGCCTCGCGATCGGCGAAGCCGAGGCCAACGCCACCGGCGCCTGGAGTTTGAGCATCGACCGGGCGATCGCCCCCGGCACGCATCAATTAATCGCGCACCATCTTGATGCGACGGGCGCGGTCGCGGCAACCGATACCCGGGCCTTCTTGAAGGTCGGCGATGGTGCCAATGGACTCCGCAGCGCCAATCTTGCGGAGGACGGACGTGTCGAGATCGTCGTCGGCAACAACCTGTGGCGCATCGCCCGGGCCGTTTACGGGCGCGGCGTGGCTTATACACTGATCTACAACGCTAACCGCGAGCAGATCGACGATCCCGATCTCATTTATCCGGGGCAAGTCTTCACCCTGCCACCGGCTAATTGAGACGGGAGATGTTTCATGCATGATCGTGGGAAAGCCGCCGTGCAACCGATTCCAGCATTAATCCCCATTGCCATCGCTCGTCTTTCGGGGCATTGATCCCGAAATTCGGTAACGAGAACAGCGTCTCGGCGGGCCTTAACCCTCGGGTCCGCTTAACAAATCTGAAATCCTAAAAGCATGACGCCGCTTGACGCCATTCGCGACCTGCCTGCTTCGGCCGCCACACCGTTGCACGCGGTCAAGGAGAATGACTACGCGACCTGGCTCGACACCCAGCCGAAACCGGCACGCAACTGGCTTGCCTCAACGAATTTCCGCGCCAGCCCAGGCAGCGTCGGTCTGTTTCCGCGAGCCGACACCTCCGCCTTTGGCGCCGTCATCGTCATTGGCGGCGAACTCCCGGTCTGGGACTTTGCGGCGGCACCGACCCGGCTGCCGGCGGGACACTACCGTCTCGAGCCCGGCGCCATCCCGGGAGGAGCCGAGACCGCGGTGCTCGGCTGGGCCCTCGGCGCCTACCGCTACCGGGACTACGCCGCCGACGACAACCAGGTCGCCAGCCTCGTCTGGCCGCAAGGCATCGATCGGGCGGCGATCACCTCGGCGGTCGAGGCGACATATGTGGCACGCGACCTTATCAATACGCCGGCCCAAGATCTCGGCCCCGCCGAACTGGCCGCCGCGGCGAAATCCATTGCCGCCGCCTTCGCGGCAACCTGCACGGTGACGACCGGCAACTCTTTGTTGCTATCGAATTATCCGGCGATCCATCGTGTCGGCCAAGCCAGCCGTCGCGAACCGCGGTTGATCGACCTGCGCTGGGGCGCCGCCGACGCGCCCAAGGTCACGTTGGTCGGCAAGGGGGTGTGCTTCGACACCGGCGGCCTCGATTTGAAGCCATCGTCCGCCATGCGGCTGATGAAAAAGGACATGGGTGGCGCCGCCGTCGTGCTGGGGCTGGCGCGGATGATTATGAGTGCCGCGCTTCCGGTTCGCCTGCGCATTCTCATCCCGGCGGTCGACAACGCGGTTAGCGACCAGGCGATGCGCCCGCTCGACATCATCCGGACGCGAAGCGGGCTGACGGTCGAGATCGGCAACACGGATGCCGAAGGCAGGCTGATTCTCGCCGATGCGCTCACCGAGGCGACATCGGAGCAGCCCGATCTCCTGGTCGATTGCGCGACGCTGACCGGCGCCGCCCGGGTTGCCGTCGGTACCGAGCTTCCGGCGATGTTCTGCAACGACGAGGCACTCGCCGAAGCGCTGCTCGCCCGCGCGACCGAGGTCGGCGATCCTGTTTGGCGACTGCCGTTGTGGAAACCCTACCGGCGGCATATCGAAAGCCGGACGGCCGACCTCACCAACGCGCCGGCGTCGTCATACGGCGGCGCCATCACCGCCGCCCTATTCCTGGCCGAATTCGTCGACGCGCCAGTCCCCTGGGTCCACCTCGATTTGATGGCGTGGAACGTGGATAGCCGTCCCGGCCGGCCGGAAGGCGGCGAAGCGATGGGCATGCGCGCCCTGTTCGCCCTCATCGCGTCGCGCTATCGCCGCTAAGCGGCGGCAAGATCTGTTTTTTTAATAGCCTCGGGAAAGTGGCCTTGCCAAGATGACCCATTCGCAGACACGTGGGAACTTTCGGGAGACGTGCTGGTGAGGATCGGCGCATTACCGGCATTGGAACTTTGGCGGCGCACTATCGTCAGCAGCGTCCGCGACGACACACCGGACCTGACGACCCGTCAGATGGCGGTGTTGTTGACCGTCTACCTCAGCCGACCGCCCCACACGGTGCGCGGCCTGGCGCAGACGCTCAACGTCTCCAAGCCGGCGATCACGCGGGCCATCGACCGGCTGTCCATGCTCGACCTCGTGCGCCGCAAAACCGACGAGACGGACAAGCGCAACGTCTTGATCCAGCGGACGGTACGGGGATCCGTTTTCCTGCGCGACTTCGGCGAGCTGATTGCCGGCATGTCGGAGAACCTGGCGGATTCGCCGTCCGCCGCCGCGCGGTCCTGAATCACGGCAGAAATACCCCTACAAGCAATCCGTTTGAGCAGGACCGGCGTAACTTGATGGCATTCGGCGAGAAGCCACTTTGACATCATGAAAACGGATGGTCGCCATGAAACAACGTCTCCAATATGCTCGCCAGCTATTCGCTCTGACAGCCGCCGCCGTGGTTTGGTTTTGCTGCACGGCGAGCCGTCCGCGGAGCGCAGCCTAGAGCGGATTGTTAGTAGGATGACGCATATCCGCCTTTCTCGGAGGTAGTTTCGACCCTCTTGTGCTTCGAAGCCGCCGCGCAAGTCGGCGTTGGCGTCACAGGTGGTTTCGACGGTGCGGTCGACTTCTTCGCTCGGCGGGGGTCTTAGCTGCTCGATGGGTTTGGGGTCCGGGAACACGTGGACAATAAAGTTGAGATGGTTGCCGGCGTCTCGGGAGGCTGGGCACGTGCCATCTCTTTGTAGATACGAATCGTGGCGTGGGCAAATTTGAGCCACCCTTGCAGGATGCACAAAAGACGCAAATGTCGTTTAAAATGCGCCGCCATGCTCCACATGTCGTCGAATGTCGTTATTTTCCGCCACAACCAGTGGCCCCCGGAAAGAGCAAGCCGAACTATAGCACGGATCAAGAACGAAGCCTCGCTTCCGCCGTCTCGCGGGCACGGAAGTAGGTTACCGCGTCGCGCAGGGCCTCGTCGGCCGGCCGGGCGGTGTATCCTAGCTCCGCCTTCGCCTTTTCGCTCGAAAAGAACATCCGCTTGCGCGCCATGCGGAGCGAATTCAGGGTCAGCCGGGGTTCGCGGCCGCTGAGCCGGCCCCACCCTTCGCCGAACAGCGCCACCGGCATCAACGCGGTGTGCGAGAGGCGGGCGAGGGGCGGTCTGTGGCCGGCGATGCGGGCCAGCGACTGGAGGATTTCCGAGAGATGCAGGTTGTCGCCGCCGAGGATGTAGCGCGCCCCGACACGCCCCTTCTCGAACGCCAGCAGATGGCCGGCGGCGCAATCGTCGACGTGGACGACGTTGAGGCCGGTGTCGACATAGGCCGGCATCCGCCTATTGATGGCGTCGACGACCATGCGCCCGGTCGGCGTCGGCTTGATGTCGCCGGGACCGATCGGCGCCGAGGGATTGACGATGACCGCCGGCAGGCGGCGTTCGCGAATGAGCCCGGAGACGGCCTGCTCGGCGAGGAATTTCGACCGCTTGTAGACGCCGACCATCGTGTCGATGCTGGATGGCGTCTCCTCATCGGCGACGCCGCCCTTGACGATGCCGAGGGTGGCGACGCTGCTGGTGTAGACGATCCGCTCGACGCCGGCGTCCATCGCGGCGATCATCAGCGATTGCGTCGCGTCGACGTTGATCTTGAACATCGCCTGGGGGTCGCGAACCCACAGCCGATAGTCCGCCGCCGCGTGGATCAGGCCCTGGCAACCGTCGAGCGCCCGGCGAACCGAACCGGCATCGCCAAGATCGCCCTCGACGAGCTCGACCGACAGCCCGGCGAGATTGGCCTGGTCGCTGCCGCGCCGGACCAGCGCGCGCACCACGTAGCCTGCGGGCAGCGATTGGCGGACAACCGCCGATCCAACGAACCCGGTCGCCCCGGTGACAAGAATTCTCAAACGTCCAACCCCTTGAGCAAGCGCCACCGCCAGCCTGTTCGCGCGGCGGCGGGAAAAGCGAATTCCCGGCACGGATCGCCGAGGTTCGCCAAACACAACACACCCTTTATACGGGAACGTCAGCCAACTCTCGCGCTAAAATTTTGGCTCGGTCGCCGCCAGCTTGAACACCAGCCCGCTTTCTTTCCGGCACGGACGCCGCGAATTTCTCTATTTGCGTGGGGTTCGCGGGTCTGCTTCCCGACCGCATTCGCCGCCGGACAGCGGTCGCGCGAATGGGCTTGGATGACAACGATAGCATTTCGACTTGGGCGTTCGGAAGCCACCTCAAAAGTCTGGAATCGACCCGAGACAGCCTTTCCGGCGCGTCTAAAACCTACCTTAACCTTTCGAAATCGTGATCTGATCCACTGGCCTCAAGAGAGCAACAGGGATCAAACTGAAGGGATGACAAATTGAGTGAAAAAGCAATATGCTCGGGAAAAGCCGAATGTGAATCCAGATATCCTTAAGTGGGCAAGAGAAACCGCCTGTCTAAGCGCGGAAGAGGCGGTAAAAAAACTGGACATCAAAGATGCACGCGGCGTTGCTGCATTGGATCGACTGGATGCGATTGAGACCGGTGTAAACACGCCAAGCCGTTCCATGCTGGTCAAGATGGCCAAGCAATACCGGCGACCGCTTCTGACCTTCTACTTGCCGGACATTCCCCGTAAAGGCGACCGTGGAGAGGACTTTCGCACGCTCCCCGCGCCGATCGACCATAGTGAGGATGGACTTGTCGACGCAGTGGTTCGTGACCTTCGCGCGCGGCAGGCGCTAGTGCGCGCCACCCTTGAAGCCGCCGACGAAGCTAGGCCTTTGCCCTTTATTAATTCGATGGACCGCAAGAGCGGCGTGGCAGCCGTCGTGGCCTCAATTGAACAAACTCTCGGGTTCGATCGCGAGACATTTCGCAGAGAAACCCGGCTCCAAGGGTCCTTCGGCTATTTGCGCGCCATAACCGAAGCGGCAGGGATATTCGTTCTTATGGTCGATAATCTGGGAAGCTGGCACACCACGATCAGCGTCGAGGCGTTCCGCGGTTTCGCTCTGGCTGATGATGTCGCGCCCTTCGTCGCTGTCAACGCCAACGACTCCCCAGGCGCATGGTCCTTCACGCTCGTTCACGAGTTGGCGCATCTGTGGATCGGGGCGACTGGCGTAAGCGGCGGCACGGCAGAGCGTACGATCGAGAGATTTTGCAACGACGTTGCGAGCGAATTTTTGCTTCCCGACTCTGAGATCGCGGCGCTCACAATCACCGAGGCAACTCCCTTTGCGGAGGCCAAGACTCAGATTGCCGAGTTCGCCACTGAGCGCAATGTCAGCAGCACCATGGTGGCCTACAAACTGCATCGGGCAAACGCTTTCAGCTTCGAGCGTTTTCAGCAGTTGAAAGCTGCTTATCGGGAGTCTTTCCTCGCCCGCAAAGCCTTCGAAAAGGAGCGAACCGCCGACAGGGGCGGCGGCCCCGCCTACCATATCGTACGCAAGCATCGCGTCGGCACCACGCTGATCCGTTTCGTCGAACGCATGATGCACGAAGGCAATCTTTCGACGACAAAAGCCGGAAAAGTCTTGGGCGTCGGAGCACATAACGTTCACGCCCTTCTCGAGCAGGGGCGCCCCAATCATGCGGTCTAGCCGGCGCCTATGCTATATCTTCTTGACGCCAACGTCCTGATTACAGCCAAAAATCTCTATTACGAGTTCGGTCGCGTTGACCAATATTGGGAATGGCTCTTCTTTCAGGCCGAGGAGGGGCATGCGAAGATACCGGTTGAAATCTACGAAGAGATTACGAGCGGAAAAGACAAACTCGCCGCATGGGCGAAACAGTGCAAAACTGCGCTCGTGCTCGAGTAAGACGTGGACATTGCCCTTGTGCAGCTCGTGACGACCCAAGGCTACGCGCCGGACCTCACCGATATCGAGCTAGAAGTTATCGGCCGCGATCCGTTCCTAATAGCGTACGCCCTGGCGGACATCGAAAACCGCACGGTAGTCACTGGCGAGGTGAGATCGAATAAGCAGCGCCAGAACCGCCCAATTCCAAGCGTATGTGACCATTTCGGAGTAAGATCCTGTGATCAGTGGCAGTTCAACCGCGAACGGGATTTCCGAACGGACTGGAAGCGTCCTTAGAGACGGCTTTGAATGGCGGCACTGTTTTCTTGCTAGAGTCAATCGGCGGTTTGGATCAATGGCAGTTAACGGCTCGCTTCCGACATCGCGGTGTTTGTGACGAATCGCCACTTATGCAAAGCGTTGCTAACGCCGGCTGCGCGGGATGGCCGGAGTGGCTGCGACACCGGCCGTCAAGGTTTCGCACGCCACTAAGCTGTCACCCGGCGACGGTGCCGGCACGAAAGCGGAGGCCGCATCGTTCTTTTTTATAGAACGATATCAGCTAAACAATATATTTCTAAGTCGTCTCAACCGTCGCTAGCTTCCGGATCTTGATCGAACAACCCGACAAGGGACGGACGCCATGGACCTGATCCTCGATTTCGCGCAAACCTTCCTCGCGATGCTCCAGAAGCCGACGCTCGCCTTCCTGATCGGCGGCATCCTGATCGCCGCGCTCGGCAGCCAGCTCACCATCCCCGATGCCATCTACCGCTTCATCGTCTTCATGCTGCTCATGGCGATCGGCCTCGAGGGCGGAATGGAGATCCGCGAAGCCGATCTGAGCGCCATGCTGCTGCCGGCGGTATTCGCGACGGTGCTGGGCTGTGTCATCGTGCTGCTCGGACGCTACACGTTGGCCCGCCTGCCGGGGGTCAAGACCGAGGACGGCATCGCCACGGCGGGGTTGTTCGGCGCCGTCAGCGCCTCGACGCTCGCCGCCGCGATGGTGCTGATGGACGAAGAAGGCATTGGTTTCGAGGCCTGGGTGCCGGCGCTCTATCCGTTCATGGACATCCCGGCGCTGGTGCTGGCGATCGTGCTGGCGAACGCCCACCTGCAACGCCAAGGAGGGAACAGGGACAAGAAGGTCCGGATCTGGCCGATCATCGCCGAGAGCCTACGCGGACCGGCGCTATCGGCGCTTCTGCTCGGACTGGCGCTCGGCCTGCTGACCAAACCGGAAAGCGTGGTCGAGGGGTTCTACGACCCGCTGTTTCGCGGCCTTCTGTCGGTGTTGATGCTGATCATGGGGATCGAGGCCTATGCGCGGTTGGCGGAGTTGCGCCGGGTCGCCCACTGGTTCGTCATCTACGCGGCGGCGGCACCGCTGGTGCACGGCCTGATGGCCTTCGCGCTCGGCTATGTCGCCCACGTGGCCGTCGGTTTCAGCCCCGGCGGGGTCATCTTGCTGGCGGTGATCGCGGCGTCCAACTCCGACATCTCCGGTCCGCCGACCCTGCGTGGCGGAATCCCGACGGCCAATCCTTCGGCTTACATCGGGTCGTCAACCGGCATCGGGACACCGGTGGCGATCGCCGTCGGCATTCCGCTTTACCTGGCCCTGGGCCAGGTCGTTTTCGGCCCCTGATCGCCTGTCGAGAACGGGAAGCGATGCCAGGTTGAAACAACGATGCAAGCTCCGGCACGATCGGCCGCCGCGACGGCCCCGGGCGGGACGTGGGCGCGCCGGGGGCGAGATGGAAAGGACGCGACGATGACCACCAAAGCGATGAAGATCACGATTGTAAGCGAGACGCTGATCCAGGCCGGGATAACCGGGATAATCGAGGATGCCGGAGCGTCCGGCTACACCGTGCTCGAAGGCGGCGGCAAGGGCCAGCACGGGGTGCGCTCGACGGCCGGGGCGAAAGTGGTCGGTGCCTTCGGCATCGTGAAGATCGAAGTGATCGTCGCCGACCGCAACGTCGCCGAGACCATCGCCAACGAGATCGCCGCCACCTACTTCGAGAATTACTCCGGGATCGTCTACCTCGAAGAGGTCGAGGTCCTGCGGCCGAAGAAGTTCTAGCCCCGGAGCAAGCGGCGTTTCTGGACCAGCGAGGCTGCGATGACGCCGGCGGTCACGATGGCGATCAGCACCGTCGAGACGGCGTTGATCTCCGGCGTCACGCCGAGGCGGACCTGGCTGTAGATGCGCATCGGCAGCGTCGTCGCGCCGGGGCCGGTGGTGAAGCTGGCGACCACCAGGTCGTCGAGCGAGAGGGTGAAGGCGAGCAGCCAGCCGGACAGCAGCGCCGGCGCGATCACCGGCAGGGTGACGACGAAGAAGGTCTTCAGCGGCGGCGCGCCCAGATCCATCGCCGCTTCCTCCAACACGACGTCGAAGGTGAGCAGCCGCGACTGGACGACCACCGCCACGTACGCGGCGCAGAAGGTGGTGTGGGCGATGGTGACGGTCCAGAAGCCGCGGTCCCAGTTCAGGCTGACGAACAGCAACAGCAGCGACAGGCCGGTGATCACTTCGGGCATCACCAGCGGCGCGTAGATGAGGCCGGAAAACAGCGTGCGGCCCCGGAAACGGCCGAAGCGGACCATGGCGAGGCCGGCCAGCATGCCGATGATCAGCGCCAGCGTCGCCGAGACCAGGGCGATCCGCAGCGTCACCCAGGCAGCGTCCAGGAGCAGCTGGTTGGACAACATCTCGGCGTACCATTTCAGCGAGAAGCCGCCCCAGACGGTGACCAGCCGGGACTCGTTGAACGAAAAAAGAACGAGGATCAGGATCGGCAGGTAGAGAAAGGCGAAGCCGAGGGTAAGGGCGACGAGGGTGACAGGGGTGAAGCCCGGTTTCATGCCCCCTCCTCCGCCCGCCGGCGACTGATGGCGCGCTCGAACAACAGGATCGGCAGCACCAGGACCACCAGCATCACCATGGCGACGGCGCTGGCCAGCGGCCAATCGCGGTTGTTGAAGAACTCGACCCACAGCGTGCGGCCGATCATCAGCGTTTCCGAGCCGCCGAGCAGGTCCGGAATGACGAACTCGCCGACGGCGGGAATGAAGACGAGCAGGCAGCCAGCGATGATCCCCACCCTGGCGATCGGCAGGGTGATCACCCAGAACGCCTTCAGGGGATGGCAGCCGAGATCCACCGCCGCCTCCACCAGGCTCGCTTCCATCTTCTCGAAGCTGGCGTAGATCGGCAGCACCATGAACGGCAGGTACGAATAGACGATGCCGATGATCACCGCGATGTTGGTATTCAGGATCACCAGCGGCTGGTCGGTCAGGCCCAGGGTGAGCAGCATCGCGTTGAGCAGGCCCTCGTTCTTCAGGATGCCGATCCAGGCGTAGACGCGGATCAGGAACGAGGTCCAGAACGGCAGGATCACCATCATGACGAGAGGCAGACGCCAGCGTTCCGGCGCGCGGGCCATGGCGTAGGCCATCGGCAGGCCGATGATCAGCGCCAGCAGCGTCGACACGCCGGCGATCGCCAGCGAATTGGCGTACGCCCGGATGTAGAGATTGTCCTCCAACAAAAGGAGATAGTTGGACAGGTTCAACTGGATTTGCAGGTAGGAGAAGCCGCCCTGGTCGACCATCTCCAGCAGCGGCCGATACGGCGGCAGGGCCAGCACCGCTTCCGAAAAACTCAGTTTAAGAACGATCAGGAAGGGCACGAAAAAGAACAGAAAAAGCCACAGATAGGGAATCAGGACGACAACCGCGCGGCCATGCTTTTCCAGCCACCGGCCGATCCGGGCGAGCAAGCCGTAGGGGTTCGACGCCGGCACCGTGGCATCGAGGATCTCCAGCGTGCCGACGGGTTTGCGCGACGGCACCGGGCCCTTGTCGGCGCTCATGCCAGCAGGATCACGCTCGCCGTCGGCGGCCAGGACAGCCACACGCGGTCTTCCCAGGTAATCGGTTGTTCGACGATGCGCGCCCGGTTGGCCACCGTCACCTTGGCGATCTTCCCGCTCGCCAGCTTGACGTGATAGACGGAGATGCTGCCGAGATAGGCGATATCGAACACCTCGCCGCTCATGCAGTTGTGCGACGCGTCCGCCGGCGGTGTCTTGGCGATGTCGATCTTCTCCGGCCGCAGCGCCGCCCACACCGTCTGCCCCGCCACCGCGTCGAGCCCGCGATCGGCGTAAATCTCGCAACCGCTCTCCGGCGAGGCGACGCGGACGAAATCCTTGCCCACCGCGTCGACCCGGCCCTCAAAGATGTTCACCTCGCCGACGAACTCCGCGACGTAGAGCGAGTTGGGGTACTCATAGACCTCGCCCGGCGTGCCGATCTGCACCGTGCGGCCGCGGTCCATGATCGCCATCCTGGTCGACACCGTCATCGCCTCGTCCTGGTCGTGGGTGACGATGACGAAGGTCAGGCCGAGTTCTTCCTGGATGTTGACGAGTTCGAACTGGGTTTCCTCGCGCAGCTTGCGGTCGAGGGCGGCCAGCGGCTCGTCGAGCAGCAGCACCTTCGGCCGCTTGATCAGGCTGCGCGCCAGGGCGACCCGCTGCCGCTGGCCGCCGGACAGCTGATGCGGCTTGCGCCGACCCAGGTCGTGCAGCTGGACAAGCTGCATCATCTCGGCGACGCGCGCCTTGATTTCCCGCGAGCCGACCCGTTCCTGGCGCAGGCCGAAGGCGATGTTCTGTTCCACCGACATGTGGGGAAACAGGGCGTAGGACTGGAACATCATGTTGACCGGCCGGCGATGCGGCGGCACCCGCGCCATGTCGACGCCGTCGATCTCGATGGTGCCCGACGTCGGGGTTTCGAAACCGGCGAGCATGCGCAGAAGAGTCGTCTTGCCGCAGCCGGACGGCCCCAGCAGCGAGAAGAATTCGCCGCGATAAATGTCCAGCCAGACGTCGTCGACGGCGACCACCCCGTCGAAGCGCTTGACCACGTCGCGGATCTTGATCAGCGGCGGCGCCGTCGGGTCGGCCCAGGGCTCGAGCGCCGGGCGCGGCGGCGGCGTTGGCGGCGGGCCTCCGGGATTAGCGTTCGCCATGTCTTTTAAGCGCGGTAGGAGGAGACGCGGCGCCGAGCGGGGCTAGCCGCCGGTCTTGACGCGCTGCCACAGGCGGGTCACCATGCGCTGGACACGTTGCTCGTAGGGCGAGACCGTGAGCAGCCGATCCGTCACCGGGTCGGGCGGATAGACATCCGGATCGTTGAGGACCTCCGGATCGATGAACGGCTTCGACGCGGCGTTGGCGTTCGGATACGTCACATAGTTGGTCGCCCTGGCGATCACCTTCGGCTCCATGAGGAAGTTGATGAAGGCGTGCGCCGCCTCCGGGTTCGGCGCATCCTTCGGGATCGCCATCATGTCGAACCACATCAGGGCGCCTTCCTGAGGAATGCTGTATTCAATCGTAAACGGCTTGCCGGCTTCCTCGGCGCGGGCGGCGGCGATGCCGGCGTCGCCGGACCAGATCACCGCCAGGCAAATGTCGCCGTTGGCCAGCGCGTTGATGTTTTCCGAGGAATGAAACTTGCGGACGTAGGGGCGGATCGCCGTGAGGACCGGTCCCGCCTTGGCGATCACCTCGGGGTCCTTGCTGTCCGGATCCTCGCCGATATAGTTGAGCGCCGCCGGGATCATCTCGTCCGACGCGTCGAGGACATAGACCCCGCAGTCGGCGAAACGGCTGACGACGTCGGGGTCAAGGATCATGTCCCAGGATTGGACCGGCGCGTCCGCCATCCGCTCCGCGATCATTCGATCATTATAGGCGATGCCGGTTGTCCCCCACATGTAGACGACACCGTGCCGGTTGCCCGGATCGTAGCGTTCGACCTGGGACATGATCTTGGGGTCGAGATTGTCCCAGTTCGGCAGTTTGCCGCGATCCAGCGGCTGGAACACGCCGGCCTGGAGCTGCCGGGCGAAGAAGCTGCCGGTGGGAAACACCACGTCGTACCCGGAATTGCCGGCGAGCAGCTTGGTCTCCAGGATGTCGTTGGAATCGTAGACATCGTAGATCACCTCGATGCCGGTCCGTTCGGTGAACTCGCCGAGCAGGGATTCGTCGATGTAGTCCGACCAGTTGAAGACGCGCACCTCGCGATCGGCGGCGAGCGCAGATCCGGCAAGCACGAGAAGCGTAACCAAAGCGGACAGGACGCGGCAACTCGGCGATGTCATGGCCCCGGTCTCCCGAACGAACGTGGAAGGAATCAGTCGACTGACGCGGAGGCGGACACTAGCGCGTCGAGGACCGTTCGCCAAGGCCGGAGCAAGTCCGTCGCGCGTCAGCCACCGATGTCTGCGGCGACCTCGCCGGTCTGAAAAACGTCGTCGCCGGCGCGAATGAAGGCTAGCGGATCCTTCGGCCGGTTGGTGAAACGAACCTCGTAGTGGAGGTGCGGCCCGGTGCTGCGGCCGCTCGAGCCGACGTCGCCAATGTGGGCGCCGAACGCCACCGTGTCGCCTTCCTTGACGCGGATGCTCGATAAATGGCCGAAGCGGGTGGTCAGCCCGGCGCCATGGTCGATCTCGATGGCAAGCCCGTAACCGCCCCAGCGTCCAGCGGCGACGACCCGGCCCGGCGCGGTGGCGAAGACGTCGGAGGCGAACGGGGCGCTGAGATCGACGCCCTCATGTATCGCCTTGCGGCCATTGAAGGGATCGCGGCGCGGCCCGAAACGGCTGGTGATCCGATATTCCTTCAACGGCGCGGCGAGCGGCAGACTCTGCATCACTCGGCGCAGCGCCGCCACCTCGCCCAGCGAGAGCCGCGCCGACGCGCCACCGGTTTCGAAGGCGGCGAGGTTCTCGGCGGCGAGGAACGGCCCGCCCTGCCCCGCGTTGCCGAATCCGGCCTCGGCCAGCAACGCATCGGCATCGAGCCCGGTTTGCTGGATGATGCGGGTGGCGGACGCGTAGAAGTCCCTGGTCTGCCGTTGCAGTTCGGCGAACACAGCGGATTTGTCGGCGGCGAGGCGGGTATTCTCGGCCCGCAGGTCGGCGATCGTCTCGCGATGCTCCTTCTCCATCGCCGCCAGACGCGCTTCGTATTCGGCGATCAGTCGCGCCAACTCGGCCGACCGGCGGCCACTCGGCACCGTTGCCGCGCCGCGTCCTTGAGTCGTCTGCGCCAGTAGGCTTGAAAGGACCTTCGCCTCGGCGACCACGCGCTCCGCCAGGGCGACCGGATCGTCCGCCACCGCCCCGGGCGCGCGCTCGCCGGCCGCCGTGGGGCCCGCGGACTCGGCGAACAGCGATTGCATGCGCGCCAACCGCCGGTCGAGTTCAGCACGCAAAACCCGGTGCGGCTCGCCGGCAGGGCGCGCCTGGTCGATCGTTTCGTTCAACACCCGAGGGTCGATATAACGGGTCGGTGATTCGGCCTGCTGGGCCATCGGTCGCGAGATGGCGACACTCGCAATGACCGCCAAGACGACCAGGAGGGCGGCGCCGAGATATCCCGTTGGCGGCCGAACGCTTGGCGTTCGCCCTCCCTCGCCCGACTGGCCGTTCGCTTCAGCGGGAGCGGTCCGGTCGGTTTGATCGTCGTTGCGTCGCCATGCCATCGCTAAACACTCCTAAACGCACGGCCGAGGAGATGCCTCGGCGTCCCCTCTCAAGGGTCGCATCGTTGCCCTGTCCCGGTGCATCTTGGGATTGTGACGCCGCCACGCCTAATCTGATTTCGTTTAAAAAACGTTTTTGCGTCGTACGTCGTTAACGCGTCGAATAATTCGAAACTCTAAAAGGGGTATAATGAATGTCAATCGAGAAAAAACCCAGATAGAGGTATCAACGCCCCCACACTCGCCGGGCAGCGGGAACAACCGGTCTAGGCGAGTTTTTCCGATGGCAACTCGCGAATCGGTTCGCCGATTTCCGCCCGCAGCTTCGGCAGGCATTGCGGGTATTCGCGCTGCAGGAATTCGAGAAGCTTTTCGCGCACATGACACCGCAGGTCCCAGGCGACGCCCGAGGTGCCGGCGCTCATCAGCGCCCGCAGCTCGACCGTCTTTTCGGTCACGTTGGTAACCTGCAGGTTCCAGACCTTGCCGTCCCACATCGGCGAGGCCTTGAGGATGCGGTGCAGTTCGACACGCAGCGCCGCCACAGGCACCGTATGGTCGGCATAGAGGAACACGGTGCCGAGAATATCCGCCGTCTGGCGCGTCCAGTTCTGGAACGGATTCTCGATGAAGTACGACAGCGGCACGATGAGGCGCCGCAAGTCCCAGATGCGGACGACGACATCCGTGGCGCTGATCTCCTCGATCCACCCCCACTCACCCTCGACGATGACCACGTCGTCGATGTTTATCGGCGTCGTCAGGGCGAGCTGCACGCCGGCGATCAGATTGCTCAACGCCGGCCTTGCCGCCATCCCGGCGACGAGGCCGGCGAGCCCCGCCGAGGCGAACAAAGTGACGCCGATCTGGCGGATGCTGGGGATCGACATCAGGATCAGACAGACGGTGACGATGAAGACCATCGCCACCAGAAGGCGGCGCAGCAGGCGAACCCGGGTATGCGCCTGGCGCGCGGCGAGATTGTTGGTTGTTTCAAGGTCGTAGCGCTCGCCGACGATGGCGGTGAGAATGTTCGTCAGGCTGGCCGCCATCCAGCCGACGCCAGCGGTTACCAGCAGGGTCAGTAATCGCTGGATCGGTTCCTTGATATCGGCGGCGAGCGGAACCGCCGGCAGCGCCAGCAACAGGCCGAAGACGATCAGCAACAACCGCGCCGGGCGGCGGCTGTGCTCGACCAGGGCGTCGTCGACGCGGCTGTCGGTGCGTCGCGCCAACCGCCGCCCGACGGCATAGAGCCCCCAGTGGGCCAATAAGGCAAGGGACACGACGACGACGCAAGCAACCGCCAACTCAAGCCAGGATTCCCAGTTGTCGATCACCAACTGCCAGAGCCAAGAGAGGTCTTCCGAATTCACGCGGTATTCCTCGGGATCGACGGTGGGCCGGATGGGTACCCTGCAACCATCGGCAAAACGAACGCACTGGCAAGGCGATGCGGTGCCCAAACGGCGGAACGGGCGGTATCGAGCGCCGCACACGGTATCGCGCGACCACTGGCCCAGGAACGGCGGCGTCGACCGCCGGACGATGCATTCGTCGCATTAATTAAGATATCACGTTACTTATCGTCGCCTTATGGCTAATCGTCGCGGCCGGCGGCCGCGCCGTTGTTGCCGAGTGCTGACAAGTCCCGGTCACCGATGCGACGATGCCACCGCCGGGAACACACTTTATTTTATGGTAGTGCATGACATGACGGATCCTCGCAAAAAGAGCGACCTCTCCGTGGCCGATGTGGAGATCATCGAGAAGGAAACGGCTTTTCAGGGTTACTTTCGCGTCGATCGCTACCGGCTGCGCCACAAGAAGTTCGACGGCGGCTGGAGCGCGCCGATGCGGCGCGAGATCTTCGAACGCGGACACGCCGTGGCGGTTCTCCTCTATGACCCGGACGCGGACCGGCTGGTGATGATCGAGCAGTTCCGTCCCGGCGCCCATGCCGCGCTTGGGGAGCCGCACCTGCGCGACGCCTTCTCGCCGTGGCTGATCGAGTGGGTCGCCGGCATCATCGACCCCGGCGAGACGCCGGAAACCGTCGCCTGCCGCGAGGCGCTGGAAGAGGCCGGCTGCACCGTCCAAGAGCTGGAGTTCATCCAGCTGATCCTCGCCACGCCCGGCGGCAGCACGGAGACCATCGCGCTCTACGCCGGCCGGGTCGAGGCGCCGGAGACCGGCGGCATCCACGGGCTCGACGACGAACACGAGGACATTCGCGTCCTCGTCGTGCCGCCGGCCGAGGCGTTCGCCTGGCTCGACGCCGGGCGCATCCTCAACGCCTCGACCGTCATCGGTCTGCAGTGGTTCCGTCACCATCATGCCGCGCTGCGGCGGCGCTGGGCGAATTCGCTTGCGAACGCCGACTGATCTTCGTTAAGCCTAGGCACCTCCGAACGCGGCTGAGCCGACCGTTGATTTTCGCGGAGCGGCATGGCACATGTCGTTTTTTCCGAGTAATCTGGTTTGGTATTCTGACATCGATGGACGTTCGTTCCGGCATCGTTGAATCGATCGGCAATACGCCGTTGATCCGCCTCGCCCGCGCCTCCGAGGAAACCGGCTGCGAGATCCTCGGCAAGGCCGAATTCATGAACCCCGGCAGCTCGGTGAAGGACCGGGCGGCGCTGTTCATCATCCGCGATGCCGAGGAGCGCGGCCTGCTGGAGCCCGGCGGCGTCATCGTCGAGGGCACCGCCGGCAATACCGGCATCGGCCTGACCCTGGTCGGCAACGCACGCGGCTACCGCACCGTCATCGTCATCCCCAAGACGCAGAGCCAGGAAAAGAAGGACATGCTGCGGCTGTGCGGCGCCGACCTGCGCGAGGTGCCGGCCGTCCCCTACCGCGACCCCAACAACTACGTGAAGATTTCCGGCCGCCTCGCCGAGGAGATCGCCGCCAGCCACCCGCACGGTGCCATCTGGGCCAACCAGTTCGACAATGTCGCCAACCGGCGGGGCCACTACGAGACCACCGGCCCGGAGATCTGGCGGCAGACCGACCGCAAGGTCGACGGCTTCATCTGCGCCGTCGGCACCGGCGGCACGCTGGCCGGCGTCGGCACGGCGCTGAAGGAACGCAACCCCGCCGTCAAGATCGGCCTCGCCGACCCCATGGGCGCGGCGCTGTATCACTACTACGCGCACGGCGAATTGAAGGCCGAGGGCGAGTCGATCAGCGAGGGCATCGGCCAGGGGCGGATCACCGCCAACCTGGAGGGCGCGCCGGTCGATTTCCCCTACCAGATCCCCGACGCCGAGGGGCTGCCGATCGCCTTCGACCTATTGCGCGAGGAAGGCCTGTGCCTCGGCCTTTCCAGCGGAATCAACGTCGCCGGCGCGATCCGCTTGGCGCGCGAGCTCGGCCCCGGCCACGTCATCGTCACCATTCTGTGCGATTTCGGCACCCGCTATCAGAGCAAGATGTTCAACCCGGCGTTCTTGCGGTCGAAATCGCTGCCCGTTCCCTCCTGGCTGGAATAGGCGCCATGACGTACGCCAATCCCAACGCCCTGGTCACCACCACTTGGCTCGCCGCCAACCTGCGCGACGACAGCGTGCGGGTCGTCGACGGCACCTTCTGCCTGCCGAACTCCGGCCGCGATCCGCGCCAGGAGTTCATCGACTGCCACATCCCCGGCGCGCGGTTTTTCGACATCGACGCCATCGCCGATCCGACCAGCGATCTGCCGCACATGCTGCCGACGCCGGAACGGTTCGCCGAGGCGGTCGGCGGGCTCGGCATCGGCTCGCGCGACCGGGTCATCGTCTACGACGCGCCGGGCTCCGGGTCGGCGGCGCGGGTGTGGTGGATGTTCCGCGTCTTTGGCCATGACAACGTCGCCGTGCTCGACGGCGGCCTCTCGAAATGGATCGCTGACCGCCAGCCGATCGCCAGCGGCTGGCCGACCATCACGCCGCGCGAATTCGAGGCGACCTTCCGACCCGAGCTCGTCTGCTCGAAGGCCGAAGTGCTGATGGCGCTGGAGCGCGGCGACCGGCAGATCGTCGACAACCGCGGCAAGGACCGCTACCTCGGGCGGGTTCCGGAGCCGCGACCGGTCGCCCGGCTGGGCCATATTCCGACCAGCCTCAACATCCCCTTCCCGACCTTCCACAACTCCTTGTCGCACCACATGTGGCGGTCGGACAAGGTGCTGATGGAGGTTTTCCGCCACGCCGACTTCGATCCGGCGAAACCGACCATCGCCTATTGTGGGTCCGGCGTCACCGCCGCCTCGACCGCCTTCGCCGCCCACCTGCTCGGCCACGACACGGTCTGCGTCTACGACGGCTCATGGGCGGAATGGGGCAACGCCGACGACGTGCCGGTGGAAACATGAACCGCGAGCGATCCATCGAGACGCTGCTGGTGACCGCCGGGCGCGATCCGGAGGCCAATCACGGCATCGTCAATCCGCCCGTCTACCACGCCTCGACGATCGTCTTCCCGACCCTCGACGCCTTCGAGCAGGCCGACCGGACGCCCTTCGACGGCACCCGCTACGGCCGCCGCGGCACGCCGACGACGTTCGCCCTCGAGGACGCCGTCGCCGAGATGGAGGGCGGCCACCGCGCCATCGCCGTGCCGTCGGGCTTGGCGGCGATCACCATGACCCTGCTCGCCTTCCTCAAGGCCGGCGACCGCCTGCTGATGGTCGATACCGTCTACGCGCCGGTGCGCCGATTCTGCGACAGCGTGCTGCCGGGGCTCGGCATCACGACGCATTACTATGACCCGATGGCCGACATCGCACCGCTGCTTAACGCTGAGACCAAGGTGGTGTTCGCCGAGTCGCCGGGCTCGCTGACCTACGAGGTACAGGATCTCGACGCCCTGGCGGCGGCGGCGGGCCGGATCGGCGCGCGGCTGGTGCTCGACAACACCTGGAGCGCCGGGCTGTTGCTGCGCCCGTTCGCGCACGGCGTCGACGTCTCGATCCAGGCGGCGACGAAATACATTGTCGGCCATTCCGACGTCATGCTGGGCGTCATTACGACGACCGAGGACTGTTTCCTGCCGGTGCGCCGGGCGACCTCGTTCTTCGGCACCGCCGCCGGGCCGGACGACTGCTACCTGGCGCTGCGCGGCCTGCGCACCCTGAAACCCCGCCTCGACCGCCACGCCGAGACGGCATTGATCGTCGCCGACTGGCTCGCCCACCATCCGGACGTCATCCACGTCCGCCACCCGGCGCTCGCCGGCTGCCCCGGCCACGACATCTGGGAGCGCGACTTCACCGGCAGCAACGGCCTGCTATCTATCGTGCTGAAGGACACCCCGCGCCCGGCGCTGGCGGCGATGCTGGACCCGATGGAGCTGTTCGGGCTCGGCTACAGCTGGGGCGGCTTCGAGAGCCTGATCGTCCCCTTCACGCTTGCCGGCATCCGCACCGCCTCGACTTGGCCCTACGACGGTACGTGTCTCCGCCTCCACTGCGGCCTCGAAAACCCGGAAGACCTCATCGCCGACCTCGACGCCGCCTTCGCCCGGCGCCGGCGGATGGTGGGTTAACTTCACGCGGATCTGGGATCGATTAGCGGTTGGCCACTGATCAACTGGTTGGTCCCTTTGCCCAGCGACTTGGCACATTTGGTCACCGCCGTCAGAGGCAGGTCGAGCGGCGTTATTTGATCCGCCGCGACAACGCACACCGAGCCAGACCAGGGGTCCGGTGCGCCCGGGATGAAAATCACCACCCGGTCTGGTTCGGCACGCTCGACCTCGAAGGCGATCTGCCAAGAATCGCCGAGCCGGGCGATCACCGGGGTCATTCCTTCGGCGTCGGCCTCACTAAAGATGCTCTGGGTTTTGGTCTTGAGAAACGCGTAAGCGGGCACCTTGGACACCACGTTACGCTCCAGTGAGTCGACGGCCTTTCTGGCGATGGCGGCCTTGGCGACGATCCCGGCGACAAAACAGACCGCCACGAGAATGGCGGCCGCGACCACGTGCGATAAGATCGGGCCAGCGATCGTATACCCAGGCAACGAATTCGCGATCGGCGCGGCAATTTTACCTGTGATTTCCAATGCCTTGCCAATCACCATCACCAGGACAATCACCGGTATCAAGAAAACGACGCCGCCGATGACAGTTGTTTTTATGAAACTCATGCTCAGACCTCCTCCCGCTGCCGACCTCGGATCATGGTAATCGCCGACAATTTCATATGCCCTCGGCGAATGAACTACCCTTCCGTCGGCTCTTGATTAGTTCCCAGGGGACTCTACCGACACGAAGCTTATTTGGGCAAGCAAGTCAGGATAGCCACGAGTCGTATGCCGACAAGGGCACTGAAGCGCGTTCGCCGGATTACACTGCGGGGGATCCGGCTCTTCAGCCCGCGATCTTCCAGCTTCTCTTCGATTGCCGCTGACCTGCAGGCGCTGTTCGCCCGGACCTCCGAAGCCGTATTGTCGTCGTCGAGGATGTCGTCGATGACCTGGCTGTCGTGCGTCGCCGCATCGGTCACCTTGTAGCGCCGGATCAGTTCGGAGAGGTCGTACAGATCGCGCAGCACGAGCGCCTTGAAAACATCACGACCGCGTCCCGCGGCTCGCGGCCCGCTTCCGGCGGCCGGTGCCAGACCGCTTCCAGCCGCGACCGGAATTCCGCCTAGGGCACGATCCTGTTCAGCTTCACCAGCGGATCCGACTTCACATCCGGCCCGGCATAGCGCTTCGAGACATCGAAAAAGCCCATCCGGCCCATCGGCACCTGCCGGTCATCGCTCCTACACCTGCAATTCTACCGCCACAAGGCCAAATCGCGACATTTATCCAGGTGCCCTTTATTGAAGTATTTCAAACGCCCACGAACGCAAAAAAAGCCAAGTGAACATCAGTTAGCAGGACCCCCCCTCCGACACGCTGGATCGTCAACGGTCGTTTTGCCAATATAATGCTTCAAGGGTCTCTATTGTCCGTTTCATCCATCGATGCTGATCCGCTTGATCAGCGGATCTTTGCCCCCTCTTAAAACTCAGCCGGTCGCTGTTCAGTCGCGCGGAGGGATGCGAGGTTCGGCATTTAGCTTCAAACACGCATTGTCCGGATCCCGACCGCGATCGTTCACAAACGGCAGCAATGAACCAAGTAGATTGACCGGGCTGACGGCCGTCTTGCCGAGCGTCCGCATGATCGCCCGGCGTGTGTTCAACTCCAGCCTCGGATTGCTCAGCGGGCCCGCGACGCCGAACGGCGTCGCCATGGCGATGAGCCGTCTTTCTTTCGCGCGCGGCCGAAAGTCGAGAGCCAGGCTCTCGTCAGCGAAATTTATCGCGCCCGCCCCGTCGACGCGGATAGTGCTCGTGTCCAGGAGCAGGGTGACGCTGTTGGCGATACCGTCCCAAACATCAAAACGCGCTATCAAACAGTTGAGGGCGGAATAACCGCGCCGGCGGGACCGCGAAAACAGCCAGCGCAGTGGATTGGTGACCGTCAGGTCGAGAAGGCTGGTCCGCAGATGCCCTCCGGCCAGCGCGAGATCGATGTCCCCCGCCAGCGTTCGCGCGAGCGCGCGGGGCGACTCCCCTGCGGCTTCCAGATGCGCCAAGAGATCCACCATGCCGTCGAGGGGCACGTCGGTTTCCACCTGCGCCAGGAAGTCGCCAAGGTCCAGGTCGTCCGCCAGAAGATCGAGCCGCACTTGCGGCGGAACCACGCGCCCATTCGCGAACAGCCGCGTTTCCAGGCGCCCCTCGGCGAAACCGAGCGACACCGGATCGACCGACAGGGAACCATCCGTCACGTCCACCTTCGCCTCGACGCGGTCGATGGCGAAGTTGAGGCCCTCCACCTGATCGACCTCGATCTCAAGGTCGAGATCGATCTTCTCCAACACATCGAAGGCGATGGGGTCTTCGTCGAATAGCCAGGCATCCGTCGCAAGGGCGTCATCAGTGTCCTGCTCATCCGAGTCCTCGGAGGTTTCGGCACTCGAGCCCAGCCCCAGATCCGCCAGATAGACGACCGGCGAAAAGAGACGCGCTTCGATCGCTGGCCGGGCGCCGCTGTTGCTGCCGACCAACGTGCCGGAGAACAGCGTTTCTCCGAGCCGAAACGTGCCCTTGGCCTGGTAACGCGCATCGCTGCCGGACAGCATGCCGTCGAAAGTAAAGCCGCCGACGCGGCCGACATCGAACCCGATCGCGGTGGCAAGGTCCGACATGTTCGGAACCGAGAGCGCGGTTTCGAAATGAAGCCCATCCTTGGCCTCGATATCGTCGAACACGCCTCGTGCTGACAGGTCGAACAAAGACGTGTTACGAACGGTCGCCGTGAGCGCATCGATGCCGAAGCTGCCATTGGTATCCGACAGCCTGAACCGACCACGAGCGATGCCGAGCGCCGACTGGCCGCTCGGAAGGTCGTCCAACTCCAGCAACGTAGCGGTCGCAACATCGAAGGAACCGTCGAGGCGGATCTGCTCGAGGGCGGCGAGATCGCCGATGCCACCATCGACGCGCACGACGGGCGATGCCGAGGGGCCGGCGGCGACGTCGATCCCGCCTAAGGTGAAGCGGCCGCCTTGGCTCCGCACGGTGGCCCGCCCCCTCACCGGCCCCAACTCTGGCAACTCGATGCCGAACAGGCGAATGAAAGCCGCCGTGGTCGGGGATCTGGCCGCCAGCGCGAAGTCCATCGCGTCCATGGCGAAGGCTGGATGGAGGGCAATCGTGCCGATACCGCCGACGGCGCGCCACCTGAGCCCGTCGAGCCCGTTCGCCGTCACGTCGGCATTGGTAAGCGACAACGCATCCGCCGATCCCAGAAGATCGAAGCGCGCGCGGATATCGTGGAGATCGAGCCAATCGGGCCAATAGGATCCAGCCAGTTGGGGACCTGAGGGACTCGCCAATCGGACAGCAAGCGCGATCTCTTCGGGCACAAAATCATCGGCCGGCCGAATGGAGCCTACGGTACCCTCCACCTCGATCCATACGTCCCGCTCTCCCACCCGCAAGCGGAGATCATCGAGCCGGTACATGTCGCCATCCGTGGAGAGCCGGGCCGATGCCGTCACCGGGCCGGGATCGGGGATGGGTCCAGCGTGCCCGCCGTGTCCCTCGATCTGCCGCAGCAGATCGCTTGTGACCCGGCCATCGACATCAAGGCCGTGCCGGGCCTGGTAGGTACGGATGGCGCGACGCGTCCTCGGGCCGATCAGCCCGTCGCGCGGGCCTGGATCGATGCCCGCGTCGTGCAATCCTTGCTGGATCGTCCGAATGAGCATGGCTCCGGATGGCGCGGGCAGCCCACGACCGTCGTTTCCAGCTGTTGGTTGCGGCGCAAAATCGACCGCTCCCCCAAGCAGGGCGTAGACCGGGCTCAAGGCCGCCAGGGATGCGTCGATGTCCAGCCGGGGCGCGAATACGATGCCGCCGCCGTCTTCGGTCAGGCGTCCGATCTCGCCGGTCGCCGTCAGTCGGGCCTCCGCGAAAGCTGGGGCCTCGATTTCCGACATCTCAATCCGCATCCGCCCGTCGGCGAGAGCGAGCTTCGACGTCGCGCTCAGCGGGCCAAGCGCGCCGAGGCGATCGCCCGCCACTTCTCGCAACAGGCTGCCGTCGGGAGCCGCCAGGGCGGCTGTCGCGTCAAGCGCCGTCAGTATCGCCGAGTCGTCCGCAAGCGCCAATTCCATCCGGCCGCGCGCCGACAGCGTGGCGCCCGAGGCGTGGACGAGATCGGCCCGGAGATCCTCGAAAGCGGGTCGGTCGATGGCGCCGGAAATCCGGCCGCCGAGTTCCACCTGCTCGACGCCCCTCAATACGGTGAACTCGTCGTCCGCCGAGACCGGCACCCAGCCGAAGGGGTGGGGCCCGAGAACGGCGGAGACGCGGACATCGAGCCCCTCGCCCGCCAGCAAATCATCCACCCGACCCTCGACCAAGAGCCGGTCGCCGGCGGGCTCGGTGACCTCAATGGAAAGATCGTCGACGGCAAGAGCGGGCAGGTCGCCTTGCAGGCGCGCCTCGGCCCGCGCCGCGCCATCCACAGGGAGATCAATGTCCAGGATCGCCAGCGCTTTCTGAATAGAGGCGACGTCCGCAGTCAGCCGGAAATCGAACCCTTCGGCGCGTGGCAGGTCGCGCGCCGTACCGATGATGGCGGCGACCACATCGGCGACGGTCACCGTCAGGTTCATCGGATAGGGCGCCGCCGCGGCCAATGCCGCCTTAACCGACCCGAAATAACCTTCCAGCTCCAAAGAGTGTTGATTGATGCGGCCCGAACCGCGTGCCTGGAGCTGATCGTCGGCGCTTTTGTCGAGCGCGAACGCGTCGATGACAACCGCGATGCCGGCCTCGTGCGGACCTCCCTGGTAGGTGACCGCGACGTTGCGCAGCGAGACGGACTCGAGGATCGGAACGAAGGCATCGGACCGGGCAGGACTTCCCGCCTCGTCATCTGGGGTTTGCTCCGCGGTGCCAAGCGACGGATCGCCTTCCTCCACCGGCTCCGCAATCATCCAGTTGCCGACCCCATCTTCGGTCCGTTCGAGGTCCACCGTCATTCCATCGATCGCCAGCCGGGGAATACGAACGATGCCTTTTAAAAGAGGAGACAGCGCGATGCGCGCCTCGGCGCGCGCCAGCCTAGCCATCGCTGCTCGCTTAGCCCAAGGAGCATTCTCGATCCAGACATCGGTAACCGTAAGGGCCACCTCTCCGCCAAGGCTGAGGGAAATCGCGCCGTCCAGGTGGACCGGACGGTCGACCGTGGACGCCAAGACCTGCCCGGCTGCCCAGCGATAGAATGTATCTCCGGCGAGGGTGAAGACGACGGCGAGGGCGATGGCGGCAGCCGCAAGCAGCCCACCCGTCCACAATACGATGCCAATCAACCGACGCACGGCGACCGCCCCAACGGCGCATCTGACGGATCAAAGCGGATCCTTCGATCGGGCCCGGAACGCTGCACTCGTTTGTCCTACAGGAGAGTTCTCGGGCGACCCGTTCACCGGTGAAGCGAGCGCCGGACCCGCCTTCATGGTAAGCGGAAATAGCCGTTCGGCACAATTGACGGCGCTAATTTTCTAACCGAGAAATCCATCTGCCGCGCCTGCGAACGGCGAAGCGTCGCTAATCTCAGGAGCGGCGATGCCGTCCAAGCACCCATCGCGGCGGAGCGCGGCTTGGTCCGTGTCCACGATATGAACGAAACAGATCAAGTGACGCGCAGCGCCGGTGAGGCAGCATGACCGTTGAGCTCGATGTCTTCGCCACGACGACAATCGCGATGTGCGTGTTCTTCGTCGGCTACGCCATCACCATGCGATCTCAAACCCTTCAAAAGTTCAGCATCCCGGAGTCGGTGGTCGGCGGGTTCATTTGCGCTGTGCTGATCGCGGTTTTCTTTGCCGCGACGGACATCAAGATCCTGTTCGACCTGGAACGCCGCGACACGCTTTTGATCTATTTTTTCGCCGCCCTCGGGCTTCGCTCCAGCCCGAGGGAAATCTTCACCTTCCGGCGGCCGTTATTCATCCTCGTCCTTCTGGCGTCGGTCTTCATCCTAATGCAGAATTCCATCGGCATCGCCATCGCCCACGCCTTCGAACTGCCGCCGCAATCCGGCATCCTCGCAGGATCGGTGGCCCTTATTGGACGGTCGGGAACGACGGTCGCCTGGGCACCCCTGTTTCAACAGGAGTTTGGCGTCGAGCACGCCTCGCGGCTGGGACTGGCGACGAACATGGCCGGCCTGATCGCCGCCTGCGCCATCGGCAGCCCGATCGCCCGGTTCCTCATCCAGCGTCATAAGCTCGGTCAGACGGGCGCCGCGAGGGAAAACGTCGACGTCGGTTTCTATCGCGATCCGGAGGCGGCGCGCGTCAACTACCAGGATTTGCTGCTTGCGCTCATGCGCATCCACATTGCCATCGTGGTCGCGCAGATCGCTGTCCTCGGCCTGGAGCAAGTGGGTATTCAGGCGCCCCTCTATGTCGTGTGCCTGATCGCCGGCATCGCCATCGGCAACGTCAAGCCGCCGATCGCGCCATGACTCGACTGGTCGGGGAGCGACCAGGGGCTCACCTTCATTTCCTACATTAGTCTCGGCCTCTTTTATACGATGACCTTCATGAACCTCCAATTGTGGACAGCCGGGTCGTACCTCACCTTTATTTTGGTGGTCATTTTCGTCCAGGTGCTGGCGACGATGGCCTTCATCATTTTCGTTGTCTTTCGGGTCATGGGACGCGATTACGAGGCGGCGGTCATGTCGGCTGGCTTCGCCGGCATGGCCCTTGGCTCGACGGCAACGGCGATGGCGATCATGGCGGCGGTCAGCAAGCAGTTCGGCGGCGCCCAAAAAGCCATCATGATCGTCTCCCTGACCTGCGGCGTTTTCGTGGACATGATAAACTCGGTCGCCATCTCCCTGCTCGCGCGCGCCTTTTGAGGACGCGCGAACAGGGTAGCCGACCGGCCCGCCTCAAAAAGCGCCGAACAGGCTGGCGAGGATGATAATGACGATCAACGCCGCGAGAGGCGCCAAAATGGCGGCAACGAAGATGTCGAGATAGGAATCGCCGTGGGTCAACTTGCATACCGTCAATAACGTAATGACGGCGCCGTTGTGTGGCAGGGCATCCAATGAACCCGAGGCGATGGCGGTGACGCGGTGCATCGCCTCGAGCGAAACGCCCGCCGCGTTGGCGAGGCCGACCAGGGTCGGGCCGAGGGAATCGAGGGCAATGCTCATCCCGCCGGATGCCGATCCCGTCATCGCCGAAAGCAGCCCGACCGATGTGGCGACGGTGATCAACGGATTGCCGCCGCCGAGTTCGACCACCGCCTAGCTGATCATGCCGAACACCGGCATCGCCGCGATCACCGCGCCGAAGCCGACCAGGCTCGCCGTGTTGAAGATCGGTAACACCGAGGCGTCCGCGCCCTTGTCGAGGCTGGCCCGCAGGTCCTTCAGGCGTTTCCAGTTACCGCCGATGAGCAGCAGGATGGCGAGGAACAGGCCGAGAATCACCGCCCAGACCCCGCGAACGCTCTCGATCGTCGTGGCGCCGAACAGCGGGTCGGCCAGGAACGAGGTGTCGAGCTGCGGGAGGACGACCCTGATGAACAGGAAGTTGGCGGCGATGACGACAATGATCGGCAGCAGCGCAAGCCAGAACGGCGGCAGCGCGTCTTCGGCCGCTGCTTGGCTGCGGTCTTCCGGAATTTCGGCGATGTCGAACCCCTCGCCCTGGGCGCGCTCGCGCAATACGATGTCCGGTTGCCTCGGGGCCTCCACGCGCGCCCCGTAGCCCTCCCCGGCCTTGCGCGCGGCGGCGGCACGACGGCTCAGCCAGGCCATCCCGAGCGCGAACATGACGATACTGGCGATGATGCCAAGCCCCGGCGCGGCGAAGGCCGTGGTGCCGAAAAACGGCATCGGGATGGCGTTCTGGATCGCCGGGGTCCCCGGCAACGCGATCATTGTGAAGGAAAACGCGCCAACGGCGATGGCGCCCGGAATCAGCCGGCGCGGAATGTCGGCGCTCTCGAACAGGGCCGCCGCGACGGGAATCATGGCGAAGGCGACCACGAACACAGAAACGCCGCCGTAGGTCAGCAGGGCGCAGCACAGCACCACCGACGCGATCGCCCGTTCGGGACCAAGCCATTTACTGACCGTCCGGGCGATCGACTGCGCCGAGCCGGTCTCGTCCATCAATTTGCCGAAAATCGCCCCGAGCAGGAACAACGGGAAAAACGCGATGATGAATTGCCCGGTATTCGACATGAAGATCTGGGTGTAGGCGGCGAGGATCGGCAGGCTGCACACTGCACGACAGTGGTTGATTGAGAGCGGCGAAGGGTGGTTTTGTGGGCG
>CAYWRP010000004.1:0-101508 GCA_964460955.1 uncultured Rhodospirillaceae bacterium | reverse complement strand
GTATAGCGTTCTTACCAACGGTGTCTTTTCCCGTCGTCTATTGAATTACTTTCAAATAAAGAAGCCACTGGGGACGAACAATGCAGAAATCGCGTTTCACTTTACTGTTGTTGGGATCGACCGCCTTTTTAGCCGGATCGGTCACATCAACTCTCGCGGCGCCGATAAAAGCCAGCGTCCGGGGTTATCACAACGAATATTTCGCCGGTACCTATCAAAGCCTCGACCCGGTTCCGGGGCAGGATGACGCCGACGTCGCCTACTTCGATCACCACTTCGACAACGAAATCCACTTCCGCGGCGAGACCACCCTCGACAATGGCCTAAACGTCGGCTTCAAGGTCGAGTTGGAAGGCCGTACCTCGAGTGACCAGATCGACGAGGCTTATATCACCGTCGACGGCGACAATTTCGGCCGTTTTCTGATCGGTGACGAGAACAGCGCGCCCTATCTCATGCATTACAGGGCACCCGAGCCGACGACCATCGAGATCAATGAGACCGACTTCGACCTTGCGAATGCCATTCTTCCCGATTCGTTCGACTTGAGCGACACGGCGATCGACTCGACATTGTTGCGGGCCAACGACAACGACTCCGGCAAGATCATGTATTTCACGCCGCGAGTCGCCGGTTTCCAACTCGGCGTCAACTACACGCCGATCGCCGAGAGCGGCGGTGACGACAACGATTCGCGGCGTGACGGCGACCAGTGGAACAACGTCGGTCTCGGCCTGAACTATATCGAGGACTTCGGCGGCGTTGAATTCGGGTTGTCGGGCGGTTTCGTCTACGGCGACACCTCGCAATCCGGTCCCGCCGACGGCGCCGACGATCTCATGGCCTATAACGGCGGCGTCAACGTCAGCTTCTCCGGTTTCACCCTCGGTGGCACCGTTGCCTACATGGAGGGCAGCGAAGGGGCACTGACGCGCGGCGCCGACAACGAGAACGAATTGCTGTTCGACAGTTGGGGCTATAGCTTCGGGCTCACCTACGAAACCGGGCCGTACACCGTCGGCGCGGTGTACGCGCGCGGCAAGGCCAGCGGCCTCAAGGGCGACGGCGAGCGCAATACCTTCGATCAACTCGCCGTCGGTTTCAGCTACGCGCTGGGCGCCGGCGTCGCTTGGGAAGTGACTGGGGTGTACTGGGACGCCGCTGGCGAGAAACGCGATGCCGCCGATATCGTCGCCGCCGAGGACGGTCCCAGCGATTTCGTCCGCTCCGACGGTGCCGGTGTCACAACGGGCCTGGCCTTGACATTCTAACGACCAAGCTTGCTGAACGGAGATCTCGCGGCGGCCTTCCGGTCGCCGCTGTTGTTTTCAGCCCCCCTCACGGCTCCGATGCGACAACGAAGCCGCGAATGCCGGCGAGGCCGGCCAGTGGAATGGCCAGCAGCCGGCGTGCGGTGCCGGCGTCGACGCCTCCCAACGCGTAAACCGGCACCGGCGCTCGCCGCGCCCACCGCGCCAGCCTGATCGGCCCCAGTATCGGCGCCCCGGGATGGCTTCGCGTCGCAAACACCGGTGAGACGACGACGGCATCCGCGCCCGCCGCCGCCGCCCATTCGATCGCCCGAGGGTTGTGCGCGGCGGCGGTGACGATCCATCCGGCGCGTCGAAGCTGTCGCCAGCGTCGGTCCCGCCGCACCATCCACTCCGGCAGGTGCAGGCCGTCGGCGCCGACCTCCCGCGCCAGGCGTGCGTCGCCGGCAATCAGCAGCCGCACGCCGGCCCGCCGGCAGGCCCGCGCCACGTCCTTGGCTAGTCCGCGCCGGTCGGCGGAGTCGTAATGCCTGAATACCAGCGCGGCATCCGGCGGCATCGCGCCAACGGCGGCGATGGGATCGGGGAGGCGTGCGGAATCGGTCATCACGAGCATCCGGGGTAGCGGTGCCGCCGCCGCCGGGCGTTTGAGGCGCCCGGCCACTTCTGCTACCGTTGTCATGTCAGCCAGGGAACTTTCACGGGATGGAAATGCTGGACACGCCGCCGCCGACCGTCGACGCCGCCGCCAATCTGCACGATGTCCGAGAGGCCATTGGCGCCGCCGCTGTCGAGGCGGGGCGTGATCCGCGAACGGTGACCCTGATCGCCGTCACCAAAACCCACGGCGCGGCGGCGATTCGGCCCTGCCTCGAGGGGGGCTATCGCGACTACGGCGAAAACCGGGTGCAGGAGGCGGAGGAGAAATGGCCGGCGCTCAAGGAGGCGTTCCCGGAGTCGGTGCTGCATCTGATCGGTCCCCTGCAACGCAACAAGGTGCGCCGCGCGGTGCGGCTGTTCGACGTCATTCAGACGATCGACAAACTGGAATTGGCGAAGGCGGTCGCCAACGCGGCGGAAAGCGAGGGCCGGCGCCCCGCCATCATGATCCAGGTTAACACCGGGGCGGAAGCGCAAAAGCACGGCGTCGCCCCGGATGCCGCCGATGCCCTCATCGCCGCCTGTGTCGAGGATCTTCATCTGCCGGTCACCGGCGTCATGTGCATTCCCCCGGTCGACGTCGACCCGGCGCCGCACTTCGATCTTCTCGCCACCATCGCCGCCCGCAATGGGTTGCCACATCTCAGCATGGGCATGAGCGGCGACTATGCAACGGCGGTCCGCCATGGCGCGACGTACGTCCGCGTCGGCACCGCCATTTTCGGGCCCCGGCTGCGCATCACCCCGTGATGCAGATCCAGGCGGGGGGCGCGAGATCGGCCAGAAGCCGCGCCAGGTCGTCGGGCGCCAGCGCGACGCAGCCCTCGGTCGGCGCATAGTCGGGTGTCGCCTGATGGATGAAAATCGCACTGCCATGACCGGGCACGACCGGTACCGTGTTATGGCCGATGAGGCAGAGCCGATCGTAGAGGGCATCGTCGCGCCATAGGGCTTCGCAGCGGGCGGGATAAGGCAGCGTCACGGGCCGGTTATAGGCGACATCGCTGGGATCGTCGCACCATCCATCGGCTGGCGTGAGCGCTTTCACCGGCAACCGTGTCGCTGGTTCGCGAACGCGGTCGGGACGATAGCGCACGGCGAGGATCGGAAACCGGCCCGCCGGCGTCGCGCCGTCGCCTTCCCGCTTGTCTCGCCGCACGCCGCCCCGGCCGAGGGCGCATCGCGCCGCGCGGTCATTCCAGGTAATCAAGCCGGTGCCGGTGACAACGACGTCCATGGCGTCGCATACCTTTCCGTCACGGGCGGCGATCCGGTTCAGGCAATCACGTCGAGTGACGACGGTGTGCCGGCAATCCCCGGCGAAAGCAGCCCGAGTTGCTTCATCTGCATCGGCGCAAGGTTGCCAAGGTGAAAATCCACCCCGCCCGCGGTGATCGTCCGCGCGGCGATCATGGCGTCGTGCCAGACCGTTTCTCGCTCGGCCCATGTCAAGACGTCCTGATGCTCGCCGACCGGAAGCGGCGTCGTGTTCGTCGTCTTGTTCGCATCCGCTAGCATTTCGGGCGACTGCTCGCCTTCTTCATCGATGCCAATTGCGTCCTTGACGAGCGCGATGGCGGTACCGCCCACATCGTCCCCGGTCAGTTGCTCGAAAATGACGTTCGCCAGCGATGCCGCCGCTCCAAAGATGCCGCCGAAGATCGCCCCACCGACAACGCGGGGGACGGGATCGATCGCATCGCCGGTCAGTTCGCGATAGACATGGGAGATAAGCGGCAGGTGCTGCAGCGGATTGACGATATCCAGCATGTCGTGGAAGGTCGGCCCATCGTCGCCGAACGGCTGAAAGCCAAGGATCGAAAACGGCTTCTCGGCGGTCGGGGCTGGGGCCGGTCGGCCGATCCGCGGCGCGACGGGCGAGATGTGGTCGAGATCCATGGCGACACTTGTTACAAACTGTGGGCTCGGCGAGCTCAAGCAAGACGGATGCCACCCACCTGGGACCCGGAAACCGGCCGCCGCGCGACGGCCAACGCGCTCAATGAGCCGACTGGGGGCCCAAGCCCGGGGCGGCAAATCCCGCCGGTTGGACAATCCCGTCCCGGCAAGAACTGCCCGCCGCGATTGACATCAGGTGATAGCAGCACGGCCATCGTATGCTTCCTGGTCACCGGACCGGCTTTCGCGCTTCGGCATGGCCGAGGCGTGGCGCGGATTACATGAAATGACCACCGCGGCGGATTTTCGTCTGCACGTAGAAATCGTTGTGTTCGTTGGACGGGAAGGAGTGGGCGACCCGTTCGGTGACGTCGATACCGGCCCTCGTCAACCCTTCCACCTTCTCCGGATTGTTGGTGAGCAGGCGGACTCGAATGAAACCGAGCTGGCGCAGCATTTCGGCGGCGGGAAAATAGACCCGTTCGTCGGCCTCGAACCCGAGCTGTTCGTTGGCGGCAAGCGTATCGAAGCCGCGATCCTGCAATTCATAGGCGCGCAGTTTGTTGACAAGCCCGATCCCCCGCCCTTCCTGGGCAAGATACAGCAGTACGCCGCCGCCGGCGGCGCCGATTTCCTCGATGGCGCCGCGCAACTGGTCGCCGCAGTCGCAGCGCAGGCTTCGCAACAGATCGCCGGTGAAGCATTCGGAGTGCAGACGGGTGAGCACGGTTTGGCGCGGCGACGGATTACCCAAAACGACGGCAAGATGCTCGAGGCCGCCGTCGACGGGGCGAAAAGCGACGATGGTGGTCAACTCGGCGCCAAGGAGCGGCACCCGCGCCCGACTGACGGGTCTCAAGGCTCGCGAGGCGACGCGATCGTATTGGAAGATGTCTCCGGCATCGGCCATGAGGAGCTGATGGCGCATCGACCACGCGGCGACATCGCTAGCCAGCGGATCGTCAATTGTGGCGACGATCGCCGCCGGCAGCAGCCGTGCCAAGCGTGTTAGTAACACGGCCGCCTGCTCACCGCTGTGGCTATCGACCTCGCTGACCTGGAGGGTGTCGAGGGGTAGCGGCGGCGGCTCCGACAGCGGATTGGCGAGCGATTGCAACAGCTCGAGATCAACGTCCTTCGCGTCGATGCGAACCGATTTCAAGCCGCCGATGGCGAGGCCGAGAACGCGTGCCCGGCGCCCGGTAACCACCAAGCTGGGCGCCGCGCCGGCGACTTCCTGCATTTCCTGCAGATTCCGGGGCGTCGCCGCCTCGCTGGCGAGCACCAATTGCGCCACGCCCTTGCTGGCGGTCACGGTGACCGGACGACCGCCTCTCAGCTCCGCCAGGCATCGTTGCACCGTCAACCGAGACAGAGGTTCGCGTGTCGCGGGCAAGGCGATCAGGTTGGGGGGTGTGGTCACCGGCGTTGTTCCATTCTCGACATTGGTCACGTCAAACCTGGCGAGCTTCGAATGGGGTGGGGATTACGAAATCGCCGTCGGCCAAGCGCGCAGGCGCGAGGCCGTTCGTTGCAATATGCCGTATGTCGTCTATGTTTCAAAGCATAAGTGATGGCTTGGATGTGGGGTCAGCCGTGGTAGCTGGAAAGACTCTGTTGCTGGTCGACGATGACCAGGCGCTGCGGGATACGCTGGCCGAACAATTGACCCTGCACGAAGAGTTCTCGACGACGATCGCGACGACCGGCGCCGAGGCACTGGACTGTGTCAAGGGAGAGCACTTCGACATCATCGTGCTTGACGTGGGTCTGCCTGACTTCGATGGCCGCGAGGTGTGCCGACTGATGCGCCGCGCCGGCGTCAAGAGCCCGATTATCATGCTGACCGGCGCCGACACGGACGCCGATACGATTCTCGGGCTTGACGCGGGCGCGAATGATTACATCACGAAGCCGTTCCGCCTTGGCGTGCTTCTCGCCCGGCTGCGGGCGCACATCCGCCAGCACGAGCGCAGCGATGACGCGGTCTTCACCATCGGCCCCTACGCATTCCAACCGAGCGCGAAGATGCTGATCGACGATCGCGCCAACCGGAAAATCCGCTTGACGGACAAAGAGGCGGCGATCCTCAAGTATCTCTACCGCTCCGGCAACCGGGTGATCAGCCGTGACGTCCTTCTCGACGAAGTGTGGGGATACAACGCCGGCGTGACGACGCACACCTTGGAAACCCACGTTTACCGATTGCGGCAGAAGATCGAGCCGGATCCGTCCAACGCGACGATTCTGATCACCGAGCCGGGCGGCTACCGCCTCGCCGTCTGACCAATGGCAATTGGCGGTCTTGCGCCGTAAGTTTCGATATCGGGCGGAGGAAAGAAAAAGCGCCCGGCCAGGGGGGTTAACCGGGCGCTTAAACTTCCAGTAATTGGAAGTTACGGATGGCAGGGGAACCACCCGAGAAGCCGGATGCGAAGACCCAGCTTCTGACTCGGATTTGGGTACGCGGACTCGTAACGTCGATCATCTCCGGCACATAACAGGCATGCAGATAACGCATACCTTACCAGTGCTCCTCTTGGAACCGCGGATTGAACAGCTCGAACAGGTCCGGATCGAGGGCCGTATTGAACCGGGCGTCGTCCAGCAACACCCGGGTGCGAATGCCTTGCGCATCGGTGATAACCCACTCCCGCAAGGCCAGCGGAGCGTCCTCGAAAATGAGCGTCACCGCGCCCTCCTGAGGATCCTCATGGCGCACCACGGTCAGCCGCAAGGCCCCGTCGGCGCGATCGTATCCCACAACGTCGATGCTGTCGCCGTCGAAATCGATGGCGTCTTCAAGCAGAATACTGGCCGGCGACAGCCGGAGCGGAATGTGGCTGAATTGGTCCAGTTCCCGGTCGTAATACATCAGGATGGTGCCGTTGGAGATCATGATCACCGGTACCGGCGGGCGGTATTCGATGCGCAACAGCCCCGGGCGCGAGAGGTAAAGATCCCCTTCCGCCAATTCGCCGTTCGAGGAGCGTTGCCGGAATTGCGCCTCCACCGTGTCGAAGCTGTTGAGGTAGTCCTCGATACGCTGCAAATCATTTGCCGCCTGGCCTTCGGAATAGGCCGCGGGCACTTTCGATTGAGCCGTCCCGGCGCCGAGACTGAACGCCACGGCCAGCGCGACACGGGCGAATGCCATGCGGGCCGGCGACGCGCGTCTAACTGCTGTGATCGCCGACCAGAACCTCCCGGCGGCCGACACGATCCGGTTTGCTGACAATACCTTCTGCCTCCATGCGTTCAATGAGCCGGGCCGCTCTGTTGTAGCCGATCTGCAGTCGCCGCTGGACGAAACTGGTCGAGGCCTTGCCCTCGCGGGCGACGGTGGCGACCGCCTGATCGTAGAGGCCATCGCTGTCGTCGCCATCGCCGCCGCCGCCACCGCCGAAGCCGAAAATGGCACTGTCGGCGTCGTCCTCTTCCGTCACCGCCTCGAGATATTGCGGCGCCCCCATTGATTTAAGGAATTGGACAACCTTTTCCACTTCGCGGTCGGACACGAACGGCCCGTGAACGCGCGTCACCCGGCCCCCGCCAGCCATGAACAGCATGTCGCCCTGGCCCAGCAGTTGCTCGGCGCCGATCTCGCCGAGCACGGTTCGGCTGTCGATCTTTGACGACACCTGGAAGCTGATACGCGTCGGGAAATTCGCCTTGATGGTGCCAGTGACGACGTCGACGGACGGCCGCTGCGTCGCCATGATCAAATGAATGCCGGCGGCGCGTGCCATTTGCGATAAGCGCTGCACCGCCGCCTCGATGTCCTTGCCGGCGACCAGCATCAAGTCCGCCATCTCGTCGACGACGACGACGATGAGCGG
This sequence comes from uncultured Rhodospirillaceae bacterium, assembly GCA_964460955.1. Taxonomy (GTDB): domain Bacteria; phylum Pseudomonadota; class Alphaproteobacteria; order Rhodospirillales; family Defluviicoccaceae; genus Defluviicoccus. The sequence continues at coordinate 93,839 of CAYWRP010000004.1, read as the reverse complement.
AAACGGTGCCAGGTCCAAGGGCTGGTCCTCGAACACCGGATCGCCGGCCTCGTCAAAGCCGGTCTGCACGGTCCGGGTGAGCACCTCGCCGGCTCGTTCGGCCTGCGCCAGCCGGGCGTTGTAGCCGGCGACGTTGCGCACGCCCAATTGCGACATCACGCGGTAGCGGTCCTCCATCTCGCGAACCGCCCATTTCAACGCCACCACCGCCTTGGAGGGCTCCGTCACCACCGGTGTCAGCAGGTGCGGAATGCCGTCATACACAGACAATTCCAGCATTTTCGGGTCGATCAGGATGAGACGGGCTTCCTCCGGCGATAGGCGGTAAAGGAGCGACAGGATCATCGTGTTGATGCTTACCGACTTCCCCGATCCGGTGGTGCCGGCGATCAGCAAGTGCGGCATCCGCGCCAAATCCACCATCACCGGCGCGCCGCCGATGTCCTTGCCGAGAACCAGTGTCAGCGCACCACCACCCCGCTCGTAGGCTTGCGAAGCCAGCAGTTCGCGCAACGAAACCGTTTCCCGTTTCTGATTGGGCAGTTCGATGCCAATCGCGTTCCGCCCGGGGACGACGGCGATACGCGCCGAAACCGCGCTCATCGACCGAGCGATATCGTCGGCCAAACTGATGATGCGCGAGCTTTTCGTCCCCGGCGCCGGCTCCAACTCGTACATCGTCACCACCGGACCGGGGCGAACCTTGACGATATCACCCTTGACGCCGAAATCCGCCAACACGGTGGCCAGCATGCGCGCGTTCTGCTCCAGCGCCTCGGTGCTTAACTGGGCGGAGGCATCGGCCGGCGCCGGCGGCTGCAACAGATCCAACGGCGGCAATGTCTTTGCTTCTGCCTCGGCGAAGTCGAACGTGCTTTGGGCGCGTTGCTGGGCGGCTTTACCGCTGCGAACCCGCCGATCGCGTTGTTCGACCACCGGCTGCGGCGTTTCGATTTCCGCCGTGGCGGCCGCCGCCGATTTCGCCTTCGCGGCAAAGACGGGTTCGCGGCGGGGCTTTGCCGGCGCGGGCGCGCAGGGCTCAGTCCGCTGGTCAGCCCTCGTTTTCAGCGTCGCGATCAGTCGCCGCGCGGCGATCGTCATCCGTTGGCCGCCCTCGACCGCCTCGGTAAGCGTGATCCCGGCGCCGAAACCCCAAAGGAGGAGGGCAAGCGGAAGGCCCAGGATGACGACAAGCGCCGCGCTGAAGAAACCCGAGCCAATCAGCGGCGCAAACCCTTGGTAAACGGTGATGTCGCCGATGACGCCGCCCAGGCCGCACGCCAACGGCCAACCGCTTGGCACCGGTAGGACGGCGAAAATGGCCGCCATCACAAGCGTCGACACGGCGGTCGCGGCAAACCGCCATCCGAAGCCAGACAGAGGCCGCATGCGAAGCCAGCATCTTCCCCAAAGCACCATCGCGGTGATTGGCAAGAGGATGCCCCACCCCACCGAATGCAAGAGCGCGTCGGCAACGTACGCGCCGGTTACGCCCAGCGCGTTCCGGGGCCCGGCTGCCGTCGCGTGGTTCAAGGAAGGGTCCGACGCGTCGAACGTCAAAACCGCCACGGTGATAGCGGCTGAGAGCCCGAGCCAGACGATGCCGAGCGCCTGGTGGAGTCTTCTGCGAACGAAGTCAATTGAACCCGTCGGAAAGATGGGCATTGGGCGGATGATTGCCATCACACCTGTCCTCTGAAAAACACAACTATTTATAGGATTTCGACCAATCTTGTTAAAGCGTCTTGCGTTGATTGCAAGTCATCGATCAGGGCCAGTCGAATGTAACTCTCTCCCGGGTTCGGCGCGGTGCCGCATGTCCTTGCCAAATAAGCGCCTGGCAATACCCGAATTGCTCCTTCTCCCCACAGCCTGCGCGCCGCCGCCTCGCCATCGCCGACATCGAGCCACAGGAAAAATCCGCCCGGTGGCCGCGAATAGCCGAATCGGCCACCGAGCAGGCGGTCGGCGAGGTTGAACTTTTCGCGGTACAGCCGCCGATTGGCGATGGCGTGATCTTCGTCCGCCCACAGCGCGGCGGACGCCGCAAGTACCGGTAAAGGCTGCGTGGCGCCGGCGAATGCGCGCAAGCGCCGAAAGGCCGCGATCAGTGTTGCGTCTCCGGCGACAAAACCGGAGCGCAAGCCAGGTACGCTGGAGCGTTTCGACAACGAATGGAACACGAGAAGATTACGCCACCCATCGCCCATCGCCGCCGCGATCTCGAGCGCGCCCGGCGGCGGCGCGGCGTCGTAGATCTCGGCGTAGCATTCGTCGACGGCGAGCACGAAACCATACCTTCGAGCAAGACCGACGGCGCGACGGAGATAAGTCGCGTCGGCCACCGCGCCTTGCGGGTTCGCGGGCGAGCACAGAAAGAACAGGGCCGTTCGTTCGAGTACTGCTTCGTCAATGGCCGCCAGATCGGGCAGGAAGCCCGTGTCCACGGTCGCCGGCAGGTATATTGGCTCTCCGCCGTTCATGACCGCGGCGCCGAAATACACTTGATAGAAGGGATTCGGCATCAACACCGCGTCGCGCCGCGTCGGGCTTGTCCGATCGAGGCAGAGAGTGCCGGCGAGGAACAAGGCTTCGCGGGTTCCCGCTACTGGCAGCACATGGCGATTGGGATCGACGGCGCCCTCGGCGAGGCGATAACGGCGGGTCAGCCAATCGGCGACCGCCTGGCGAAATGCCGGCGTTCCATCAACCGGCGGATAGCGGCCCCACAAGGCCGGTTCGGCCCCGAGACTGTCCGCCAGCCATGCCGGCGGCGCGTGGCGCGGTTCGCCGACCGACAGCATCAGGGGCGTAACACCGGCGGCCGGTTCGACGTCCGTCAGCAAGGCCCGCAAACGATCGAATGGATAGTCGCTGAGTTGCTCAAGGCGGGGGTTCAACATCACCGAGCCATGGTAGGCGGCGGCTGAAACCGTCTCAAGCCGCACCGCGCGTCGAAACAGGAAAGGGCCGGAAGATGTCTTCCGGCCCTTGACGTTGGTGTTTGTCGATGGGATCGATAAGGCCCTGGTTCTCGGCTCGCCGAGAACCAGGGCCGTTCGATTAGCTATGCACCGATTCGCCGTGCTGTGTCAGGTCGAGGCCGGTCATCTCTTCTTCCTCGTCGACCCGCAGACCGACGATCATGTCGACGATTTTCAGGATGATGAAGGCGCCGATCGCCGTGTAAATCATTGTCGCGACGATGCCGATGAATTGTGTCCAAACCTGCAGCGGGTTGCCTTCGATGAGGCCAGGCGTTCCGCCGATGGCCTCGACCGCGAACACGCCGGTGAGCAGGGCGCCGACGATGCCGCCGATGCCGTGAACCCCGAAGGCGTCGAGCGAGTCGTCGTACTTCAAGGCATTCTTCAGCCACACGGCGCCCCAGTAGCAGGCGATACCGGCGATGATGCCGATGATCAGCGCGCCGACGGGACCGACGAAACCGGAAGCTGGCGTGATGGCGACGAGACCGCCAATGGCGCCCGAGAGCGCGCCGAGGACACTCGGCTTGCCCTTCAACACCCACTCGGTGAACATCCAGGACAAGGTGGCGGCGGCGGTGCTGATCTGCGTGACCAGCATCGCCATGCCGGCGGTCCCATTTGCCGCCACGGCGGAACCGGCGTTGAAACCGAACCAGCCGACCCAGAGAAGGGAGGCGCCGATCAGGCTGTAGGTCAGATTGTAAGGGGCCATGTTTTCGCTGCCATAGCCGCGCCGCTTGCCGAGAACGATCGCCGCGACGAGACCCGCGACGCCGGCGTTGATGTGCACCACGGTGCCGCCAGCGAAATCGAGGACGCCATCGGACCCGAGGAAACCACCGCCCCAGACCCAGTGGCAGATCGGCGCGTAGATCAACACCATCCAGGCGCCGAGGAACAACAGCATCGCCGAAAACTTCATCCTATCCGCGAAGGCGCCGGTGATCAGTGCCGGGGTGATGATGGCGAACGTCATCTGGAAAACGATGAAGACGGACTCCGGTATCGTTCCAGACATGCTGTCGACGGTCAGTCCACTGAGCAGGACCCGGTCGAATCCGCCGACGTAGTCGTTCAGCGCGCCGCCGTCCGTGAACGCCAGCGAATACCCGATGATCATCCACAACACGCTCATCAGGGCGCAGGTGGCGAAGCTCTGCATCGCCGTCGCAAGGAGGTTCTTCTTTCGAACCATACCGGCGTAGAACAACGCCAATCCGGGGATCGTCATCATCAGGACGAGCGCCGTCGAGGTCAGCATCCAGGCCGTGTCGCCCGTATCCAGTGTCGGCTCTTGCGCCAGCGCGCCGTCCGTCAAGAGCAAGCTCATTACCGCGGCAAGCCCGCAAGCGCTGAGCAATTTTGAGAGAGAATTCATTCTTTCGGCTCTCCTTCGCGTCACTTTTTTCCAATCCGTTTTTTGCCCGCACAAGAAACCCGCCGCCACGATGTGAGCGATCCGAGGCGTCTTTTTTTGTGAGGCGCGCCCGCCATCCACGAGGTCAGCCGTCCCGGCGCCGAGGCTCGACCGACGCGAGGGCGACACGACGTCTTTCTCAAAGTCCATGCCAGCGGCCGCGCGAATCGCCCAACGCGTTGACTCACCATCATATTGCTGGGAAGCACGGTGTCGGTAGGCGCTCCCATCGCACACCGGGGTGCCCAATGCATGGGCAGAACGGGAAGCCATGATTACGAAAGCGGCACGATAGCGCCGCATCTAGGCTCACCGAAAACGGGCCAAAACCACCGCAGCCGCGCGGGCGACCATTCGGCCTTAAACCCGAACGCCAGACATTCGCTCGAACCGATGACCCAGCCTTTACGGAAAAGAAAACGCCGCCAGCGCTAGTCCCCGGTGGTGTGTCCAACGGGGCGCGCTGGCGGCGGTTGTTTCCCACCCAGCAGCGTGAACTAAGGCGACGACGGCGGCGGCTCCGTCTAACGCCTCATGGCGTGTTGCCCGCTAAAGGGCGTCGCTGTCCACTTCGCCGGTGCGAATGCGGATCGCCTGGTCGACATCGAAGACGAAGATCTTGCCGTCGCCGATCTTCTCCGTTCGTGCCGTGGTCTGGATCGCTTCGACCACCCGATCGACCATGTCATCGGTGACGACGATCTCGAGCTTCACCTTTGGCAAAAACTGAACCGTGTACTCGGCGCCGCGATAGATTTCCGTCTGACCCTTCTGGCGGCCAAACCCTTTGACCTCGCTCGCCGTCATGCCCTGGACGCCCAGACTGGTGAGCGCCTGGCGGACATCATCCAATTTGAAGGGCTTGATAATTGCCGTGATCATCTTCATTTGCCTGACCTTTCCCGAAATTCGCTACTCGGCGCCGAAACGATCCGAGCGTCACGCCGACGGTCGGCAGCGCGACGCGCAACCGATCGTCTCCGTTTGCCGCCTGCCTCAGGCCGGCGATGATTTTGCTTGCATGCATCAGAAACCGTGCCAACGTATGGAGAGTTGAAAGTTATCGTTTTATTTCAGCGGCTTTGGAGCCGCGGAGACGGCAATCTCGGAAAGTCATAGAAACGGCACCCGCTCAACTTTTGGGCATTGCCGTTGAAATATCCACGACAACGAGGCCGGCACCCGGCGAGCGAGCACACTCGATGGGACAGGGCCACGCCATCACGCCATCACGGTAACACATCACTGACCCCAAGCCAAAAGAGCAGCGACAGCAATGCCCTCCTCAGCCAAGACCACGCGTGAAATCGAAGCCGGGCCGGAAAAACTCAGCGCCGACGTCCTCGTCATCGGCGGCGGATTCATCGGCGGCACGGTCGCCGCCGCCCTCGACGGCGAAGGGTTAAGCAGCATCGTCGTCGACCGCGCGCCGACCGAGGCGACGCTGAATGCCGGCGCCGATGGCCGCGCCTTCGCCATATCCCTGACCTCTTCGCGGCTGTTGAAGCATATCGGCGTCTGGGCCCACATCGGCGAAGACGCGACGCCGATGCGGGAAATCCGCGTCGCCGACCAGGACTCGCGGCTGTTCCTTCACTACGATCACAAGGATGTCGGCGACGAGCCGTTCGGCTTTCTTGTCGAGAGCCCCGTTCTGCGTCGGGCCGTCCGCCAACGCTTGACCGAAACGCCGAGCGCCCGGCTGCTCGCCCCGGCCGCGGTGGCGCGGATCGAGCGCGGTGGGAAGGGGGTCCGCGCCCGCCTCGAGGATGGTCGGGAAATCACAGCCCGCGTTGCCATCGCCGCCGACGGCCGGAACTCGGCGACCCGGGAAGCGGCGCGCATCCGCGTCTCCGGCTGGTCCTATCGACGCGACGGCCTGATCTGCGTCATCCAACACCAAAAGCCGCATGGATTCGTCGCCCACGAGCATTTCATGGCGCCGGGACCGTTCGCCATCTTGCCGTTGCGCGGCAACCGGTCGGGGATTGTCTGGACCGAGCGGCCCGAGGTCTCGCGGGCGGTGATGGCCCTCGACGATGCCGGTTTCACCGCCGAGTTGGCGCGCCGCGTCGGCGAGTTCCTTGGCCCGATCGAGCTGGAAGGCAAGCGCTGGGCCTATCCGTTGTCGCTGCAATATGCCTGGACCATGTTCGGCGAGCGGCTGGCGCTAGCCGGCGACGCCGCGCATGCGATGCATCCCATCGCCGGCCAGGGCATGAACATGGGTTTTCGTGACGTCGCCGCGCTGGCCGACGTGCTGGGCTCCGCCGCCCGCGCCGGCGAGGACATCGGCGCCGGCGCGGTCCTCAAGCGCTTCGAGGAAGCGCGCTTCTTCGACAACTTCGCCATGCTGGCGGCGACCGACGGGCTCAACCGGCTGTTCACCTTCAATCCGCCCCCGGTGCGCCTTGTCCGAGACCTCGGTCTCGGCCTCGTCAACGCCATCGGCCCGGTTCGCAAGGCCTTCATGCGCCACGCCATGGGCATCTCCGGCTCGCTGCCACCGCTGATGCGGGCTTGAACGACCCTAAACGCTGAAGACCTGACCTCAGGCTCGCCGATGCCTCACATATGCCCGAGGGCGCGCAGCGACGCGTTGCCGGTCTTGGCGACGATGATGTGATCGTGGATGGCGATGCCGAGCGGCTTGCCGGCATCGACCAAGAGGCGGGTAATCTCGATGTCGGCCGGCGACGGCGTCGGATCGCCAGAGGGGTGGTTGTGGACCAGGATCAGCGCGCTGGCGCCGAGATCCAGGGCGCGTTTCATCACCTCGCGGGGATAGACCGCCGCCTGGTCGATGGTTCCCTCCTGCTGCGTCTCGTCGGCGATCAGCATGTTCTTGCGGTTGAGGAACAGGACGTGGAAACGCTCCGTCGCTTCGTCCGCCAAGGTCACCCGGCAGTAGTCGTTGAGCTGGCTCCACGAGGAAATGACGGGTTGCGCGAAGACGTCCTCGCGCAGCAAGCGGCGGGAGCATTCGCGGACCGCCTTGAACAGCGCCAACGTCGGCTCGTTGATCTTGTGGCGCTTCCTCAGCACGCCTGGATCGGCGGCCAGGATGCCCGAAAACGTCTTGAAGTCGGTCAGCAATGCCTTCGCCAACGGCTTCACGTCCGTTCGCGGGATTCCATAGAACAACAGGAGCTCGATCAGTTCGTAATCCGGGAACGTGTCGGGCGGGTTGGCGAGGAAGCGCCCGCGCAGGCGTTCGCGATGTCCCACGTAGTGAGGTTTCGGCTTCGCCTCCGCTGCTTGCGGCGGCGCCGAGAAGTCCTCCACTCTCCCCTTGCGCTCGGGCATTCAGACGTCGTAGGGCGGTTTATCGTAGCCGGCGGGCGAATGGGTGAACACCTCGTAGCCATCGGCGGTGACGGCCAGCGAGTGCTCGAACTGGGCGGAAAGCGAGCTGTCCTTGGTGACCGCCGTCCAGCCGTCGCTCAACACCTTCACCTCCCAGCCGCCGGCGTTGACCATCGGCTCGATGGTGAAGAACATGCCTTCGCGCAATACCGGTCCTTCGCCCGGCTGGCCGAAGTGCGGGATGTTCGGCGCGTCATGGAATTGCCGACCGAGTCCGTGGCCGCAGAAATCGCGCACGACGGAAAACCGTTCGCTCTCGACATAGTTTTGAATGGCGTAGCCGATATCCCCCACCGTGGCACCGGCCCGCACCGCGCGGATCCCCCGCCACATCGCTTCGAAGGTGACGTCGATCAGCCGCCGCGCCTTGATGCCGACCTTGCCGACGGTGAACATGCGGCTCGAATCACCGTGCCAGCCGTCGAGGATGACGGTGACATCGATGTTGATGGCGTCTCCGTCGCGCAGCCGTTTTTCGCTCGGGATTCCATGGCAGACGACGTGGTTGATCGACGTGCAGATCGATTTCGGAAATCCACGGTAGTTGAGCGGCGCCGGGATCGCGCCATGATCGCGGATGAAGACATCGCACAATCGATCCAACTCGTCGGTCCGCACGCCCGGTACGACGAACGGCGTGAGGTAGTCGAGCGTCTCCGCGGCGAGACGGCCAGCCTTACGCATCCCGTCGAAATGCTCCGGGCGGTGGATTTTGATCGTGCGCGTCATTCGATTCATGTTTCAGAGTCCACTTGGCGCAATGACGAACCTGAAACGTCGGCGCGCGGCTCTTCGCGGGTTATCATTTCGGAAATCGGTATCGCCTCCGCGACTTCGATACCAGTTACGGAAACATCGCATCTGTAACAGATTGCTTCAACCCCGCGCGCGCGCGCGGCGCTGAATGCCGCCGCGTAGTCGGCGTCGATATCGGCGGCGAGCCCCAATGTCTCGGCATCCGGGCGTTGTGCAAGATAAAACATCACCGCGCGGTTGCCCGCCTCGGCGGCGATCGCGAGTTCCCGCAGGTGCTTGCCGCCGCGCACCGTCTTGGCATCGGGAAACTCGACATAGCCGCGTCGGCCGGCTTCGCGCCGCAGTGTGACGTTCTTCACCTCGACAAGGCACGGCACGCTTTGGTCCGCCTCCAACACGAGATCGACGCGGGAGTTTTCGCCCATGCGCACCTCGCGTCGAATCCTCTTATAGCCTCGAAGCTCGGCAATCAGCCCTGACGCCACCGCTTCGGCGGCGAGACGGTTCGGGTGTTGCGTGTTGATCCCGACCAAGGCGCCGTCGACGCGAATGAGTTCCCAGGTGTAGGCGTGCTTGCGGGCGGCGTTGTCCGATTTGGAAAGCCATACCTCCGATCCCGGGGCGTCGACGCTGAGCATCGAGCCCGAATTGGCGCAATGCGCCGTCACCGTCTCGCCGCTTTCCAGCACCACGTCGGCGAGGAAACGCTTATAGCGGCGAACCAATGTGCCCTTGTGCAGCGGCTTCGGGAAGATCATGGGCGAGCGGTGCCTATTTCGACGCCAAGGTTTCCGTCAGCCGGACCCGGCCCGTGCCCCGGGCAAGCGGTTTCGGCTGCGAGGCATCGGGTGCCCAGCCGGAGAGGAAGACAATATCGAACGTGATGGGAATTCCCTCGCCATTTTCAGCGGACACCGTCGTCAACCGGGCGAGAGCGTCCAACATCGTCGCCCGGCGGGTGAAATGGCGCGCCTGTTCGGCCACCGCATTGGCTTCCCCCATACCGCGCAGATCCTTGAGCACCCTGAGCGGATCCCGGTACATGACAGTCACGCTCTCGCTATCCGCCACTGGCAGGGCGAAGCCGGCGCGCTGCAAAAGATTGCCGCAGTCGCGGACATCGGCGAACGGCGAGACGCGCGGCCGCACCCCTCCCTCGCCCGCCAGTTCGGCGCCGGCCAGCGCGCTCCGCAGCTGCGCCAGCGTGCCGCCGCCGAAGAGGGCGGCAAGAAACAGCCCATCCGGCGACAGGCAGCGGTTGATTTGAATCAACGTCCCGGGCAGATCGTTTACCCAATGCAAAGAAAGTATGCTGACAATGAGATCGAATGATCCGTCGGCGAACGGCAGCAACTCTTCGTCGGCGACGACGCGCAGGCCATCGGCCTTGGATACCATCTTGTGGGAAAGATCGCTATGCACCCGATAAGCGTTCGGATCCGCCGATACGACGGTCGGCGCGTAGACGCCTGTGCGAGAGCCGAGGTCGAGCACGCGCGGAAAGGTGCGTCGCACGTCGGCCAGCCGCTCCGCCAACCGGTCGCCGATTTCATGGAACAGGTAATCATGATCCGCCAGGGCGGCGGCGGCGCGATCCCGCCGTTTGCGGAGCAAGTCGCGGTCGAAAATCCTTGGTACGTCGGTCATCATGGGCCCCGTTCGCTTTGCCTGCCGGCGCCGGCATGCGGCAGATATGGGAACGCGCTCGGTCGTGAGAAAGTCGGCAATGTTTGAGCAATCACATGCGGCTTGACGGCTTGATCGCATCTCCACTCATGGCGCGGGTCCGCGAGATCACGTCCCGTGGGCTTAATGTCATTTTGCCCCCGCACTGTCTCTCCTGTAACCGCATTGTCGACAGCACGCATTCGCTTTGCGCCGCGTGCTGGAATGCGATGACGTTCATCGTGCCGCCCTACTGCGCCCGGTGCGGCTTGCCCTTCGAAACGGACATTGGCGCCGGGGCGATCTGCGGGGCGTGTGCGGCGGTCGCGCCGGGGTTCGACCGCTGCCGCTCGGCCGCCGTTTACGATGCGGCCAGCCGATCGTTGATCCTTGCGTTCAAGCGGGGCGACCGTACCGAACTCAGCGTCGCGTTCGGCCGCTGGATGGCGCATGCCGGCGCCGAGGTATTGTCCGAGGCGGATGCTCTCGTTCCCGTCCCCCTGCACTGGGGGCGTCTTTTCTCGCGTCGATATAATCAGGCGGCGCTCCTGGCTTACGCGGTATCCCGCCTTGCCTCGGTTCCCGTCGCGGTCGATGTGTTGCGCCGACATCGACGCACCCGGTCGATGGCCCACAAGAGTGCCCGCGCCCGGGCTGAAAATGTTCGCGGCGCCATCGATGTGAAACCGTCGCGGCGGGCGTTCGTGGAGGGACGGGCGCTGGTGATCGTCGATGACGTGTTGACAACCGGCGCAACCGTCGGCGTATGCGCCCGGGCGCTGAAACGGGCCGGCGCGAAACGTGTCGATGTCTTGACTTTGGCACGAGCGGTTCGCCACATCTGAGAGGGGTCGCAGTCCGGAGGATCGAGTGCCCGAGATCGAAATCTACACCTCGCCGTTATGCCCCTACTGTCACAGGGCTAAGAAGCTCCTCAAGCAGAAGGGTGTCGACTTTAAGGAAATCGACGTTCTGATGTCTCCGAAACGACGCACGGAGATGCGCGAACGGGCCGGCGGCGTCAACACCGTGCCCCAGATCTTCATCAACGGCCGCGGCGTTGGCGGCTCGGATGAACTCCATGCCCTGGAGCGGCAAGGCCAACTCGACCCGCTGTTGAGGGGCGAAGCGTGACCAAGCCCGCGGCGGCGCCGTTCATCGCCGCTTGCGTTCAATTGACTTCGCAACGAGAGATTGCGCCCAATCTCGCGGTCGTCGCCGACAGGGTCGCCGAGGCGCGCGGCGGCGGTGCCGAGCTGATCCTGCTGCCGGAAAACGTCGCCATGCTGGAGCCGGTTCCAGCCAAGCTGCGGGAGAAGGCGGCGCCGGAAGACTCACACGCGGCGCGCCAGGCCTTGCGCGACCTCGCGGCGCGCCATGGCTGTTGGCTGCTGATCGGCTCGCTCGCCGTAGCGGTCGGCGGCGGACGCATCGCCAACCGCTCCTATCTCATCGACCGGGACGGCAATGTGCGCGCCCGCTACGATAAGATACACCTGTTCGACGTCGAGCTTGGCCCAGGCGAGAGTTATCGCGAGTCCGACTACATCGCACCCGGAAACCGCGCAGTGGTGGCCGCGACGCCATGGGGCGGCCTCGGGCTCAGCATCTGCTACGATCTGCGTTTTCCCTATCTCTACCGCGCCCTGGCGCGGGCCGGTGCCAATTTCCTCAGCGTGCCCGCGGCCTTCACCCGTACCACCGGCGAAGCCCATTGGCATATCCTCCTGCGTGCGCGGGCAATCGAAACCGGATGCTACGTGGTCGCGCCAGCGCAATGCGGCGACCATGCCGAAGGGCGGCGGACCTATGGCCACAGCTTGATCGTCGATCCATGGGGAACCGTCTTGGCCGATGCCGGCGAGCAGCCTGGCATCGTCTATGCCGAGATCGACCCCTCGGCGGTCGCCCGGGCGCGGGAACGCATCCCGGCGCTGCGCCACGATCGCCCGTTCGAGATGGCGGATAACGAGGGCTCCGAATCGACTTTAATGCCACGGGGGCGGCCGGCCTTTGGCGGCGCCGCATGATCGTCTACGATGTCGTTTGTGGGCGGGGTCATCGCTTCGAGGGCTGGTTCAAGGACAGCGCGGCGTTCGACGCGCAGCGCGCCGCCGGAGCCATCCCCTGCCCGGCGTGCGGCAACGTCGATGTCAGCAAGGCGATCACCGCGCCGCATGTGGCCCGCCGTTCGGCGACCGACAGCCACCCCTCCTCGCCGGCGGATGTCGCGGATAATCCCGTGGCCGCGCTGGCTGCCGCCGCCCGTGAACTGCGGAAACACATCGAAGCGACCTGCGAGAATGTCGGCGCGGCGTTCCCGGAGGAGGCGCGGCGGATCCACTATGGGGAGACCGAGCAGCGCGACATCTACGGCACGGCGGACGCGGCCACGGCGAGAGAGCTTCGCGACGAAGGCATCGCCATCGAAGCTTTGCCGTTCCCCCTCAAGCGGGATCATTAAACGCCGATAAAGCCGCCCGCGACCTCGCCAACAGCCAAAGCGGCGGCCGACCTAAGGCTCGCCCGCCACCGCCGTCATGATGTAGTTGACCTTGACGTCCCTGGTCAGTTGCCAGCGGCCCTTGAGCGGCGACAACTCCATGCCGACCACGTCCGCCAGCTTGAAGCGGTGACGGCGCAGATGAGCCGCCAGCTCCGACGGCCGGATGAACTTGCGCCAATCGTGCGTGCCGCGCGGAAGCAGGCGCAGGATGTACTCGGCGCCGATCTTGGCGATGAGAAGCGACTGCAGGGTGCGATTCAGCGTCGCCAGGATCAGAATCCCATTCGGTTTGGCGAGCCGGCCGCAGGTCTCGATGAAGGTGTCGACGTCGCTGACATGTTCGACCACCTCCATCGACACCACCGCGTCGAAAGGCGCTTCGTCTTCCGCCAGGTTTTCCGGGGCCATGCAGCGGTAATCGATGGTGAGGCCGGACCGCTCGGCGTGGATCTTGGCGATCGCGATGGCCTGCGGGTCGGCATCGACCGCGACCACCTCGGCGCCCATGCCGGCCAGCGGTTCGGCGACCAGACCGCCGCCGCAACCGATATCGAGCACCCGCAAGCCGGCCAACGGGCGCTCCCGCCCGGGATCGCGGCCGAAATGGCGGGCGATGCGGTCGCGGATCGCCGCGACACGGACCGGATTCAACTGATGCAGCGGGCGGAAGCTTCCCGCCGGGTCCCACCATTCGTCGGCCATCGCCGAGAATTTGCGGATTTCCGCCTCTGATGCGGTCGATGTTCGTTCCATGACTTATGCCGTCCCGTGAAAGAGTAACGCGGCGCGGAAGACGCATCGCGGGTGGCGAAAGGCGCTCAAGGACAAAGCGCGCACTTGCCTCGCCGCGGCGCGGATATTATCAACGCCTTGCGCCGGCTGTAACGCCCATCGACGCTGACAAATGGAACCCATGGCCCGTCTCGTCAAGAAATTCGGCGGCACCTCCGTCGCTAATCACGAGCGAATTCGCGCCGTCGCCGAACGCGTCAAGCGGGCTCACGACGACGGTCATCAGGTCGCCGTTGTTGTGTCGGCGATGGCCGGCGTGACCAACGACCTTGTCGGAAAGGTGAGCGCCATGTCGCCGATGGCCGACCAGCGAGAATACGACGTTATCGTCTCCGCGGGGGAGCAGGTCTCCGCCGGTCTGACGGCCCTGGCGTTGCAGAATCTCGGCTTGAAGGCGCGCTCGTGGCTCGGTTGGCAGTTGCCCTTCCGCACCGACGATGCGCATGGCAAGGCGCGGATCGTCGAAATCGCGACCAATGACATCATTCGCGGCTTCGGGGAGGGCGAGGTGGCGGTGGTTGCCGGTTTCCAGGGAATTACCGACCGCAACCGGGTAACGACATTCGGGCGCGGGGGCTCGGATACCACGGCTGTCGCGCTCGCCACCGCGTTGCATGCCGACCGGTGCGATATCTACACGGATGTCGATGGTGTCTACACGAGCGATCCGCGGATCGTCTCGAAAGCGCGAAAGCTCGAGCGCATTACCTTCGAGGAAATGCTGGAAATGGCTTCCGTCGGCGCCAAGGTGCTACAGACCCGCGCCGTCGAGCTGGCGATGAAATACAACGTCGAGCTTCAAGTCCTGTCCAGTTTCAGCGACGCGCCCGGCACCTTCATTGTCAACGAGGAGCACATATTGGAACAGGAACTGGTCAGCGGGGTCACCTACAGCCGTGACGAAGCGAAGATCTCACTGCTCCGGGTGGCCGACCGTCCAGGCGTCGCCGCGTCGATCTTCGGGCCACTGTCCGACGCCAATATCAACGTCGACATGATCGTGCAAAACATCTCCGCCGGCGGCGAGGAAACCGACCTGACATTCACGGTCGGCAAGTCGGACCTGGGCGCCGCCGTGGCGGTGATCGAGGCGAGGCGCGATGAAATCGGCTACGCGGAGGTGCGCTACGACGCGGAGGTGGTGAAAGTCTCCGTTATCGGCGTCGGCATGCGGAGTCACGCCGGCGTCGCGGCCAAGATGTTCAAGACGTTGGCCGAACGCGGTATAAACATCCTCGTCATCTCGACGTCGGAGATCAAGGTCAGCGTTCTGATCGAGGAAGCCTACGCCGAGCTCGCGGTGCGCGCGCTGCATACCGCGTATGGCCTCGATTCGGAGTAGTCTTGCAATGGAAATGCCCGTGGATACGCTGACCCGATTATGGCGGCGCGGCACGCAGTTCCTCGGCTGCGAGGTGGCCATCCTTGGCGGCGCGATGTCATGGGTTTCCGAGCGGAACCTGGTGTCCGCGATTTCCAATGCCGGCGGTTTCGGTGTCATCGCCTGCGGGTCGATGTCGCCCGGATTGCTGGAGGAAGAAATCGCCGAGACGCGGGCCCGCACCGACAAGCCCTTCGGCGTCAATCTGATTATCATGCATCCGGATTTAACCGCGCTGATCGATGTCTGCCTGGCGGGTTCCGTCACGCACATCGTGCTTGCCGGTGGATTGCCGCCGGCGGGAGCGATCAAGCGGATCAGGGACGCCGGCGCGAAGGTGATCTGCTTCGCGCCGTCGCTGGGTCTTGGAAAACGCCTGGTGCGTAATGGCGCCGATGCCTTGATCGTCGAGGGCGCGGAGGCCGGTGGCCATATCGGCGCCGTCTCGACCAGCGTCCTGGCGCAGGAGATTCTGCCGCACATGACCGACGTTCCCATTTACATCGCCGGCGGCATCGGTCGAGGCGAGGCGATCGCGTCGTTCTTGCGGATGGGCGCATCCGGATGCCAGCTCGGGACGCGATTCGCTTGCGCGACAGAGTCCATCGCGCATCCGAGCTTCAAGAAAGCCTTCTTTCGCGCCAGCGCGCGGGACGCGCGGGTGTCGGTGCAGGTCGATCCGGATCTTCCGGTCATCCCCGTGCGCGCCCTCGAGAACGCCGGCGCAAGGCGGTTTATCGAGACCCAACGCGAGGTGGCGGCGGCCTATCGGCGCGGCGAGATGTCTCTCGAGGAGGCGCAGCTGCAAATCGAGCTGTTCTGGGCGGGCGCCTTACGCCGCGCGGTCATCGACGGAGATGTCGAAAGCGGCTCGCTGATGGCCGGGCAAAGCGTCGGCATGGTGGAAAAAGAGCAGACCGTGCGCGATATCATGGATGAGTTGGTCGCCCAGGCGAGGATGGCGCTGGCCGTATCGTGACTGTCATGGCCGCTCCCGATACCGGCAGGCCGTCAGCGATGCTTCTACCTCCGGCGCCCGGGTCTTTGTTTTTCGCCCATCAGCAACTAAGGTGGCGCGGAGGCGTTTTATTACACCGGGACGCGAGTGATCGCCGAACAATCAATGTCCTTTTCCGCGACCTCGGCATGAATGGCAGCCCTTTCGACCCCATAACGGTTGATCCGGGAACGGCCAAGCGGCGACGGCGGTCGCCGTCGTTCTTACCCGGAAAGGTCGGAGGCGACGTCTTGGTAACCCGATCAGCCCGTCGTTTATCGCCGGGTTGCGCAGGAAGTGAGCTTTGCAGGAATGTCGACCGCCACCGTTGACAGCGAAGGCCGGCAGATGATCGGCTCCATTCTGAGGCAGGCCCGCATGCGTCATGGGCACGATATCGAAACCATGGCAAATCTCCTGCGGATTCGGCAGCCTTTCCTCGAGGCAATCGAACAGGGGCGATATGAACTCCTTCCCGGGCCGACCTACGCCAGCGGATTCGTTCGCGCGTACGCTGAGCAGCTCGGTCTCGACGGCGCCGAGTTCGCGCGGCGTTATCGCGAGGAAACGGCCGCCAATCCGCAGGGCGTCGAATTGCAGCTTCCGTCGCCGGTGGCGGACTCCGGAAAGCCCACCGGGCGGATGATCGCCATCGGGCTGATCGGGCTTGTCCTCGCTTACGGCACCTGGAATCTGTACGACGACAGGTCGTTGTCCGTCTCTGAGTGGATACCGCCGATCCCTGATCAATTGGCCGGATTGCTGCCGACCACGCCGCCGGAAATCGAAACACGCGTCGATACGGCAGGGGGCAACGGCGCGGTGACCGGTCCCCTGCCTCCGCCATCGCCCACACCGGCGGAAGGCGACGATCCCGCCGGTGCCCCGGCCATCGAGGCCGGTCCACAACACGAAGACGGTGCCGCCGCCCCGCCACGGGATCCGGTGGTAGCCGTCACCGATGGGGCCGATACACCGCTGGACCCCTCTCCCGCGACGCCCGCCGATGGCGCGGCAACGCCGGGCGATCCGCCCCCGGATGTCGATGCCGAACCGGCACCTGTCCCGGAGGGCGCGGATGCGGCAGGTCCGCCGCCGGCGGTCGGCAACGGGGAGGCGGAAACGGGCGTCGAACCGGCCGCCGGTACGGTGACCGACCCGGCAGCCGGCATCGATGCGGCGCGCGTCTTCGGCGATGCCACGGATGCGCGCATCGTCCTTCGTGCCACCCAAGACAGCTGGATCGAGGTGCGCGATCCGGCCCGCGATGACCTTCTGTTGGCGCGCCTCATGCGGCCCGGCGACGTTTATCTCGTTCCCGACCGGCCCGGGCTGACGCTGCTGACCGGCAATGCCGGCGGACTTAACGTTTATGTCGATGGCAGTCTCACGCCACCGCTGGGCAAGGACGGTGTCGTGCGGCGGAATATTGATTTGGATGCCGAGGCGCTGCGCGGTGAGGCGCCGCCGCGGTGAGCGCGCCGAACAGAAAGTCGGCGGGTTCCGACAGCTAGGAGGCAATGGGATACGCAGTCATGGACACCACTATGGACGAACTCATAACCCAGGGGGCGCGTAAGCAAACCCACGCCGTGACGGTCGATGGCGTCGTCATCGGCGGCGGCGCGCCGATCGTCGTGCAGTCGATGACCAATACCGATACCGCCGACATCGAGGGGACCGCGCGGCAGGTGGAACGATTGTGGCGCGCCGGGTCCGAACTGGTGCGCGTTACCGTCGACCGAGAGGAGGCGGCGCGCGCGGTGCCGCACATCCGCGACCGGCTCGACCGACGTGGCGCCGATGTCCCCCTGGTCGGCGATTTTCACTACATCGGCCACAAACTTCTCACCGACCATCCCGCCTGCGCCGAGGCCCTCGCCAAGTATCGAATCAACCCCGGCAACGTCGGCTTCGGCGCGAAACGGGACCAGCAATTCGCGACGATGATCGAACTGGCGATCCGTTACGCCAAACCGATCCGCATCGGCGTCAATTGGGGCAGCCTCGACCAAAGCCTGCTCGCGCGGCTGATGGACGAGAACGGCCGGTCGCCGACCCCGAAATCGGCCGAGGCGGTGATGCGCGACGCCCTGGTGACGTCGGCGGTCGAAAGCGCGGCCTTCGCCGAGATGATCGGCCTCGGCGCCGACCGGATTATACTCTCGTGCAAGGTGAGCGATGTGCAGCAACTAATCGCCGTTTATACGGATCTCGCGGCTCGCTCCGACTACGCGCTTCATCTGGGCCTGACCGAGGCGGGAATGGGCACCAAGGGAATTGTCGCATCGACCGCCGCGCTGGCCGTTTTGCTGCAGCAGGGCATCGGCGACACGATCCGCATTTCGCTGACGCCGGAACCGGATGGAGACCGCACCCAGGAAGTGGTCGTTGCGCAAGAACTCCTGCAGGTCATGGGCTTGCGCTCGTTCATGCCATTGGTGACCGCCTGTCCTGGCTGCGGGCGGACGACGAGTTCCGTCTTCCAGCGCTTGGCCAGCGATATCCAGGCATTCGTCAGGGAGAAGATGCCGGAATGGTCGGCGCGGTACCCGGGGGCGGAAGACATGTCGATCGCCGTCATGGGCTGCATCGTGAACGGTCCGGGCGAGAGCAAGCACGCGGATATCGGCATCAGCCTTCCCGGCACCGGCGAGGAGCCGGCGGCGCCGGTCTTCATCGACGGCAAGAAGGAAGTCACATTGCGCGGCCCGACGCTCGCCGAGGATTTCCAGAAGATCGTCGAGGATTATGTCGAACGACGTTACGGGGCCCCGACGAGGGACGGCGACGCTGAGGCCAAGCCCGGCGAGGCCACCCCGACATGATGATCGCCGTAACCGCATGAACGATTTGCGTCCCATCCGCGGAACCAAGGATTTTCTGCCCGAGGAATCCCGGCTGCGTCGGCACATCGAGGAGACGGCCTGCGCGCTTGCCGATTGTTATGGATTCGGGGAGATCGCGACCCCGGTGATGGAATTTACCGACGTCTTCGCCCGGTCGCTCGGCGACTCGTCGGACATCGTGACGAAGGAAATGTACACGTTCGCCGACCGGAGCGGTCAGAGCATTACCCTGCGGCCCGAAAATACCGCCGGCGTGGTGCGGGCCTTCCTTTCTAATGGGTTGACGCAGCAAATCCCGGCCAAGTTCTTCTACCGGGGGCCGATGTTCCGCTATGAGAGGCCACAGAAAGGCCGGCTGCGGCAGTTTCACCAGATCGGCGTCGAAAACATCGGCCAGCGCGATGCCGCCGCCGATGTCGAGGCCATCGCGCTCGCCGGTGATTTTCTCGATGCCATCGGCGTGTTGCCGAAGACGGTGCTCGAATTGAACACGCTTGGCGATTCGGCGGATCGCGCCGCCTATCGCGACGACCTCGTGCGTTACCTCGAAGCATATCGGGGCGATCTCTCCGAGGACAGCCGGACCCGCCTGGACCGTAATCCGCTCCGGATCCTCGATTCGAAAGACGAGACGGATCGTCAGATCATCGCCGGCGCACCCTCCTTGCTCGACAAGCTCGGTGTCGAGTCGCGGCAGTTTTTCGCCTCCCTTTGCCGCTATCTGGATCGGCTTGGCTTGGTCTACCGCGTCAACCCGCGCCTGGTCCGCGGCTTGGACTACTACTGTCACACGGTGTTCGAATTCGTTTCGGATGCGCTTGGCGCGCAGAGTGCCGTTCTCGCCGGAGGACGGTATGATAATCTCGTCGCGATGATGGGCGGCAACGACATTCCGGGGACCGGCTGGGCGGCCGGTGTCGAACGCTTGATGCTGTTGGCCGAGGCACCCCCCGGGCGGCCGCGCCCGATCGCCGTTATTCCGCAAAGCGAGCGGGAAATCGGCGACGCCCTCGACGTCGCGCGGCGCCTCCGCCGGCGCCGGATCCCGGTCGAGGTGATCGGCGGCGGCGGCCTTGGCAAAAAGCTCAAGCGGGCGAACAAGCTGAACGCGGCGCGGGCGATCCTGATCGGCGAAGAGGAGACGCGTGACGGCGTCTTGCTGGTGCGCGATATGGATAGCGGCGAACAGGAGCGGCTCGCCGCGTCGGCGCTGGAGTCCCGATTCTCGACCGGTCCTTGAGGAAACGCCCATGATCTCGGTGCGGCCGCTTGCGGCGTCCATTTTCGTTGTCGGAACCAATCATCTGTCGAGTTCGATGGCCATGCGTGACCGCTTGATGGTCAGCGAGCATGACATGCCGGCCGTGCTGTCCGCCCTGCCGTCCGGCGGTATCAAACAGGCACTCATGCTATGCACGTGCGACCGCGTCGAGGTGGTTGGCATCGCCGAGGACAATGCGCGGTCCGTCTCCCACATCGTCGATACCTTGGCGGCGATTGCCGAAGTAAAGCGCTCCGAACTCGAGCCGCAACTTTACAGTCACGGCGGAGACGAAGCGGTCCGGCATGTCTTTGCCGTTTGTTCGGCGCTCGATTCGATGGTCGTCGGCGACCCGCAGGTCTTCGGCCAGATCCGCGCCAGCCATCGTGCGTCCCGCGCCGCCGGGATGTGTGGCGCCGAGTTGGAGACGCTGCTGGAGGCGGCCTATCGATGCGCCAAGCGGGTCAAGGGCGAAACGGACGTTCCGGGACGCCCCGTCTCATTGGCCGCCGCGTCGGTCGAAGTCCTGGCCCGCATGCACGGCGATGCCGGGTCCTGCCGCGCCCTTCTGTCCGGCGCCGGCGATTTCGGCGTCTTGATTGTCGAAGCGATGCGAGAGGCGGGGCTGAGGGATCTCTCGGTGACCCATCCACGGCCGGCCCGCGCCGACATGATGGCGCGGGCGTTGTCCTGCCATACGGTTGATTATTCCAGCCTGACGACTAACTTGCAGGCGTACGACATCGTCATCGCGGCGCTTGGCAAGCAGGATCATAGCATCACCAAGGCGATGGTTCGCCAGGCGCTCAAGGCCCGGCGCAACCGGCCGATCCTGCTGTACGACGTCGCCATACCGGGCGATGTCGAGCCCGGTGTCGATTCGTTGTCGGATGCCTTCGTCTGGACCCTCGACGAACTGGAGGAACTGGCCCGATTTGGCCACCACGCACGGGTCGCCGACGCCGCCGACGCCTATCGAATCGTCGACGCGGAGGCGGATCGGTTTCTCGAGGGCGATATGGAGCGCGCCGCCGCGCCGCTCGTCGTTGCGTTGCGCGAGCATTTCGAACAGACCCGGGCGGCGGTTCTTGACGAATGCGGGGACGATGCCGAGCGGGCGACGCGACTTCTCGTCAATCGGTTGCTAGAGGCGCCGACCCGGGCCTTGAAAACCATGAGCCACGGCACGCCAATGGTGGGGAGCGACCTGACCGAGGCCCAACGGGTGTTGTCGGCGTTGTTCCCGCTGGCCTCCGTGGAGAAGGATAAGCCCAAATGAGTTTGGAGGACCGCTTGCAGCGAGTCGCCGAACGGCACGCCGAACTGGGGCAGGCGCTCGTCGACCCGAGCGGCATGGACAGCGCCACATACGCGGCGGCTTCTAAAGAATACGCCGAATTGAGCCCGATCGTGCGTGCTTTCGATGAGCTGACGCTGGCCGAGCAGGAGGAAGCCGACCTCCGCTCGATCCTCGCCGACTCCAGCACCGACATCGAGATGCGGGAACTGGCCCAAGACGAACTGCAGGAGGTCAAGAGGCGGATCGACGATAGCCGGCATCGGATACGGGTGCTGCTGCTGCCGAGGGACGAAGCGGACGACCGCAACGCGATCCTGGAGGTGCGGGCGGGGACCGGTGGCGAGGAGGCGTCGCTGTTTGCGGCGGAGCTGTTTCGTATGTACCAGCGCTACGCGGAAAACCACCGTTGGCGTTTTGAAATCATGGAAATGAGTGAAACAGGCCTCGGTGGGCTGAAGGAGGGCATCGCCTCGCTCTCTGGCAAGGGGGCGTTCGCCCGCCTGAAGTTCGAGTCCGGGGTGCATCGCGTGCAGCGCGTACCGGAAACGGAATCGGGCGGTCGGATCCACACGTCGGCGGCAACCGTCGCCGTCTTGCCCGAGGCCGAAGAGGTCGATGTGCACGTCGACGAAAACGACCTCAGAATCGACGTCTACCGGTCGAGCGGCCCTGGAGGCCAGTCCGTCAACACGACCGACAGCGCCGTGCGAATCACCCATCTGCCCACCGGTATCGTCGTCACCCAGCAGGACGAGAAATCGCAGCATAAGAACCGGGCGAAGGCGATGAAGATCCTGCGCGCCCGGCTGTTCGATCTTGAACGCTCGCGCCTTGCCGCCGAGCGCGCCGCCAGCCGGCGCACGCAAGTCGGCTCAGGCGATCGGTCGGAGCGCATTCGCACCTACAATTTCCCGCAAAGTCGGGTTACCGACCATCGCATCGGCCTCACGCTGCACAAGCTGGACCGCGTCGTCGCCGGTGAGCTCGATGAGCTCATTGACGCCCTGATTGCCGAGGATCACGCGGCACGGATGGCGGATGCCGACTGACATGGCGATGGCCGGCACGGTTGGATCGGGAATCGCCGCTGTTCGCGACGCACTGCGGCTGGGCGGTGTCGAGACATGGGCGCTCGAGGCGCGGTTGATGATGGCCGAGGTGCTCGGCGCCTCGGCAACGGACGTCTTCGCGTATCCCGAACGCGTTCTCGCCGTCGAAGAATGGGCGGCGGTCACCGACATGATGCAAAGGCGGCTGGCACGAGAGCCGCTGGCTTATATTCTTGGCCGGCGCGAATTCTGGAGTCTGCCGTTCCATGTGGCGCCGCCAACATTGATCCCCCGCCCGGAAACCGAATTGCTCGTTGCGTCCGTGTTGCAACGCTTTTCGGATCCGGGTGCGTCCTTGCGCATCCTCGATCTCGGAACCGGCAGCGGGTGTCTCCTGCTGAGCCTGCTCCACGAACGGCCGCGCGCCCACGGGGTCGGGATCGACATCTGCGAGGACGCGTTGCGTGTCGCGCGTGTCAACGCGGCGTCCCTGGGGCTCGCATCGCGGGCGCGTTTCGTCCGCGGCGACTGGGCCGAGGCGGTGAGGGGTCGATTCGAGGTGATTGTCACCAATCCGCCGTATGTTCCGACTTCCGATCTCGCGGCGTTGATGCCGGATGTCAGATCTTTCGAGCCACGTCGCGCCCTCGATGGCGGTGCCGATGGTCTCGCCGCCTATCGGCGTATCGTCGCCCGTCTGAGTGACGTGGCGATGCCCGAGGCTTGGGCGGTGATGGAAATCGCGCCGGATTTGGCTGAGAATGTCGCCGCATTGGTCGGCGGCGCCGGTTTTGAAATCGTTGCCGTGCTTGCGGACCTGGCGGGACGGCCCCGCTGTGTCGTCGCCCAAAACCGAAACGGTCCAAAGCAGTAAAAAGGACTTGGAAACGGTTCGTTTCCCGTCTAGTTTCAAAGGCAGCGGAGCGCTTCGACGCCAAGAAAAGCTGGTGCCACGGGTCGAAATTAATCCGAAGACGAAGCGCTTACCGGCGACCCAGTTAAGGTCACCTTGGTGCCACCGAGTGTCGAATCCTCGGACCGTGATGAGTTAAGTAACCGTAAAAAATTGGACAGCATGAAGCATAACGCGAACCCTCGCCGGGGACGTAATCGCGGAAATGGGAAGCGATACCCCGCGCCTCGAAACCAGACCTTTGAGAGCAATGGGCCTGACGGCAAAATCAGGGGCACGGCTCAGCAGGTCTTGGAACGCTATCTAGCCCTTGGACGCGACGCCTACTCCGCTGGCGATCCCATCACCGCCGAGGGCTACTATCAGCACGCGGAGCATTACTATCGTCTCCTGCATGCCTTTGACAGCGAAGAGGACCGCAACCGGCGCGGTAACGGAGAGGCGACTCCAGCGTCGTCGGAACAGGCGCAAGAGGGGCCAGCGATCGAACAGAGCGAGGAAGAGGTTTCCGCAGCCCCCGCGTAACGACTCCATGCGGAGGTATGCCGGGCCCTGGGATCGCCCTGGTGGCATCGTCGCGCTCGAACCGGGACCACAAACGCATTGCCGGTGGCGCGCGGTTAGAACTCGCTTTCAGGATTGTGCGGCTTGCGACTGTCGCAGTCTTGGCGGCTTGGCGACGGCTTGCATTCGCTCCTACCCTTGGCGATGAGCGTTCCAGAGAGCTTGGCCTGTAGCTCGATCGCCCGCGCGGCGGCCGAAAACTGATGGTCGTGGATCGCTCGCCGATACACGATCTCCAGTTTTCCGACCAGGCTTTCGACGTTCTGGCAATGGACTCTCGCCGTCTCGGCTTGGATTTGGGTGATTCGCTGAGCGATGCGCGGCTGATTAAGCAGGCGATAGCCGGCGTTGCGCGCCGATTGGGCGGCATAACCCGCCGCCAATGCCGCCGCCGCCGCATTGGCGGAATCGACGAAATGACGGCAAAAGTTTTCGTGGCGTGGTTTCAAGCGTTTCATCGCTGAGGAAAATATACCTATTATAGGTTATTTTCAAGCACAAATACCGCTCGATGATGATCGACGCCGGGCTGACAGCGCGTCGTCCGGGGCTTGGCGATTGATCGTGACGGGAAATAGCCACCCGACTCGCGGGGAAGAAAAGGCAACCTTCAGGACGCGATGTTGAACGAGTTGGCAATCGCCCTGAGATGGCGCAGCCGGCGCTGGTTGACCGAATCGATTTGAATGTAGAACGTGCGGTCGTCCACTTTCTGTAACCGGTAAACGAGAAATCTTTGGAAGGGGCCCGCCTCGAAGGTGCAGGCCAGCTCGCGGGCCTTGCCGACGGCGACGTCGATCTCGACCGGATCGTCGCAGAATGCGAGCGGGGCGCGTCCAAGGGACGTCAAGCCCTCATACAATTTCGGCAGAAACGACCGCAGGGGGTCGAACGCCGGACTGCCGAAGGGGCTGTCCGGGCTGTCGAGAAACTCTTCCAGGTTCTCTCGCGAGCCGGCTTCGACGGCGATTCGCGACTCCAGCCATTCTTGTGGTTCCGGAATCGGCCGGGTCACTTCGGCAAGCGTCAACGAACTCAAATCGGCGAACGTGCCGGGCGCTGGCTGGACCCGAAGTAGGGGACGCAAGCCGGGCTCATCCGGCTCCCCGGGGTTGTCAACGACCACAAACCCATCGGGGACGTCGAAACCCTGGCCGCTTACCCTGATCGGGAATGCGAGAACGCATGCCAGAAGTGCGACGGCGGTGAAGAATTTGCGTGGGTGCATGATGTTAAGACGCGTCCAGACGATTATTGGCACTGGCTGCCGATAGGCAGCCGGTCGACCGCGGGGTTGGCCGCGGCCACCCGCAACGAGGACCGGCAAGCCCGTGACCAAGGCTTTAAGTCTATCCTGTTGGCCCGTCGCGCTCAAACATCCAGCCGTTCCGCTGAAGAAGCCTGTTCCAAGCCGGTAACGTCGCTGGCCAGGGCCGTCTGGACCGTTGCCGTCGAATGGACCGGTTTCTGGCGAAATAATGGTTGATTCTCCCGGTGTTTGAGAGCAGACAACTATCAGCCCTTATGGGTTAAATTTTAGGTCAATTGTGGGTCATTTTGTTTCCAAACGGGGTGAATGGAACGATGTCACACACTCAAACTGGTCTAAAAAGACCCCATACATGGCTTCCCGGATCCTTATCAGGCCTTGCGTGCCGAGAAATGTGTCCAGGGAGCGAAAGTGAGGCCATGAGCGAAGCGAACCGTCCCAACGACGGCGAGGTGCCGCATCCCTTGAGATCGTCGACCATCCGTTTATCAGCGTTGTGTTTGCCCCTGATCTGCGGCATGACGACCGTCATCGTTCCCGAAAAGGCAAACGGGTCCGGTTTCGCCCTGCGGGAGCAAAGTGGCGCCGCGCTCGGCAACGCCTATGCCGGCAGCACCGCGGCGGCGGAAGATCTCAGCTACATGTTCTTCAACCCGGCGTCACTGACCCGGCAGGAAGGCCACCAGGCGGCCCAGTCGTTGACCCTGATCATGCCGACGCTGGAGCCGGACAACATTCGTGGCACCACCAGGAACGGCGCGCCGATCACCGGCAACGACGGGGGGGACGGGGGAAAGGATGCGCTGCTGCCGGCCCTTTACGCGATGTGGGATGTCAGCCAATCCTTCGACCTTGAACGGAACATCAAATTTGGTTTTGGCGTCAACGTGCCGTTCGGATTGGAAACCGGGTACGACACCGATTGGGTGGGGCGGTACCACTCCCTCGATTCCCGCCTGGAGACCATCGCTTTCAATCCAGCCGTGGCGTTCGAACTCGTCGACGGGATCTCCATCGGCGGCGGGCTTATCGTTCAGTACGCCAGCGCCCGGCTGACAAACGCCCTCGATTTCGCAACGGCACTGGGTAATCCCGCTCTGTCGGACGGAAGGGCGCGCATCGGTGGCGACGATTGGGGATTCGGTGGAAACTTCGGCGTTCTTGTCGAGCCTTGGCAGGGAACGCGGTTCGGGGCGGCCTACCGGTCCCACATCGATCACGAATTGGACGGCGACGCACGTTTTCGTACCCCCGCCGCCGTTGCCGCCGCGTTCCCGAACACCGGCGTTTCCGCGAAACTGACGACGCCGGAAAGTGTCTCGTTCGGAGCCTATCACGACATCAATGACAAGTGGGCCATCATGGGGGAGGCGGCGTGGACCCGGTGGAGCCGCTTCGAGGATCTGCGGATCAAGTTCGACAGCGATCAGCCGACAAACTTTACCGACGAGGACTGGGAAAGCGTCTGGTTCTTCGCGGCCGGCGCCACCTATCGTCCGAGCGCCGACTGGACCCTTCGGGTTGGCGTGGCGCACGACCAGTCGCCGGTAAAAGACCGTACGCGGACGCCTCGTGTTCCGGACAGTGACCGGACATGGTTGGCTTTTGGCGTCGGCTACCAGCCGTTCGCGAGCGTCAATTTCGATCTCGGGTATACGCACATCTTCATGGACGATGCCAGTGTCGATCTCCGTGCCAGCGATCCGGGCAACGCCAACCGAGGCAACCTGAGCTACGAGAGCCGCAATCACATCGACATGATCACCCTCCAGGCGACCATCCGTTTTTGAGACGGTCGCACCCGGCGGCGCGGCGAAATCATGCTTTGCGGACCGCTCACTGTCCCCAGGCGTCGTTTGCCTTGAGCCAGCCGGTTGTTTCGCCAATCTGAACGGTGCACCAGGTCTTGCCGTCAACGCACTCGCCGACAATCGCGATGACCCCCGCTTCGAGCCTTGCCAGCGGAGGGCCATCGGTCGACGGCTCCGCGCGGACCACCGCGATCGGCGCCGAGACGATCACGGTGCGCGTGCCGGAGAGCATGCTGCCATGCATCCAGCCTTCCGTCCCGTCGGGGTCGCGAACCCGCCGCCAATTATAGTATTCAGCGGTGATTTCCAGCGGTAATCCGGGCCGGCGGTACACCCATTCGACGGGATACCGCGTTCCGGGGCCGGTGCGCAGATTGGCCTCGCTCGCCTTCAGGCTGACGAAGCGAGGAACCGGCAGACCGGAGCTTTCCAGTTGCGCCGCCGCGTCGTTCCCAGCCATGATCAGGCTCGCCACGGTGATTGTTAGCGCCTGGAAAAGCCGAAGGAGCTTATCGCGCGGCATTACGGTGTGGGATCGCTTCAATGATTACCGACTGTCAAGAATGGGTGTGACTGCATACGCCTTGGTGACAGCGCAGCGGCAAGAGTATCAAGACATGAAACAGAAAACACGGGTTGTCGTTACGCGCAAGCTTCCCGATGCCATCGAAACACGCATGATGGAACTTTTCGAGGTGCGACCCAATCTCGGCGACGCGCCGATGTCGCAGGACCAGCTTATTGATGCCGTGCAGTCCGCGGATGTGCTGGTGCCGACCGTCACCGACCGAATCGGTTCCGAGGTGATCGCCCAAGCCGGAGAAGATCTCAAGCTGATCGCCAATTACGGCGCCGGTATCGATCATATCGACCTTAACACGGCGCGTGACCGCGGCATCAAGGTGACCAATACGCCGGATGTCCTGACCGAGGACACCGCGGAAATGACAATGGCGATGATCCTCGCCGCGCCGCGCCGACTGACCGAAGGCGAACGCATCCTGCGCGCTGGTGACTGGCATGGTTGGTCGCCGACCTGGATGCTCGGGCGCCGGGTCTCCGGAAAACGACTGGGAATCGTCGGCATGGGCCGCATCGGCCAGGCGGTCGCGCGTCGCGCCCGGGCTTTCGACATGGCGATCCACTACCACAATCGCCGGCGTCTCAACCCGGCCATCGAGGAAGAGCTCGAGGCTACGTATCACCAAAGCCTCGATCAGATGTTGGCCCGCATGGATATCATTACGATTCACTGCCCGCATACGCCAGCGACATTCCACCTCCTGTCAGCCCGCCGCCTCAAGCTGCTGCAGTCGCATGCCTACGTCGTCAACACGGCACGCGGCGAGGTGATCGATGAGATGGCGCTGATCCGGATGTTGAAAAACCGCGAGATCGCCGGCGCCGCCCTCGACGTCTACGAAAACGAACCCGCCGTCAACCCGAGGCTCTTGGCGTTGGACAACGTGGTGGCCTTGCCGCACATGGGATCGGCGACGGTGGAAGGCAGGACGGGGATGGGCGAGAGCGTGCTGATCAATATTCAAAGTTTTATCGACGGCTATCCGCCGCCTAATCAGATCCTGCCCGAGGACCTCGGCTTTTAATCGCTCGTTTGGGGGATCGTCATCTTGGCCGAGGGAGGCCTCCTTTGCGGGATGCCCTCCGTCGGCTGAACTGATACCGTAGATTTGCGCAGCGGGTTAAGATGTATTCCTCGGCGATGAGAGGGACACATCGCGTCAGCCGCAACACGAGGAGCGGTTTCCCATCCCGCCCAGCGCCTGCATCGCCGGGCAGCGGACGTCGCCATGGGAACAGAAGACGCAGCACTCCTTGCCCCTGGGCCGCAATTCGGTGTCGCAACCGGCGCAGGTGTAGGAGACGATGCATGCATCCACGGGCATTGTCTCCGTGGCCCGGTGTCCGCAGGCGGGGCAGGTCAGCGTCGACCGCAGGATGATCTCCACCACCCCGGACCTCAATTCACTTGGCTGCGCAGCTTCCGCAACAGGTCCTGCAGTTGATGGCGTTCGGCCTCGCCGCCATCCCGCGCCAACCCCTGCTCCAGGGTCGCGATGGCCTGTTTGACGTTGCCGAGCCGGCTCAACAGAACGGCGGTCTCCCACCACATTTCCGGCCGATCCGGGGCGATCAAGGTCAGCGCCTGCAGCACGCCGACCGCATGCGCGATGTCGCCGGCGGCAACGGCGCGCAGCTTGATGTTGTTCTGCAGCCGGATGAGAATTTCGCGGTCGCTAACCGCTCGATAATGATCGCTCTGCAGTTCGGCTTCGGCGCCGTGCAGTTCCTTCAGCCGTTCGCGCATGCGTTCCGGCGGCACGCTGACGCCATCGTTGAACGGATCGATGATCAGGCGCTGGCCGCGCCCGGCGAGGCGCAGCATGAAATGGGACGGAAAGTTGATCCCCTCGATGCGGGCGCCGGCGGCGCGGGCGGCGTGGATATAGAGGATGCCGATTGCCACCGGCAGACCCTTACGCCGGTCGATGACGTCGATCAGGTTGGCGTTGGCCATGTCGTCGTAATCGTCGCGGTCGCCGGTGAAACCGTAGTCGCCGTGCAGCAGCGACTTCAACGCCTGCGATTGACGGCCGACCGGCTCCCCGGCCTTGATCCGTTCGCGCGCCGTCTCGGCGAGCTTGTCGAGAAACTTTTGATACCGTGCGGTGTCCACCTCTGGGTGATCGAGGGCGGCGAACAGCAAGGCGGTCTCAGCGAGGTCGATGGCGTCATCGTCACGGCTTCCCACATCCTTGAGAACGGACAGGATTTCGGGCCGCTGGATCATCGTTTAGAACCTCCTTTCGCCGAGCATGGAAGGGCCGGAAAAGCGCGACAAATCACTTTGGCAATCGTTCCTCCGGCATTCAAGGTTGTCGCGCACGACATGGCCGTCGCGATTCGTTTCTCAGGTCCCGCCGCTGGTCAACAGCCGCATGCCGGCACCGATCGCCCGCGTTAAAGCCGGTCGCGGCCGCGCCGCGATGCCGAAGGTGCCCCGGTCGAGGAGGCCGGTGACGAGGATCGTCTCGCGCCCGAGCGCCGCCATCGCCTCGCGGGCGACGGCGCGCGGGTCGCTGGCAAGCGGAAAGCTGGGCCACCGGGCGCCGGCGCGCTCGTTGAACGCGGTTCGTGTCGCGCCGGGACAGAGAGCGAGCACGTCGATGGGCTCTCCCGAGAGTTCCTCGGCCAGCGCTTCCGCGTAGTGCAGATCGAATGCCTTGCTGGCGGCATATGTGGCGAAGCGGGGAACTGGCAGAAACGCGGCGGTGCTGGAGACGATGATAAGGCCGCAGCGATCGCTGCCGCCGCGAACACGTGCCAGCATGCCTGGAACGAGGCGACGCGTCAGCTCGGCGACGGTGACGACGTTGACCATCACCGTCTCGCGGACACTTTCCGGCGATTCCTCGAGGTGCGAGCCGAGGCGGCCGGCGCCGGCGTTGTTGATCAGCAGGTCGATCTCGAAGGCATCCGCGGCGGCGACGACCTTCTCGATCCCCTCGAAGGTGCCGAGGTCGGCGACGATCGTCTCGACCATTCGACCGTCATGCGCGAGCCGCGCCTTCTGCTGATCGAGCTTCTCCTCGTTGCGCCCGACGATAAGAAGAGCCGTGCTCCGGGGCAGTTCGGACGCGAACCCTTCGCCGATGCCGCTGGTGGCTCCGGTAATCAGGGCGCGTTTGTAGATTTGCATGCTCGAATCCTGTTTTTCGCCTCCTGGCGCCCGACACCGCGCCAGCGTGGCGGCCGTGCGTCGCAGCGGTTTGTTGAAGGTCGACGTCATCATTTTGCGTTCCATCCCTACTCGCGGGTTGCCAGCGAAGCGACATCGGCCGGATCACCGGTGCCGCGACATCAGAAGTTGATGGCGATGATGGCACGGAAACGCCCTCCAACCATCGACGCCAAGAATTGGCGCGACCGCGCGCTCCGGTGTGCCGAACAAGGTGCTCGGATGCCCCATCGATCCCACGGCGCGGGCCTGTCCGGTTGCGAAGCCTTAGGCAGAATATTCGTCGTCGTCATCTCGTCAATGCGGTCCAGTCGTCGCCACTGGAAGAAATATCTTGCTGATGCCGCGAGATTTTCAGCCGATCGGTGACGGCGCGTCTGCAGTATGCCTCGCTAATTAGATACGTAAAAACGATCAGCTCCGGATCGGCGGCGTCGGACGCCGGCGTGCCAAGCGGGCGATCCGCTTGCCGCCGAGCCGCGCCGCCAATTGTTATAATAAAAGAAAAAACGCGTTAACGCATTCGCTTTATGGTTGATATGATGTACCGCAGTGTGTGACAGTGAAGGTTAATCGAGGAACGCGGGAAAACGTTGGGAGACGAAGATAATGCCAAACCCGTTTAAAAGCGTCGTCGAGTTCCAGCTCGAAATGCTTTACCAGTGGTTGACGATCACCAAGCAGTGGTTGGAAGTTTACAGCGCTTCGGCGAAACCTGTGCCGGTTACCGTTAAGGCCCACCAAACGCCGAAAAGTCGTGCCGTCGGCTGCGTCGGACCTGCCGACCTGAAGGGCTGACATCGGCACTGGCGCACGGTGTTTCGAGCGTTGGCTGGCTCATTCGGCAAACCGATCCGGGAAGTCGGTGAAGATGGCTGACACCGTAAGACTCTTCAGCTTCCGGAGTACGCTCGGGTCGTTGACCGTGTAACAGCGCAACGGCAAGCCCGTCTCGGTCACTTCACGGGCGCGTCTTGGTGCGAGCCTTGCGGCCGCCGCATGCAACGCGGTCGCGCCAGCGCCCTGTATCCGGTCCGGCCAGTCGGCGGGTATCGCCTCGACGAGTAACGCGCGCGCCACGTTCGGCGCCGCTGCCCGCGCGGCGGCCAAGGCTTGCGGCCAGAAACTCGAGATGTAAGCCCGCACCCGCGGCGCCTTCAGTCGTTCGAGATGCTCGGCCACGCTGTGGCCGGTATGCGCCGCCGCACCGGCCGTTTCCGCCTTGATCTCAAGGTTGACGGTCACGCCCAGGGCATCCGCCGCCGTCAAGGCCGCGTGCAGGTCGGTGACGCGTTCGCCGCGAAACGACGGCGCGAACCAGCCGCCGGTGTCCAGACGTTTTATCGCCGCCAGCGCTGTGTCCGCGACGAGACCGGCGCCATCGGTGGTCCGCTCCAGCGTCGCATCGTGCATGAGGATGGCGGCACCGTCGGCGGTCAGCCGGACATCGACCTCCACATGCCGCACGCCGATCGCCGCCGCCGTGCGCAGCCCGGCCAGCGTGTTTTCCGGCGCCAACCCGGCGGCGCCCCGGTGACCGATGATCTCGACCCCGTCGCAGATCATTCGCGCCGTTCCCGTCCCGCCCGCCATTACCCGCGCGATCCTGTGCGCGGCGTCATAGGCCGCGCGACCCCCGATGGGGCACCTTTCCTCCGAGCAATCCCGGATGCCCCTCAACCGGCCGCGAGATGTTCTTGGTTTCAACCATCCTTAACCGTCGTCCCATCGGTTTCGCCGCCGTTGGCGCCAGCGGGGTGGTCGTCCACCTCGCCATTCTCGGCGTCTTCTTCGATGTTGCCAAGGCGCCTTTCATCGTCGCCCAGGCGTTCGCCGTCGTCATTGCGATGACGACCAATTTTCTACTGAATAATGAACTCACCTACCGCCGCCATCGCCTGCGTGGGGGGGCGCTCGCCAAGGGCTGGCTCTCGTTCTGCGGTGTATCGGCGCTGGGCGCGCTGATGAACAGCGTCGTGACCGTGGCGCTGCATGCGCTCGGCGTCGCGTGGTGGTTGGCGCCGCTGGCCGGCGTCGTCGCCGCGATGGCCTGGAACTACAGAGCCACCGCGGCGCTCACCTGGCGCGTCAGGCCGCGAATGGCGGGCTAGGCGAGGCACGCGCGGTGCGATCGGCGACCGCCGGCACCGCCGATACGGGAAAATTCGGCCGCCCCCTTGCCGCGCCTCGTTTCGCTGTTACATTGCGGTCGATACGGCAATCGGTTCCGCCTCTTAATAACGAAGACGGTGCCTCTTTCCTGATAGAATCATGATCAAACTGGTTGGACTGACCAAGACCTTCGGCTCGATCGTCGCCGTCGACGGCATCTCGTTGACCATCGGCCAGGGCGAGGTGCTGGGATTCCTCGGGCCGAATGGCGCCGGCAAGACGACGACCATGCGGATGGTCGCCGGCTTTCTGCAGCCGACCGCCGGCACCGCGTCCGTCTGCGGCCACGACATCGTTCATGAGCCCCTCGCCGCCAAGGCGCGTCTCGGCTATCTGCCGGAGGGCGCTCCGCTTTATGGCGACATGACCTGCCGCGCCTTTCTCGCCTTCGTCGCCCGTCTGCGCGGGTTCTCCGGCGCCGATGCCGACCGGCGCATCGACTCGGCGGTGGAAAAAGTCTCGTTGCAGGGCGTTCTACGCCAACCGATCGATACGCTGTCGAAGGGGTTCAAGCGCCGCGTCGGCTTGGCCCAGGCGATCCTGCACGATCCAGACGTGCTCATCCTCGACGAGCCGACCGACGGCCTCGATCCCAATCAGAAACAGCAGGTGCGCGGCCTGATCCAGGAGATGGCGGCGGACAAGGCGATCATCGTCTCGACGCATATCCTCGAGGAGGTGGAAGCGGTGTGCACGCGCACGGTGATTATCGCCCGTGGCAAGGTCGTCGCCGACGGTACCGCCGAATCGCTGCTGCGGGCGATGCCGGACCACAACGCGGTGGTTGTCGCGGTGCCGGCGGGCGATCGCGGCAAGGCCGGCGCCGCCCTCGAAGGCCTGGTCGCCGAGGTTGCTCCGGATGACGGGGTGCACGGCGACGGCCTGGCGATGCTGCGGGTGCCGGCGCGCGACGGCCAGCCACGCGTCGCCGACGTCGCCCACCGTCTGAAAGCGGCCGACGTCACCGTCGAATCCCTCTATGTACACCGCGAGCGCCTCGACCAGGTGTTCCGCCGGCTGACCGTCGACGAGCCGGCGCCGACCGTCGCCGGGGAGGCGGCGCGCCATGGGTAATGTCGGCGTCATCGCCCGGCGGGAGCTGGCGGGGTATTTCTCGACGCCGGTCGCCTACGTCTTCATCGTCATCTTCCTGGCGTTGGCCGGCGCTCTGACTTTTTACCTCGGTGGTTTCTTCGAGCGCGGGCAGGCCAGCCTGGAATCGTTCTTCATGTTCCACCCGTGGCTCTACCTGTTCCTGATCCCGGCCGTCGCCATGCGGCTGTGGGCGGAGGAACGCAAGTCGGGCACGGTGGAGCTGCTGATGACGATGCCGGTGACCACCACCGCGACGGTCATCGGCAAGTTCCTCGCCGCTTGGGCGTTCGTCACCGTCGCCATCCTGCTGACCTTCCCGATGTGGATTACCGTCAATGTCCTCGGCGACCCGGACAACGGGGCCATCGCCGCCGGTTACATTGGCAGCATCCTCCTCGCCGGCGCGTTTCTCGCCATCGGCTCCTGCATGTCGGCGCTGACCCGCAACCAGGTGGTCGCCTTCATTCTCGCCGCCGCGGTGTGCTTCCTTTTCACGATGAGCGGCCTCGATCTGGTGCTGGAGACGGTGCGCGCGGTTCTGCCCGAGGTGATGGTCGACACCGTCGCGTCGATGAGCTTCCTCACCCACTTCGAGACGATGATCAAGGGAGTAATCACCCTGCACAATGGCGTCTTTTTCGCCTCGGTGACCGCCTTCTGGCTGTTCGCCACCGTCGTCGTCATCGACGCCGAGAAGGGAGGCTGAAGCGATGATCGGCTGGCTGAAACGCCAAGAAGGGTCGACGCTCGCCATCGCCGGGCTGTTCGTCGCGGCGATCCTGTTCGTCGCGGTCAACGTCTTCTCGCAGTTCGCCCTGCGCGGACCGCAACTCGATCTGACGGAGAACAATCTCTATACCATTTCCGACGGTACCAAGCGGGCGCTGCAGGCCATCGACGAACCGATCTCGCTGCGCCTCTATTTCTCCCGCCAGCTGGGCGATACGGTGCCGCAGTACGCGACCTATTTCGCCCGCGTGCGCGAACTCTTGACGCAATACGCCGATCTGGCGGGTGGCAAGATCGGCCTCGAGATCTACGAGCCGGAACCCTTTTCGGAAGCCGAGGATCAGGCGGTGGCGGATGGCCTGCAGGCGGTCCCGCTGACCAATGCCGGCGATGTCGCCTATTTCGGCCTCGCCGCCTCCAACAGCACCGACGGCCGCGAGGCGATCCCGTTCTTCAACCTGGAACGCGAACCGTTCCTCGAGTACGACGTCACCAAGCTGATCTTCGGCTTGGCCAATCCCGAGCGGCTGGTGGTCGGCGTGATCCAGGAGCCGTCGCCGCAACAGCCGGGCATGCCGCCGATGCCGGGCGCCGAGGGGCCGCGGCTGATCATCGACCAGTTGGGTGAGTTCTTCGAGGTCGAGGACCTGACGCCGGACATCGACGCGGTGCCGGAAGGGATCAACGTCCTCGTCATCATCGGGCTGAATGCCCTCGACGAGGACGCCCTGCGCGCCGTCGACCGCTTCGTTTACGAAGGCGGCCGGGCGCTGGTGTTCGTCGATCCGCTGGTCGAATCCCAGCAAGGCGGATTGCCGCCGGAACCGGAAGCGCGCGCCGGGGAGATGCAGGCGCTGCTGGAGGCGTGGGGCGTCCGGCTGATCGAGGACAAGGTCGCCGGCGATCTCGGCTCGGCGCGCCAAGTTTCCGCCGGCGCGCCCGGTTCGCCCGTCACCCAGTATCCGCCATGGGTCAGCCTCGGCCAGGACCGCTTCGATGTCGGCGATCCGGTGATGGCCAACATCGAACGGCTCAACCTCGCCAGCGCCGGCATTCTCGAAGTCGTCGAGGGCGCCGCCGAGCGGGTGACGTCGTTGATCCAGACAAGCCCGCAGGCGCAGGCGATCGATGCCGCCAGGCTCGGCCCGCGCCCCGATTTCGTCGGCATCCTGCGCGGTTTCCGCCCCGAGGGCACACCGATCACGCTGGCCGCCCGCATCGCCGGGGAAGCCAAGCCGGCGTTTCCGGCGCAGTTCGCCGACGCTGCAGAGCCGACAGGCGAGGCGGCGGAAGCGGTGGCGGCGGAAAGCGCCTCGGAAGGAGACGCCGGCGGCGCCGACGCCGCCGTGTCGGGCGGGCCCGCCGAGACCGCCGACCCGCCCGCGCAGCCCATTCGCGCCATCGTCGTCGCCGACGTCGACATGCTTTACGACCGCTTCTGGGTCTCGACGCGGGATTTCTTCGGCCAGCAGCTTTACGTCCCCACCGCCAACAATGCCGACTTCGTCATCAATGCAATCGAGGATTTGAGCGGCAATCCGGTGCTCATCGGCCTGCGCGGGCGCGGCACCTCGCACCGCCCGTTCACGCTCATCGAAGACATCCGCCGCGACGCCGAACTGCAATTCCGCGCCCAGGAAAACCGGCTGCGGGAACGGCTGACGGCCCTGGAACAACGTCTCGCCGAAGTGCAGGAGCGCACCGGCCCCGGCGGCGAAATCCTGCTCACCGACGAGGACCGCCAGGCCATCGAGCAGTTCCGCGCCGAACAGCTGGCGGTGCGAAGCGAACTGCGCGATGTCCAGCGGGCGCTGCGCAGCGACCTCGAATGGGTGGAGGGTCTGATCAAGGCGCTCAACATTGCCTTCGTGCCCGCGCTGCTGGGCGTCGGGGCGCTCGCCGTCTACGCCGTCCAGCGGTCGCGGCGGTCGGCGGGCCGGCGGGCGACAGCGGCGGGCGGATCGTGACGGGTCTGGAGGTGCGCCGATGACGGTACGCGGCTTTCTCGTTCTGTGTGCGATCACCCTCGTTGCCGTCGTCGCGGCGGCGGCGGCGGTGATCCAGCGCGATCGCCCGGAGACCGCCGTCGTCGCCGCCGGCAAGGTGCTGCCCGATCTGGCCGACCAACTGGCCAAAGCGGCGGCGATCACGGTGGCGACGTCGGAAACCAGTCTGACCATCGCCCAGAGCGGCCAAGGCTGGGTGCTGGAGGATCGCGGCGGCTACCCGGTGCCGGCCGACCGGGTGCGCGCCTTTGCCGTCGAACTGGCCAACCTGGAAAAGGTCGAAGGAAAAACCACGCGTGCCGACCGTTACGCCGCGCTGGGCGTGCGGGATGTCGAGGCCAAGGGCGCGCGCTCGACCCGGGTTCGGATTCTCGATGCCAGCGGCACCGTTCTGGCGCAACTGCTGGTCGGCGATCGCGCCTCCGGCGGCGATGGGGTTTTCGTGCGTATCCCTGGCGAGGAACGCGCCTGGCTGGCGCGCGGCTCGCTCGACGTCGGCACGCGGCCGCGGGACTGGGTGGACCGCGCGATCGTCGACGTCCCGGCACCGGATATCGTCCGACTGCGGATCGACCATGCCGACGGCGAGACGCTGCGCCTGGCAAAAGAAGACCCCGCGGCCGCCAGCCTCGCCCTTGTCGATGTGCCGGCGGGCCGCACGGTCGCCGAGGAAGCCTCTCTGCAACGCATGGCGTCTGCCTTCTCCGGCCTTGAACTCGATGACGTGCGGGCCGCCGAAACACTGGTGGGCGACCATGCGGCGGCGCGCACCGTTACCGCGACAACGGCGAACGGGCTTGGTCTCGCCGCCACCGTTTACGCCGTCGACGACAACGCCTGGCTGACCCTGCGCGCCGACGCGGTGGACGCCGCCGCCGCCGACCCGGCGGATGCGGAGGCCGAAACGGCGGCCGAAACGGCGCGGAAAATCAACGCGCGAACCGCCGGCTGGATTTATCAGGTTCCATCCTGGAAAGTGGCACCCTGGGAAAAACGCGTCGCCGAGCTGACAGAGCCGGCGAACGGGCAGTCCGCCGATTAGCGTGACTTGCCGGCAACGTATTCGGCGGCGGCCGTATCGCGGTTCACACTTCCGCCCCATTGCCGAAGTTAAATTGCTACAATCATTTCGTTTTATCGCCTGATGATGGTAACATCGATTGACATACGCCTATCGCGCGATGTCATACTACACTGAAACGAATCGGCAACCGAAGCAGGTCATGAACCGGGTTCTTTTCGCCACCTTGTGTTTCGTTGTGACGGTGATCGTCACAGCGACGCTGTTGCTTGGCGACGGTGACAAGAAAACCGGGGCGGTGGCACTCGAACCGGCTGATATTGGAGCGCGCGTCGCCGACGAGGGGGCCAATTCATCGGCCGCATCCGACAGCGATTCGGCGACCGAGGCGACGCCAGCCGACGGTCCGCGACGCGCCGGCGCCGGTTCGGCGCAAGATGGTGCGGATGTGTCGCCACAAGCCGATCCCACTGCACCGAACCCCAATGCGCCGAACGAAGACTGGGGGTCAGTCGCTCCAGCGGAGGGCGAAGGGCCATCCATTCTTGACGATCTCGGGCTCGCCGCCGACGTGCCGGCCGGGCCGGTATTCGACGCGGAACGAGGCGGGCGCCGCACCGCGACCGGCCGCGAGGGTTTCAAGACGGATGCCGGATTGCCCATGGCGGCGCCAACGCCAGTCCCCGCGGGTGCCGCTTCGGCGATGGCGCCCGCCGATCCCGGGCCCGAGAAGTCGAATGGCACGGCGGATGCCGTTTTGCCTGGGCGCGATGCGGAGGCTGTCACGGCGGCACCCGAGGCGCCGTCGCCGCGGTCCCAGGTCCCGCGTCCGGACGTGCAGACGGCGCAGCGCCTGCTCAACGCGCTCGGCTATGACGCGGGGCCGGCGGACGGGCTGCTTGGCCCCCGCACGCGCACCGCCGTGGCCGCCTATCAGCAGTCAAACGGCTACTCCACGAATGGGCGGGTGACGCCGACCCTGCTCGCCGATTTGCGGGGCGATCAAGCCGCCGCAAGCCGCGCCCGCCGTTCGGCGGCGACCGGAAGCGGGGCATCGTCACGCGCCGGGGAAGAACCAAGCATCCTGGCGTCCATCGTCAGTCGGTTTCAGGAGTTGACCGGGCGCGACCTTAAC
Organism: uncultured Rhodospirillaceae bacterium; assembly: GCA_964460955.1. Lineage (GTDB taxonomy): Bacteria > Pseudomonadota > Alphaproteobacteria > Rhodospirillales > Defluviicoccaceae > Defluviicoccus. The sequence continues at coordinate 55,034 of CAYWRP010000004.1, read as the reverse complement.
AGCCGCGCCAACCCCGCTGGCCTGGACCGGTACTGCAGCGACAATCCCAGCACGTGGGTCTACGACGCCGGCGTCGGCGCGCTCATTTACTGCGACCGGTGGGTCAAGCAGCGGCGACTGCCGACCACGGCGGAGAATCCGTCGCTTCGTTAGGATTGCCGCCGCCTCACTCTCCCTCGTTCTGGATGGTGAGGACCCGGCCTCAGTGCTTGCAATGCACGGCGTCGGCCTCGTGGCGGGTCAGGCCGCAATCGGGACACCGGTAGTGGATCTTCTGCGGCCGGAACACGGTCTGCAACAGGCGCAGCAGGAACAGCGCCACGCCGACGATCATGATGAGCACCGCCAACAGCCGCCCACCGCTGCCCTCGAGGGTGATGTCGCCGAAGCCAGTCGTCGTCAGGGTCGTCACGGTGAAATAGAGGGCGTCGACGTAGCTCGAGATCTCCGGGTTGGTCTCGTGCTGAAGGACGAACACCACGGCGGTGATGGTGAAAACAAACACGATCAGGTTGATGATCGCCCGAATGATGTCCTCGTTGCGGCGGAAGAAGCCGTAGCGCCGCCGCAGGTCGGCCAGCAGGTGGTAGGAGCGGAACAGCCGCAGTGCGCGGAGAACGCGCAGGAACGCCCAGTTCTGGAAGGCCGCCGGCGCGAACAGCGACAGGATCACCGCCAGATCGATAATGTTGCTGATGTTGAAGGCGAAGTCGAGACGGCGCGGGGCGATCAGAATCCGCGCCAGCCACTCGATCAGCAGGATGATGCGCAGCAGGACGTCGACTCACCGTCCACGTGGCGCCCGGAATCAGGGTGGTGACGACGAAATAGCCGATCACCAGGCCGTCGAAGGCCAAAAGCGTGTAGCGGAAGCGCTCGGAGCGGCGGTCGTGACCCGTGTAGAGGCGGCGGAGGCGCGTTATCACGCCACTGGCCCTTTTTGCCGCGCCGTGGCCGGGGTCCTGCTTGGAAAGGGCCATCAGCTTGCGACGAATCGCCTGTTCGAAGGAAACGGCCTGGAAAAAACGCTGGTCACGGATATATCAACCAGGAGAAGAATATCTTCGATGAAAATTATACGGCAAAATTGAATTTCCGAGAAACGTGACACGGTTCATAAAAGAATTATAGGGGATTTCTTTATCATACCTTTGGTCACAAAGGGATATGTGCTTATATAGTATAGAACTTTTATTCGTTAAACGATAATAATAATGCCTATCAATCACGCCAAATGCTCCCAACATGGCATTGGGGTATAAACCGACAGGGATAAACATACATGCTCAGCAAGACCGATATCAGCGACTATCTCGAAATCAGCCATGCGTTGACCGGCAACGATGCGCTGTCGCAGGAGGAGATCGATACCATCGTCTCCCTGTTTCACCAACTTCAGCACCAAATGCAACGGCGTTTCCAGCAGCAAGCCGCCTGACGCCCAGCGTCCGGCGCCGGCTGACGCCGAAGTCGCCCCTACCCAACGTTGAAGCCAACGTCACGGGTGAAAAGGCCCCAGCGGCGCGATAGCCGTGATCTCCGCGTGATCGGGGATTGCGGATGTCCGCCGCGCCGGCTATCACCCGGCGCATGCTGATCGCGCAAATCACCGACCTCCACGTCCGGGCCCACGGCGAGCGCGCCTATGGGCGTGTGGATACCAACGGGATGCTGGCCGACGCGGTGGCCAGCCTGATCGCCCTCGACCCGCGCCCCGACGTCGTGTTGGCCACCGGCGATCTGGTCGATACCGGGACGGCGGACGAATACGCGATGCTGGCCGACCTGGTGGCGCCGCTGCCGATACCGCTCTACCTGATCCCCGGCAATCACGACAGCCGCGAAGGCCTGCGTGCCGCCTTCCCGGCGGCGGCTTACTGGCCGGCGGAGGGGCGTTTCCTGCATTATGTCGTCGATGACGGCCTGCCGCTGCGCCTGATCGGCCTCGATACCGTCGTGCCGGGCGAGGTGGGCGGCGAGATGTGCGCGGACCGTCTGGCTTGGCTGGAGGCGCGGCTGGCCCAAGCACCGACCCGGCCGACGCTGATCTTCATGCATCATCCGCCGTTCCCCACCGGCCTGTGGGGCATGGATGGGATCAACTGCCGCAACGGCGAGGCGATGGCCGCCCTCGTCGCCCGTTTTCCCTGCGTCGAGCGGGTGATCTGCGGCCACCACCACCGGCCGATCCAGATCCGCTGGGCCGGCACGCTGGGCTCCATCGCCCCCAGCACCGCGCATCAGGTGGCGCTGGATTTGTCCGCCAACGGCGCCGGTGCCGGCATCGCCCTGGAGCCGCCGGCCTATCACCTCCACCTGTGGCGGCCGGAGGCGGGCTTGATCACCCACACCGTCTACATCGGCGACTACGCCCACCTGCCGCTCGCCAAGCACGGCTGAGCCGCGCCCCGCCGCCCCCGCGCCGCCTCAGGGCAGATGCCGCGAGTAGTCACGGATCGCGTCGGCGCTCGGCGAATAGAGCTGGCGGTAGACGAGGACCGCCGCCATGCCGCAGGTGGCCGCCATGAACAGCAGCGGATGGATGAACCAGCCGAGCAGCGCCAGCGCGAAGTAATAGGCACGCAAGCCGCCGTTGAGCTGGGCGACGGCCTGGGTGCGAATCAGCGCCATGCTTTTCGCCAGCGCCGGGTCCGCCTCGCCCGGCGGGAAGTAGGGTGCGCTGCCCATCACCGCCGAGAAGTAGCTGAACTGGCGGATCGCCCAGGTGAACTTGAAGAAGGCGTAGATCATCACGCCCATCAACAGGATCACCTTCAGCGCGAACAGGCTCTTCGGCCCGGCGGCGGCGAACACCGAAACGTTGGCGAGCCGCTCGAATACCGGTTCGGCGACGCCCAACAGGCCGGCCAGCGCGCCGACGACGAGAATGGTCGTCGACGCGAAGAACGAGGCGGTGCGGATCGACACGCCGTTGAGCTGGGCGTCCATGATCCGGTTGTCGCGTTCGAGAAAGCGCAGCATCCAGGTCTCGCGGATACGGAACATCCGCGCGTTGATGCTGTCGAGGGGCCGCGGTTGCCCCCGCAGCGCCGCCGCGTAGCCGCCCCAGACAGCGGCGTAGACGGCCAGCGCCGCGGCATCGAGCCAGGTCAGGTCGGCAAGCATGATGCGGCGGTGTGTATCGCGCCGACGCCCCCGCCGCAAGCCAGGGGTGGGCGTTTCAGGCCAACGCCTCGGCCAGCCTCCTGGCCAGGGTGACGCCGGTCAGTGCCGGGTTGACCGATCCCGCCGTCGGAAAGATCGACTGATCGCAGGCGTAGGCGTTGCTCAAGTGATGGAAGCGGCCGACCGGGTCGGTGACCGAGGTCGCCGGGTCGTCGCCCATCCACAGCGTGCCGGCCTCGTGATAGGTGGTGCCGAGGCCCCGGTGCCATTCCGGAAACGGCCGGTCGAGCGGGAACGGGGCGCTCTGAAAGCCGCCGTCGTAGAGGTATTCGATGTTGCCGGGCCCGCCGGCGATCGCCTGCGCCAGGTCGACCGACGCCTGGTCCATCGCCTGCCACGTCGCCGCGTCGTTGGCGCTAAGGGCGAAGTGAACGAAAGCGCGCGGCACGCCGAGTTCGTCGAACTCGTAGGGGCTCAGATTGATCCAACTGCCTCTGGCGTTAGGCACCGGGGTCGTCCGGTCGCCGTGCATTTCGCCGACGCCGCGCACGGTGACGGTGATCCACTCCGGGTCGTCGTTCATCAACTGCTCGTCCAGGAAGTCGATGTCGGGGATCATGTGGAACAACAGGGCGTCCGAGCCGCCGGAATGCGCCGACGCGGTCACCTGCAGGTGGAAGCGCCCGGTCGGCGCCTGGCCGCGGACGAGGAGCGCGGCGGTTTCCAGGTCGAGCGGCAGGCCGGGCAGGGCGGCGCGGCGAATGCGGATGGTGAAGTCGCTGCGCACGTGTGCCTGCAGGTTGCGGCCCATCAGCGGCGTCGGTGAGGAGGCAAGCGCGATCCGCGTCGACTCGATGGCGCTGGCGGCGAGGATGAGCGCGGCGCCCGGCTGAATGGTCAGGAACTGCCGGCCGCCGCCGGCCTCCACCTCCAGGGTATCGACGATACCGCCGTTGGCATAGAAGCGGATCACATGCGCGCGCGGCACCAGGAACAGCCGGCGGGCGGCGTCGTTGCCGCCGGAATTGCCGACGTCCTCGCGGACGGCGTCGATCAGCGACGGCATGGCGCTGAACTTGTCGAAGCTGAACAGGCCCGGCGCCGGCGCCGCCCCCTGCACGGCAAGCGGCGCCGCATCGACTCCGTTGCTGCCGAGCCCCAGCTCGATGTTGGCAATGCCGGGTGTCGCCGCCTCGCAGGCGGTGCGCAGGGCCTCGAACAGGGGCCCGGAAATGAAGTCGGTGGTCGGCGAAACACCCATTTCCTCTTCCACGAGGCCGTAATTGGCGTTCAGATAGCCAGCCGTCGCCGCCGGCCAGTTGGCGAGATCGCCGGCGGTCAGCGTCGGACACCAGCCGCCCCAGTAGACCGACTTGCCGCCGACGCAGTAGGCGAGGCCGGGAAAGTCGACGTTGCCGCGCCACGGCATGCCCCAGACCAGCTCGCGCGCGGTGCCGGGATCGGCCGCCGGCGGGATGGCGCCCGGCACCCCGAAACCGAGGCGGACCATGTTCTGCACGTGCTCAGGCAGCAGGAACGGCCCCGCCTCGAGCACCAGGATGCGCCGCCCGGTGAGCCGGAACAGCTTGGTCGCCACGGCGGCGCCGTACATGCCCGAGCCGACGACGATGGCGTCGAAGGGCGGGTCGCCGTTGCCGGTCGCCTCGCCCCAGGTGCCGCAGACGTAGCGCGACACCGCGTCGCGGGCCAAGCTGGTATCCTGCACGGCGACCGTGCCGGCGGAAGGGGTAAGCGGCGGTAACGGCATGGCATGTCCCCGATGTCCAGTTGTTGCCGGGGAGTATGGCCCCGGTCCACGCCCGGCAACTGTAGTCCGCTTCACACTCCTCGTGAATCGCCCGTTCGCGGGAGCGTCAAAATTGCCATTCCGACGGCTTTTTTCCTGGTACATTCCTCGGTATCGAGTGTATCGATGCGCGATGGTGCGAGGCGGGAGGAGAGGCGATGGCACATTCTTGGATGGTGCGGCGCGGCTGGGTGGCGGGGGTGCTGAGCCTCGTCGCCATCGGCGTCTTGGCCATGGGACTGCTGTCCGGGAACGCGGACGCGGTCCAGAAAACCGTGCAAGGCGAGGCGACCTATTACGCCGACCGGTTCGACGGCCGAACCACGGCGAGCGGCGTCACCTTCGACAATGATGCGATGATGGCCGCCCACCTGACCTGGCCGTTCGGCACCGTCGTTCGGGTGACGGCGATCGAGACAGGGAAATCCATCGAGGTCGAGATCGTCGACCGCATCGGCAAGAGCGCCACCGCGACCATCGACCTGTCGCAGGCGGCGGCCGACCGCTTGGGCTTCCTTACGACCGGCGAGGGGCGGATCCCTGTGCGCATCGAGGTGATCCGCTGGGGCGACAGCTAAACCTGAGGCGACGATCGACGCGAGGAAGCCGAGAGTAGAGGTGAGACGGCTTTATCTAACCCCGGCCGCGCCTAGTCCTCGTCGCGGTGGGTTTTTTCCAGGCGTTCGTGGCGTTCCTGCGCCTCGACGCTGAGTGTTGCGATGGGGCGTGCCTCGAGGCGGGAGATGCCGATCGGCTCGTGCGTCTCCTCGCAGTAGCCGTAGGTGCCTTCCTTGAGGCGTTCCAGCGCCTCGTCGATCTTCTGGATCAGCTTGCGCGCGCGGTCGCTGGTCCGCAGCTCGATACTCCGGTTGGTCTCGGCGCTGGCACGGTCGGCGATGTCCGGGTCGGCGGCGGTCGACTCTTGCAGCGTTGACAGGGTTTCCGACGACTCGGCCAGCAACTCGTCGCGCCAGGCGATCAGTCGCCGCCGGAAATACTCCCGCATGGTGGGGTTCATGAACGGCTCGTCTTCCGACGGCCGATAATCCGGGGGGAGAGGAACCGCCATGTGAGTACACCCTGCTAACCCGTGCGCAAGAGCGGCGGACTATAAGGCCCAACGCGCCTCGCGGCAAGCCCAAAAAGGGATCGGCGCCTCACTACAAACCATTGATTTATATAAGGAAATAGAGGCCAGATTCGGCTAGCTCCAAATGAGGTTCGGAAGGTGACGCTAGTGGTCGAGCTTGGCGGCCTCGATCTCGACGCGAAGCTCGATTTCGGCGAGAATGGCGTCGAGGCGCGGATCTTCGGCGCGCATCGCCCGCTGCCGTACCCGCTGCAAAAGGCCTCCCAGATGCGTGGCGTCGACGGTGCCGAGGAGGATCGCCCGGCGCAGCGCCTCGAGTTCATCGAGCAGCTCGTCGCCGTAGGCGTGGGCCTGGCGCCGGCGGGCATCCGGATCGGCTGCTTCGACCGTCAGCGGCGCCGCCAGCGAGGCGAGCGGTGTGGCTCGCGCGGCGCCGGCAGCCGCTTCGGCGCCGCCGGCGGCGGCTGCTTCGAGCAGTGAGCCGAAGCTCTCGCATGTCGCCCGGGTTCCCGGGGAACGCCCGCGGGAAACCGGCGAGCGCGAACCGATTCCGGTCGTCTTCATCGCGCGCCATCGCCTCCTGCCGCCGCAACGGCGGCGCAAAACTTTGGCATCAGTGTCGCCGACGTGGCTTAACAGGGCGTTAACAGCGGATGAGGGCGAGCGAGTCGCGGAATGGCTCATTGAACCCTTGCGGATTTTCGGTGTAACCTCACATCCAATGAAAATGAATATCAGTTTCATGTTGAGTCGGGATCGCGCGAAGTGGACCCTCGTTACAGGCGCTGACTCCGGCAGCGCGCACGGTGCGCGCTGAGGCGCGGTCGCCATGGCCATTTCCTTTGACAACGTGACGCACGCTTATGTCCGCGGCACCGATGTCGTGCGCGATGTCGGCTTTCGGGTCGAACGCGGCGAGGTGGCCTGCCTGCTCGGGCCCTCGGGGTGCGGCAAGTCGACCCTGCTGCGCCTCGCCGCCGGGCTCGAGGTGCTGGACCGCGGACGCATCGCCATCGCCGGCCGGCCGGTCGCCGACGGCGCGGGCCGCCTTCACGTCCCCCCCGAGCGCCGCCGCGCCGGGCTGATGTTCCAGGACTACGCCCTGTTTCCGCACCTGACCGTTTTCGAGAACATCGCCTTCGGCGTGCCGGAGGGTCGCCGCGACGAGCGCCACCGCGTCGGCGAGGCGCTGCGACGGTGGGGCATGGGCGGCCTTGCCGACTGCTACCCGCACACGCTTTCCGGCGGCCAGCAACAGCGCTGCGCCCTGCTCCGCGCCCTGGCGCCGCGGCCGGACGTGCTGTTGCTGGACGAGCCGTTTTCCGGCCTCGATGTCGTCCTGCGCGCCCAGGTGCGCGAGGAGACGCTCGATCTGTTGCAGGAAAGCGGCGTGCCGACGGTGATCGTCACCCACGATCCGGACGAGGCGATGTACATGGCCGACCGCCTTTTGGTGATGCGCGACGGCGCGATCGTCCAGCACGGGCGGCCGGATGACATCTACCTGCATCCCGTCGACCCGTTCGTCGTCACCCTGTTCGGCCCGGTCAACCGGCTGCTCGGCCGGGTCCGCGACGGCCGCGTCGCCAGTCCGCTCGGCGACGTCGCGGCGCCACGTCTGGCGGAGGGGGCGGCGGCCGAGGTGCTGATCCGCCCCGAGGCGATCGCCGTCGATGTCGCCGGCATCGTCGCCGCCACCGCCGGCGCGGTGGGGCGGGTCGTCTCGGCGCGCCTCCTCGGCCGCGCCAGCGACATCAGCCTGGAGGTCGCCGGGATGCCGGAACCGGTCCGCGCCCTGGTGCCGGGCGTCGTCCTGCCGCCGCCCGGATCGGCCCTTCACGTGTTCCTGGACCCGGCGCACGCGTTCGCCTTCGCCGCGCCACTCGGCGTTCATTGCCCGGCAGAAGTTGCCCAGCCGGTCGCCGCCGCCGCCTACGGCTGACGCCACGCTCGGCCCGGCGCGATAAAATCAAGCCATCGCGGGAGGTTCCCACCCCTTTTGCCGCCACCGGAGCGTTGGCCCGCTTCTTGTAACGGAGTGCCGGGCGGTGGCCGACTGCCGGCGCCTGAGGGCGCATCGGAAAAAGGAGTGTGCGCATGAGCGGTTTCGGTTTCTTTCAGTCCAGCGTGCGGGGGATGCAGGTGCACAGCGAGGCGATGCAGGTGATCGGCACCAACATCGCCAACGCCACCACCGGCGGTTTCCGTCGCAGCGACGTCCATTTCAAGACCCTGCTCAGCAATTCCGCCGCCAGCCCCGGAACCCAGCAGGGCACCGCCTCGGGCGCTTCCAGCACCGGCGGCGCGCGGTCCATCAGTTACATGCGCATCGCCCAGCCGGGCAGCGTGTCGCCGACCACCAACGCCCTCGACGCGGCGATCACCGGGCGCGGCTTCTTCGTCCTCAACAGCGCCGTCGACGGCGGCGGCACGCAGGCCTACGGGCGCGACGGCGGCTTCGACATCGGCGCCGGCGCCGCGACGACCATCGCCGGCCTCGGCGGCGAGGCGGTGACCATCCGCGAAGGCTATCTGGTCGACAAGAACGGCTTCTATCTGCAGGGCTGGGCGCCGGACGCGGCGGGTAATTTCCCCAACGGCGGTGGCGGCCTGACCTCGCTGCGCGTCGATCCGGCGGCCTCCAGCAGCGCCGGCGTGGCGACCGGCGCCGCCCGGACGGTGCTCAACCTGCCGGCCAACGCCGAGGCCGGCGCTGTGCAGACCTATGGCGCGTCGATCATCGACTCGAACGCCGCGTCGCGCCAACTCTCGATGCAGTTCGTCCGCGCGCAGACCGACGGCGCATGGCATTTCGACGTCATCGGCGAGGCCGGCGACCAGGTGGCGATCACCCCCGCCGCCGATCTCGACCTCGTCACCGGGCCGGGGCAGGCGGCCGTGTTCGACCTGACCGCCAACACGATGGCCGTGCGGTCGGGCACCGTTCCGGCGGCCGGCTTCTTCGCCAATGTTCAGCCGGGCGACGCCATCGACGTCGCCGGCACCAGCGACAACGACGGCGCCTACACCGTGGCGTCGAAGTCGCCCGACGGCTCGGCGCTCACCTTCAGCGCCCTGACGCCGCTGTTAGCCGACGAGACCAATCTCGCGCCGACGCAGGTCAGCGGGGCGGGCGGTTTGGGCCAGCCGCTGACCTTCGATGCCTTCGGCGCCTACACGGGAGCGACGCCCTACAGCGTGGCGATCACCCACGCCGACGGCGCCACCTCCGATTTCAGCCTCGATTTCACCGGCTCGACGCAGTTTGGCTCGAACATGCTGGTTTCCAGCTTCGAGCAGGATGGGCGGACGCCGGGCAGCCTGGTCGACATCCAGCTGGCGAGGAACGGGGATGTGTTGGGCCGCTTCGACAACGGCGACCAGCGGGCGCTCTACCGCATCGCGCTGGCCGACTTCGCCAACGCCGACCGGCTGCGCGCCGTCTCCGGCAATCTGTTCCTGGAGACCACCGAGTCCGGCGCCGCCGCCTTCGCCGGTCCCGGCAGCCAAGGGGTGGGCCTGCTGGCGCCCTTCGCCATCGAGGGCTCCAACGTCAACCTGGAAAACGAGATCTCCGACATGATCATCACCCAGACCGCCTACAACTCCTCGGCGACCGCCTTCCGCACCATGGACGAAATGTCCGAAACCGCCCGCGACCTGAAACGGTAAACCGGCATCTCATGCTACCGGCGGGTTGTGCCGGTCGACGCAATCTTTTTGGGCCGCTCCCTGGAGCCCGCCTCGGCGGAAAACGCGCCGGCGTCAATCAATCGTTAACGCCTCCCCGGCTATCGATAGTCTTCGCCGATTTCGCTGCGGTGCCCGCTGGCGCCCGCGTCCGCCTTTAAGAGGTTGCCATGCCGTTCGATCCCGCCGCCGTCGTCACCAACACCGCCGAGATTGTCGATTATGTGCGCGCCCAGGGCAGCATCGACGCCGAAACCGCCAACGTGCTCCGCCGCCAGGTGTTCGGCGACGGCGTGGTGTCGCGCGCCGAAGCCGAGTTGATGTTCCGCCTCAACGACGCCTGCCGCGGCAACGATGCGGCGTGGAACGCCTTCTTCGTCGACTCGCTGACCGACTATTTCGTCTGGCAGCAGGACCCGGCCGGCTATCTCTCGGACGCCGACGCGGCGTTCCTGATCGAGGGCGTCACCCGCGACGGCGCCATCGACGGGCCGACCGAACTCGAATTGTTGGTCAACATCGTCCATTGGAGCCAGGGTTGCCCGGAATCCGTTATCCTGCTGACCCTGGAGACGGTGCGCGACAGCGTATTGCACGGCGGCGGCGTGCTGTTCGGGCCGAAACGGCGGCGCAAAGGGGTGATCGACCGCGCCGACGTCGCCATCCTCAGCCGCGTCATCTACGCCGGCGGCGGTGGCGGCAGCGTCACCATCACCCGCCGCGAGGCCGATCTCTTGTTCGACCTCAACGACGTCACCGTCGAGAAGGAGAACGACCCCGCCTGGACGGAGCTGTTCGTCAACGCCATCGCCAACCATCTGATGGCCCGCCGGGGCGCCCCCGCCATTGCCGACGCCGACGAGGCGAGGCGGCGCGAGGCGTGGCTCGCCGACCGCCGTGGCGTCGGCGACATCCTGACCGGCATGGGTCGCGCCGTCGCCAGCCTTGACGCCGCCGCCATCTGGGCCGCCGCCGACCTCACCGGCCGCCGCGCCCGCGCCGCCGAGGAGGCGCGGGAAGCGGCCGAAGCGGCGGCCGGCGACCGCCGCGAACGCGTCGACGCGGACGAGGTGGCGTGGCTCGTCGGCCGGATCTCCGACGACGGCATCCTGCACGCCAGCGAACGCGCCCTGCTCGCCTTCATCAAGGCCAACGCCGCCGACCCCGACCCGAGCCTCGTCTCCCTGTTCAACCGCGCCGGCGTTTGAAAGACAGGCCGGGAGGGCGCCTCGATCGGCCTTGACTTCGCAAACACAGTACCGACAAACTCACCGCCGTTTAGACGTCGATTTAATGCGGGTATTGGGGTCGGTGATGAGGCGTCTTTCTTGCGCGGTTGCGTTGTTATTCGTGCTTGGCGTCGTCGCCGGCTGCGCGTCGGCGGGGGTCAGCAAGCGCGACGCCTACGCGGGCGAGAAGCTGCCGCGCCCGGACCGCATCATCGTCCATGACTTCACGGTGGATCCGTCGGAGGTGCCGCCGGGATCGACGTTCGCCCAGTATACCGCCGACGCCGCGACGCCGACCGCCGAACAGCTCGCGGTGACCCGCAAGATGGGTGCCGCCGTCGCCGAAAAGATCGTCGCGCGATTGCGCGAGGCCGGCCTTCCCGCCGTTCAGGCCGCCGGGCAACCGGCGCCCGCAGTCAATGACATCGTCATCCGGGGATACTTCGTCTCGGTCGACGAGGGCAGCGCCGTCGAGCGCGTGGTGGTCGGCTTCGGGGAAGGCGACGCCAAGTTGATGACGGCGGTGGAAGGCTATCAGATGACCCCGGATGGGTTGCGGCTGCTCGGCAGCGGCGAGGTCGATTCCGGGGACAATTCGATGCCCGGCGTCGTCGTCCCGGTGGCGGTCCTCGCGGTGACCGCCAATCCGATCGGCCTCATCGTCGGCGGGGCGCTGAAGGCATCCGGGGAGCTGGACGGCTCCGAGACCATCGACGGGGCGGCCGAGCGAACGGCGGACGAGATCGCCGCGCAGCTCAAGGAGGCGGCGCAAAAGCAAGGCTGGATCTGAGCCGCCGCCGCCTCCGCTGGCGGCGGCATTTTCCCGCCGCATTAGGGCAGCCGATAGGCCGCGAATTCATTGCAGAACCGGCTTGATTATCTGACCGGCGAACCGTATCTACGCGGTCGTCGGGGGGGGACCTCTCCCCTGCGTCGGTTTAAGGTCCACCTTTTTCCGGAAACTCGCGTGGCATAACACCCCGAACGGGGTAAATTATAAAGGAAAGCCGTCATATTTCAAAAATCTCATGAAGAGACCGTCCCCGTCGGCGGCTTGCCCGAGGTCGAGTCGGCGCCGAACAAGCGTCCACGGTCGACCATATACCGCCTGCTCGCTTCGGTCGCCGGCGTTCCGGCGAAAGCCTACCGGGCCGTTCGCGCCAGCATGGACGTCAAGCCGACCGACGTGACGCTGGCCAGCGGCTTTGTCGTCTCGTGCCTGCAGAAGCACGAGGTATCGCTCGTCGACATGGAAGTGCAAGACTATTTCGCCAGCGGCCGGCTGCGGTTGAGCCCCGGGGACACGGTGTTCGATGTCGGCGCCAACATCGGCCTGTTCATGCTGTCCGCTTACCAGCGGTGCGGGCAAGACCTCAACGTTTATGCCTTCGAGCCGGTGGGCGCCATTTTCGAGCGATTGAGCGTCAACGTCGAACGCTGCGCGGCGGGAACGCAGTTGAAAGCGTTTCCCTTCGGCCTGTCCAGCAGCCGAGAGGCGGTTTCCTTCGCCTACTATCCCCGCGCCCCCGTTCTCTCCACCGGCTATCCCGACGAGGCGGCCGACCTCGAGGTGATGAAGGCGGCGCTGCTGGATAACATGGTCTATCTCGCCGAGGCGCCGCTCGCCGTGCGTTGCCTGCGGTTCCTGCCCCGGTTCCTGCGCGGTGCGGTCGTGCACCGGGCGCTCGCCAGAACGCTGCGCCGGACGACGCTTACCTGTCGGATGGAAACACTCTCAACGTTCGTCAGCGACCATGGCATCGACCGCATCGATCTGCTCAAGATCGACGCCGAGAAGGCCGAGTTGGAGATATTCCGCGGCATCGAGGCGGCCGATTGGCGCAAGATCCGCCAGGTGATGGTCGAGGTGCATGACTTCGGCGACCGGCTTAAAACCATGATCGGCTTGCTGCGCGACAACGGGCTGTCCGACATTTTTGTCGATCAGGCGCCGACGCTGACCAACTCGAACATCTTCACCGTCTTCGCCAGCAGGCCACGCCTGGCGGCCTAGCCGCGCCTTCGTCCGCCGCATCGGCTTGGCGTATCCAGGTGGCGGCCCGCGCACACTCCATTGATGGTTGGTCAGGAAACCGGCCGATCTTCCTTTTGAGTCGGGGCCCTGTCCGTCCGGTTCTCTTTCTTGCCGGCGCAAAGGATATCGACGGCTTGCTCGGCGGCATCCTGGAACGGCTCCAGCACAATGTCCGCCCCGGCGGCTAACAGCTCTTCGGTGTCGCGCGCCTGGTGTGACGATACGGCGATGCGCCCCCGGAATCCGGAGTTGCGCGTCAACTGAATGAGGGTGGCGCGGGTGTCCTCGTGGCTGAGGCCGGTCGGGTGGATCGGCACCGTCGAGACAATCCATTCCGCCCGGGACAGCGGGAGTTCGGCAAGGAATTCGGGATCGGTCGCGTCGCCGAATTCGGTGTCGAGGCCCAACTCGCGCCAGCGCCGCACGGCACGTGGGTTGAAGTCCACCCCCAATACGCGGATCCCCCGCTTATGCAGCCGCATGCCGATGGCGGTGCCGAACCGTCCCAGCCCGATGACGATCACCCTGTGGCCGTCGTCATGCCCCGCGCTCCCCTCGGAGGGCTCGCGGGGGGTGCCCCGGCGCTCGAAGATGCCGAGCAGCGGCTTGCACACCGCGTAGAGCTGATGGGAGTAAGTGATCATGTAGGTGGAAGCGGCGATGGTGACGAGGCCGACCATGGTGACGAGGCCGAGCGCGTTCTCCTGCACATGGCCAAGCGAGACGCCCATGGCGACGAAGATCAGGGAGAATTCGCTGATCTGTGCCACCGTGAGACCGGCGAGAAATCCCGTCCGATTGCGGTAGCCCATCACCCCCATGATGGCGAGCACGATCAGCGGATTGCCGATCAACACGAAGAGCGAGAAGACGATGGCGGCCGTCACATGCGCGCCGAGCAGCGATAGATCGAGCGCGGATCCGAGGGCGATGAAAAAGAACAGCAGCAGGAAGTCGCGCAAGGGCGCGAGGCGGGCCGCGATGGTTTCGCGGTAGGGCGTCGAGGCGAGGGAGACGCCGGCCAGAAGGCCGCCCACCTCCTTGCCGAGCCCCACCAAGTCACCAATCGCCGCGAACATCGCCGCCTGCGCGATGGCGAAGATCACCAGCAGTTCCGGCGCCCGCGCCAGCCGATCGGTCAGCGGGTTGGCGACGTAGCGGATGAACAGAATGACGAGCGGCACCATGGCGATGCCGGCGACCAGAACCGTGAGCACCGACCCGCCGCCATTCCCGCCATGGCCCTCGGCGGCGGCGCCGATCCCGATGGCCGAGAGCACGATCATGGCCAGCACGACGACGAGGTCCTGAACGATCAGGAAACCGAGCGCGATCTGCCCGTGAAGCGAGTCGATCTCACGCTTGTCGGACAGAAGCTTGACGATGATGATCGTCGACGAGAACGTCAGCGCCACGGCGACGTAAAGGCTGGTGATGTGCCCGAGCCCGAGCGCCAGCCCAATCAGGTATCCGAAGATCGAGGTGAAGGCAACCTGGCCGAGGCCGGTCAACAGCGACACCGCCCCCAGCGAGCGGATGAGCTTCACGTCGAGCTTGATGCCGACGAGAAACAGCAGCACGGCGATGCCAAGGTCCGACAGAAGGCTGATCTGCTCGTCCGAGCGCACGACGTCGAGCGCGGAGGGCCCGGCGATCAGGCCGACCGCGATGAAGCTGACGATGAGCGGCTGCCTCAGGATGATCCCGAGAAATCCGATCACCGCGGCCATTACCAACAGCGCGGCGACCTCCCCGAACGCGGACTGAACGATCACCTCCATCAATTCTTTCTCTCCCTTCGTCTTCCGAGCGCCGGCCGAATTTGGTTGGCCAAGGATAGCGTACCATACCGGACGACCGAGAAAGAGCTTAGCCCGGCATCGCGCTATCCGCGGGGCCATTCGAGGCGCGGCCAGCGAGCGGATGCGATGCGGGCTCATGCACGCATCTCCCGATGCGCGCCGACATTTCGGTCGCCGGGGGCGGGCGCCGCCGTTTATAGTCGCCGCGCGGTTGGCAAGATGGCGCGGGCGATGTTGAGGAATTAAGGGGACGACGGCATGCTCAACGAAAAGCAGGAGAGGTTGTGCGGTGACAGCCGGTGGGACTTCTCGGACCTCAAGGCCGTGTTTCTCAATTGCACCCTGAAGCGCTCGCCGGAGCTCTCGCACACCGACGGGCTGATCCGCATCGCCCGGGCGATCATGGAGAAGGTCGGCGTCGGCGTCGAGGCGCCGCGCCCGGTCGACTTCGATCTCGCCCACGGCGTCTGGCCCGACATGACCGAGCACGGCTGGGCCAGGGATGACTGGCCGCGCCTCTACGAAAAGGTGAAGGCGGCCGACATCCTCGTCATCACGACGCCGATCTGGCTCGGCGAGAAATCCTCCGTCTGCACCCAGGTCATCGAGCGGCTCTACGCCACCTCCGGCGACCTCAACGAACACGGCCAATACGCCTACTACGGCAAGGTCGGCGGCTGCCTGGTCACCGGCAACGAGGACGGCGCCAAGCACTGCTCGATGAACATCCTCTATTCGCTGCAGCACTTAGGGTGCGTCATTCCGCCACAGGCCGACGCCGCGTGGATCGGCGAGGCCGGGCCGGGCCCGTCCTATCTCGACCCCGGCTCGGGCGGCCCGGAGAACGACTTCACCAACCGCAACACCACCTTCATGACCTGGAACCTGCTGCACCTGGCGCGGATGATCAAGGACGCCGGCGGCATCCCGGCGCACGGTAACGCGCGCTCGCGATGGGAGGCCGGCTGTCGCTTCGACAACGCGAACCTGGACTGCCAGTTGGGGGTTGGGGGCGGCCTGACGACTATTCGAAGGCCGCGTCGGGCAGACCAGCTCGACCGTCATCTGCCCGACGTGTTTTTGCAAACTCTTGTGGAACTCAGTTACGCGAACACGAAATCACTCGCGCTCAACTCATCGGCCCTTACACCCTCAAGCAGAGCGAAGTTGATGCCGTCGATGCCGACAAAGACATTATCACCGTCGTCGGTCAGCTCAACATCGTCGAAGTCGATATCGAAGCCGGCGATGCCAATGACATCCTCGCCACTGGTGAAGTCGGTGATGGTATTGAAGGTTTGCATCTCCAGGACCAGCGTCGGCTCCAGACCATCCGTCGCATCCGTCGGGAAGAAGCCGGCGTAGCTGTTACGACCGTCGGTGTCGGTGTTTCCGAAAACACCGCTGAGCGCGATGACCATGTCTTCACCATCGAACAGCGGCTCTTCAATGAGCTCCTTGACGTCCCATTCGTAGATCCCGTTTGCACCGACAGAGACGGTCGCAGACGCATTGGCGCCGTTATCCCCGAAGTCGATATCCTCGTCGTTGCCATCGACAGGATCATACTCGGCACCGTCCTCAAGGGCGTAGGTACTGACGTTGACCGGCCGGTCTTCCGTTGCCGGGATCAGCCTGGCGAGCTCAAGGTTCGCCTCATTGTGTTCCAGGCGCAGCGTTGCCGAAATCAGAGGGATTACAGCGCCGCCGGTGTCGACAGCCTCGAATTGAAGGAAGGAATTGGTATCCAATCCGTCGAAACCGATGGCGGTCGCCTTGTCCGAAAGTAAGCGGAGATCGCTGTTGCCACTGACGTTCCCGGCAAACGTGTAGTAGCTATCAGCCGTCGTGAGTTCGGCGACGGTGGAGATGAAGTCCCCGGTCGTGATCCAGAAAGCGTCCGCCCCCCGACCGCCGGTAATGATGTTGTCGCCGCCTTCGAGAGCGAAAAACTGGTCGTCTCCACTGCCGCCGTCATACCGGTCGCCTTGTCCGAGCAGGCCAATATCGTTTCCGCGACCAAGGTAGATGCGGTTGCCGCCTTCACTGGCGATAGAGGCGTCGACCAAGTCGTTACCGGAGCCGGCAAACACGAGCCCGTCGCTACCCTCTACTTCAATGACATCTCCATCGACGGTGCCGAAATCCGGCTTGAAGGCAGGGTCGCCCGGATCTCTGGCGATGGGGTTGAGCCTCGTCACCTCGATGCGCTGTCCGAATTCATCCAACCTGTCCGGGGCGCCTTCGATGCCCGGCAGATACGCCTCTCCCACGCGACCTGTATCGACCAGTTCTTGCGTCGTTCGGGTAAAAAACCCGACATCCTCGTGGGAGCTGAAACCAAGCGGGAAGCCGAATTCGTCCTGCCAATCGTCGACGTGGAGGTGGGGCACCACATCTGGTCTCGGTATCGTCCAAAAGGTCAGACCATCACTGCGTGTGCCGTCGCCGATGTTCATGCCGTTGGACTGATCGAAGACACCGTCTTGCAAGATTTCTCCCGTGCTGGGATCAAAATTGAAGTTGACGCCTTCGTCTAAATGGTTATCGGTATAGGTCTTTAGAAAATTGCCTTGCGGATCAAAGAAACTCACCTCCAAGCTTGATAATTCATGCGTGTTGACGATCCCATCGGCTCCAATATCGTTATTATCATAGCTGAATTCCCCCTCAACACTGAATCGAGCTATTTGACCGGTCCACTCGAATTCATATTCTCTTAACATGTATCTATCCCTATCCGAATCTGTGGGTATGCAGTGTTTGTGGCCTAACGCATCGAAGGCGTCGACACTGTAACCAGACCATATTGAGAATGCGACTCATTCTTAATATCATCCTCACAGATGTTCCCAGGCGTGTCAAGAGTCGCCTACAAACGTGGGTTGCCGCGAGAGCGATGAATCATCTTGACTCAATACAACGTCAGTTGATGCTCAAGCTCTTCTGTCGTGCGGGTATTGGCCACTTCATCGGCCGCAGTAAGCTGGGGGGCTTTCTCGATTTGGGGCGCCAAAACCTGTCAATGCTTGGGCACTGATCCCCCACGGCAAAAACTACCCGGTCGCCCGGCGTGATTTTGCCGGGCGGGGCGGTCGGGAAGTGGCCCTTGCCTAAAAAATCCCAACAATAGCATAACGTTAACAGCTAATCGCGGCTTGGCACGCGGCTCGCATGTAAGGAGGCCGAACCTTAGAGCGAGGCGTTGCGGCGCGATGATGACGACCTTCTCCACCACTCCGAACGCAGGGCGCGGCCAGGCCGTCCGGGCGGCGCTGCTCACCGCCGCGCTGGTCCTGCTCGCCGGGCTGCTGATCGCCCAGCCGCAGCCGGCCTCGGCCGCGTCGCGGATCAAGGACATCGTCACCTTCGAGGGCGTGCGCGACAACATGCTGGTCGGCTACGGCCTCGTCGTCGGCCTCAACAAGACCGGCGATACGCTGCAGGACGGCGGCTTCACCAAGCAGTCGCTGCAGTCGATGCTCAACCGGCTCGGCGTCAAGCCGACCGAGGACGGGCTGGAATCCGACAACGTCGCGGCGGTGATGGTCACCGCCATCCTGCCGCCGTTCTCCCGCCAGGGCTCGCGCATCGATGTCACCGTCTCGGCGCTCGGCGACGCCAGCTCGCTGCTCGGCGGCACCCTGGTCGTCACGCCCTTGATGGGCGCCGACGGCGAGGTCTACGCGGTGGCGCAAGGGCAGATCGGCGTCGCCGCCTTCTCGGCGCAAGGCGAGGCGGAGTCGGTCTCCAAGGGCGTGCCGACCTCGGGCCGCATCGCCAACGGCGGCATCGTCGAGCGCGAGGTCGGCTTCGAGATGCAGAACATGGACACCGTCAAGCTCAGCCTGCGCAACCCCGATTTCACCACCGCGCGCCGCATCGCCCAGGCGATCAACGCCTTCCTCGGCACCGCCGCCGCGCGGCCGGGCGACCCCAGCACGGTGCACGTCAACGTCCCGCAAAGCTACAGCCGCAACGTCGTCAACCTGCTGACCGACATCGAACAGCTGCGCATCGAGCCGGACACCCCGGCGCGCATCATCATCGACGAGCAGTCCGGCATCATCGTCATGGGCGAGAATGTCCGGGTCAGCCCGGTGGCGATCGCGCAAGGCAACCTGACCATCCGTATCACCGAGACGCCGCAGGTCTCGCAGCCGAACCCGTTCGCCCAGAACGGCCAGACGGTGGTCGTCCCGCGCACCCAGATCGAGGTCGATGAGGACGCCCAGAACCGGCTCGGTGTCTTGCAGCCGGGCGTCAGCCTGCAGGAACTGGTCGACGGCCTGAACGCGCTCGGCGTCGGCCCGCGCGACATGATCGCCATCCTGCAGGCGATCAAGGCGGCGGGCGCCCTGCACGCCGACATCGAGGTGATGTGACGATGGATACCCTGACAACCGAACACGCCCGCGTCGCCCTGTCCTCGGGCCTCGCCGGACGCGGCGTCCCAGGTGGCGTCACGGGGGGCGTCAAGAGTTTCGAGGCGGCGCGGGTGGCGGCGGTGGAACTGGAGTCGCAGTTCCTCAGCCAGATGCTGGCGCCGATGTTCGAGAACCTGGGCGCCGAGGCGCCGTTCGGCGGCGGCATCGGCGAGGAGATGTGGCGTTCGATGCAGGTCCAGGAATTCGGCAAGGGGCTGTCGCGCGCCGGCGGCATCGGCCTCGCCGACCACATTCTGGGCGAGTTGCTCGCCCTGCAGGAAAAGGAGAGCGGCCGATGAACGCCCCTGCGATGAGTACGCAGCCCGACGAGACCTTCATCGATGCGGTGACCCGGCTGAGCGACGTCCTGGGGCGCGAAACCGCGGCGCTGAACGCCCATGACCTGGCGGCGGTGCGCGCGCTGACCGACGACAAGACGCGCGCCGCCTACGACTACGAGAAGGCGGCGACGGCGTTCCAGGCCTGGGCGAAGGGCGGCGGCGCTGCCGATGCCGGGACGCGCGACCGCCTGCGCGCGGCGACCGCCCTGCTCAAACGCGCCGCCGCCGACAACGAACGCCGCCTGCGCGCCGCCCGGGAAGCGCACCGCCAGGTGATCGAGCTGGTGCGCGGCGCCCAACAGTCGGCGGCTCCCAGCACCGGCGCCTATGGGCGCGGCGGCGCCGTGGCCGCCTCGCGGGCGCAACGGATGGCGGCGCCCTCGCTGCGCTACCAGGCGACGGCCTGACGCGGCCGGCCCGAGAACAAGGATGAACAGCCGTGTCCAGTGAACTGACCGGCGCGCTGCGCAACGCCAGCAGCGGCCTCATCGCCAGCCAGCGCTCCCTCGACGCGGTGGCGCAGAACGTCGCCAACGCCTCGACGCCCGGCTATTCGCGGCGCATCGTTCAGGTCAGCCACCAGAGCTTCGGCGGCGTCGGCGCCGGCGTCGAGTTCGGCGAGGTGACCCGCCGCGTCGACGAAGGACTGATGAAGAACCTGCGCCTGCAGATCACCAGCCTGAAGTCGGTCGAGGTCCAGGAAGGCATCCATGGCCGCCTGCAGGACCTGTTCGGTACCCTGGAGAGCAACTCCTCGCTGGCGCACATCGTCGGCAAGTTCGAGGCGGCGGCCCAGTCGCTGGCGCTGGAACCGCAGAACACGCTGCACCAGAGCCAGTTCGTGCACGCCGCGCGCAATGTTTCCGAGCAACTCAATGCGCTGTCGGCCAACGTGCAGACCCTGCGCCGCGAGGCCGATCAGAAGATCGGCGCGGCGGTCACGGAAGTGAACGCGCTGCTGGCCGACATCGAAGAGCTCAATGCCGATGTCCGCCAGCAGTCGGCGGCCGGGCGGGAGGTGATCGGCGCGCAGGATGAGCGCGACCGCAAACTCGACCGCCTCGCCGAGCTGATGGACATCCGCACCTCCGGCCGCGCCAACGGCGAGATCGCCATCTTCACCGCCGACGGCACCATGCTGCTGGACGGCGCCGCCCGCTCCCTGACCCACGTCGCGGCGCAGACCCTCAGTGCGACGGCGACGCACGCCGGCGGCGGCATCGACGGCCTCGTCGTCAACGGTACCGCCCAACAGGTCGACCTGACGACGCTGATGCGCGGTGGCGAGATCGGCGGCCTGATCGAGTTGCGCGATCACACCCTGCCCGACCTGCAGAGCAGCCTCGACAGCCTGGCCGGCCGGCTGCGCGACACCGTCAACCAGGCCCACAACCGTGGCCTCGCCTTCCCTGGCCTGACCAAGGCGACCGGCTCGGCCGAATTCGTCGAGCCCATGGTGCAGACGCTGGAACTCCTGAGCGGCACCGACACCGCGATCGTCCTGTTCAACAAGGACGGCTCGCAAAAGGCCTCGACGACACTCGCCACGCTGATGGGCGGCAGCGGCCCCTGGACCGTCGACCAAGTGACAACAAACCTGAATGGCTGGCTGCAGACCAATGGCGGCGCCAGCGCATCGGCGGGCCTCTCCGGTGGCCGCGTCAGCCTCGATCTCGGCACCACCGGCCTCGCCCTGGCGTTTCGCGACCAGGCCGCCTCGGCGAACGGCAGCCCGCCGGCGGACGCCCGGATCGCCATCGACCGCGACGGTGACGGCACCGCCGAGACGACCGTTTCCGGCTTCTCGAACGCGCTCGGCCTCAACGATTTCTTCGTCGACGCCACCCACGAGGCGGTTCAAGAGTCCCGCGTTGTCGAGGCCGGGCATACAGTCGGCGCCGGCACGCTCAATTTCCGCGATGCCGGCGGCGCGGTGGGCAGCGTGACGCTGGGCGGCGGCGAAAGCCTCGCCGAGGTCGCCGATCTGATCTCCGCCGTCGGCGGGCTGAGCGCGGCGCTGATCCCCGACGACGGCGGCCAGCGGCTGCGCATCACCTCGGAGACGGGTACCGCCTTTAGCGTGTCCGAGGCCGCCGGCGACACTGTGCTGGCCGATCTTGGCCTCGGTAAGGCGGACGCCGGGGCGGCGGCGACGCTGGCGGTGCGCGCCGACATCGCCGCCGACCCGAGCCAGTTGTCGCGCGGCGCCGTGCAGTGGGATGCGGAACGCGGCGCCAACGGGGCCTATTTCACCGGCGCCGGCGACAACACCATCGCCGACGGCCTGGTCGCGACGCTGTCAGCCGCCCAGTCGTTCGACGCCGCCGGGGGCTTGAGCGCGACGACGGTGTCCTTCGCCGCCTATTCGACCTCGATCATCAGCCACACCGGGTCGATCGCCGAGACCAATACGGCGCGGGTTTCCTTCCGCGAGGATGTCGTCGCCAGCCTGCAGCACAAGTCGGATTCCCTGCGCGGCGTCAATCTCGACGAGGAAATGAGCAACCTGATCCTCTACGAACAGGCCTACGCCGCCTCGGCGCGCGTCATCAGCGTCATCCAAAACCTGTTCGACACCCTCGACAGAGTTCTCGGCTAGGAGGCCGGCGGACCATGACCCAGATTTCCACTCTCGCTTCGAGCACCCGCATGCTCGGCTTCCTCAACGCCGGCCAGGAAAAGCTGAAGGTTTTGCAGACCAGTGTCAGCACCGGGATGGTTTCGCAGACCTACGCCGGTCTCGGCGGCGATACGTCGCGGCTGCTGTCGCTGGAGACGACCAAGTCGATCACCGTGCGGTTCTCCGAGAACAACGCGTTGATGCAGGGCCGCTTGAAGATGGTCGACACCGCCGTCTCGTCGGTCGACAAGGCGATGCGCGATTTTCGCGAAGTCTTGGTGTCGGAGGGCGGCGCCGATCCGCTGGACGAGACGAACGTCGCCCGGATGCAGGAAGCCGCCTTCCGGGCCCTCGAAAACATGGAGATGTTCCTCAACACCGAGGTCGACGGCCGGTATCTTTTTTCGGGCAGCCAGGTGACGACCGAGCCGGTCGATTTCGGCCTGACCACGCTGGAGGATTTCCAGGCGCGTTACGACGGCGCGCGGGTAAGCTATCCGACGACCCGGGAGGCCCATCTCGAGCGGTTCAGCATCGCCGACGACGGTGCAGGCAACGCGGCCTGGCTGACCTTCGAGCGGGACTCGACCGGCACTGGCGGCCCAGGACGAATCAACGGTGCGGGAGCGCAGTTCGCCAACATCGCCCCCGGCACGACGATCACGCTGAGCGGCACGCCCGGCGGCAACAACGACGGCACGTTCACCGTCGCCGCGGTCGATCCTGGCGGCGCTTACATCGACGTCGTTTCGGAGTATTTCGTTAACGAGGTCACGAACGCGGCGACGATCACCGACGCCGACGGCACGCTGCTCGACAACGCGGCCCTCGGCGATCTGACCTTCGCCACCGGCCCTTTCCAGAGCGATCCGGACACGGTGTCGGCGACGACGGCGGGGTCGCTGGCGTCCCTGACCCCGGGTTCGACCTTCACCGTCTCCGGGTCGACCTCCAACGATGGCACCTACACCGTGCTCGCCAACGACGGGACGACGATGACCATCGAATCGAAGAAGCTGGTCGGCCAAGGTCTGCCCGGCTTTTCCGAGGTCGCCGGTACGGTGTCCGCCAGTTCCTACTACGCCGGCGACACGGTGGCGCATCGGCATGCCGTCAATGACCAGCGCGGCCTCAGCCAGGATCTGACGGCGATCGATCCCGCGTTCGAGAAGGCGATCCGCGCCATGGGGCTGATCGCGCAGGGCACTTTCGGCAGCGAAGGCGGCCTGGACGCCAATCCGCGCCGGGTCCAGGATGCTCTTTACCTGATGAACAGCGCCATCGAGAAGGTGGTCAACGGCCCGCCGCCGTTCGGCGCCGAAAAGGCCGGCAACATCGACGACGTGCGCATCGAGATCGGCTTCCAGCAGGTGGTGCTGCAAGACGCGCTCGATCTGCAAAAAGAGCTGATCGGCCGCTACGAGATGCAGACGGTCGACCTCGAACAGGTGGATACCATGGAGGCGGTGACCAAACTGCTCGACCAGTCAACGGCGCTGGAAGCCTCGATGCAGGCGTTGAGCCGGGTGCGCCAGCTCAACCTGGTCAACTTCCTGTAAGTCTTGTAAGCCGCCGCGTTTCAGGCCGGCGCGAGGGACTTGCGTAAGGGCCGCGTCGCGGGTTTCCAGACGCCCTTTTCGACCACCTTGGCGCCGTCGAATGTCAGGTAGCTCATCCGTCCGTAATGCGGCAACCGGCGCGCCAGCGCCGAAAGAGCCTCCGTGTCCTCGGCGGCGATCACCGCGTAGGCGCGGCCGTTGGCGAAACGGCCGGTCCACAGCCGGGCGGTTCCCTTGCCGGCGACCTCGAACGGCGCCGGCGGCAGGCCGAGATCGGCCAGGGCGTCATTCACCTCGTCGGACCGGCCGATGATCACCAGCGGCATCATTTGCGCCGCCGCCGCGTCCGCACCGGCGAACCGGAGGCTGTTTCCCAGCAATCGCTTGGCCAGTTCCCGCGCCGCCGCCACCGTGTCCGGATCCTCGCCGATGACGGCGGTGAGGGTCGCCGCGTTCAGCGTGAGGTCGCGGAGGATCGGCGGTGCCTCCTCCAGAAGCAGCTTGCGGAACACGTGATGGTCGGGGTCGACGGCGATACTCACCGGCCGGCCGTCGACGAGCCATTCGCCGCGGCCACCATCCTCGGCAAGACTCAGCGTCCGCGTCTCCGGCCCGCCTTCGGTCTCGATGACGATCGGGACATCGAGGGTGTAATCCTCGGTGGTCATCCGCACCGCCGCGCTCACCGTGAAGCGATCGCCAACCGGCGCCGACGAGGCGGAGACCAACTCGATGCGTGGCGCCCCCGCGCGATCGATCCATTGGCGGAAAAACCCGGAAAGGTCGGTGTCGGTCGCCCGCTGAAACGAGGCCTGCAGGTCCTTCCAGGATGCGGTGGTGAATTTGTGGCGCGACCAGAAACCCTTGATCGCCCGCGAGAACGCCGCCTCGCCGATGCGCCGTTCGAGCATATGGAAGACGAACGCCGCCTTGTTGTAGCCGACAACCTGCGAGGAGTCGCCGTGCCGACTGGTGAACTGGGTCAGCGGGAAATCCTGCTCCGACGGCAAGGCGGCGAAGTCGCGCAGCCAGGCCAGGCGCATTTCTCTTTGCGCCTCCGGGCCTTCCTCGGCGGCCAGTGCATAATCGGCCATGTAGGTGGTCAACCCTTCCGCCCAATTGCCGGACTCGTAGTCGACGCCGACCGCGTTGCCCCACCAGTTGTGCGCCACCTCGTGCGCCAGGGAGCGGCCTTGCATGAACGGCAGCGCGACGATCCGCGTCGCGATATAGGTGAGATTGGGAAATCCGAAGCCGACCGGGTATGGCGCCGTGACGATATGGAAATCCTCGTACGGATAGGCGCCGATGTCGGCGGAAAAGCGGGCCAGATAGGCGGCGCTTCGCGTCAGATAGAGGTCCGCGTAATCCGCGACCTGGGGGTGGAAGTAGGTGCGCAGGCTGATGCCGTCGCTGAGCCGCTCGGTGATGACGTACGGTCCGGCGAACACGGTCGGACCCGTGGACGGCCGCTTGTCGACGAAGACGGCCCGGTAATCGGTCCCGTCAAGGCCGTCCTCCAGCAGGCGTCCGGGGGCGACCGCTTTCTGGGGCCGCGGAACGCGGACCGTCAGATGGTAGGTCACCTCTTCGTCGCCGAAGCGTGGGATCCACCCTGACCCCGGGGGAAGATAGGACGCTTGCGGCGCGATCACCGGCTCGAGAACAGCCCGGCTGGCCTCGGCCGGCGCCAGAATGGCCGTGTAGGCGACGTCGACCGCGTGCTCGCCCGGTTCGCCAAGATCGACCGTGAAGGCATTCGCGGCGGCATCGAGATCGACCCGGCTGCCGTTGACGTGCGCCTCGCGGATGGTGAACTTCGGCGAAAGGCGAAACTGCAGCGGACCGCCGGCCCGCACCGTCATCCGATCGACGACCTCGATCTGGCTATCCTCCGGCTCGATCCGCACCGATAGCCGGTGATGCGTAGGAGCGGCGGCTGTAGCGGCGGCGGCCGGCGCGGCGGCGGCGATCAGCAGAGCCAAGAAAATGAAGGTTAGCGCTCGAGTTCTCATTTTGTTTCGCGAGACAGTGGCGGAAATTGGGCGACGACGTCAACCGTCGTCCCATTCCGTCGCACTGTCAAGGGAAGCCAAGTGCCGGGCGGCTGGCGGCGCACGGCGCTGATCACATCGCCGACCCCATTGACGATGCTTCCGGCGACGCTGGTGATCACGTCGTCCGTTCGCAAACCCGCCGTTTCGGCGACGGTGCCTGGAAGAACATCGGCGATGCGCGCCCCGTCATCGGCCGCCGTCAGTTGGACGCCGAGGCGCGGCGGCGGCGCGGCGGTCTCCACGGCATCGTCGGCGAGGACGAACGCCGCGTCGGCGCGACCGGCCGTTTCCTCGGCGCAGGCGTCGGGCCCCTTGAGGGGCAGCAGCACGGCGCTGTCAGCCATGCCGAGATCGGCCAGCTGATGCGGGATGCCCCAGCCGAATTCGACATGGCCTCGGCCGACGATGCCGACAAACAGGCGGTCGGGCTCACGACCGCGGGTGTCGGCCACCGCCTCCGCCATGGCGCGGTCCCAGGTCAGCTGGGCGTCGACGAAGCGAGCGAACAGCGGCGATTGTTCCGCCGCCGCGATCGCCTCCTCGGACGGCGCCGTGAAGTCGCCGCTGGCCCGACCCTCGGGGCTGGCGGCCTGCCTCTTCATCGCGAAGACCTCCGCCAGTGCCCGGCGGTAGTCGACCGACGCCGGCAGCGGATCGCCCAGCGATTGCCGCTCGTCGACCGGGATCGCCTGCCAGCCTTCGCGGCCAACCCTGGCCACCAGGTCGCGGTCGACGTTCATGGCGACCATCGGCACCCGATTGAGCCGGGCGAAGTGGAACAACGGCATGTAAAGCTCGGCGTCGAACCCCCAAACCTCCTCCCAGGCCGTCTGCTTCAGGAAAGCCTGCTCGGAGAGCGCGCCGGCGACCCAGCGGTCTAGCACCTCCTGT
Source organism: uncultured Rhodospirillaceae bacterium (assembly GCA_964460955.1). Classification (GTDB taxonomy): domain Bacteria; phylum Pseudomonadota; class Alphaproteobacteria; order Rhodospirillales; family Defluviicoccaceae; genus Defluviicoccus. Next base: position 28,360 of record CAYWRP010000004.1, on the reverse strand, counting down.
TTGGCGCGCGGAAACATCTCGACGCCGAGGACGAGGCGGGGGTGCGACGCATGCAGGGCGGCGACGGTCTGCAGTTGCCAGCGATGGTGATCTGCCGAATCGTGGGCCTCGCCGAGAAACACCGCGCCGGTCTCGGCCATCCTTGCCAGCAAGTCGGCCGCCGGCCCGTTCCAGGCGACCGGCTCGCCCTCGGCGAGGACGACCCAATGGCCGGGGGCGGCGCAGTGGCCGGCGCCGGCGGCGGCTGGCGCGGCGGCGGCGATGGCGAGGCCGAGCGAAACCAGCGCGACGCCGATCCTTTGGCGCCGGCGTTTGGTTCCATGTCGGCGCGGGACATGGCCGTGCGGTGTGCGGAAAGGGGGGCCGGTTTCGGGGATCATGAGCATCCGAACGTTAAGGGGGATAACCGCCGAGCGCCGTAAGATCGCGCCTCGGACGGTTGGGTCACCGAAAGAGATGGGGGCGTCTTCCGCCTTCGCCAATGCCCCATATTAGATGCGGTTTTCGGCGGCGGTGTGACGCGGTGACGTCATCGGTCCGACGCCGCCTCTGTCGCGAACGCCAACAAAAGACCCGCCAGCGGGCGGCGGGTCGCAGCGAAGGTGATGCACATTCGGTCCGAGCGGCGAGCCGCCTGGCAAGACGGCCGTCTCGCGCCGGCTCCGCCGCGTGAACCGAATGTGCCGACAATAGGCGACATTGGTTAAGCCACGATGTCAGCGGCGCGAAGGTCGCATGACAATTGCGGGAAGGGCCGGGCGAAAAAAATGCCCCGCCGAAACGGGGCCGATCGCCGTCCAGGACGGCCAACGACGGGCGGCCGGCGTGCCCGTGGACCGGCCGCCGCCGCTTCTCGATCTACTCTTCGTAATAGCCGACGGCGCAGACCTGATCGCCGACCTTGGTCACGTAGGCGATCTTCTGGACCGGCTCGGTCTCGCCCGGCCGCGGCCACATGTAGGGAACCTCATTGATCTCACCTGCCGCCGCGGTGGCGTAGATCTCTTCGCCGAACGCCTTGTCGGTCTTGTCCTTGAGGTCCTTCAGGCTCTTGCCGACCAGCGAGGGATGGGCGGTGAAATTGCCGTCCGGCCCGCCGCAATAGGGATACAGATCGCGATCCTTGAAGCCGCCCTCGCCTTCGGTGAACATCATCAGCGCCGACTGTTCGTCGGCTTGCAGCGCTTCGACCGCGCGCTCAAGCATGGCCCTGGCTTCCTCGGGTGTCCCGTAATCCGCGGCCTGGACAGCCGGGAAAGAGCCGATGGTGAACAAAAAGAGACTTAAAAACGCAAAGAGGCGTAACATTACGCTTCCCCCTTCTACCCAATGTGGATGTTGTGGTTTTGGTTAAACGCCGGAGGCTCCCGCTTTTGGGCGCGGGTTATTCCCCAACGCAGGAGATTAGCGACGTTATATGACAAAATAATGTCAAATCCGCGCGCAGATGATGGATATCGGGCCACGAGAGGGTCGAAAGTGAACAAATGGCACGAAACCGCAACGGATGCGTGCTATCGAGTCGCGCTTGAGCGGGTTTCGCCGGGCTGAAACGCCACGCCAACGACCGAATGCAAGGACGACGGGACGCCATGAAGCCGATCATCACCGTTACGCTCAATTCGAGTATCGACGTCCAATGGGAAGTCGACGAGCTTTTGCCGATCCGCAAGCTGCGCTCATCCGAACCGCTGCAGTTTCCCGGCGGCGGCGGCATCAATGTCTCGCGCGTCATCAAGGCGCTCGGCGGACAGACGATCGCCATCCACACCGCCGGCTGGTTTACCGGCCAGTTCTTCCGCGAAATGGTCGAAACCCACGGCCTGCTGACCCGCACCATCCCGATCAAGGGCGCGACGCGTTCCAGCGCCACCATCTTCGAACGCTCGAGCGGGCACGAGTTCCGCATTACGCCGCCCGGCCCGGAACTGACGGAAAACGAATGGCGCGCCTGTCTCGACGCCTTGTTCGAGTACGAGGCCGATTACGTCGTGCTGACCGGCAGCCTGCCCTTGGGCGTGCCTAACGACTTCTACGCGCGGGCGACACGGATCGCCAAGGACAAGGGGGTGCGCGTCATTCTCGACACCTCGGGGCGCGCCCTGTTCGAGAGCCTCAAGGCCGGTGTTTATCTCGTCAAACCGAGCCTGCGCGAACTCGAACACCTGGTTGGCGAGAAGGCCCGCACCGAAGACGACCAAGTGGCGATCTGCCAGCAGATCGTCGACGACGGCCGCGCCGAGCTGGTCGCGCTCACCCTCGGCGCCGACGGCGCCTTGCTGGTTGGCAGGGAGGAGACCATCCGCTTGCCGTCGCCCGATGTCGACGTCCGAAGTGCGGTCGGCGCCGGCGACAGCTTCGTCGCCGGCATGACGCTCGGTTTGGCGGTCGGCATGCCGCCGGGCGACGCGTTCCGGCTTGCTGTCGCCACCGGGGCGGCGTCGGTGATGAACGCCGGCTCCGATCTCGCCCAGCGCGAAGACGTCGAACGGCTCTTCAGGGAAATCGCCGGCATCCCCCTGACCTTGAAAACGCACTGATCCTTGTCAGCCATCCGCCGGCGGCCGCTCGATCAGCCCCTTCAGCGTCTCGACGCGGTCGGCTTCCGCTGGCGGTTTGTCCCAGCGGATGCGGTGGATGCGCGGAAAGCGCATGGCGATACCCGACTTGTGCCGCGTCGACGGATGCACGGCGTCGAAGGCGACCTCGAACACCAGTTCCGGCGAGACCACCCGCACCGGCCCGAAGCGGTCGACGGTATGGCCGCGTACCCACTTGTCCAACGCCACCAGCTCGGCGTCGGTGAAGCCGAAATAGGCCTTGCCGACCGGCACCAGGCTCTCGCCGTCGGCGCCCTCCTCGCGCCAGCAGCCGAAGGTGAAATCCGAGTAGAACGACGATCGCTTGCCGTGCCCGCGCTGGGCGTACATCAGCACGCAATCGGCGGTCAGCGGATCGCGCTTCCACTTGAACCAGGGCCCCTTCGGCCGTCCAGCGACGTACGGGCTATCGGCGCGTTTGAGCATCAGCCCCTCGATGCCGGCGGCGCGCACACCGTCCCGGATCGCCGACAACTCCGACCAGCCTGCGAACGGGACCATCGGCGACAGGTCCATGCGGTCCGGCCGGATTGCTGCGAACCACGCCTCCAGCCGCCGCCGCCGCTCGCCGAAGCCGAGCGGGCGGAGGTCTTCCCCCTCGATGGCGAGGATGTCGTAGAGCCGGACATGCGCCGGGTGCCGGCTCAACAGGGGGCGGGAGACCGTCTTGCGGCTCAATCGCTGCTGGAGGTCATTGAACGGGGCGACGGCGCCGTCGCGGGCGACCAGAAGCTCGCCGTCGAGGATGGCGTGGAAGCGCGCCGTCTCGACGACGTCCGGAAAGGCGGCTCCAATGTCGTCGCCGGTGCGCGAGAACAGCCGCGCGTCCGCGCCGTCGGCGGCGATCTGCACCCGGATGCCGTCCCACTTCCACTCGGCGTGATACTCGGCCGGGTCCAACTTGGCGAGGTCCGTCTCCTCCAGCGGCGTCGCCAGCATCAGTGGGCGGAAAACCAGCGCCCGGCCGATGTCCGGTTTTGCCGCCCGCCCCTCCAGCCAGGCAAACAGGTCGAGATAGGGCGGGCTGAGCGCGTGCCAGATCTCCTCGACCTGCTCCACCGGGAAGCCACCGACGCGGGCCAGCGCTGTTTTCGCCAGCCTGGCCGAAACGCCGACCCGCAGCCCGCCGGTGACCAGCTTCAACAGCGCGAAGCGGCCACTGGAATCGAGGCTGTCCAGCCAGCCCTCGATCAGCCCGGGCACGGCGTTCCGTTTCGCTTCGTTCAGGGTATCGATGACACTGGCGACCGACGGCGGCGGCGCATCGCCCCCCTCGGCCGGCCAGATCAAGGCCGCTGTCTCCGCCAGGTCGCCGACATAGTCGTAGGACAGCGCGAACAGGGTCGGGTCCACCCGGCTGGCGACGACCGCGCGGATCATCGCCGGCTTGGCCGAGGGGAAACTCAGCTCGCCGGTCAGGGCGGCCAGCACATACCCGCGATCAGGGTCAAGCTGGTCGCGAAAGTAGGCCTCCAGGTGGCGGATCTTGGCGTTGCGCTGTGGCGCGAAGGCGAGGCTGTCGAGCAGCTCGGCGAACGGCTTCACGACCCTTCCTCCTCGTAGCCCTCCATGGACAGGGCATCGGCGCTGATGCCTCGGCTTCGGGCGTGATGCACCAGCGCCTCCTCTCGGCCATGGGTGACCAGCAGGCGCGAGGCCCGCACGTCGGCGAGGGTGTCGGTGAGTTCGTCCCAGTCGGCGTGATCGGAGATGATCAGCGGCAGTTCGACGCCGCGCTGGCGGGCCCGCTGGCGGACCGACATCCACCCGGACGCCATGGCGATCACCGGCTCGGGGAACGGGCGGGCCCATTTGTCGGCGGTCGCCGCGGGCGGACAGAGGACGATCTCGCCGGCGAGGGTCTTGCGGTCGGCCGCCGCCACCGGCTCGAGGCGGCCGAGATCGACGCCCTGGCCGCGATAGAGATTGCACAGCGTCTTCAAGCTGCCGTGCAGGTAGAGGGGGCGGTCGTAGCCGGCGTCGCGCAAAAGCGCGATCAGCCGCTGGCACTTGCCGAGCGCGTAGACGCCGACGAGATGGCTGCGGTCGGGGAACTTGCCTACCGAGTCAATCAGTTTGGCCACCTCGCCGGCGGGGTCGGGGTGACGGAACACCGGCAGCCCGAAGGTCGCCTCGGTGATGAAGGTGTCGCAGGCGACCACCTCGAAGCCGCGACAGGTCGGATCGGCGCGGCGCTTGAAATCGCCGCTGACGATCACCCGATGGCCGCGATAGTCGAGCACCACCTGCGCGCTGCCGAGGATGTGGCCGGCGGGGACCAGGGTGACAGATACGCCGCCGACCTGCCGCCGCTCGCCATACCGCAGCCGATCGAAGCTCGCGCCGGCGTTGGCGCCATAGCGGACGGCCATGATCTCGGCGGTCGCCGGCGTCGTCAGGACATGCTTGTGACCCGGCCGCGCGTGATCGGCGTGGCCATGGGTGATCACCGCCCGCTCGGCCGCCGAATGCGGGTCGATGAAGAACTGCCCCGGTGCGCACCAGAGACCTTGCCGTGTCGGAAACAACCAGTCCATTTTTTGCGTTTTTTCCGTCTTTGAATTCGTTGGGCGTCGCCGCACTCGCCGCCAAGGGCGACCCGACCCGGTGACAGCGATGTCCCCACTGCCATTTATATCGTGATGACGACGCCTCTTCCTCAACTGTTCGCCGACTGGTTCACGGCACGCGGCTGGCAAGCGCATCCGCACCAGTTGGCGATGCTGGATGCGGCGCGCGGCGGCGAGTCGGTGCTGCTGACGGCGCCGACCGGCGGCGGCAAGACCCTCGCCGGGTTCCTGCCGACGCTCATCGAACTGCATGACCGGCCGGCCCGCGGCCTGCACACCCTCTACATCTCGCCGCTGAAGGCGCTCACCGTCGACGTCCACCGCAACCTGACGCAGCCGATCGCCGAATTGGGCCTCGCCATTCGCGCCGAGACGCGCACCGGCGACACGCCGTCGGCGAAGCGCGCCCGCCAGCGCGACACGCCGCCCCAGATCCTGCTGACGACACCGGAATCGTTCGCCCTGCTGCTGTCCTACCCCGACGCCGGCGCCGTGTTCGGCGGTCTGCGCCGTGTCATCGTCGACGAGCTGCACGCGCTGATCGGAACCAAGCGGGGCGACCTGCTGGCGCTCGGTCTCGCCCGCCTCGCCACGCTGGCGCCCGCCTGCCAGCGGATCGGCCTGTCGGCGACGGTCGCCTGGCCGGACCGGGTGCGCCGATGGCTGTCGGTGGACGCCGATGGTACCGGCGTGCGCCTGGTCGAAGGGCCGGCAGCGGCGGCGGCGGAGGTCGGCATCCTGGAGACCGATGAGTGGATCCCGTGGTCCGGCCACATGGCGCTGCATGCCCTGCCGGATGTCTACGCGGCCCTGCGCGCGGCCGCGACGGCGATCGTCTTCGTCAACACCCGGGCCCAGGCCGAACTGGTCTTTCAACGGCTCTGGTATCTCAACGAGGACCACCTGCCGATCGCCCTGCACCACGGCAGCCTGGCGGTCGAACAGCGGCGCAAGGTGGAAGCGGCGATGGCGCGCGGCGCCTTGCGCGGCGTCGTCGCCACCTCGTCTCTGGACCTTGGCATCGACTGGGCGGCTGTCGACCTCGTCGTCCAGGTCGGCGCGCCGAAGGGGGTCAGCCGGCTGATCCAGCGCATCGGCCGCGCCGGGCATCGCCTCGACCGCGTCAGCCGCGCGCTGCTCGTCCCCGGCAACCGGTTCGAATATCTGGAATGCCGCGCCGCGCTGGAGGCCGTTGCCGCGCACACCCTCGACGGAGAGGCGCCGCAGCCGGGCGGTCTCGACGTACTTGCCCAGCACATCGCCGGCATGGCCTGCGCAGAGCCGTTCACCGCCGACGCGCTCTATGCCGAGGTGCGGCGCGCCGAGCCCTATGCCGATCTCGACCGGGCGGCCTTCGACGCCACCTTGCGTTTCGTCGAGGACGGCGGCTACGCGCTCGGCGCCGACACCCGCTACCGCCGGCTCGTCCGCGATCCCTTGGGCCGCTACGTCATCGCGTCGCGGCGGTTCGCGCATCAGTACCGGATGAACGTCGGCACCATTGTCGAGGCGCCGGTGATGAAGGTGAAGCTCAGCCGCGGGCCGGTGCTGGGGGAAATCGAGGAGTATTTCATCCAGGGCCTGGAGCCGGGCGACACCTTCGTCTTCTCCGGCCAGATCCTGCGCTTCGAGGGCATCCGCGAGATGGTGGCGGTGGTGACCCGCGACGCCGCGACCGAGCCGAAGGTGCCGGCCTACGCCGGCGGCCGGCTGCCGCTGTCGACCCATCTCGCCGACCGGGTGCGCGCCCTCCTCGCCGACGAGGCCATGTGGGCCGACCTGCCGGCGCCGGTGCGCGACTGGCTGAAGCTGCAGCGCCGGCGGTCGACATTGCCGGCGCCGGACACGCTGTTGATCGAGACCTTTCCCCGCGCCGGCAAGTATTTCCTCGTCGCCTACTGCTTCGAGGGCCGCAACGCGCATCAGACGCTCGGCATGCTGGTCTCGCGGCGGATGGAACGCGCCGGCCTGGCGCCGCTCGGCTTCGTCGCCACCGACTACGTGCTGGCGTTGTGGAGCCTGCGCGAGGCCGGCGATGTCGCCCAGTTGTTCGACCAGGACATGCTGGGCGACGATCTGGAAGCCTGGATGGCCGAATCGTCGGTGCTGAAACGCACTTTCCGCAGCGTCGCCACCATCGCCGGGCTGATCGAACGCCGCCATCCCGGCCATGAAAAGTCCGGCCGCCAGATGACTGTCAACTCGGACTTGATTTACAACCTATTACGCCGCTATGAGCCGGACCATGTTTTACTTCGCGCGACACGGGAAGACGCCGCGCGCGGGTTCGTCGACCTGCGCCGCCTGGCCGACATGCTCGCCCGCGTCAAAGGCAGGATCGATCACTGGCGGCTGGACCGCGTGTCGCCGCTGGCGGTGCCGGTGTTGCTCGAAATCGGCAAGGAAACGGTCCATGGATCGGCCATCGACGAGCTGCTGGATCAGGCGGCCTGCGATCTCATCGCCGAGGCGACGGCGGAGGCCGGCTCAGTGATCGCGCCGGCATGAAGCACGCCCGCCTGCCGTTCGCCGGCGTCGACCTTATCGCCACCCTGGAAGGCGCCCTGTTCTGGCCGCAAGCCAGCGCCTTGATCGTCGCCGATCTGCACCTCGAAAAAGCCACCGCGTTCGCCGGGCGCGGCCGCGTGCTGCCGCCGCTCGACAGCCGGGCGACCCTCGACCGGCTCTCGGGCCTTGTCGACACCTTCAATCCGATGCGCGTGCTGTGCCTGGGCGACAGCTTTCACGATGCCGGCGGGCCGGCACGGCTCGGCGCCGCCGATCGGGCGACGCTGGCGCGGCTTGCCTTCGGCCGCGAGTGGATCTGGCTCGTCGGCAATCATGACCCGGCGCCGACGGCGCTCTGCGGCGGCGAGGCGGCGTCGTGCGTCGCCCTGGGGCCGCTGATCCTGCGCCACGAGGCGGCGCCGGGGGCGCCGCCGGGGGAGGTTTCGGGACACTACCATCCCAAGGCATCGGTGGTCGTCGCCGGCAAGCGGCTGAGCGCGCGCTGCTTCGTCACCGACGGACGCCGGTTGATTCTGCCGGCGTTCGGCGCCTATACCGGGGGCATGGACATCCGGGATCCCGTTTTCCTGAGTATTCTCGAAGACGCGTTCACCGCCTTCCTGATCGGCCGCAACCGCGTGCATGCCATTCCCGGCCGCCGGCTGAGTGGCCCGCGCTTGGTGAGCAGCACGGCGGCCGGCGAGGCGGAACGGAAACCGAGGGAAGGCGACACAGGCGCGGCATGATCCGCTTGCGACGCGGCGGCGTACGCACTGCCGACAACAAAAACGGGACATCGGCTATTGAATTTCGAGGGATCTCAGGGGCAAAACATCGCCATCGTCGGCTCGGGTATCGCCGGCTTGTCCGCCGCCTGGATGACCGATCGCGGGCACCGGGTGACCGTGTTCGAGCAAGACAGCCACATCGGCGGCCATAGCAACACGGTCGACGTCAACATCGACGGCCGCCCAGAGCCGATCGCCGTCGACACCGGCTTCATCGTCTACAACCACCGCAACTACCCCAACCTGACCGCTTTGTTCGACCATCTGGCGGTCGCCACCTGTCCGTCGAACATGTCGTTCGCCGTCTCGCTGGATGGCGGCGCCTTCGAGTATTCCGGCTCCGGCCTGCGCGGCCTGTTCACGCAGCCCAGCAATGCCGTCAAGCCGGTCTTCTGGCGCATGGTGCGCGACCTGCTCCGGTTCTACCGCGAGGGGCCGGCGATCCTCGACGACCCCACCGCCGCCGCGCTGACCCTCGGCGACTACCTCGGCCGCAACGGCTACTCGCGGGCGTTCATCGACCGCCATCTGCTGCCGCTGGCGGCGGCGGTGTGGTCGACGCCGACCGAGGTGATGCGCCAGCACCCGGCGCAGGCGTTCATCCGCTTCAACGTTAACCACGGCCTGATGCAGTTGCGCGACCGACCGCGCTGGCGCACCGTCGTCGGCGGCAGCCGCCGATACGTTGCGCGGCTGACCGAAACATTCCGCCACCACATCCATGTCAATGCCGGCGTCGCGCGCATCGAGCGCCACGCCGACGGCGTCGAAATCGTCGACCGGCGGGGCAACCGGGGGCGCTTCGACCAAGTCGTCATCGCTGCGCACGCCGATCAGGCGCTGGCGATGCTGGCCGAACCGACGGCCGACGAGCGCGCCCTGCTCGGTGCCTTCCGCTACTCGGCGAACCGCACCCTTCTGCATCGCGACGCCAGCCTGATGCCGCGCCGCCGCCGCGCCTGGTCGAGTTGGAACTACATGGGCGAGACGCGCACCGGCGACGATCCACGCGTCTACGTCAGCTACTGGATGAACGCGCTGCAGGGCCTTGATCCGGCGGTGCCGCTGTTCGTCACCCTCAATCCGATCCGCGAGCCGGCGGCGCGGGCGGTGCTCGGCGAGTTCCAGTACACGCATCCGATCTACGACGTCGACGCCATCGCCGCGCAGGCCCGGCTGCCGACCCTGCAGGGTCACAACAGGACCTGGTACTGCGGCAGCTACTTCGGTGCCGGCTTCCACGAGGATGCGCTGAAGGCCGGCATTGCCGTCGGCGAAGCGATCAGCGGCGAACCGGCACCCTGGCGGGCGGCGACGCCGGCCGTCGCGCCGCCGGCACTCGAACAGGCGGCCGCATGACGGAGACGGCGTCCTGCCTCTATGTTGGCGAGGTGGTGCATCACCGGCTGAAGCCGACCCAGCACCGGTTCCGCTACCGGGTGTTCAGCGTCTTGTTCGACCTTGACGAGTTGGCGCAGCTTGGCCGCCGGCTGCGCCTATTCTCCCACAACCGGTGGAACATGTTCTCGTTCCGCGACCGCGACCACGGACCGCGCGATGGCACGCCGCTGCGCCCCTGGATTGAGGAGCAGGCCGCCGCCGCCGGCATCGACCTCGCCGGCGGCTCGATCCGCGCGCTGTGTTATCCGCGGATGTTCGGCTACGTGTTCAACCCGCTGACCGTCTATTTCTGCGCCGACCCAGCCGGCGCCCTGCGCTGCCTTCTCTACGAGGTCAGCAACACCTTCGGCGACAAACATACTTACGTCATCCCGGTCACGGAAGCCGCCGACCGGGTGGTCACCCAGAGCTGCGACAAGCAGTTCTACGTCTCGCCGTTCCTGCCGGTGGGCGGGCGCTATCACTTTAAGGTCACGCCGCCGAACGACCGGGTGGCGGTGGTCATCCACCACGACGAGGGCGACGACCGCATGCTCAACGCCTGGTTCAGCGGAACCAAGGCGCCGCTCACCGACTATCGGCTGGCGCGGCTTTTGGCGACGCATCCGCTGATGACGGCCAAGGTCATCGCCGGCATTCACTGGGAAGCGTTGCGTTTGTGGCGTAAAGGGGTAACGGTGTTCCGTCGCCAGCCGCCGCCCAGTTCGCCCGTCACCATCGTCCACAACTAAAGAACAGCTCATTCAGGAAGATGAACGTCTCTCGCAGCAACGCATTCGGCGCCCTCAGCCGCTTTCTCCCCATCGCGTCGTTCCGGGTCGACCCCTGGTCGGCGGTGTTGCGCCGCCTCACCGACCGATTGGAGATCGGCCAGTGCCGCGTCGTCCTTCCCAACGGCTCCGCCTTCACCGCCACCGGGCAGCGCGATCGCCACCGCCGGGCCGACCTGCGCGTCCACGATCTGCGGACGGTGCGCGATCTGGTGTGGCGCGGCAAGAACGGCTTCGCCGAGGCCTATCTGGACGGCTGCTGGTCATCGCCGGCGCTCGCCGACTTCCTCCATCTGATGCTGGACAACGAAAACGCGCTCGGCGGCTACGCCGGACGCAAGATCGGCCAGATCGCCGACCGCCTGGCGCATCTTCGCCGCGGCAATTCGAAGGCCGGCAGCAAGCGCAACATCGCCTACCACTACGACCTCAGCAACGACTTCTACGCGGCGTGGCTGGATCCCGGGATGACCTATTCGTCGGCCCTGTTCGGCGCGGCGGACGAAACCCTGGATCAGGCGCAACTGCGCAAGAACCGACAACTCGCCGAGATGCTCGACCTCAAGCCGGGGCATCGGGTGCTTGAGATCGGCTGCGGCTGGGGCTCCTTCGCCATCCTGCTGGCGACCGAATACGGCTGCCACGTCACCGCCATCACGCTGTCCGAGGAACAGGCGGCGTGGGCGCGCCGACGCATCGCCGAGCTTGGCCTCGAGGATCGGATCGACGTCCGCCTGCAGGATTATCGCGACGTCACCGGCGGTTTCGACCGGGTGGCGTCGGTCGAGATGTTCGAGGCGGTCGGCGAGGCCTACTGGCCGGTGTTCATGCGCAAGCTGGCAGAATGCCTCGCGCCGGACGGGCGGGCGGCGTTGCAGATCATCACCATCGAGGATTCCCGCTTCGAGAACTACCGCCGCCGCGCCGATTTCATCCAGCGCCACGTCTTTCCGGGCGGCATGCTGCCCTCGCCGTCCGCCCTGTCGCGCCAATGCGACGATGCCGGACTGCGCATCGCCGACGCCCGCTACTTCGGGTTGAGCTACGCGCGGACCCTGGCGATATGGAATGCCCGGTTTCAGGCGGCGTGGCACGATATCGAGCCGCTCGGCTTCACCCCGCGGTTCAAGCGGCTGTGGGAATTCTACCTCGCCTACTGCGAGGCCGGGTTCCGCGCCGGCGCCATCGATGTCGGCCATTTCCTGATCACCCCCGCCCGGGGCTGACCGCGCCCATGGCCGGCCGCCCGCCGTCGCGCACCTGGACGATTTTCTACTATGCGCTGCCGGCGTTCGCGCTGGCGGTGCCGACGATCCCGGTTTACGTCTTCCTGCCGGCATTCTACGCCGAAACGATCGGCCTCGGCTTGGCGGCGACCGGCACCGTCCTGCTCGCCGCGCGTATCCTCGATGGCGTGACCGACCCCTTGATCGGCATCGCCAGCGACCGGGTGCGCCTCGGCCGCTTCGGACGGCGCAAGCCATGGATCGCCATCGGCGGGGTGATCTGCGGCATGTCGCTGCTGCAGCTTCTGCAACCGCCCCCGGACGCGACCACGTCGTATCTGCTGATCTGGGCGGTGGCGCTTTACATCGGCTGGACGATGGTCTCCGTGCCCTACACCGCGTGGGGTGCGGAACTTTCCGACGATTACAACGAACGATCCCGGATCACCGGCGCGCGCGAGGCCTTGATGATCTTCGGCGTGCTGTGCGCGGCCGGGATCCCCGCCGTCGTCGCCTCTCTCGGCGGCGGCGAGGCGGCGGGCCTGGCCACCGTTGCCTGGGTCGCCGTCGGGGCGGGCAGTGTCGCGGTGGTGGTTGCGTTATGGCGCGTTCCCGACGCCCCCACCGAACCGGACCGTGGGCCGACCAACTCGTTTTCCTGGCGCGGCTTTCGAGATCTGCTAAGGAACCGGCCGTTCGCCCGGCTGCTGGGGTCCTGGTTCGTCAACGGGCTGGCCAACGGATTTCCGGCGGTGCTGTTCCCGCTCTATCTCGACCATGCGCTGGGCGCTAGCGAGCCGCAGAAAGGGGTGCTCATCTCCGTTTACTTCGCCGCCGGCGTCGTGGCGATCCCGGCCTGGGTATGGCTGAGCCGGCGCTTCGGCAAGCATCACGTTTGGTGCGCGGCGATGCTGATGGCCTGCGCCACGTTCGTCTGGGTGCCGTTGCTGGACCAAGGCGCCATCGCCGCCTTCTTCGTCATCTGTGTCATCACCGGCATGGCGCTGGGCGCCGACCTCGCCCTGCCGCCGGCGATGCAGGCCGACGTCGTCGACTATGATACGTTGCGCACCGGCGGCCGCCGCGCCGGCCTGTTCTTCGCCATCTGGAGCATGAGCACCAAACTCGCCCTGGCGTGCGCCGTCGGTCTCGCCTTTCCGGCCCTGGACGCGCTCGGTTTCCAAACCGAGGGGCAGAACAGCGAAGGCGCGATCTGGGCGCTGGCGATGATCTATGCCTTCGTGCCGACCGTACTTAAATTGGTGTCTGTGGCGATGATGTGGAATCACCCGATCACGCAACGTCGCCAGCGGATCGTCAACCGCCGCCTCGCCGCTCTCTCAGCGCGGCGTGAGTTAGGTTAATTGTGTTGCGAAGGACGTTCGCGGGTTGGTGCCTCATCTTACTCCTAGTGTGCGGATGCTCGACGATGAAACCTGAAGATTTTGCCGGCTCCAAACCGTCGTTCCGCCTTGAGGAATACTTCGTCGGCAAGACGCGTGCCTGGGGATTGTTCGAGGACCGCTTCGGCGATATCCGCCGGCAATTCTTGGTCGACATTGTCGGCACGTGGGATGGCCAGCGGCTTATCCTCGAAGAAGACTTTGTTTATGCCGACGGCGAAACCGACCGCCGCGTCTGGCGCATCCGCAAGATCGACGACCACCACTATGAGGGGACGGCCGACGACGTCGTTGGCACCGCCAAGGGCATTCGTTACGGAAACGCGTTGAACTGGCGGTACCAGCTGGATCTGCCGGTTAAGAACCGCACCTGGCGGGTGACCTTCGACGACTGGATGTTGCTGCAGCCGGATGGCGTATTGATGAACCGCGCCCGCGTCTCGAAATGGGGTCTCGAGATCGGGCAGGTCACGCTCACCTTCCAACGGATGCCGGCGACTGAAGCGATTTCGCAAGGGGCGGAAAACAGTGGCAAGGCCGACCCCGGGCGAGAGGATCCCCTCAACCGCCAACACCCGGCTCCTGAAGCCCCCTAACGCGCTCCCGAACAACGGCAACGGCAAATCGCATACGGAATCGGGTTGTATTTCGACCGATCCGCAAAATGCCGGGTGACACGCCTCGCCGTTTGGGGAATATTATTCCCGGCTGGGTAGATGTGCCGTGCCTGATTATGCTCAATAAAGGTGCGGTGATATCAACCAAGGGGTGGTAAAGACCGGATCACTTTCTGGTCTTGGTGAACGTTACGAATGCGCGGCGTCTTGGGTGTTGCTTGAGCAAAATCGGGGTCGAAAAAAGAGCCAACCGACGCGTCGCCGGGCACGCGGACCCGCTCTGCAACATCTCCGCGACATCGACCTTCCGACGAGCCCTCCCGGTTTATCCGATCCTGGTGACGACCCCGGCCATTCCCTCGCGAAAAACAACATCTCACGCGACAAAGTTTAAACAAAGTCAATGGTGCCGGTATGACAATGCTGACGTTTTCCTCCGCCGAAGTCTTGGAACTCCTTGATGCATTACGGGAGGCCATGGAGGATTGCCAGGCCGACAATTCGGAACGTGCTTTCATGCAACTGAGGCGGGCCGAGCGCATTCTCGGCGCCGCCAGCGAACCCGAGCTGTTGCGCGCGAACGGCTGACCGGGTCGCTTGGCGACCGTTGTCCACCGCGCCTCGGTTGTGGCCTGACGCGAGGGTGGCCGGTCAGTTCAACGCGCCGCTGTGCCGCCACCAGCTCTCTTCGTTGATCGAATAGACGACCTCGTAATGGGTGACCGCCGCCGTCGGCACCACCTCGGCCAGTTGATTGTCGAGGAGCCAGGTCCGGCTGCCATGAAAGGCGACCAGCACCGCGTGGCCGGAATTCATTCGGTTGTCCTTGACGGCGACCAGGCGCAGCTCGGCGTCGGTCCAGCCAAGCGCCTTTAGGGACAGGAACTTGGCGATCGCGTAGTCTTCGCAGTCGCCGCTGCCGGTCAGGAATTCTCCCGGCGTCGCCCAGTAGTCGCTCCTGCCCCATTTGCGTAAATCACTGACGTAGGCGCGTTCGTTCATGTAGGCATTGACGGCGACCAGTTGCCGCCAGCGGCTTTTTCCGTCCAGCCCGGCGAGCAACCTGCGCCAAGCGTCGTAGGCGCAGCGGGTCGGATGGTCGGCGTCGCAGGGCTGGCGGGCGACGGCGGCGCGCTCGGCGGTAAAGCGCCGCAGGGTGGATGTCCATTTGGTGAACGGGGCGATGTCGCCGGATCGGCTCTCGATGGAGCCGAAGAAGCTCGGTGCCGACCACGGCGCCGCGGCGGCGTCGGTCAGGAGGCCCGAGGTGGCGGCGAGCAGGGCGGCGAAGGCGGTGGCGGCGGCGGTTTTGCGGAGACCATTCCCGGCCTTGCACGTTTTACGATAATTCCGCATCGCGTTAATGTTCCCTAAAGCAATCCTTGCTAAGATGAGAACACGTATAGCGCGAGTGACAATATTAAGCAATCGTTAACCGGGAATCCGGCAAAGAATAGTTTCTAAATACTTTCGCCGAGTATTGATCCAATTTTCTCTAAAATTGTCGCAGTCCGCCTTTCCATCGGCGTTGACTGCTTAACCGCCAGACATCGCCGCACGTTTCCGCCGACCGGATCAACTCGCCGCTGGCGGGCGCGGCGGCAATTCCTCCGTGTCGGCGGCCGCCTCCGGCGGTGCCCACTCGCGGAGCAGGGCGTAGGCGACGGCGAGCAGGGTCGGGCCGATGAACAGGCCGAGGAAGCCGAAGGCGATGGCGCCGCCGATGATGCCGATGAACACCAGCAGCAACGGCAGATTGCTGCCGCGGCCGATGAACATCGGCTTGATGATGTTCTCGGCGCCGCCGACGACGAACAACACCCAGAGAAACAACATCAGACCCCAGAGTTGATCGCCGGAAAGCGCCAGCCATGCGGCGGCGATGGCGGCCGGTATCAGGGTGCCGAACGGGAACGGCGAGAGGAACGCGGTGATGACGCCCAGCAGAAACGGGCTCGGCACGCCGGCGGCGATATAGCCGATGGCGGCCAGCGTGCCCTGGACGATCGCCGTGCCGACGAGCCCGTAGACGACGCTTTTCAACGTCGAGCCGGCGATGCCGAGGAAGCGTTGCGACCGTTCGCCGGCTACCCGGTGCAGGGCATCGCCGAGCCGCCGCGCCGCCGCCAGGCCGTCCTTATAGAAAAACCAGGCGATGAGGATGCTCAGTGTCAACTGACCGAGCCCACTGCCGATGCCGCCCGCCGCCGACAAGCACCATTCAAAGACGGGGCGAACATTGTCCCGGAAGGCCTCGCGCAATTCCCCGGGGTCGTTCAGTTCCCGCCAGCGCCTGGCCACGTCGTCGCCGATCGCCGGCAGCGACTCGACCCACGGCGGGACGGGGGGCAGGCCGGTCTCGGCGAGTTCGCGCATCCTGTCGGCGGCGAATTGCAGGTTTTCGGAAAGGCTGAGGCCGACCCCGACCAGCGGCAGCACGAACACTGCCAACAGCAACAGCGTCATCAGCGTCGCCGCCAGGCTTTCCCGGCCGCCGAGCCGGCGTTTGAGAAACAGGTAGGCCGGCCAGGTGGCGATCGACAGGATGAGCGCCCACAGCAGGACGGCGATGAACGGCCTGAGGATGGCGAACACGCCGATCAGCAGAATGCCAAGGATGACGATGCCGGCGATCTGTTCGATCCGCCCCCGTGGTGCGTCCATGTCAGGTGTGTTCCCGCGAAATGTGATTGCGCCGGTAGCGGCTATTGCTGGATCTCGAATTGCCGTTTCTTTGTATACAACAGCCGGACGACGTCATACTCGAAAGGCGAGCCGGTGGCGTAGTAGCGGAACGGCTGGGTGTACCGTTGGTTGAGGACTTCGAGCGCCAGCACCGGCGGCTGGTTCAGATAGAGGCTCCACAGCCCGAACGGATCGATGGCCGTGAAGCTATACGTGTCGACCGCCAGGCCGGAGGCGTCGCGAACATTCGACGGACCGAAGAACGGCAGCACGAGGAACGGGCCGTCGTCGACCCCCCAATAGCCTAAGGTCTGCCCGAAGTCTTCATTGTACTGCGGCATGCCGAGCGCGGTTGCGATATCGGCGATGCCGAGAAGACCCATCCCGGTATTGAAGGCGAAGCGGACCGCCGTTTGGCCGGCTTCCTTAAACTTGAGCTGCAAGACCTGATTGGCAAAAATCCGAATGTTTTCGACATTCCGGAAAAAGTTGCTGACGGTGTTGCGTAACACTTCGGGGACGATGAAGGTGTAGCCGTCGACAATGGGGACGAGGACGTTTTTGTCGACGCTGGCATTCCAGTTGTAGATACCCCGGTTCCATCCCTCCAGGGGATCGTGGACGGTGAATTCCTCGCCCAGCAGCGGCCTGTCCTCGAACGTGGTTGCGCCGGGATCGCCGGCGCGTTCGGGCGATGACGCGCACCCGGCAACGAGGCACAGCGCCAGCAACAAGGCAACGAGCCGCCGGGGATGACGGGTCACGGCTGCTCTCCCTCGCCGATCAGAAAGCCGCCGATGGCGGCGACGACGTGCGGGTGCTGGAAGTTGCCGCAATGGCCGCCGTGGGGAAAAATCGCCGCCCGGTCGCCAAACACCTCGCGCAGGTACGAAATGTCGCCCGGATCGAGGATGATATCGTCCGCCGCGGTGACCAGGCCGACGTTTGGCGCATTGGCGAGAAACGGCTCGATGCGCTTGAGCGTCGACGCGGCGATGATCGCCTCCTGCGTCAGGTCGGGATCTCGGCGCCGCTCGAAGGGGATGAGCATCTCTCGCAAATAGTCCTCGAACGACTGTCTGAGCGAGGCGCGAAAGTAGCGCGTAAGGGGGGTCTGCGAGGTCAGCACCGCATCCGGCTGCACCAGGTAACCGGTGCGGACGATGGCATCCGAGGAGAACGCCATGTTGGCGGAGGCCAGCCGGAACGAAATGCCGATCAGCGCCGCCAAATCTTGGTCGGTGGGCTCCAGGGCGCGGTAAGCTTGGTAGAGGAAATCCTCGTCGAAGGAGAGACGCGCCCCTCCCTCGAAAAGCCGCGAAACGGCGTCGAAGACCCGCCGCATAAAGGCGGGGACGCCATCGATGCCGCCAGGAATGTTGTCCTCCAGCAGCGCCTCGAGCCGGTTCATCGACCGGTAGAGATCCACCGGCGGATTTATCAGCAGGGTGCGGCGGAAACCGAACACGCCGTCCTCGGCATCCCGCTGGGCGACGAAAGCGGCCTGCCATCCGCCGAGGCTGTATCCGGCCAGGTTCACGCTCTCGATTTCGATGTCCGGCCTGACGCGCTCGTAGGCGATCCGCATGATCCGATAGAGATCCTCGACGTCCTGTTCGATGTAGCCGGGAACGCTCGTCTCGGCGGCGGTGACGATGAAGTTCGGATGGCTTGGCGACGACAGCGACAGCACATGAAACCCCGCCGCGTAAAAAATCTGCTCAAGGGTCCGCATGTAGGAGGTGTCGTGGCCGGCGCCGGTGCCGGCGATGACGAACACCAGCGGCGCCCGCCCGGGCTGTCGCGCCAACGACGCCCGGTAGCTCGGATGAAACCACAGCACCTCCGGAATCGGCCGATCAGGGTAGACGACGAAGCGCAGGTCGCGCCGCGGATAGTCCACCGGTAACGGGGCGCGCTGGTCCGGCGGCGTGCGGACCACGGTGGCGACGTATGGATCGGTCCACCGGTAATCGAACGCGCCGTCCGGTTGGTCGAACAGCCCGGGTTCGATGTTCGGTGCCTGTTGGCAGCCGCCGAGCAGCGCCAAGCCGAGGGCCATCGCGAGCACGACCGTTCTGAGTTCGAATGCCAAGATGGTTCGCTTCCCGCTCTCTTATCGCCAGCCGCGTTGGTAAAGCGGCGGCCAAGCCCTGGACAATTGTTTCGCGCCGAGGACATAACGAAACGCGGCCACGGAGGTTCCGCTCCGCGCCGGCCGAAAACCGGCCGCCTCAGGCACCGAAGAGGCGGGCGATGCGAGCCTGGATCGCCTCGGCCGCCGCGCGCGGGTCGGCGGCGCCATGGATCGGCCGGCCGACGACGATGTGGTCGGCGCCCTTCAGGAACGCTTCCTCGACGTCGACCGTCCGCTTCTGGTCGTCCGCCGGCTTGTTCAGCACGGGGCGGATGCCGGGCACGACGACGAGCAGCTTCGGCCCCAACTCGCGGCGGATCGCCGCCGCCTCCAGGCCCGACGAGACGACACCGTCGCAGCCCACCGCGAGGGCGCGGCGGGCGCGCGACAGCACCAAGGCGGAGACGTCGGTCTGGAACCCCAGCGCCTCGATGTCGCCCTGGTCGAGGCTGGTCAGCACGGTCACCGCCAGCAGACGCAGATCGCCCTTTTCGGCGCAGGCGGCTTCGAGGATGGCGTCGTTGCCGTGCACGGTGGCGAGGCTGGCGCCGCGGCGGGCCAATTGGCGCACGGCGGCGGCCACCGTCTGCGGCACGTCGAAGAACTTGAGATCGACGAAGACGTTTTTATTCCGCACCCGCAACCAGTCCAGCAGTTCGAAGTAGCCGCCGGCCATGAACAGCTCGAGGCCGACCTTGTAAAACCGCACCGCCTCGCCGAGCCGGGTCACCATCGCCCGCGCCGCTTGCGTGTCGGCGAGGTCGAGGGCGACGATCAGCCGGTCGGCCGGGTCGATCGGCTTGTCGGAAAGCAGCGCGCGGTCGGTCTCCATCCGTGCCCCTTGCCCCGTCAATCCCTGTCGGCGCAGCGGCAGAAGGCGCGCACCGGAAACGTGCCCATGCCGCGCACCTTCACCGGCACGGCGAAGAACCGCGCCCCCGTGGTCGGCAGCCGGCTCAAGTCCGCCAGGTGCTCGACGATGGGAATGTTGTTACGCAGTAAAATCGAATGCACCGGGCGGCGGCCGTCGGCGGTATCGTCGATGTTGTAGGAATCGATGCCGACCAGCCGCGCGCCGCCGTCGCGCAGCGCCTCCGCCGCGTCGCCGGTCAGGAACGGATGGCCGGAGAAGTAGGCCTCCGTCTTCCAGTGCCGCGACCAGCCGGTGTCGACCAGCACCGCCTTGCCGGCGACGTCGAGGCCGCCGAAGGCGGCGGCATCGATCGCCCGACCCTGTTCCCGGGCGCGCACGACGACGGTGTCGAGATCGGCGAGGCTTTCCAGGGGAAGGGCGGCGATGTCGATGCCGTCGGCGTAGCGGTGGTAGGGCGAGTCGACGTAGGTGCCGGTGTTGGCGACCATGTCGATGCGGCCGATCTGGAACTCAGTTCCGGATGCGTAATGGTCCCGCGACGCCTCGCGGCTGAGGAAATCGCGGATCACCGGCGCCGGCAGTCCCCGGTAGGTGACCAGTCCCGCCTCGACCGGGTGGCTGACGTCGACGAGCATCGCCCCCGTTAGCCGGCCGTCTTGGCCAGCATCGGTCCCAGGTTCCGGCCGGCGAAGATGTGGACATGCATGTGCTTCACCTCCTGGTGCGCGTCGTACCCGTTGTTGATCAGCACCCGGTAGCCGTCGACCAACACGTTGAGCTTGTGCGCCGTCTCCGATACCGCCTTGAAGAAGCCGGCGACGAATTCCGGGCTGGCGTGCGCGGTCATGTCGTTGAGGGTCATGTACGGGCCCTTCGGGATCACCAGCACGTGCACCGGTGCCCGGGGTTGGATGTCGTGGAACGCAAGCGCGTACTCGTCCTCGTAAACCTTGTTGCAGGGCAGTTCGCCCTTGAGGATCTTGGCGAAGGGGTTGTGGTCATCGTAGTGGGTCATTTGTTTTTCACTCTCCCCGTTAAATTGGCTCGCGGCACCCGTTCAAGAGCCGCCGCCGCGCGCGGCCTTCTCCGTCAGTCCCGAGGTTCCCTCGCGCCGCGCTAGGGCCGCCCAGACATCCTCCGGGCGCACCCCCGTCGCCGCCCACAGGGTCAGCAGGTGGTACAACAGATCGGCGCTTTCCTCGGCGACGCGCGCACTATCCTCGGTCAGCGCGGCGATGACAACCTCGACCGCTTCCTCGCCGGTCTTCTTGGCGATCTGTTGTGGCCCGCGGGCAAACAGGCGCGCCGTGTAGGACGACTCCGGGTCGGCACCCTTGCGGCTTTCGATGACGGCGAACAGGCGGTCGAGGACCGCAACGGTGGCGGCGGGCGCTTGATCGCTCATGGGGTGGCGGGCTCCGGGTTGGTGAGGCGGACGGGGACGCCGGCGGCGTGCATGTGCGCCTTGGCGTCGGCGATGGTGTAGGTGCCGAAGTGGAAGATCGAGGCGGCGAGCACCGCCGAGGCATGGCCGTCGACGATCCCTTCCACGAGGTGATCGAGGGTGCCGACGCCGCCCGAGGCGATCACCGGGATTTCCACCGCGTCGGCGATGGCGCGGGTCAGCGGCAGATCGAAGCCGGCCTTGGTGCCGTCGCGGTCCATCGAGGTGAGCAGAATCTCGCCGGCGCCATAGGCGGCCATCCGCTTCGCCCAGTCGACGGCGTCGATGCCGGTCGGCTTGCGCCCGCCGTGGGTGAACACCTCGAACTTCCCGGGGCCAACCGCCTTGGCGTCGACGGCGACGACGATGCACTGGTTGCCGAACTTCTCCGCCGCCTCGCGCACGAATTCCGGGCGGTGCACGGCGGCGGTGTTGATGGAGACCTTGTCGGCGCCGGCGAGCAGCAACTGGCGGACGTCGTCGTTGCTGCGCACGCCGCCGCCGACGGTGAGCGGCATGAAGCACTGCTCGGCGGTCCGCGCGACGACGTCGAGGATGGTGTCGCGGTTCTCGTGGCTGGCGGTGATGTCGAGGAAGCAAAGCTCATCCGCACCGGCGGCGTCGTAGACCTTCGCCTGCGCGACGGGATCGCCGGCGTCAACGAGATCGACGAAGTTGACCCCCTTGACCACGCGGCCCTTGTCGACGTCGAGACAGGGAATGATCCGCACCTTCAGCATGCTCTAGCTCTCTTCCTCTTCTGCCTCTTCTTCGTTCAACGCGCGCAAGGCTTCGCGGACATCGAGCCGGCCGTCGTAGATCGCCCGGCCGCTGATGATGCCTTCGAGCAGGCCGCGCCCGGCATCGCGGGCGGCGATGACGTCGTCCAGCGACGAAATGCCCCCTGACAGGATCACCGGGATCGACACGGCGCCGGCCAGTTCCAGCGTCGCTTCCAGGTTGGGGCCGGCCATGGCGCCGTCGCGGCCGATGTCGGTGTGGATGATCGCCGCGACGCCGGCGTCCTCGAACCGCTTGGCGAGTTCGATCGCCGTCAACTCGGAGACGTCGGCCCAGCCCTCGACGGCGACCCGGCCGTCGCGCGCGTCGATGCCGACGGCGACGCGGCCGGGGTGCGCGGCGCAGGCCTCGTAAACCAGGTCGGGGTCGCGCACCGCGACGGTGCCGAGGATGACCCGGGCGACGCCCTTTTCCAGCCACGCCTCGATCATCGCCCGGTTGCGGATGCCGCCGCCGAGCTGCAGCGGGATGCCGATCGCCTCCAGGATCGCGCCGACGGCGGCGGCGTTGCGCGGCTTGGCGGCGAAGGCGCCGTCGAGGTCGACGACGTGCAACCACCGGCAGCCGGCGGCCTCGAAGGCTTGTGCCTGCTCGGCCGGGCGGTCGTTGAACACCGTCGCCGTCGCCATGTCACCCTTCACCAGGCGGACGCAGCGGCCTTCCTTGAGGTCGATGGCGGGAAACAGGATCATGGCCGCCAGGCGAGGAAGTCGCGGATCAGGGCGAGGCCGAGCGCCTGGCTCTTTTCCGGGTGGAACTGGGTGCCGATCAGGTTGTCGCGGCCGACGATCGCGGTGATCGCGCCGCCGTAGTCGACGGTCGCCAGGACGTGGCTCGCCGCCTCGGCGCGGAAGGCGAACGAGTGCACGAAGTAGGCGTGCGCATCCTCAGGCAGGCCGGCCAGCACCGGGTGCGACCGGGCGCGGATCTCAAGCTCGTTCCAGCCCATGTGCGGAATCTTCAGCCCCCGATCGGCGGGCTCGATGCGCGCCACCTCGCCCGGGATCCAGCCGAGCCCCTGGTGGGTGCCGTGCTCGCGGCCCGTCGTCGCCAAAAGCTGCATGCCGACGCAGATGCCGAGAAACGGCCGCCCCCGGCGCAGCACCGCGTCAGCGAGCGCGTCGACCATGCCGGCAACGGCGCGCAGGCCGGCGTGGCAGTCGCCAAACGCGCCGACGCCTGGCAGGACGATGTGGTCGGCGGCGGCGACATCCTCGGGGCGGCTGGTGACGCTGACCGGGCCGCCGCGGCCGCTCTCCCGGGCGCCGCGCTCGAACGCCTTGGCGGCGGAGCGCAGGTTGCCGGAGCCATAGTCGACGATGGCGGTGGCCATCTCAGAACCGTCCCGCCGCCAGATCCGGGTTGTGGTCGAAAAAGCGCACCATCGCCTCGTCGGCGTTCGGCCCGACGACGACGCTGCTGACGTCGAAGCCCTTGCGCTCCAGGGTCCACCGGTAGAGGTCGTTGGCCAGCGTGCCGAACAGGATGGCGACGCCAAGCGAGATCACCGTCTGGCCGAACTCGTTGAGCCCGGTCAGCCAGATGGCGACGTTGAGCGCCGCCTGCACGCCGACGAGCCCGAGGGCGACCCACCACATCCGGTTCCACAGCGCCCACACCAGGGTGAATAGGAAAGCGTACCAGTTGAAGCCTTCCTTGACGAAGACGATGTCGGCGTCCGGATCGGCGATCAGCGGCCGCCGGTGAACGGTGTAGAGGCGCATCGCTAGAGCATTCCTTTTGTCGACGGCACCGCGTCCGCCTTGCGCGGGTCGGCCTCCACCGCCTGGCGCAGCGCCCGCGCCAACCCCTTGAAGCAGGATTCGCAGATATGGTGATTGTTGGTCCCGTAAACGGTCTCGGCGTGCAGCGTCAACCCGGCGTTGACGGCGAACGACTGGAACCAGTGGCCGATCAGCTCGGTGTCGAGATCGCCCAGTTTCGGCTGGCTGAACACCACCTTCCAGACCAGGAACGGCCGGCCGGAAACGTCGATCACCACCCGCGTCAGGGTCTCGTCCATCGCCGACAGCGCCTCGCCGAAGCGGCGGATGCCGCGCCGGTCGCCGAGCGCCTCGTTGACCGCCTGGCCGAGCGCGATGGCGCTGTCCTCGGTGGTGTGGTGGGCATCGATGTGCAGGTCGCCTTCCGTCTCCAGATCCATGTCGATCAGGCTGTGGCGGGACAATTGTTCCAGCATGTGGTCGAGAAAGCCGATCCCGGTCGCCACCTTGTAATGACCCTCGCCGTCCAGGTTGACGCGGACGTTGACGGTGGTCTCGGAGGTTCGACGCTCGATGGTCGCCGTGCGCATGGGGCGGAAGTCCTTGCAGTACCGTTGCGCGGTGCTTGTAGCAGGCCGCGGGGGCGACCGCCAAGGCCCCAGCGGGCGGCGCGCGGCGGGGCAGTCTTGACCGGCTTCCGATACGCGCTTACCTGTTGGCGGTCAACGCGCCCCGCCACCGTCAGCAAAACGCGATTTTCGGGGCGCGAGCAGGAAAAAGGCTCCGTCTGACTTCTTATGACCCAGCATGCTTCCGAAGGTTGGCACGGCACGACGGTCCTCGCCGTGCGCAAGCAGGGCCGCGTCTGCATCGCCGCCGACGGCCAGGTCAGCTTCGGCAACACGGTGATGAAGGCCACCGCCCGCAAGGTGCGCCGCCTCGCCGAGGGCAACGTGCTGGCCGGGTTCGCCGGCGCCACCGCGGACGCCTTCACCCTGTTCGAGCGCCTCGAGGGCAAGCTGGAGCAGTACCCGAAGCAGCTGACGCGGGCCTGCGTCGAACTGGCCAAGGACTGGCGCACCGACCGCTACCTGCGCCGCCTAGAGGCGATGATGGCGGTCGCCGATCGGGATGTCTCGCTGGTCATCACCGGCACCGGCGACGTCTTGGAGCCGGACGACGGGCTGATCGGCATCGGCTCCGGCGGCGCTTTCGCGCTGGCCGCCGCCCGCGCCCTGATCGACCGCGACGACGCCGACGCCGAGGGCATCGCCCGCCGTTCGCTGGAGATCGCCGCCGACATCTGCATCTACACCAACCGCAACATCACCGTCGAGAGCCTATGACCAGTTTCACCCCGCGCGAGATCGTCTCCGAGCTTGACCGCCACATCGTCGGCCAGAACGACGCCAAGCGCGCCGTCGCCATCGCGCTCCGCAACCGCTGGCGGCGCCAGCAGCTCGACGACGACATGCGCGAGGAAGTGCTGCCGAAGAACATCCTGATGATCGGCCCCACCGGCGTCGGCAAGACGGAGATCGCCCGCCGGCTGGCCAATCTGGCGCAGGCGCCGTTCCTCAAGGTGGAGGCGACCAAGTTCACGGAGGTCGGCTACGTCGGCCGCGACGTCGAGCAGATCATCCGCGATTTGCTGGAGATCGCCATCCACCTGACCCGCGAGCGGATGCGCAAGGAGGTGTTCGCCCGCGCCGAGCTGGCGGCGGAGGAGGAGGTGCTGACCGCGCTTGTCGGCGAGGGCGCCAGCAAGGAGACGCGGGAGAAGTTCCGCCGCAAGCTGCGCGACGGCGAACTCGACGACAAGGAGGTCGAGATCAAGGTCGCCGACTCCGGCGGCATGTCGCTGCCGACCGTCGACATTCCCGGCATGCCGGGGGCGCAGATGGGCATGCTCAACCTCAACGAGATCTTCGGCAAGGCCTTTGGCGGCGCGCCGACCAAGGCGAAGCGGATGACAGTCTCCGACTCGCACACCGTGCTGGTCGAGCAGGAGGCCGACAAGCTGCTCGACGAGGACCGGGTGGTGCGCGAGGCGATCGAGATGACCGAGAACGACGGCATCGTCTTCCTCGACGAGATCGACAAGATCACCGCGCGGTCGGAGCGTGGCGGCGCCGACGTCTCGCGTGAGGGCGTGCAACGCGACCTGCTGCCGCTGATCGAGGGCACCATCGTCGCCACCAAGCGCGGCAACGTGCGCACCGACCACATCCTGTTCATCGCGTCCGGCGCCTTCCATATCGCCAAGCCGTCGGACATGCTGCCGGAGCTGCAGGGCCGCCTGCCCAACCGGGTCGAGCTGAAGGCGCTGACCCGCGAGGATTTCGTGCGCATCCTCACCGAGCCGCAGGCGAGCCTGATCAAGCAGTACAAGGCGCTGATGGCGACGGAAGGCCTCAGCCTCGACTTCACCGACGACGCGGTGGAGGAGGTCGCCACGCTGGCCGCCGAGATCAACGCCGGCGTCGAGAACATCGGCGCCCGCCGCCTGCAGACGGTGATGGAAAAGCTGGTCGAGGAGATCAGTTTCACCGCGTCGGAGAACTCCGGCCAGGCGATCACCATCTCGGCGGAAGACGTCCGCAAGAACGTCGGCGAACTCGCCAAGAACGCCGACCTGACGAAGTTCATCCTTTAGGGATTTCCTTGGTTCCGGAAGGCGCCGGCAATGCATCCTCCGCATCGCCCCGCGCGGAAAGGCGACGCCGGCTCCGATCCCAACGAGGCGGTTGCCTTCTGGCTGCGCATGCGGGAACTCGGCCGCAACGGTGGCCCGCACGCCTTCCTCGCCACCCATCCCTCCAGCGACCGCCGCATCGAGGAACGCCGCGACCCGCTGCCGGAGGCCAAGCGCGGCCAGGCGGGGTGCCGGCGGCGTACCAGGGCCGAGATCGGCGCCGGGCGGTGCGGGCAGCGTCACGCTGGACAAGGGACGGCAGCGCATATAAACTAGTTTACAAACTGGTTGGAATGGTCATGCACACCATCGGATCCTTCGAGGCGAAGACTCACTTCGCCGAGCTATTGCAGCGCGTCGAGGCGGGCGAGGAAATCGTCATCACCCGGCGCGGCAAGCCCGTCGCCCGCCTGGCCCCCCTGGCGCCCGGGCACGACGTCGCCAAGGCGCGCGCGGCCGCCGAGCGGATCCGCGCGCTGGCCCGCGAGGCGCCGCTTGGCCCCTTCGACTGGGAGGAGTGGAAAGGCTATCGCGACGAAGGCCGCCGCTGAGCCATGGCGGCCCTGGTTGTCGATTGCTCGGTCACGCTGGCCTGGTTTCTCGGCGATGAGGGGTCGCCGCTGACGGATGGCATCCTGGACCGCGTCGCGGACGCGGGCGCCATCGCGCCGGCGCTGTGGCCGCTGGAGGTCGGCAACGCGCTGCTCATCGCCGAGCGGCGGGGCCGCCTGCCGGGCGACCACCGCGCACGCATCCTTCGTCACCTCGCCGACCTGCCGATCGTCCTCGACGACGAAACCGCCGCCCGGGCGTGGCGCGAGACATCCGCCATTGCCGAAGCGCAAGCACTGACCCTTTACGATGCCGCCTATCTCGAACTGGCGGCGCGCCTGGCCCTGCCGTTGGCGACCCTGGATCGTCCGTTACGCGAGGCCGCCCAGAGGGTCGGCGTCGAGATCCTGCCCGGCTGACGAGCCATTCCCTCAGTCCGCCCCGAACGGCTGATCGGGGGACTTGGGCAGGGTGAGTTCGACGTAGTCCTTGAGGCGGCGGGTCAGTTGCTCACGGTCGGCGTCGAAGGCGGTGATGTCGTCGATGCGCGGGCCGAAGGTGTAGTGGTAGTCCTTGCCGGTCTTGTTCAGCGTCTCGTGGAACAGCGTCACCTGGCGCAGTTCCTTCGACAGGTGGGCGAAGATGTGGAACAGCCACGGGAACGGGCCGGCTACGTGCACCGGGACGACCGGCACCTGGTATTTGCGCGCCATCGAGAGGGCGGAGGCTTCCCACGGCGGGTCCTGGACGCGGCCGCCGATGCGCCGCGACAGCCGTCCGGCGGGGAAAATGATCATCAGCCGCTCGTCCTCCAGCGCTTCCTTGGCCAGCCGAAGCGTCTTTTCCATCGCCTTGCGGGTGCGCTCCTCCTCCCGCCAGGCGACCGGGATCAGCACGTCGGAGAAGCCGGGGCAGACGCGGTGGGCGTCGGAGTTGGCGAAGAAGCAGAGGTCGGGCCGGCGGTGCTTCATCTCCTGGTAGAGCGCGAAGCCGTCGCCGAGGCCGGTCGGATGGTTGGCGACGATGATGCAGCGGCCCATCTCCGGCACCCGGTCCAGCTCCCGCGTGTGCACCGTCACCTGCATCATGTCGGCGATGTAGTCCATCGCCTCGTGGCCCGACATCGGCGCGATGGCGTCGGCCACCTCGCGCGCCTTGCGGTAGTGGAGCAGCGCGCGCAGCAACGGGCCAATCATCGGCCAGAGCGGGCTGGCGGAGAGGGTGGGCGCGCGCTCCTCCAGCAGGACATCGACGATGTGCTTGCCTGTCATGCGTTTTCCCGCGGTTGTCGGAGGGCGGGGCGCCCGGCGGAGTCTCTATATCAAGGTGAGGCCTTGGCGGCCGATTGGCAACGCCGCCGGCGCGGCCCGGGTCCTTGACCCCGGGCGGCGGCGGCGGTATGTTCCTGCTTTGTCTGATCGCCGGGGCGAAGCCAGTTTGTGGAAAATGACGACATTTGACGACATGGGGGCCCGAGAATGACGACATTTGACGACGTCGCCGGGTCAATAAAATCAACGGGTTAGCGGCGGTTTTGACGACATTTGACGACAAATGACGACATT
>CAYWRP010000003.1:15259-103084 GCA_964460955.1 uncultured Rhodospirillaceae bacterium | reverse complement strand
CCCATCCTGATTGACGCGCTCTTCTCATCAAGATTGTCGCGCTATATTCGGCGCCATAAGGCCGAAGGGTGTGGCAAAAGGCTCGTCGCAGCGATAGTTGTCGTCTAAGAGAGAGGCGAGTTCGTCGGTTCGCCTCATCGATGAACCGTATCGCGGAGTGGTTTGCCCATGCCGTTCGTCGACCGATTGCACGCGCTTTGTCAGTTTACGCCGGAAAGATATCATCCTTTCTTGGTGGCCGGCGCACCTGTCGGATTGGTAGACCGCCGTATCATCCCCGCGCTTCGGGCGTTTCCAGAGATATTCATTGTTTCGGATGCGGAAGTGTCGGTGAGCAATGCGCTGTCCACGCCAGAAGCACGAACCGCAGCCGTCGAGGAGGCCCTTCTGGTGCTCACGGCGGAAGGCTGGATCTCTGGTTGGCGCCACGAACGATATCCGGTGGCGGAGGATGTCAACAAGCCAGTTCTGCTTGAAATGGAACGCGCGGCAATACCGCTGTTCGGTATCCGTGCCTGCGGCGTGCATGTTAATGCCATCGTTCGCGACGGTCGGCAGTCTTTCATGTGGGTCGGGCGTCGCAGTCGGGACAAGCGGATCGAGCCTGGCAAGCTCGACCAACTCGTGGCGGGGGGGCAGCATGCGAGGTTGTCGACGTTCGATACGTTGATCAAGGAGGCGGCCGAAGAAGCTGGTCTTTCCTGCGAGCTTGCAGCGAAGGCTGTCTCGGTCGGCGCGCTAACTTATCGGACCGAGCGGCCGGAAGGTCTTCGCCGGGACGTGCTTTATGTCTTCGACCTCGAGTTGCCGGAAACGTTCCAGCCCCGAAACATAGATGGCGAAATGGAGGAGTTTTTCCTCTGGCCGCTTGAGCAAATAATCGACGTCGTCGAGAACACGGATGAGTTCAAATTCAACTGTGGACCCGTCATCATCGATTTTCTCGTTCGGCACGGACACCTGACACCCGATCATCCCGACTTTCTCACTATCATCCGGGCCTTGCACGGGGACTGAGCAAAACCAAGCCGGCGGCCCAGGCCTAGACAGCCCGCATCTATGCTCCCATCTCGACGAGAGTTTAGGAAAGACGGGCTGCCACGGCGATGGAAAATCCGGTACATGACCTATCCGGCCCTTGCGTCGCGCCGCCAGGCGGCCTCGAAGCGCGCCAACTGATCGTGTTTCTTCATGGGATTGGCGCCGATGGGCATGACCTGATCCCGCTTTCCGCCATGTTCCAGCAGATCCTGCCCCGGGCCCATTGTGTTGCCCCACATGCGCCTTTTGCGTTTGACGGTGCGCCCTTCGGCCGGATGTGGTTCAGCGTCGCTGATCTGCGGCGCGTCTCGAGGTTTGACGGCGCCCGGCGCGCCGCGCCCTCTCTGCGCCGTTTTCTTGATGCACAACTCCGCGCCCTTGGCCTTTCCAACGAGAAGCTGTTGTTGGTGGGGTTTTCCCAAGGAGCAATGATGGCGCTTCATGTCGGATTACGCCGCGAAGTCGCTCCGGCCGGAATCGCTGCCCATTCTGGCATGCTCCTTGGCGCGGAAAGCTTTGAGCAGGAGTTGACGTCCCGCCCGCCTGTCCTGTTGACGCATGGCGCAAGCGATGATGTCTTGCCGGTTAGCTGCCTTGAGGAATTGGAACGCAACCTAACCCGTCTTGGTGTTGAGACCGAGACGCACCGAATGGCTGGACTCGGCCACGGGATTGATCAACAAACCGTGACCGTGGCCCTGCAATTTGCTAAGAGAGTATTCGTCGCCGGTTGACATGGGCATCTAATCTAATTGGGTGTGGTAACGAAAACTTCACACAGACAATGTTTGGTAACTGGATACTACATATTGTAGTGTGTTGCCGGTCGAGGGCAAAAAGGTAAGCGAGCGCTTAGCCGATGGATCATTATCCCGCACTCGTTCTGAATGCCGATTTCCGTCCGCTAAGCTACTTTCCCCTTTCGCTTTGGGCTTGGCAGGATGCTGTCAAGGCCGTCTTTCTCAAGCGTGTCAATGTGGTGTCGGAATACGACAGGTCGGTGCGCTCGCCGACCCGGGAGATGCGCCTGCCGAGCGTCATCGTCTTGAAGCAATATGTCCCGGTCGCCCGACGCCCAGCGTTCACCCGTTTCAACGTTTTCCTGCGCGACCGATTCGCTTGTCAGTATTGCGGCGACGGTCTCGCCGTGGAGAAGTTGACGTTCGATCACGTGATCCCGCGGGTTCGCGGCGGTAAGACGGAATGGACCAACGTCGTCACCGCTTGTGAGCCCTGCAATCTGCGGAAGGGCCATCGCTTGCCGGGTCACGCCGGTATCTTCCCGCGCCGCCATCCCTACGAGCCGACGACCTTCGAACTCCAGGAGAACGGGCGCGCCTTCCCGCCCAATTATCTGCACGAAAGCTGGCGGGATTTTCTCTACTGGGATACCGAACTGGACCCAAGCTGAGCAAGCGGCAGGTCGCCGAATTTCCCCCAGCCGGTCGCATGGATTTGACACGTGTGCTCACGCGCGTATAGTGCGCCGCTTATTCCCGGGAAAGCGGGCCGCAAAGCCCCGTCCATCGGCGGAACTACCGGGACAATAACAGCAATGAGGCATTGATGACGAAGCGATTAAAGTCGAAATACAAGATCAATCGGCGTTTGGGTGTTAACCTGTGGGGTCGCCCAAAGAGTCCGGTGAACATGCGTGAGTACGGACCGGGCCAGCACGGCCAACGCCGCCGCAAGCCGACCGACTTCGGTATGCAGTTAATGGCCAAACAAAAGCTCAAGGGCTACTACGGGAACATCAGCGAGAAGCAGTTCCATCGATATTATGAGGAGGCGGTGCGACGGCGTGGCGACACGTCGGAAAACCTGATTGGATTGTTGGAGCGCCGCCTGGACGCGGTGGTTTATCGCCTAAAGTTCGTGCCCACGGTTTTTGCCGCCCGCCAATTCATCAATCATGGCCATGTCATGGTCAATGGACGTCGAGTCACCATTCCCTCCTACCTCGTGAATGAGGACGATACGATCGAGGTGCGGGAGTCCTCGCGGGACATGATCTTGGTGCTGGAAGCGATGCAGAGCACGGAACGCGACGTGCCCGAGTACCTGTCTTGCGACGAGGAGCGGCGGCGCGGCGTTTTGCTCCGCACACCAAAGTTTGCCGACGTTCCGTACCCGGTGCAGATGGAACCGAACTTGGTGATCGAATACTATTCGCGCTGATAGCAGCTGGCGCGCTTGGCTGCGGGCCCCCGCCTCGGTCTGGGGTATCCCGCACGATTATCTGGCGGACTTAGAATCAGAAACGGTCAGGATTTGCGCTTTTTACGATTATCACGAGCGTGAATTGTGCTACATTCCCTGCCATGATCGCGTCATGATCTCGTTAAAAGCGCATCATTCCTCGTAATATCGCGCCAATCGGGTACCAAGTGCGGTGCGTTTTGGGGAAGGTTCGGGCCACGAAGTCGACGCTTTCGCGGTAAGCCAGATCAACTGACCGGGGGCTGCGTTGACCGCCGATCCGTCGCTTCAGGGAACGCCACCATCGTTGGGAACTGTCGTTTCCGCCGATGCAGGAGCTTCCATTCTTCGGGCTAGCGGGCTGTTCGAGGCGTCTGGCCCGGGTATAGACGTCAATCATGGCGATGTCCTTTTCACGGGCGCAGGCGCTGGGGCGGAAGTACGTTTCAGCGAAGGCACAACCCTCGTCCTGGCAGAACACAGCCGGATCATCGTCGAGACTGTTCCCGGCGGGCCTTACGCTGGAACTCCGGTCCTGCGTCTTACCGTGCAGAATGGTGCGGCTTCGGTTTCCTACGACGGCGATTTCGAGCCCGCTCAGGCCCCTCCCATTGTGCTCACGCCCGCTCTTACCGTGGCGATGGATTCCGCGACGATCATTGTCGCTCATCGGTTCGATGGCGGTACAGAGATCGTTCTGCCCGCTGACTCGCGGGGCAACGCTGGGCGGATACTGCTCGAGAATCAAACCGGCGCCGTCGATCTGATCGAGGCCTATCGGGTCGTCGGTGCGGCGGCCGCTGACGCCCCTTTGTTGAGCGAGAGCCTAGCCGGCTGCGAGGCAATGTTGGCAGCCTATCCACAGTTCGCGCCGCTGCTGCCAAGCCACTGCGCGGTTGCCGATCAACAAAATCTGGTTTTCGACGAGAGTCTCAGCGCCGAGGACCTGGCGGGCTTGGAACCCGCCGCCGGAGATACTAGTGACCCACAAACGTTTTCGTCCAATGTAATCGTCGTCACTGAAGCGGTCGCGGCGTACGACCTGTCGCCGACCCAGCCGACCGTCCAGGATGCCGCGACTGCGACGTCGTTGGCGGAGACCGGGGGGGCGAGTTTCGGAAGCCGGGTCCCCGGAGACGTCCTTCTGGCCAATATGGTGACAACATCGGCGGCTTCGGCGATGCCCGAGCCGGTGGTGCTCAGCCAGTGGGACCCGGGGCGGGTATGGGATATCTTTGGCGTGGCTGCGGAGGGGAGCATCGCGCTCGACCTCGTCGTCGCCGGACCTGGGCGAACAATTGAACCGACGTCGGAGGACGCCTTTGGCGAGATGGCCATCGTGACGGCCGGTTCGACCGCGATCTTGACTCTCGAAAACGCACTGTCAGTGGAACCGGCGAGTTTCAACGCGTTTGGCGATGCCGACGGCTTCTCGGGTGGATCGGCCATTCGGGCGCAGACTTCGGTTCGCGTCGGCGCGGGTCAAAGCCTAGCCTTTGATGTCTTTTTCGATGCGGCCGGCAACGTGACCGAC
This sequence comes from uncultured Rhodospirillaceae bacterium, assembly GCA_964460955.1. Lineage (GTDB taxonomy): Bacteria > Pseudomonadota > Alphaproteobacteria > Rhodospirillales > Defluviicoccaceae > Defluviicoccus. Next base: position 98,307 of record CAYWRP010000003.1, on the reverse strand, counting down.
AATGACCTGGCGGTGATGACGATTGCTTCTGGTACTGGCGCCGGCGCCATCGTCTCGCTGTTCGATACCCAAAATGTTGCTGATCTCCGCGGCTCCGCTTTCCCAATACTGAGCGGTTCCGGGTGGCAGACGATCGTCTTTCGGCCCGAGACGGCCGGGGACTTCCGTTTCGGTTTCGCGACGCTGAACGATGACTCGACCGTGCAATCATCGCGTTTGCTGGTCGATAACATCCGGCTTAATCCCTCGCTCGACCCTGTTGGTTACGATTCACTTCAATCCAGCGACCTCCCGTTCGGTGGCACGATCGAGTTCCTGGCGCCAGGTCCGGGGGTCGCCGACGCCGCTTTCGCTGTTGAAGAAGACGGAACTCTAACCATCGGATTGCCAGGTGACACCAGCGCCGACGATATCCTGCCGGTGACCGACCCCGATCCATTCGATCCAATGCTACTTCTCGTCGATGACACGGGTGCGGCGGGCAAGGCGTCGCCGATCGCCGGTAGTCGAGCCATTGAATATACACCAGGGACCGCTTTCGATTACCTTGCGGTGGGTGAGACGGCCACCGACACCTTCACCTATGTCGTCGACGGCGGGAATGGCGTCCAGCCGTCGGCGACGATCACCATGCGCGTTACCGGTGCCAATGACGCGCCTATTGCGGCGGATGACGGCGGTGTCGGTTTCACGACCGACGAGGACTCGGCTTTCGTCACCGCGTCGATCCTGGCCAACGACGCCGATCCGGACGGGTCTGATAGCGTCGCCTTTTCCGCCCTCGACGGCACCAAGGCCGCCGGGCTGGTTGTTGGCAACGGCGATGGAACCATCACATACGATCCCGATGGTCGGTTCGAGAGCCTTGGTGCCGGACAGACAGCCACCGACGTAGTTACCTACACCGTAACCGATAGTCTCGGTGCCCTAGACACCGGAATCGTCACGATCACCATCAGCGGCGTCAACGACGCGCCGGTGGCCCTCGCCGATAGCGTCTCGGTTGACGCAAACGCGCCACGAAGGCTCGACTTTCTAACTGTCAATGACCGGGACATCGACAGCGGAGATGTTCTGACCGTAAGCGTCGTCGACGGCACGGCGAAGCGGGGCCGCGTCTTCATCGAAAATGGCGCCGTCGTCTACGATCCGGCGGGCGCTTTCGACGCTCTGCCGGGTGGTGTTTCGGACACGGATGGATTTACTTACCGGGCGGTCGATCGCGCCGGCGCAGAGAGCCAAGAAACGACCGTTTCCGTAACGATCTTCGGCGTCAACGATGCGCCGGTAATTACCTCGGCCGGCGGTCTTCTCCCGGTTGCCGAAAATGCGCGCCGAGCGACCACGGTAACGGCGACCGACGCCGACGGCGACGTTGTGCGCTATGCCCTGATCGAGGGAGCCGACGCGGCACAGTTCGAAATCGACAGCGACACTGGTGACATCACTTTCCGCGTCGCCCCCGACTTCGAAGCTCCCGCCGACGCGGATGGCGACAATGTTTATGACATAACGGTCGAGGCCAGGGATGCCAACGGAGGCGCGGCGAGACAGGACCTGTCGCTTGCCATCGTGGATGCGAACGAGGCGCCGACCGCCGTCGCGGACTCTGTCACGGTCTTCGAAAACGGCATCATCACAATCATTCCGCTGGGGAACGATTTCGATGTCGATGCCGGCGGCGTGCTCTCGATCGTCGGTATCGATGCTGGAACCACCCGAGGGCTTGTGACGCTCGGCGCGGATGGCCGGATCATCTACGACACCAACAACCAGTTCGACGCATTGACGCTGCTTGAACAGGCCACCGACACCTTCAGCTATACAATTTCCGACGGCGAACTGACATCGACGGCGGAGGTTACCATCACGATCGTCGGCGCCAACGAAGCCCCGGTGTCGACGCCGGACTCCTTCGCCGTTGCCGAGAGCGACGTGCTCGCCCGCGACGCGGCGGCCGGCCTCCTCGCCAACGACAGCGATCCGGAGGGCGCGCCGCTGACGGTGACCGCTTTCTCTGGCCTGAGCACCCTTGGCGCCGCCGTCGTTGTCAACGATGACGGCTCGTTCACATACGATCCGACCTCTGTCGCCGCGCTCCAGGGATTGCGGCAAGGTGAATCGGTCGTCGATACCTTCACCTATCGGCTGGGCGATCCGGAAGGCGCGTTCGCGCCGGAAACCACGGTGGAAATCACCGTGAACGGCGCCAACTCCGATCCCGACGCCAAGGATGACGTCTTGCTGATCAGCGACGACGAGTCGCTCGTGGTCACCGCGCCGGTCGAGGTCTTCCTGACCAATGACAGCGATCCGGAGGGAAGTCCGCTTCAATTCTTTTTGCTTGGTCCGGTTTCCGCCAGAGGTGCCACGCTCGATTTCAATCCCGATAGCGGCAGTTTCGTCTACGATATTCGCTCGCGCAGCGATCTCGACGGCGCGACGGACGGCAGATTACCCGAGGATTCCTTCAACTATCTCGTTGTCGACACCGATGGCGGCTCCGCCGTCGGCACCGTGAAAGTGGTGGCCGATTTCGCGAATAATCCGCCGGTCGCCGTCGATGACATTGCCACCACGGACGAGGATTCGGCGGTTCGCGTAACGGTGCTGACAAACGATACCGATGCGGATCTCGCGCGGCTGGATTCATTCCGACTCCTCAGCGTCGATAGCGGCGGCACCCTCGGCACGGTTCGCATCAACCCGGCATTCGGCGCCGCCGAACCAAGCCTGACCTACGATCCAGCCGGTGCGTTCGATTTCCTGGCGCCTGGCGAGACGGCGACCGATACCTTCGAATATGTCATCGACGACTTCTTCGGTGCGACATCCACGGGGACGGTAACGGTCACCGTCACTGGCGTGGAGCGACCGCAGTCCTTGCCACAGGAAATCCTCGAAAGCTTCACGCCGGGGGCGTTGGATACCGTCCCTTGGCAGAGCGACTTGAGGCCGGATTTCGACTTCACGCGGGGTGACGTTGCGGAGACCGTTGACAGTTTTACGGATCCGTTCGCCGGCGGCGCGACGTTCACACCAACGCATGCCGGCACGATGCTCCTGCTGAATGGAGTCGGGACGACCGCGGTTACCTCGGACGTCGCAGACTTTCTCGAGCATTCCTCGGTCGAACCACTGGCTCGGCCAAGGATTTCGGTGCCTGAATTCACCGATATCGATTTTTCGCCGAACGCAGCCGGCGCGGTGGCGCGGGATTTCGTTCTGCAAGCGGACGATCTGGTCGATAATGCGATCACCCTGTCGTTCGACTGGAACTTCGTTTCCGCCGAAACGGACCCCGACATCAACGATATCGCGGTGTTTTCCATCGCCGGTGCCGACGAGGCGCGGGTGGTGACGCTCGCCGAGGCGGCTATTCTCGGCCCTGGCGCGTCGGGATGGCGCACCTCGGTATTCGATGTCACGGATGTGTTTCAGGTCGACGCGGTGGACGGACCAGAGTTGCGGATTGGTTTCGCCGTCATCAATGATCTCAGCGGCAATCGTCCCTCTCAATTGCTGGTCGATAATGTCCGCCTTAACCGCGTGCTCGGCGATGATCATGTCGCGCTCGTAACGGTCGACGGTCGTGGCAGTCGGGAAAGCGATCCCGACCTCGTCACCTTCCGCCAGAACCCCACCGCCACGCGTGATTTCGGATTGGCCGACGCGGCGACGGACGAGGAAACGGCATTGCTGTTGTCGCCTGCCGCGCTGCTCGCCAATGATCGCCCCTCTGTGGGCGCGGCGGGGGTAACTCTCGTTAGCGTCGAGGCGGGCGAGGCGTTAGGCGCGGTGTCCATTGCCGCAGGGGACATCCATTACGATCCCGTTGGGCGTTTCGACTCCCTCGGCGAAGGGGAGACGGCGACGGATGTCTTCCGCTACACGATTACCGACACCAACGGCGGGACCGCCTCGGCCGAGGTCGCGGTGCGGATTACCGGCGTCAACGATGTGCCAGAGGCCATCGCCGACATCGCCGCCGCCGCGGAGGACGGCCCGCCCATCGCCATCGACGTTCTGGTCAATGACGTTGATATCGACAACGATGACGACCCGTCGACGGCCGCGATTGTCTCGGCCACTGCCGTCTCAGGCGCCGCCGTAAGTTTCACGGGCGTTCCGGGGGGGACGCTACAATACGACCCTGCCGGCATCTTCGATTTTCTGTCCGAAGGCGAAACGGCGCAGGATGTCATTACCTACAAGATCACCGATAGCCAGGGCGCCGTTTCCGCAGAGAGTTCCGTTACTGTTACGATAACCGGCGTCAACGACGCGCCGGTGGCCAACCCGGATTTCGTATTCGTCTCGGAAGACGGCATTCGCGGCGCGCTCGTCCTCGCCAACGACACCGACGCCGACCTGGCGGACCGCCCAGGTGCCCTGCGCATCGTCTCCGCCCAGTCGGCGATTGGCGCGACTCTCATCGTTGGCACCGAACCCGGCGGGCTGATCGACTACGATCCGCGTCCCATTGCCGCGCTGCAGGCGCTGCGTGCCGGCGAGACGGTCAGAGACACCGTCACCTACACCGTCGCCGATGCCGCCGGCGCGCGGTCGACCAGCGTTCTCACCGTGGAAATTCGCGGCGCCGATGATGCACCGACGGCGGTTGCCGATGCTTTCGAGACATCGGCGGACGAGGTCCTTGTCGTATCCGCCGCTCGCGGGTTGCTCGCTAATGACAGCGATGCCGAGGGGGACCCTTTGACCGTGGCGGCGTTCTCGGGCCTCAGCCGCGCCGGTGCCGTTGTCTCCATTGGGGATGACGGGGCGGTAACCTACGATGCGACCGGCGTTGCCGCGTTCCGGTTGCTGGGCGCAGGGGATCGCGTCACGGACACCTTTGCCTATACCGTCGACGATGCAACCGGTCTGTCGGCCGAGGCTGAGGTGACAGTCAGCGTGCTTGGCGTCAACGACGCGCCGACGGCCGCTACCGACATCGCATCGACCCGGGAGGACGAAACTGTTCTGATCGATGTCGTCGCCAACGACACCGACCCGGACGCAGGCGACATCCTCGGCGTATCCGCCATCGACGGCATCGCCGTGAGCCCAGGCGAGACGGTGACGCTTGCCTCGGGTGCGCTCGCCACGCTAACGGATGAGGGCGGCATCCTGTACGATCCCAATGGCCGCTTCGACAGCTTGGGCGGCGGAGAGTTCGGCCGCGACGACTTTACCTACACGGTGAGCGACGGCGGCGGAGCCGAGACCATCGGCTCGGTCGGCGTCGATATTCAAGGCCGGCGCGGCCTGGAGTTGATTGTCGAAAGTTTCGAGGGTGGCGTATTCTCGTTCGAGAGGATCGGCTCGGTGCAAACGGTCGCCCAATACCAGGAACCCGATGGCGCGCGGGGTTTTTACAGCCCGACCGATGGCGATGCCATGGCATTGGTCGAATCCTTTGGCGCCAACTTTGTGCTCATCGAGGATATCTTGGGGCTGCCGCGATTCTCTTTCCCGCGTGACCCGGTCGACGACTCATTCCCGACAACGGGCCAAGGTGTCCGCGTCAAGATCGATGATCTGCAAGCCGGAGACGAAATCTCGTTCGACTGGGTATTCGATGCTCAGGACCACGCCATGGATCCCCCGGACGGGCGCCAGGACAACGACGTGTTCCTGATTTATGTCTCGGACGGCGAGGCGCAAGGCATTCATACGCTTTCGGACGTCCGGGCGGTTGGCGATCTCGGCGCCACCGACTGGATGACGACCCGGTTGCGGATCGAAGAGGCTGGCGACCGGACACTAGCATTCCTCGCACTCGGCGACAGCGGCGGCTCCACCGAGGTTTCCAACCTCCTCCTCGACAATATCCGGATTAATCGGGACCTATCATCCGGCTATCAAGTAGTCGATAGTCAAGCCGACGGCGTATTGGAGACGCTGGCTGCCCAGCCCGCGACGTGACAGGAAATCTCCCTATCGCGCTTGCGCCACCGCCGCGTCCGCTTCGCGGGCCAACGCCTCCTCGATCAGCGAGATCGTCTCCGCGATGCCATAGAGCGCGATGAAAGAGCCCATTCGGGGCCCCTCGGGCTGTCCGAGTAGCGTTTCGTAAAGGGTGCGGAACCAGCTCCTTAGATCATTCTTGAACGGCTCGTGGCGTTTGCCGACCTCGAATACTTCCGTCTGGATGGTATCCGCGTCAGAGTCGCTGGCCATTCTCCCCAGCGTATCCGCTAGGTCCCGCAACGCCGGTCTTTCGGCGGCGGTCGGTGCCCGATAAACTTGTTCAGGTTTCACGAAGTCGCGGTAATAGCGGATGGCGTGGTCAACCAAGCCATCGAGGACAGGGTCGCTTTGCGGTGTCAGACTTGGCCGGTAACGTGACAGAAAATGCCAGATGACACTCTTATCCTCGGTATGGCAAACGCTGACCAGGTTCAGCAGGAGACCGAAGCCGGCGCTGTGTCGGTAGTTCGGCGGTCGGCCGCGATGGATGTGCCAGACCGGATTTTCGAGCTTCTGTCCCGCATCCTCCGTGGCGTATCGATCGAGTAAGGCGAGGTAGTCATCGACGGTCTTCGGAATAACCTGAAAGTGGAGCTTTTTTGCCGCCTTCGGTTTTTGGTACATGAATAGTGCGAGGCTTTCCGCCGGCGCGTAAGTCAGCCACTCGTCGACCGTGAGACCATTGCCGCGCGACTTCGAGATCTTCTCGCCGTTTTCGTCGAGGAATAACTCGTAGGTTATTGTCTGCGGCGGTCGCCCGCCAAGAACACGGGCGATCTTGCTTGATTGGGTCACGGAATCGATCAGGTCCTTGCCGGACATTTCATAGTCGACGTCGAAGGCGACCCACCGCATCGCCCAGTCCACCTTCCATTGCAGCTTGCAGTGGCCACCGGTGACAGGCGTTTCCACTCGACGTCCGTCCTCCCGCTCGTAGATGACCGTCCCGGCGTCGACATCTCGATCGACAATCGGCACCTGCAATACGCGGCCGGTTTCCGCGCAGACGGGGAGGAACGGGCTATAGGTCTTGCGCCGTTCCGGCCCGAGAGTCGGCAGCATGATATTCATGACCTCGTCGTACCGTTCGAGCACCGTGCGCAGTGTCGCGTCGAAGCGTCCCGCTCGATAGCATTCCGTTGCCGAGACGAAGGTGTAGTCGAAGCCGAACCGATCGAGGAAGGCCCGAAGCCGGGCATTGTTGTGGGCGCCGAAACTCTCATGCGTGCCGAAGGGATCGGGGATCGAGGTCAGCGGCTTGCCCAGGTGCGGGGCGATCATGTCCGCGTTTGGGACGTTATCTGGCACCTTTCGAAGCCCATCCATGTCATCCGAGACGGCATGGAGTCGGGTCGGGACGTCGGAGAGAAGGGCGAACGCGTCGCGGACCATGGTCGTCCGAACGACTTCGCCGAATGTGCCGATGTGCGGGAGGCCGGAGGGGCCGTAGCCTGTCTCGAAAAGTACGTAGCCCTTGGCGGGCTTCGCCGAGCCGATCCGTTTGAGGAGCGCGCGCGCCTCGGCAAACGGCCACGCGCGCGCGGCGGTGGCTCGACAGTGCACGTCGCCTAGGGGTTCATCAGCAGAGGTTTCCGGCATCGAAAACGGTAACTCCAGTTGTCGCAACGACATTGAAACTTGGTTTTCCGCCCTCGGATCACGGGGGTCAAGGCCAGATACTGAAACAACACCATTTCAATGTCCTCAACCTAAACCGGGAATTGACCAAGGCGCTCATGCGCATCACATCACTTACATGGAGTGAGAAAGCGACATGTCTGCCAACCGGCGCCTGGAGAACATCTTCGACCGCGTGGCGAAACTGCACGCGGATACGGAAGATGGCACGTTGACAACTCAGGGAGCGGCCGCCCTTGACGTCAAGGAGTTCGCTTTCTTCCGCCTCGCCTACCGGTGGTGGTTCGGCGAGGACGTCAATGATGAAGTTCTCGAGCAACCGTTCATGCGGTTTCTGAAAACGCGCAGCGCTCCGCACTGGGTGCGTCAGTTCGCCCGCGAGATCCTCGATCGGCAGCGAAGCGGCCAACTGGATCGAACGGCGTATGGCTTGCCGGTGGTGACGCGTATGTCCCCGACTTTGGCGCGGATCGATGCATATCTTCGCGGTGCTTACGTGGCCGCGTGGATCATCGCCGTAGCGGCCTTGCTGATCGGCATTTCCATTTAGCCTTCGACGCCTGCTTTCAGGCGCCAAACCGTTGTGCGGCGAATGTCGGAATCTTCCAGTTCGCGCGATGTGGGGATATCAAAGCTGACCTCCGGTACGACCGCGGACTGGGGTAGATAGCCACGGCCAGGGTCTCCGATGAGAACGGTGGCGCCGGCCGCGGCTTGCGTCTTCAACCAAGCCAGCGAGCGATCCGACATCGCCTTTTCGTAGAAAACATCGCCGGCGAGGATCAGCGCAGGATCTCCTGGCAAAATCTCATCCGGGCGCATCGTCGGATCATGGCATATGCCCTGGACGGCGACGCCGTTCAACTCACTGTTGAGACCGAGCGCGGCGATGGCAAAAGGATCGACATCGCAAGCCCAAGCCGCTCCCCCGGCCAGGGCGACGGCAATGGCAACGACGCCGCCACCGCAGGCGAAATCGAGGACACGCTTGTTACGGACAAGGTCGGGTCTGTCGAGAAGGTACCGCGCCAACGCTTGACCGCCGGGCCAGCAAAACGCCCAGAACGGCGGCGGCAGTCCGAGATCGGCCAGCTGCTGTTCCGTCGCCTGCCAGAGCGGGGTGATCTCGGTGGCGAGGTGTAGGCGGATCTCCTGTACTAAGGGCGGTGCCGTGACTTGCGTAAACGTATCGACTAGGCGACGGAAGACTGCGGGGTCAGGGCCTGTCATCCGCTCATGACACCGGCGACGATCGCCGCGAGGATGAGCAGGCCGGCATCCCGGTTCGATTTGAACAGTGCGAGACAGATGCGCGGATTTTCCGTATCGAGCGTCATGATCTGCCAAGCGAAGTGGATGACGACGCCAGCCAGCACGACCCACGCGGCGATCCCCACTTCAGCCAGCGCGAACGCGGCGCCTAGGCAGATCACGGCCGCGCCATAGAAAAATGAGAGCCAATGTCTCGTCCGCGTTGCGAACAGAAGGGCGGTGGACTTGACGCCGATGAGTGCGTCGTCCTCCTTGTCCTGATGCGCGTAGATCGTATCGTAACCAAGCGTCCAGGCAGTGCCTGCCGCGTAGAGCAAGAGAGCCGGAGCCGCCAACTCCCCACGCACCGCCATCCAGCCGACAAGGGCGCCCCAGTTGAAGGTTAGTCCCAGAATTAATTGCGGCCAATGGGTGACGCGCTTGGCAAACGGATAAAGTGCCACCAGCGGCACAGATGCCAAACCGAGGAAGATTGTCGGCAGATTGAACTGGATCAGGATGATAAACGCGGCGGCGAGCAGAAGGGCGAGGAAGATGGCGGCCTGGCGTCGGGAAATTTCGCCGCTGGCGAGCGGCCGCCCCGCGGTACGCGCCACCTGGCGGTCGAATTTTCGATCGGCGATGTCGTTAATGGTGCACCCCGCGGCGCGCATCAGCATCGCCCCGATCGCGAAAAGGATCAGCAAAACCGGATCGGGCCATGTCGGCGAGGCCAACGCGGTTCCCCACCAGCAAGGCAGCATCAACAGCCAAACGCCGATCGGGCGGTCGACGCGGGACAGACGCAGGTAGGGGCGGGCAGCGGTCGGTGCCCACCGGTCAATCCAGGTGTCGGCCGGCATGTCGCTGCGGCTCGTCGGTATATCAGTCATTCGGCATCGTCGGCGTACGTTCGATTTCCCTTCGCGGCTCCGTATGTGGACGTTGCCACAACGCAGCGAATGTGCCACCGCTTAGCGGATGAGATCCATCGATCACAAGCCCAAACTCCGTCTCCACTGCTCGGAGCAACTGACCGCTGCCAAGTCCCTGACGCTTTCGCGGCGGCAAGCGCATTATCTTAGCCGAGTCATGCGCGTTAGCGTGGGAGACAGCGTGGCCCTGTTCAACGCCGACTGCGGCGAATGGCATGCCGAGATCCAGTCTGTGAAACGCGATCGGATAGAGATCGCGCTCCGTGAATGCTTGCGGCCCCCAAGTCGGGAATTCGGCCCCACCCTCATCTTCGCAGCCATCAAAAAGGATGGGATGGATTTCATTGCGATCAAGGCGACCGAACTCGGTGTCGGCCGTCTCTCGCCCGTGACCACGGATCGAAGCATCGTCAGCCGGGTCAACCATGACAGACTGCTGGCGAATGCCGTGGAGGCTGCGGAGCAGTGTGGCCGGTTGAGCATCCCCCGCGTGGACCCGGTCCGCAAATTGGATGACACTCTTGCCACGTGGGCAGCCGTGACCCCTCTATTTGCTTTGTCGCCAAAGGGGGGCGTTCCAATCTATGATGCATTCCGACGCATGGTGGAGTCAGCAACCGACGCGCCGCATGATCCGTGTTTTTTGGTCGGCCCAGAGGGCGGGTTTTCACCCGTCGAGGAATCGCGGTTCGAGGCCCTGTCGGGGTTATGCCGCGTTGCCATGGGCCATCGCATCCTGCGTGCGGAAACGGCGGCGCTCGCGGTGCTCGCCTGCTGGCAGGCGATTGTGGGTGATTGGCGCGCGGACCAGACGGCGCGATAAGTTTGCACATAAATGAGGGGTCACAGAATTCCATGGACGCGACGTTGAGCGAACCGCTGCTCGACAAGGCGGCGCTGATCGAGCATCTCGAAAAGGGATGCAAGCCGGTCGACGCATGGCGCATCGGCACCGAACATGAAAAGTTTATCTATACCTTGGAAGATCTGCGACCGCTGGAGTACGAGGGCGAGCGCGGCATTCGCGCCGTGCTGGAGGCACTTTTGCACCTGGGCTGGCAGGGGATCCATGAGTACGGCATCCTCATCGGTCTGCATGACGGCGCCGGCTGCTCCGTAACCCTCGAGCCCGCTGGGCAGCTGGAACTTTCCGGCGCGCCGTTGACATCGGTGCACGAAACGTGCGCCGAAATTGGCGGGCACCTGAAGCAGGTCAAGACGATCGCCGCCGAAATGCGTATCGGCCTGCTGGGCCTAGGATATCATCCGAAGTGGGCAATCCGTGATCTGCCATGGATGCCAAAAGGACGATACGAGATCATGCGCCGTTATCTGCCGACACGAGGCTCGCTCGGCCTCGACATGATGCAGGCGACATGCACCGTGCAGACCAATCTCGATTTCGATTCCGAGACGACGATGAAGGAGATGTTTCGCATCTCCCTGGCGTTACAGCCGATCGCGACCGCCTTGTTCGCTAATTCTCCTTTCAGCGAGGGCGTTCCAAACGGGTATCTTAGCTATCGTAGCCACATATGGACCGATACCGATCCGGATCGGTGCGGTATCGTCCCGTTTGTCTTCGATACCGATTTCGGCTTCGAGCATTATGTCGACTACATGCTCGACGTGCCGATGTTCTTCGTTTATCGGGACGGCAAGTACATTGATGTCGCGGGCCAATCCTTTCGCGACTTCATGAAGGGGAAACTGCCGGGGCTGTCCGGCGTTTACCCCACACTAAAAGACTGGGACGATCATCTGACGACCGTATTCCCGGAAGTCCGCTTGAAGCGGTATTTGGAGATGCGGGGCGCCGATGGCGGTCCATGGAACCGCCTTTGTGCGCTGCCCGCGTTTTGGGTCGGGCTGCTTTACGACGCCGATTGCCGCCGGGCGGCGCTCGACCTCACGCGCGATTGGACCCCGGAAGAACGCCATGCGATGCGCGAAGGGGTCGCCCGCCATGCCCTGAAGACCCCGTTCCGCGGCGGCATCCTCAGAGACATTGCCATGGCGGCGCTCGAGATTTCACACGCCGGGCTGAGCCGCCGCAACCGCCTTGACAGCCTGGGACGCAAGGAAACCATCTTTCTGCAGCCGTTGTTCACCATCGCGGAGGCGAATTTCACTCCCGCCGAGGAACTGCTGGCAGCCTACCATGGCCGCTGGAAGGGTCACGTCGATCCAGTTTTCTGCGAATACGCCTACTGAGGAACAGGCGACGCATTCGATTTGCCTTGCCGGGCCGGCGCGGATCTACAAAGATATGCCGTCTTTCGTGTATATGCGCCGCGGGCGCTAAACTTCCTAAAACGAACAGGGGATAACAAACATGACGGGTATCCTGTCGGGAATGCGCATCATTGAAGGATCGGCCTTCGTCGCCATGCCGTATGGAGGCATGAGCTTGGCGCAAATGGGAGCTGATGTCATCCGGTTCGATCCAATCAGCGGCGGCCTCGACTACACCCGCTGGCCGATCACCCTGGACGGTAAGCACAGTCTTTTCTGGGCCGGTTTCAACAAGGGAAAACGCTCCATCGCCGTCGACTTTCGCAAACCGGAAGGCCAGGAACTCCTGACGCGCTTGATTACCGCTCCCGGCGAGGACGCCGGCATATTCGTCACCAACTTCCCAACCCGCGACTGGCTCGACTATCAGAGCCTGAAAGCCAAGCGAGAAGACCTGATCATGGTCAATCTCGTGGGGGCGCGCGACGGCAAGTCGGAGGTCGATTACACAGTCAACCCACAAACCGGGCTTCCATTCGTCACCGGGCCACGCATCTTCCCCCGCCCGGTCAATCATTTGTTGCCGGCTTGGGATTGCATCGCCGGGCAGATGCTGGTGACCGGCCTCCTCGCCGCCGAACGCCATCGCCGGCGCACCGGCGAGGGGCAACTGGTGCGTCTGGCGCTGAAGGATGTCGGCCTCGCCATGCTGGGTAATCTCGGCAAGATCGCCGAGGTGACGGTCAATGACACCGACCGCCCGAAGGATGGCAACTATCTCTATGGCGCGTTCGGCCGCGACTTCGGAACCCTGGATGGCAAGCGCCTGATGGTCGTGGGCCTAACGAACGGCCAATGGAAAAGCCTTTGCAAGGCGACGGGCATGGGCGAGGAGTTAGATGCGCTTGCCGCGCGGTTGCACCTTAATTTTGGCAAAGAGGGGGATCGGTTCCGCGGCCGGCGGGAAATCGCCCGAGTGCTCGAGCCTTGGTTTGAAACGCGGATGCTCGCCGAAATCCGCAAGTTGTTCGACGAACATGGGGTGACCTGGGCGCCGTACCGCACCGTCCGCGAAACGGTCGAGCACGATCCAGACTTATCGGACGATAACCCGATGTTCCAAATGGTCGAACAGCCGGAGATCGGCACCTACCTCATGCCGGGATCTCCGCTGGCTTTCGGTGCCCTGGAACGGGACGCGGTCGCGCGAGCACCCAAGCTTGGCGAGCATACGGATGAAATCTTGCTCGATATTCTTGGCCTCAGCGAGGCGGAAGTCGGACGCCTTCATGACGCCAATATTGTCGCAGGTCCCGGTGAGTCGGCTTTCAGCCATCCGATCGACTAGGGAATCGATGTTTCCGCGCGGTGGAACGCCACCGCGGTCGGTGGACGGTTAGCCGGTTCGGATATGCGAAGCGTCTCACAGTCGGTCATGCGCATCGCCCATGTTTCCGATCCGCACCTGCCAATGAACAGGCGGCCGGCTGCCTATCGGATGGTTAACAAGCGGGCGATCGGCTGGGTGTCATGGCGGCACCGGCGTTCGCGTGTACACCGCCAGCACGTACTCGACGCCCTCGCTCAGGACCTCGCGGAGGTGCGCGCGGATCATGTCGTCGTGACGGGGGATCTTGGAAATATCTCGCTGCCGGTGGAGTTCGAGGCCGCCAGCCATTGGTTGGCCGGCCTGGGCGATCCGGAGACGGTGACGGTCATTCCCGGCAATCACGACGCCTATGTCGGTCGGCCATGGCAGGCGACACTTGCCCAGTGGGCGCCGTTCATGACCGGCGACGCGCAGGTGTGGGCTCCGGAGCCAAGCGAAGCAACACAGTTTCCGTTTGTCCGTCGCCGTCCGCCCATCGCGATCGTAGGCTTGTGTTCGGCGATTCCGACGCCGCCGGGGTTCGCCTCCGGCAAACTTGGTCGCCGTCAGCGAAGCGAGTTGGCGGATATACTGCGGCGACTTGGTGACGAGGGCTTGTTTCGCATTCTGATGCTGCACCATCCGCCGGTCTCCGACGGCGTTTCGCCGTTGGGTCGGCTGGCGGACGCGCGCGCGTTCGCGGCGATCGTTGCCATGTTCGGAGCCGAACTCATCCTGCACGGGCACAACCATCGCTTCCAGCTGCATTCGTTGCGGGGCCCGCTGGGGCCGGTTCCCGTGGTCGGCGCACCGTCCGCCTCGGCGATGCCTCGACCCGGCAAGCATGCCGGCGGTTATTGCGTCTACGAGATTGCCGGGGTTTCCGCCGACGGGCGCTTCCAGATAACTCTTCGGTCGTGCGACGGGCAGGGGGAACGGTTCGAGCCGACGCGACATATCCACTGGTCGCGCGCGGGTGTCCGGGAGTTACTTTCGCCATCACCCGCCTGGGGCGCGGCCGCAACAAGTTGAGGCGCCGCCGCTTGATGTCCCCTGCAAGGCGGTCGCCAACGGCGGGCGAAAGTCGTATATGTCGTCTACATCGTGCATATTAATCGGACGGAGACGCGCCACTCGGCGAGACCATGATATCCGTGGATTCCTATATCTTCCGGCAGGTCGGGAAACCCGTGATCGCCGCGCTGACCATCGCCTTGGCGGTGCTGTTGATCGAGCGTATGCTGCAATTGATCGATTTGGTGCTCGGTGCGAACGGTACCTTTCGGGTGGTCTTGCAGATCCTCGCTTTTCTGGTGCCCGAGTATCTGAGCCTCGCCCTGCCCATAAGCCTGCTCCTGGGCGTGATGTTCGCCTTTGGTCGGTTGTCGCGGGATGGCGAAACCGGCGCTCTGCAAGCAGCTGGCGTTAGCCTGTATCGGCAGGCGCGGCCGGTCCTGCTTCTGGCGATGGTGGTCGCCGTCTGCTCGGCGATGGTCTTCGGCTACCTGAAGCCCTACGGACGTTACGCTTACGAGGCGCTTGTCTCCCTGGTCACCGACTCGACGATCCAATCGTTTATCCGCACCGGCGTTTTCGCCCGAATGGGCGATACCACGTTCCTGGTCGAAGGGTTGTCGGAGGACGGGGCGCGGTTCGAACGGGTGTTCGTCTTTGAACAGGAATCCGAGTCCGAAACGGCGGTGATCGCGGCGCAGAATGGAAGCCTGTTGCGGACGGGTGTCGGATCGCCTCCGATTCTGCGCATCGTCGATGGCGTGCGCCTGACCACGCAAATCAGCCGTGACGAAGTGTCGGGAACGCCCGAAACCAGCGCAGAATTGCTGCAGTTCAATCGGCTTCGGACGGAGTTGGGATCGGGTGTCGCCCAGACGTTTCGCCCCCGAGGCGAGGATGAGCGGGAGATGACAATGGGAGAATTGTGGGAAAGGCGCGATGATCCCCCGCCCGGCATTCGGGCCTCCGACATTGTCGCCGAGTTTCACGGACGCATCGTGCGCGTGCTGTCCGTTTTTGTCATTCCATTCCTCGGTATCGCGCTGGCGACACGGACTGGCCGGCGAGATCGCACGTGGAGTCTCGCCGCCGCGCTTGTCCTGCTTATCCTGTTCAATCAACTCGTCGATCTTGGTGAGAACGCCGCCGAAGTACAACAGGTCAACGTTTATCTCGGGGTATGGGGTCCCCTCGCCGGTTTCGCCGCCTTGGCGGCCATATTGTTTCATTTCAGGGCCGTCAGAGTTCCGGAGGGCGCGCGATTCGGACTGCTAACGGGTCTGGGGTTATGGCAGCGACGCCCACGCCCGGCCAAGTGACGAGCCCAATGAACATTCTCTCCAGTTATCTGAGTTGGCGCCTCGCCCAGTACGTGATGATTACGACTTTTCTGTTGTCATCCCTCGCGCTGGCGTTCGACCTGATGCAGGAGTGGGACGACGTTACGCGGACCACGCGGGTGGCCATCGAGCCGTTGCTCATGTATTCGGTTCTGCGGCTGCCGCAGATCGTCGCCGAAATGTTGCCGATCGGGTCGATACTGGGCAGTATCTTTCTGCTCGGCTTGATGATGCGAAACAGCGAACTTGTCGCCGCCTGGGCAGGTGGGGCCTCGGCGAGTCGAATGATGATCGGGTTACTGCCGGTCGGTGTCGCGTTGATGTCGTTCCAGTTTATCCTCAATGATCGTCTAGTACCCTCTTCGTTAATCGAACTCTACGGTCGGCAGGTCGGCGATTACCAACGGGACTTGACGATGGGCGCCGACATGGATGCGGTTTGGCTGCGCAGCGGCAACGACATCATCCGCCTACCGACGCGCGACGCGCACGCCGGCCGGATCGAGGATGGTCGCGTGTTTCGTCGCGAGCCCAACGGCATGCTCATCGAGCAAATCGATTTTCGGGGCGCTGAACCGGGTGACGAAGGATGGATCCTGCACGAGGTGAGGCGACATTCGGCGACCACCGGCGAGACCATCCGTCAGGCGCGCTTCTTTTGGCGGGGGCGCATCGATATCGAAAACCTGCCATTGATCGCCGGCGACATCACAGAACTGCACTTGACGTCGATCGGCAGGTTGATCGACAACGGCGGCTTCGGGCAGCGGCCAACCAGCCTCTACGAGACATGGTTCCACCATCGCCTCGCTTCCGCGTTGCCTCCGTTCTTGCTCGTATGCCTTGTGGTTTCGCTGGCGCAGCGGTTCCGCCGCTCCGGCGGCATAGTCCTCCTTGCCGTCTCGAGTCTCGGTCTTGGTTTCGCCTTCCTCGTCTTCGATAACACGGCCTTCGCTTTCGGCGAGGTCGGCCTCATCGCGCCCTGGGCGGCTGCCTGGTTGCCGAAAATCGCATTGGGCTTGCTCATCGCCTATCTCGTCTCGCGTCACGAAGGGTAGCCATGACTGAGGGATCGGCCGCAACGGCAGGTGCGCCAAAGACGATTGACGTCACCGATTTTCAAAAATTCGATATTCGGGTCGGTACCATTTGCCGTGTCGAGCCGTTTCCGGAGGCACGCCGACCGGCATTTAAGATTTGGATCGATTTCGGCCCGCAGATCGGCGAGCGGAAAACGTCGGCGCAGATCACCCGTCATTACACGCCGGAGACGTTGGTCGGTCGTCAGGTTACTTGCGTCGTGAACTTTCCGCCGAAGCAGATCGGGCCGTTTCGGTCCGAGGTCCTTGTTCTAGGATTTCCGGACGCGAATGGCGGTGTAATTCTGATTGGCCCGGATCGGTGCGTGCCCGACGGCGGCCGGCTCTCCTGAATGCCGCCTGCGTCCGAACTCATCGTATTCGCTGTCGCCTCCCTGCTGCTGGCTTTGACGCCGGGTCCCGACCTACTCTACGTCATTACGCGGGGTGCCGCGCAGGGGCGAGCGGCGGGCGTTATCGCGGCGGCCGGACTTTGCACGGGCGTTATCGGTCATACGCTGTTGTGTATCGTCGGCCTATCAGCGGTGATCGCCGCCTCGCCGAATGCCTTCCTGGTCCTTAAAGTAGCGGGCGCCGCCTATTTGGGCTTTTTGGCGGTCCGCATGTGGGGCAGCAAGGGCGCTGTGGCCGATACCGCGGCGGATGTCGAAAATGTCCGCCTGGGCGTCATCTTTCGCCAGTCGGTTATCATGAATCTGATCAATCCCAAGGTGGCTCTGTTCTTTTTCGCCTTCCTGCCGCAGTTCGTGGATCCGGCCGCCGGCTCGAATGCCGCGCAATTCGCGATCCTGGGCGCCATCTTTCTCGTTTGCGGCTTCGTTGTGATGGCGCCGGCTGGTGTCGCCGCCGGCTACCTGCGTTGGCGCATCGTCGGCTCGCCGCGAGCGGGACGCGTGATCCGTCTCGTCGCCGGCGCCGTCTTTTTCGGCCTCGGTGTCCGGCTGATTGTTGCCGATTTCGTTTGAGTTGGGTGTTTTAGATCGGGAGGCGCAGCCGAACCCGCAGGCCACCCTGCGGTGATGCCGCCAGGGTGATTTCGCCTCCGTGGCTGTGCATCACATCCCGGGCAATTGTCAGCCCCAGACCGACGCCGCCTGTGCGTGGATTGCGGGAACTTTCGAGCCTGGAAAACGGTTTGAATGCCTCCTCCCGCTTTTCGGCGGGAATGCCGGGACCGTTGTCGTCAATTAGCACCTCGATCACGTTTCCAGCCTTTCGCGCGGAGACCGCGATCATGGTCGCGAAGCGGGCCGCGTTCTCGAGGAGGTTGGTCACGCAGCGGCGGAACGCATCCTGGCGCAGCGGCACAATCAGGGCCTCGGCGACGTTGATGCCGATCGAAACATTGTTCCGCCCGGTTTGCCGTACAGCCTCGACGAGGATGGCGCCGACATCGCACGGCGCCGGCTTCTCTGTCCCCTCACCGCGGGCGAAAGCAAGATAGCCTTCGAGCATCCGCTGCATCTCGGCGATGTCCTGGATCAGCGCTTCCTTGGCGTCATCGTCCGGCATCATCTCCAGCTGCAGTTTCATGCGTGTCAGCGGCGTCCGAAGGTCGTGGGAGACGCCGGCCAGCATTGCCGTGCGCTGCGTGATCTGCCGTTGGATGCGGTTCCTCATGGCGATGAACGCCCGGGCGGCGAGGCGAACCTCCCGGGCACCCTCGACACTGAAATTGGATGCGTCGCGGCCCTTGCCGAAGGCATCGGCCGCGCGGGCCAGCCTGCGGACGGGACGCACCTGATTGCGCATAAAGATCGTCGCGATGCCGAGCAGGATGAGGGATGTGCCGACCTGCCAGAGGACAAAGACAAACGTCGTCCAACTGACGAGGCGGCTGCGAGGCGCCGAAATCTCCAGCACGCCTTCCGCCAGCTGGACATAGATGCCGATCCGGTCCCGGTCCGTCCGATCGTCGACCCGCACCGGCTTGGTGAGATTCTTTTCCAAAAGCGCGCGCCGCAGTTCACCCTCGAGGTCTGTCTCGCCCCGATATGGGGACGGGGCGAGGATCGTTCCGGGTTCGAATGAGACCGTCAGTTCCATGGTCTGCGCCGCTTCGTTGAGCAGCCAGGCGCGATCCTCGGGTCGGGGCAGGGCGCCAAGCGCGTCGACGATTGTCACGATATCCCCCGCTAGGCCGAGCGCTAGGCGTTTGAGCACCTGATCCCAGTGGTTTTCGTAGAACACGTATGCCGACAGCACCTGCATAATGATCAATGGTGCGATGACGATAAGCAACGCGCGGCCCATTAATGACCGTGGTGCGAGTCGTTTCAGCATCGACTTCATTTACATGTCCGGTTTCAGGACGTAGCCTTTCCCGCGTACCGTCTGGAGATAGCGGGGATCGCGCGGATCCGGTTCGATCTTGCGGCGCAGACGGGTTACCTGAACATCGACGGCACGGTCACCCGAGTTGGTACCAGTAAAGGCCAACAGGTTTTCTCGGCTGACTGGCAACCCGGGACGTTCGGCAAGGGCTTTCAGCAGCGCGCATTCGACGGACGTCAAGCGAATCGGTTCATCGCCCTCGCGCAGTTCCTCGCGCTCGATGTCGAATATGAGGGAACCCAGTTGGACTTCCGTGATCGGCGGTTCGGGAGCCGGCATCCGGCGCAGGATGTTGGCGATGCGCAGCGACAGTTCGCGAGGCTCGAACGGTTTGACGAGGTAGTCATCGACCCCCCGCTCCAGTCCCGCAATGCGATCATCGGTCTCGCCCATCGCCGTCAACATCAGGATCGGGACATCGGATTGCCGACGCAGGTCGGCGGCGAAATCGAGGCCGCTTTCGCCCGGCATCATCACATCCAGAACGATCAGGTCGAATGTCAGATTGGCCATCTTGGCGCGTGCATCCATCGCATCGGCGGCGGTGGAGACGAGAAAACGTTGCTTGGTCAAGAAGCGGGCGATCAACTCGCAGAGTCTGGGATCGTCGTCGACAACGAGAATGTGAGGGGCGTCCATGGCCTCAAGGCGGTTCCGGTTGTGTCGCGTCTATAAATCTCGCGGGGGCCACAGTTTAGCGCAATCCTCGGGCGAAGGCGACTTGACTGGCATCACAAAGGCAGTCGCAAGTAGTCGCGTTGGCCCGATTCGCTTGCCTCGCCTTACCGTGGGTCTCTGTTGATCATGGCGTGCAGCATTGCCCGGAAACCGCTGCCGGCGGCACCGCCCACGATCGCGTATGCTGTGATGAGGCGTGCCGCCTGCCGTTCCATCAACGTGCGTTCGAGGGCAACCGCTTCCGGGCTCAAATACAAACGGCGCTTGCGGCCGTCCGTCGGATCGGAGCGTTGCTCAATGAAGCCCTCGGCGGTTAGGTCCTTCAGGATCGGCGCCGCACTCTGCTTGGTTATTTTCAAGATTGAAAGCAGTTCCGACAGCGTAATGCCAGGATGGCGGCCGACGAAATAGATCACCCTATGATGGGCGCGGCCAAAGCGATAGCGAGCGAGCAGCGCGTCGGCATCACCGGTGAAGTCCCGGTACGCGAAGAACAGCAGTTCCATCGTCTCGCGGATCAATGCTTCGTCGAATTGCGGGTTGGCGCTGTCTGCTTGATCCGACGTGCCGGTTTGGGGGGCGTTATCAACGACCGTCGTTTCCGACTGCGACACGTGATTTGATCCCGCTCGAAAATATGTCAGCCTTATTGACATATATTTCAGGTTCTGATACGAAATGCAAGAAATTAGGCGTAAACAAGAAATTAATGTTTTCGCACAGGATCATAATAGAAAGTTTCTGCCATGGCGACGCAACCATACGACGATAGGGATGGGCTGATCTGGTTCGATGGTGATTTCATGCCGTGGCGGGAAGCCAATGTTCACGTGCTCACGCATGGCCTTCACTACGCCTCCAGCGTGTTCGAGGGCGAACGGATGTATGGTGGCCAGATCTTCAAGCTCACCGAGCATACCGAGCGCTTGGTGGGCTCCGCCGGCATCCTCGGCTTCGACATTCCCTGGACCATTGATGAGATCGATCGCGCCTGCGTCGAAGCCTGTCGCATCAACGGGATCGTCGACGGCTACGTGCGGCCCGTGGCGTGGCGCGGCAGCGAGATGATGGGTGTCTCGGCGCAAAACAACACGATTCATTTGGCGATTGCCGCCTGGACATGGCCCTCCTACTTCGCGGCGGAGCTGAAGACCAAGGGGATCCGCATGAAAACGGCGGCTTGGCGGCGTCCTGCACCGGATACCGCGCCGGTGCATGCCAAGGCCGCGGGGCTCTACATGATCTGTACAATGGCCAAGCATGCTGTCGAGGCGGAAGGTTACAACGAAGCGCTGATGCTTGATTATCGGGGGCGCGTCGCCGAGGCGACGAGCGCCAACGTCTTCTTTCTGATGGACGACGGGCGCCTGCATACGCCAGTTCCGGACTGCTTTCTCAACGGCATCACCCGGCAGACCGTGATTGGTCTCGCCCGGGACCTCGGCATTGATGTCGTGGAACGGGCGATCCTGCCGGAGGAGTTGCGAAAGGCATCGGAGGCGTTTTTAACCGGCACGGCGGCAGAAATCACGCCCATCGGCGGCATTGATGATCTCACCTTCACCCCCGGCGAGGTAACCTTCGCGCTCAGCGCGGCCTATGATAACGCCACCGGCAAGGCGCGGACCCAGGCGGCGGCCTCCGCCGCTTAACGGCGGCCCGCGGACCAAGGGGCGTGGGGTTTTACTCCTGATAGGGAACGAGCGTGAGAGACCTGCCGCGCACCGCGATCGCCAGTTGGCCACGCCGGAGTTTCAGTGCCTGTTCGCCGTAAACCTCGCGTCGCCAGCCTTTCAGCGCTGGAATCCCGGCTTCCTCTCCAAACGCAGCCAGTTGCTCGATGTCTTCGGATGAGGCGATCAGTTTCTGTGCCACGTTTTCTCGCTCGCAAACCATTTTGAGCAGGACTTTCAACAGTTCGGCGACCGGGCCAATACCGCGAGGTAGTTCGCGTTTCACCTCGATCGGCGGCAGCGCGTCATTCGGCAGCGCCTTCGCCCGTGCCACCGCATCGAGCAACTCCGCGCCGATGCTGTCATCGGCTTGGCGCCGGGAGAGGCCCCGGGTGCGCGCCAACTCGTCGACCGTTGTCGGTGCGTGATGAGCGATCTCCATCAGCGTGTCGTCCTTGAGGATCCAGGAGCGCGGCAGGTCCTTCGCCTTCGCCATGCGTTCCCGCCAAGCGGAGATTTCACGAAGAATAGCCAGCACACGCGGTTTGGCGCCGCGTGATTTCACCCGGCGATACGCTTCCATGGGGTCGATCTGGTAGGATGCCGGATCGGCCAGGGAGGCCATTTCGTCGGCTAGCCACCCCGCGCGCCCGGAAGCTTCCAGTTTATCACACAACTTCACGTACACGGTGCGGAGATATGTGACGTCACTCAAAGCGTAGGTGAGTTGCCGATTGCTGAGTGGCCGTGCCGCCCAGTCGGTGAACCGGCTGCCCTTGTCCAACCGCGCCTTGGTAAGTTTCGTGACCAAGGCTTCATAACTGGCTTGATCGCCGAAGCCGCACACCATCGCCGCCACCTGGGTGTCGAACAGCGGCTCGGGTATGCGGCCGAGAAGGTGAAAGAAGATCTCTAGGTCCTGTCGGGCGGCGTGAAAGACCTTAACAATTCGGCGATCGTCAAGCAGTGCGAAGAGTGGATCGAGGGTGATGCCCGGCGCCAGCGGATCAATGGCCGCAGCGTTGTCGGGCCCGGCCACCTGAACCAAGCACAGCTTGGGCCAATACGTCTTTTCCCGCATGAACTCGGTATCGATGGTGAGAAATGATGCCCCTTGTTGCTGCTGACAGAAGTCAACCAGCGTGTCAGTGTCGGTAATCAGCGACATGCCAGTGCCCATGCTGGCAAAATCGAGCCACGCGATTCCCGATCTCTGGTTGGCGGGTGGAAAGGACGTTGCTCCGCTTTTTGTTTTTGAGCGCCGACGAACCAAGCGGTCACTTCGGTATTATGTTCGATCAAGAAATCGCCCCTGAAAAGACGGCGTGTTGGGGTTGTCGCTTCCAGGTTACTCTGACCTTTCTTCGCGGGTGGCGATACGGCGCACGTGACGCACGCCCATCCATAGTATTCCAACGACGACCGGGATCGCGAAACCGCTTGCGAGGTTAGGATCGATCGGAAACCCGAGGGATTTCAAGGCCTTCGCCGCGTACCCTATCAGGCCGACGATATAGTAGCTAATCGCCGCGACCGACAGCCCTTCGACGGTCGTCTGGAGTCGCAGCTGCAGGCTGGCGCGCCGATTCATCGATTGCAGAAGTTCCTGGTTCTGCGATTCCAGGGCCACGTCCACCCGCGTGCGTAGCAGATTGCTTGCTCGGGCAATTCGGGCTGCCAGGGCGCGCTGGCGCGTCGCCGTCGCCTCGCAGGTACGCATCGCTGGGCAAAGGCGGCGGTCGAGAAAGGTGGTCAGCCGTTGATAACCGTGGATCCTTTGCTCGCGTAACTCCGCTAGCCGCGCGCGCACCAATTCATAATACGCCGCGGAGGCACCGTAGCGATAACTCGTCGTCGCCTCGATCCGCTCGATATCGGCGGCAAGTGCCGTGATTTCGCCTAAAAGGCCACGCTCTTCGGAAATGTCACTGAGAAGACGCAGACGGCCCGTAATGTCGGCGAGCAGTGCTTCGTTACGCGCGATCATGGGCACCGCGTCCTGGGCGACCGGCAGGGCAAGGAGCGAAAGCGCGGTGTAGGTATGTACCTCCAGGAGTCGTTGCACAACGCGGCCAGCTTGCCGGTCATACAGATTCTCGTCGCGGATCAAGAAGCGGCAAAAGCCGTTTGCGTCCGCGCGCAAGTCGGTCCACATCATGGCATTCCCGCCGGCGATTCCGCACCCAATCAGGTGATTGTGGTCGAAGAGACGCGACAAGACCGTCGCGTCGCGCGGCTCGCTGTTTTTGTCTTCCACGGCGACATGGGCGGCGACCAAGACCCTTCCCGGCAATGCGTCGAGCCAATCGCGTGGGACCAGATTGATCACCGGATCCTCGAACGGATGTTCGAACGTTTCTTCGCGGATGAATGTGTAGGCCGCGAACTCCGCATGACGTTCCCATCGAATCCGGAATGGCCCAAAATTCTGAACGAAGTTCTTGGCCTCTTCCGTTGGCGGCGGCGCCGTATAGCGTTTGCATAATCTTGCGAAATGGGCATGTTGCGCGCGCTGCGCCTCGATCGTTTCACCGCCTAGAACAATCAGGTGCGAGAGGCGGGTCGGTGGCGTCAGGCTTTGGAACGGACGCGCATGCAGTTCGTTGAGCAGAGTTTCGCGCAGTGGATGCGACGTCCCCGGGAACGAGGCGGTTGCCGCGGAAATCGTTACCTGGGCATCTGAGACGATGTTCATGGCTCAGTTTTCGGTGCGCGGAAACCGAGAGTCAAGGCGCAAGACGCCGAGTATTTTGCGGTGCGGCGCTGCCTGAGTCGGGCTGCGCATAGGGCTTTTGGGAGGCTGACGCCTCAGCTTTCTGCCAAACTCGTAATCTCGGGCTTACCTTGACAAGTCAGGCGTTTCGTGTCCGTCTTCGCAGTCGCGGCGGTTCCGCCCCGGTGATCCGCTGGACCATCGAGATCCCACTACTGGAATATACCTCCCATGCATCCCTACCGCACGCACACTTGCGGCCAAATCCGTGCCGACGATGTCGGGGTGACGGTCCGGTTGTCAGGCTGGGTTCATCGCAAGCGCGACCACGGCCACCTAGTATTCATCGATTTGCGCGACCACTATGGGATTACCCAGTGTGTGATTGAAACGGATCATACCCTTTTCGACACCGTGACGGAAACGCGGTCGGAAAGTGTCGTCATCGTCACCGGACGGGTGGTTCGGCGCACCGAGGAAACCGTCAATCCGAACCTGCCGACCGGCGAAGTCGAACTGCGCATCGACGACTTCATGGTTGACGCTCCCGCCGAGGTGCTGCCGATGCAGGTCGCCGGCGATATCGAGTATGGCGAGGAGATGCGACTTCGCTACCGCTTTCTCGACCTGCGCCGCGAACGGCTGCATGGCAATATCATGCTGCGCTCTCAGGTCATCGCGTCGATACGCCACCGAATGATCGAGGCCGGCTTCATGGAGTTTCAGACACCGATCCTGACCGCCTCGTCGCCCGAAGGGGCGCGGGACTACCTCGTGCCAAGTCGAGTCCATCCCGGGAAATTCTATGCACTGCCGCAGGCGCCGCAGCAGTTCAAGCAGCTTCTCATGGCGTCCGGTTTCGATCGTTATTTTCAAATCGCGGCGTGCTTCCGCGATGAGGATGGCCGTGCCGATCGTACGCCGGGCGACTTTTACCAGCTCGATTTCGAGATGGCCTTTGTTACCCAGGAAGATGTCTTCGCCGCCTTGGAACCGGTGTTGCACGGTGTATTCGAGGAATTCGGCGGTGATCGCTTGGTCAGCGAAATGCCGTTCCCACGCTTGGCCTATCATGACGCCATGCTGCGCTTCGGATCGGACAAGCCGGATCTGCGCAATCCGCTGGAAATCGTCGACGTGACGGAAACGTTCCGCGACTCAGGATTCGGGCTGTTCGCCAACAATGTCGCCAAGGGCGCCGTCGTCCGTGCCATCCGCGCCCCTGATGCCGCCGCCAACCCACGCAGCTTCTTTGACAAGCTCAACGATTGGGCGCGGGATGAAGGAGCCGGCGGGTTGGGCTATGTCTCGTTCACGGGAGATGAAGCCAAGGGGCCGATCGCCAAGAATCTAGATGTCGAGCGATTGCAGCGGATCCGCGGCGCGGCGGGAGCGGCGCCGGGCGACTCGGTGTTCTTCGTCTGCGCGAAGCAGGCGCTTGCTGAAAAATACGCCGGTGCGGCGCGGGAGCGACTGTGCGACGAGTTGGGCCTTCGTCAGCGGAACGCCTATCGTTTCTGCTGGGTTGTCGATTTCCCGATGTACGAGTTCAACGAGGAGACTGGGCGCGTCGAATTCAGCCACAATCCGTTTTCCATGCCCCAAGGCGGCCTCGAGGCACTCGAAAACCAGGATCCGTTGATCATCAAGGCGTTCCAGTACGACATCGTCTGCAACGGCACCGAGCTTTCCTCCGGGGCGATCCGGAACCATCGCCCCGACATCATGATCAAGGCGTTCGAAATCGCCGGCTACGGTCGGGAGGAGGTGGAGCGCCGGTTTGGCGGCCTGTTCAACGCCTTCCAATACGGCGCGCCGCCGCACGGGGGGGCGGCACCCGGTATCGACCGCATCGTCATGCTGCTTGCCGACGAACCCAACATCCGCGAGGTCATCGCTTTTCCCATGAATCAGCAGGCGCAGGATCTGCTGATGGGCGCGCCTGCCGATATCGATCTCGAACGGCTGCGGGAATTGCATCTCCGCATCGAGTTGCCGAAGGCGAAGAAGGTCAAGTCGGCGGAGTAGGCACAGGGTCGAGCGTTGGCTGGCCGCCAGGGCGCTCGGCCAGCGCTTCCCGCACAAGCGCGACGCCGACCCGTCTTCGCTCGGCGAATGAGACCGCGTCAATTCGTTCTACCGCGGAGCGGACGGCGTTGAATGTGCGCGGAATGCGGGCCAGCATGTAGCTGGGGACGGCGTCCTCGATAATAACTTGGCGATCGTGAAACAGCTTGACGATCAAGGCTGTCAACAGGGCCTCGTCCGGCGAGTGGATGCACGCCGCTGGCAAGGCGCGCAGCCGGGAAGCGAGATCGGCGAGGCGGAACGGCCAACGACCGGGTGACGCGGTTCCGGTCAACAGGAGGCGGCCCCCTGCTTCCTTTACCCCGTTGAACAGATGCAATAGCGGCTGTTCAATACCACTGCGGATCAATTCGTCGGCGTCATCAACCGCGACGGCCGGAAAGTCGAATGTCAACTCCGCGATGTCGGTAACGACCGAGTCCGCTGTCACCCGCGTTCCCCCGGTGTGGTCGAGAAAGAGCTGGACGAGATGCGATTTTCCGCTCGCCGCCGGCCCGTGGACGATCAGCCCTGGCTCGTGCCAGTCCGGCCAAAGATCCAACCAGGCGACGGCCTCGCGATTGCAGTCGGCGACGAGAAAGTCGGCGCCCCCATGGCAGGTGCGTGGCGTGAACGGTAACACTAACTGCTGCGATCTCGCCGTCATTGCGTGTCCGGTCGGTCATGCTTCGGTTCCCGCGGTACCGAATAATAAAGTGGGCTCGAGACGTACTCGTCGATGATGTAACGAACGAGCACGCCAATCACGGCGGCTGCCGGCACGGCGATAAGAACGCCTGTGAAGCCGAGTAGCCCGCCGCCGGCCATCAGCGCGAACAATACCCACACCGGATGCAAGTTGACCTGGTCGCCGACCAGCTTTGGCGTGAGAATGAAACCCTCCAGTAACTGGCCCGTGGTGCACACTGCGACGACCATCAACATTGGAAGCCACGAGTCGAACTGTGCCAGGGCGAGACCGATGCCGGCGATGAATCCCACCGCCGTGCCGAAATAGGGTATGAAAGAGAGAAGGCCGGAAGCGATGCCAACGACAAGACCGAAGTTCAAGCCGACCAGGCTCAAACCTATGCCGTTCCAGGCGGCGAGAACCAGGCAGACGGAGCCTTGGCCGCGGACGAACCCGGAAAGCCGCTCGTCGATCTCCTTCATCCGCGCACGGATCGTATCGGCGGCATCCTCCGGCAGCAGGGAATTGACCTTTGCCACGAGTCGATCCCAGTCGCGTAGCAAGTAGAAAGCGACCACGGGCGTGATGACGAGCAGCGACAGGGCGTTCAAGAGTGCGACGCCGCTGCCCCATAACTGGCCCAGCGTATCCGTCAGCCAGTTGATCATATCGCCCGCCTGGTTGCCGGCGGCTTCGCGAATTTTCTCGATCTGCTCGGGTGTTAACGTAGCCTCCAATTCGGTGACTTTCGTCTTCAAAAATACCGCCAGATGGTTGATGTATTCGGGAATTCGGCCAACGAGACCGACCATCTGTTCGTAGAGAATGGGCGCTAGCAGTAACAGAACGAGAATAATAAACGCGGCGAACGCGCCCAGAATCAGGGCCGCCGCCCAACCCCGGCCGACGCCGACGCGTTCCAACCGGTCGGCGAGCGGATCCAAGAGATAGGCGATCGCAATTCCGGCGAGAAAGGGAAACAGCACGCTCGACAGCGCATAGATGACAAGCGCCACGACAACCAGGACAACGCCCCAAATCAGCAGCTTGTGTTCGGTCGTCATGGGCGTCGAGTGGTTCCCATCGCCGCCGGTAGCGCGCGGCCGGTCTCGGAAAGCGTCCACTGGCCCTCAATTTGAGCAAGCGATAACCCGCTGCCTCGCAGAGCGGCCCGCAGGGCATCGAACTCACCGAAGAACGTGACATTGGCCCGGACTTCCCGCCGAGACAGGATGACAATCTTTATATCGTCGATGGTGGCGATGGTGTCGAGGCGGGTCCGGGCTGCGTGCCAGTCCTCGAAGCTCCGCACGGGAACGACGATGGGAAGCGTCTGCCGGGCGCCGTTGGTGCCAGCGGTGGTGCGCTTCCATGCCGCTTCCAGGGCGTCGATGGTTCCTTCGGCGGCGCGGCGCAGGAAATCCGCTTCGCTCTCGCCCTCGTCACGCGCGTACTCGACGGTCGGCAGCGCCGAAGTGGGGGTGGGGAAGCGGGACGTCTCGACCCGCAGCGCCGTCGGGCCCGCCACATCGCCGTCGGTGGCGCGGGCAATCGCGACCAGGATGTCGCGCGCCGCGTACCGGCTGGCGAGGCGACGGATGGCATCCGCATCCCGGGCCAGTGCCTGCTCGACGGTTAACGTTCCCTGGTCCGTGGCGTCGCCGACCGGAAAGCGCATCGGCAGGATGCTCGCCGGCGCCGCGGCACGCCAAGCGCTTTGCCAAGCGTTTGGTGATTGCCACAGAATGTCTCGCGTCGGCAGGTCGTAGGCGGCGATCACCAGCATCGGCGCCGTTGGCAGCGGCGCTGCCGTGGCGTTCTTGTCGCGGATGTGGTCGTAGAACCGGTCACGATAGAACGTGTAATTCAGGGTCGCCACATAGCGGACGGCCGACACCTTTTCCTCCGACACCCAGAAATCCCGCACCAATGAGCTGATCTCCGTGCTGGATGACGCCGAGAGCGCCGGGACATCCCGAGGGGCGGCGAGGCGTTGAATAAGTTCTTCATATGCCTGCCGTTCGCCCGCCGACAAAGCCTTGTCGCGCGCGGCGGCGGCGGTGACGTCGGTAACGTCGACCTTGATATCGCGCACTTCCAAAACGTCGGCCGCGTTTTGGGCCGCCGCTGGCAGGTCGCCGACAACTATGATGACCAGCGTGGCCAAGAAAACGCAGCCGGCGACGGCACGTTCGGCCACGGCCCGAAGCCGTTGCATCATTGCAGGGTTTCCACGTTCCGCCTAAGGTGCTCGCATCAAACAGCGGGCTGATCTATACCATGACGCTTCGGGGGATGCCATCGGCGGACTGACATACAAGGGGGCGGGCGTCGACATCGATGCCGGTAACGCGCTGGTGGAGGCAATCGGCCCCGCCGTCCGGTCAACCGCGCGTCCCGGCGTGATGGCCGGGTTTGGCGGCTTCGGCGGATGTTTCGACCTCGCCGCGACCGGGTACCGCGATCCCATTCTGGTCGCCGCTACCGACGGCGTGGGCACCAAGCTGGCGATTGCCCAGGCGGCCAACGACCACCGTACGATCGGTATCGACTTGGTCGCCATGTGCGTCAACGATCTCGTCGTGCAGGGAGCCGAACCGTTGTTTTTCCTCGATTATTTCGCCACCGCGCGGCTATCGGTGGGGCACGCGGGGGATGTTGTGGCGGGCATCGCTGCCGGCTGCCGGGAAGCCGGGTGCGCCTTGATCGGCGGGGAGACGGCCGAAATGCCGGGTCTTTATCGGGGCGACGATTACGATCTTGCCGGCTTCGCCGTGGGCGTGGCCGAACGGGACCACCTGCTTACGGGGGAACGCGTTACGAAGGGCGACATCGTTTTGGGTCTTGCGTCTTCGGGGATTCATTCCAATGGCTTTTCACTGGTGCGCCGTCTGATCGAAACCCTCGGTCTCGATTACGCGGGGCAGGCTCCATTCGCGCACGACGAACGCTCGCTCGCCGCAAGCCTACTGTCCCCGACCCGCCTGTACGTGAGGAGCTGCTTGGATGCCGTCCGGAGCGGCGGGATAAAGGCCTTGGCGCATATCACGGGCGGAGGGCTTGTCGACAATCCGCCGCGCGTCATTCCCGACGGTCTGGTGGCGCGGATCGATCTCGCCGCGTGGCCCTTGCCGCCGGTGTTCACGTGGCTGCGGGATGCGGGGGAACTGACGCGGGAAGAATTGGCACGCACCTTCAATTGCGGGATCGGCATGTTGGCTATCGTCGACCCCGCGAGCGAGGCTGTCGTGAAGAACCGTTTCGAGGCGGAGGGGGAGACCGTTTATCGGATCGGCGAGATCGCCGCCGGCGAGGACCCGGCCGCGCATGCCGCGGTCCGTTTGCAAGGGGATTGGGCGCCGTGGCGCGCATGAAGGTCGGTGTCCTGATTTCCGGGCGCGGCAGCAACATGCGGGCGCTGGTGGAAGCCGCCGCCGATCCGTCCTACCCGGCGGAAATTCACCTCGTCGTCTCCAACGAGCCTGACGCGAAGGGGCTGGAATTTGCGCATCAAGCCGGGATCGAAACCACCGTGGTCCATCATCGGCGGTTCGACGACCGGCAACTGTTCGAGGCGGAGTTGCACCGGGTACTTCGCGTCGCCGGGGTGGAACTGATCTGTCTTGCCGGCTTCATGCGGTTGCTCACCGATAGTTTCGTCGATCATTGGTGGGACAAGCTCATCAACATCCACCCATCCCTGCTGCCGGCATTTCGTGGCCTGCATGTGCACGAACGGGTCATCGAAATGGGGGCCCGGTTTTCCGGATGCACCGTGCATTTCGTTCGTCCGGCGATGGACAATGGGCCGATCATCGGCCAGGCGGTTGTTGCCGTCGATCCTGCGGATACCCCGGAAATCCTGGCTCACCGTGTCCTCGCCCAGGAGCACCGCCTGTATCCGCATGCGGTGAGGCTCCTGGCCGACGGGCGCGTTCGGGTTGTCGGGGAGCGCGTCTACGTCGGAGGTGCGCGGGCGCCAGACGTCGCGCTGGTCAACCCGGCGATTGATGATGCGGTTACCGGGCGCCGCTAGCGACGCCGCCGTTTCCTAACCGACGATTTCGCACTCGGAGAAGAAAAAGGCAATTTCCTTCGCCGCGTTTTCCGGCGAGTCCGACCCGTGCACCGAATTTTCCTGGACGTTCAAGCCGTGGGATTTGCGAATGGTTCCTTCGTCCGCGTTGGCCGGGTTGGTGGCGCCCATGATTTCGCGGTTGCGGGTGATAGCGTTTTCCCCCTCGAGCACCTGCACGACGACGGGGCCGGAGATCATGTATTCACATAATTCGTCATAGAATGCGCGTTCGGCATGGACAGCGTAAAATTGCTGGGCTTGTTCCTTGGTCAGGCGAACCCGTTTCTGCGCCACAATACGGAGCCCGCCATCTTCGAAAAATGCGTTGATTTTCCCCGTAAGATTGCGTGCCGTGGCATCAGGCTTGATAATCGAGAGAGTTCTTTCCGTCGCCATGTCCGGAGCTCCTCCGTAATCTATGAGATGATTTGAATGGCCTTATAGGAGAGTTTTTTGGTTGGCGCCGCGTCGGGGGCCAATGTCGCAAAGTCGAAGTCGCGTTTACCGTAAGAGCCTAGAGGGCGGCTTATAGCCCTCGATGCCGTCGCTGGCAAGTCGGTCGACGCCCGCTCAACCGTAAAAAAAAGGCCGGCGGCTGCCGGCCTATGATTAAGTCTGGTGCTCTTGAGGGAGGGAGAACTCCGGATGGAAGGCCCATCCGCGAGTAACCATGGCGGTTGCCGCGCTCCCGCGATGTGAATTGCCTCACAAAAGCTTTACTTGATGCCGCGAGAACGCGGATGGGTGCGGCAGTGGGCGCGATTGGTCCCCAGCCGCGGAGACCGACAACCGTGAGCGCGTGGGTAATATTGATTGTCAACCAGGGGCGACGTGGCGGCGGGGTGGCGCGGAGGGCATAATCGGCATCAAAGAAAAAGGGCCGGCGAAAGAACCGGCCCTTCGAGTTGGTGCTCATAAGGGAAGGGAGAACTCCGGACGAAAATATCCATCCGGGAACCACTATGTCTTCAAACAGGCCCCACTCGCTGTGACTTTGCTCACAAAACTCAACGAATGTCGTAAAATGACGGGATGAAGAAGCGCAACATCTATTTGGATGCGGTGGGAAATGCTCATGCCCCCTGCGAAGAGGCGCGCATTGTCTCGCTCGTCCCGAGCATCACCGAGACGCTGTTCGCCCTATCGCTTGGGGCATCGGTCGTCGGGCGGACACGCTTCTGTACCGGACCGGCGGAGACGATTGACGGCATAGTTACCGTCGGCGGCACGAAGCACGTCGATTTGGAGCACATCCGTAGGCTTGAACCGTCGCACGTCATCGTCAACGTGGACGAGACGCCCCGCGCGGTCGCCGATGCCCTAGCCACGATGGGCATCGCCGTCGTCGTGACGCATCCGCTGAAGGCCATTGACAATGTGGCGTTGTTTCGGCTGCTCGGCGGTGTGTTTGGTCGGCAGGCCGAGGCGGGTCACTTGCATGAGCGGTTCAAGGCGGCCTACGAGGAGCTTGTCGCCGCCGCCGCCGCGTGGCCCTCTCGGCGCGTCCTCTATCTGATTTGGCGCAAGCCATGGATGACCGTCTCTGCCGAAACGTACATCGCCGACATGCTGATTACGGCGAAATGGGTCGTCCATGCACCATCCGGCGGGGATCGATATCCGACGATCGAAATCGACGCCGATTTACTCGCCTCGGTCGATGCCGTTTTGTTGTCGACGGAACCGTTCCCTTTCACGGAAGCCGACGCGCAGACGTTCGTCGAGGCTTACCCCACGGCCGCCGGCAAGACGAGGCTGATCGATGGCGCCATGCTGTCGTGGTACGGGAAACGCGCCATCGATGGGCTTGCGTATCTGCGTCGTGTCGCCGCCGAAGCGCGGCAGGTGGTGCGGTCTGGATAGGGGCGGGTGCGCCACCGTGGCGATATTGTGAATACGTTTTGCGCCCGGGATGCGCTTTGTCCTATTATCGCTATTAACTGTCTTGGCCATTCTTTACGCTCAACGGGATACGGGAAAACGCGATGACTTTCAGGATCCTTCTCGCCTTCGCGCTGGCGGTCGCGGCGCATCCGGTGCTCGCACATACCGGCGTCGGTCCAGCGGGCGGCTTCGCCGCTGGCTTTGGTCATCCCATCGGTGGGGTCGACCATGTTCTAGCCATGGTTGCCGTGGGTGTCCTCGCATCGCAAATGGGGGGGCGCGCGCTCTGGTTGGTTCCCTTGGCGTTCGTCGCCTGCATGGTTCTCGGCGGAATCGCCGGCATGAACGGCCTGCCGCTTCCCCACGTCGAGCTGGGTATCATCGGCTCTGTCGTCATCCTCGGGTTCGTCATCGCCATCGGCCGCCGTCTTCCTGTCGCGGGTGCGATGGCCTTGGTCGCCGTTTTCGCGGTATTCCACGGCCACGCCCATGGGACGGAGATGCCGGTCGATGCGTCCGGCGGGGCTTATGGTCTTGGGTTCGCCCTCGCCACGGCATTCTTGCATGCGGTTGGACTCGGCCTGGGAATCGCATTATCCAGAGTAGGGCGCAATATGGCTTCGATGGTTGTCCGGTCGAGCGGCGGGGTAATCGCGGCAGCCGGATTGCTGCTGCTTTTGGCTTAAGTCCGGTCAAATTCGCCAGCGGCGGGGTCTCGGCACCGATCGGTGTATGCGACGTTCGGCAATCCGTTTGTCCGTCGGTGTCGTGATGGCAGCGTTGCCGAAGCGGTGGCGAAGCTGTCATAAAGTGTCTCTCACACCATGGCCACGCCGTTAATCGGGGTTTAACCTTCAACGGCAATGGCGTCTTTTCTGACGGGAGGGTCGTAATGAAAGTCTCGAAGTTACTGAAATTGCACGGCATGCTCGTGCTTGCCATGCATCCTGATCTGACCTTGGCGGAAGCGGGACGTCAGTTCGGACACAAGGTCGGCGGCCGGCGCTTCTCGGTCGCCGCCATTACCAACTCGGAGGACGAACTCCTCGGCGTCTTATCGCTAGGCGATATCGCACACGCCCTTGGCAAGCATGAGGAAAAAGCTTCGACCATGCTGATCCGAGAAATCATGACCACGGATGTCCTCACTTGCACCATGGACGATGATCTGGAGGACGTCTTGCAGCGCATGGCGAATGGCGGCATTCGTCATATGCCCGTGGTCGAGAATGGTAAGCTCGCTGGACTGGTTTCGCGGCGCGATGCTCTGGAGTTTCTCTACCGCCAAGCCTCGTTGGATGTAGCCAATTTGACCGACTGGCTATTCCGTTCCGACGCGCGCTACTAGAGCGTTTTTTTCATTGTCCCAAAGGTGAGACCGCAAGATTACATTGCCCTTTTACCGCGCCAGCCTCAAGTCACCGTGGGTCTGGTGCGCTCACCGTGCTCGACAGCGTTTCGCCGAACTCCACCCCTGAAGAAATCCATCCCGTTCGCGATATGCCGCGGATGGCTTAACAAGGATGCGCCGCCGGCATCTATGACGCGTCATTAATAAAATTCCGATATGATGGACGCCAGGCTTCGCGGTCGGGCGTCCTTTCAGTCAGAGGGCGCGGCCCGCCGCCTTTCGGGCTAGCGCGCCGCGATCCGATGAGCGCCGAGGGAAAAGGAACGGTTCCACGGCAACGGGGATTTCGAAGCTTACTCTCACTCAATCGCACTACTTCAGGGTAAAGGCGTACGGAAATGGGCAAGCGAGCGGCGGTCATCGGCGGGGGGATATCGGGCCTGGCATCGGCGAGGCGACTTGCTGGGCTGGGCCACGAGGTGACAATTTTCGAGGCGGCGGATGATCTTGGCGGATTGGGGACAACTTTCGTCCATCATGGCCATCACATCGAGCGTTTCTACCACTGCATTCTCCCGACCGACGAGGCGCTGATCGGACACATTCGCCAACTGGGGCTCGAAGGTGATTTGGACTGGCGGGAAACGGGCATGGGCTTTCTCTACCAGAAACGCCTTTATGCCCTGAATGCGCCGCTGGATTTGCTAAGGTTTGACCCGTTACGGTTCGACGAACGTATTCGTCTCGGTTTGGTGGCGATCTGGGCTCGGTTTCGTGGCGAGGATCCCAAACTCGACCACATCACGGCGGAAAATTGGCTGCGGTCGATGGTCGGCGACCGAGCATTCGATATTTTGTGGAAGCCCCTGCTGTCGGCGAAAATCGGCGACGGCTATCCGTCGATACCCGCCCTGTGGTTATCGAGCCGGCTGTACCGGGAGAAGAACACCAAGAAAGAATCAAAGGGTTTCCTGAGGAATGGTTATCGTTCGCTTATTGATGCGTTCGCCGGCTCGCTCGCCAGCAACAGGGCCACCATCCGCCTGAACACGTCCGTCCAAGCTTTGGCGATGGACGGGGAGGGCGTTTCCCTGACCATCGACGGCGGCCGGCCAGAGCGTTTCGATTTCGTGGTATCCACCTTGCCACCGCCGGCACTCGTCAAGATGGCGCCTGGTTTGGCGGCGCTCGAACCGTTGCGCGCGTTGGCGCTCGATTATCAAGGGGCCATCTGCGGCGTCTTCTTTTCCGATAAACCGCTTTCCCGCTATTATTGGATGCCCTTCGTCGATTGTGGCGCGACAGCGCAGGGGATGATCGAAATGTCGAACCTGGTGCCGCCGTCGGAGCGGACGCAAGGCAACTATGTCACTTACTTCGTCAACTATGCCCACCGGTCGAGCGAGATGTTCGCGCGAAGCGACGACGACCTGATCGGCGCCTATCGGCAGGACATCGCGCAACTGTTTCCGGAACGCGGTATCCACGTCGTCGATGCTTACCTGTTCAGGGCGCCGTTCGTCGAACCGTTGTGGACGCTCGGCTATCAAGCCCGAAAGCCGCCGACGGCGTTAGTGCCCGGCCGTCTCTACATGGCCTCGACGGCACAACTCTACCCGCGCGTCAATTCATGGAACTCTTGCTGCGAAGTCGTCGACGAAATGATCGAAGAGGTGGCGCGGCAGGTGTGAGCACCCTGACTGGGCTTACAGAACGGCGTTCGTGGCCCAGCCCTATTGGTCGGGAAGGAGCGTTCCGGTTGAAA
Organism: uncultured Rhodospirillaceae bacterium; assembly: GCA_964460955.1. Taxonomy (GTDB): domain Bacteria; phylum Pseudomonadota; class Alphaproteobacteria; order Rhodospirillales; family Defluviicoccaceae; genus Defluviicoccus. The sequence continues at coordinate 62,218 of CAYWRP010000003.1, read as the reverse complement.
GTGTTCGAAGCCTATTCTCGCCGGTCCGGTTCCTTGGCACATCCCGCTTCATGGTCGCCGCGGTTCTGGTTGCGCAGCACCGACGTACCGAGATGAAAAAGCTGCTCAAAGTTATTGGTGTTCAGCAAGGCGAGAATGCCAAGACTGATCAGTTGGATGGCAATGATCAACGTCAAACCGCCGACGATCAAGGTATGCGGAGCGACATGGAACGCCGCGGCGACAGCGGCGTCGAAACGGTGGAGCCCGGTAATCGTCGGATCAACGGAGCCGTACTGCTGAACGATATGAACACCGAGCCAAAAATTAGCATACACCGACATGGAGAGGAATACCAAGCCGGGAAAAATGAAAAACAGGAAGGGACGGAACATGAAACCTGACAACAAAATCGCGAAAACGTTTCGCATGATTTTCATCTTCGATTGGCGCGCGTCTCCCTCGGCTCTTTGCAGTGACCAATCCATATGGGCAGGAATCTCGGCGACCGGTTCGTCGAGAATCATGGTTTTGTACATGATTTCCACATTGATATCCATGCCGGTGGATCGAAGATCCAACGACTGGATGAACCGCCGGTCATAGGCGCGCACCATCGGGGTAAGGGAGGTCACCTGGGTTTTGGCGACGAATGACAGGAAGCGGTTTGAGCCAATTGTCATGATGCGGCGCAGCCAAGGCACCTGAGAGATCTTACCACCCTTCATGTAGGGCGAACTGGCCACCACTTTTGCGCCGGTTTGTTGTATTTTGTCAAGCAACAGCGGGATATGGTGAGGGCCGAAACTCAGATCGGCATCGAGTGTGATGATGTAATCGCCGCGACATTTGGTGAATGCCAAGCGCAGTGCCGCGCCCAATCCCCTGTTGGTTTCATGATGGAAGACACGCACATTGGGTCGATGCTGAGCGAACCGTTCGACAATCTCGCCCGTCGCATCCGTGCTGCCGTCATCAATGAAGATCAGTTCCCAGCCGATGCGCGGCTCAAGCGAGTCGACAAAATCGCACACGGCTCGAAGGTTCTTCTCGATGATGGCTTGTTCGTTCAATCCGGCCACGACCAACGAGAGAAGCGGAGCCGGGCCTCGACCCCAGAGAGGAGTCGCGTCACCCTCCGATGCAAAGGCGCGCCTCGTTGTTAGGATTGGAACGTCCATTGCCGACCTCTGCATCTGTCGATTAAACGACGCCGCTGCGATTTACCAACGGGGCTGGCACCTGTATTGCGGCAAAAATAAGACACACATCGTCCTCGCTGTCAAGCGACGCAAATATTATAGCAGCGGTTTGGTGCGAAGTCGCCAACGACGATGCCGACCGATGGTACCTTATCACTGTTTTTGATTTTCGAGATAATGCATCTATGATTTAGCCCAAATGGGTTATTTATTTTTCTCAAAATCGCGACTCGCGTTTATCAAGAGAGTTTCTCCTTCGCAACTCCTTTATATTAACTTTTAGTTTATTATGGGATCTTAACATCTAGGAATTGTTGGCGTTTTGGTGTTCGCGCTTCCCCTCTCAGGCATCTATGCGGCTTATTTCACCGTCACCGGCGTCCAACTGCCCTTCTGGCCGGTTTGGCTGAGCGCCCAGGGGCTCGAACCGGCGACACTCGGGATTGTCATGGCGATCAGCTTCGGTGCCAAGGCGGTGAGCACGCCACTGGTCGCCCACTTCGCCGATCGCAGCGGGAAGCGTCGCCGACTCATCGCCACCCTGGCATTCGTCTCGTTGGGCGGATTCACTCTTTTCCACTGGGCGGATAGCGTCTGGGCGTTGGTTGCCGTCAGCGTGCTCTTCTTCTCGGCGTGGCCGCCGGTGATGAGCCTTACTGAAAGCGTGACCATGTTATGCGACCAGCGCGGTCAGGTCGACTACGGTCGCGTACGCCTTTGGGGGTCACTCACCTTCATCGTCGCCGCCATCCTCTCCGGTCGCCTGCTTGTCGACCTGCCAGCCGACACGATCTATTGGCTGGTGCTGGCCGCTTTGGCGATTACGTGCGCCGCAACGCTGGCCCTTCCGGATGTTCGCGGCGAACGCCACGGGCGCGGAAAGCTGCCACTTCTAACGGCGCTCGGCAACCGGCGCCTGACACTGGCGCTGATCGCCTGCGGCCTCATTCAGGGCAGCCACGCTGTCTATTACGGGTTCGCCTCGCTTTACTGGAAAAGTATCGGTTTTTCCGCCGATATCATAGGCCTGCTGTGGGCAGAAGGGGTGATCGCCGAGATCATTCTGTTCGCGATTGGCCGCAGGCTGCTGCGAACCAGCAGCCCCTCTGCCCTGATCGCTCTCGCCGGCGCCGCCTGCGCCGTGCGGTGGACGGGGACGGCCTTCGCGGATACCCTGCCCGCACTTCTCACCCTGCAGGCCCTACACGCCTTCAGCTTTGGTGCCGCACATTTAGGCGCCATGCATCTAATCGGTCGCGAAGTGCCAGGGGCGCAGTCGGCGACGGCGCAAAGCCTCTATTCGTCGCTGGTATGGGGGATCAGTATCGGCGTCGTGTTGTATGTCGCGGGCTTTCTCTATGCCGCCTTATCCGGACTCGCGTTTCTTGCCATGGCAGGCGTCGGCGCGATGGGGTTTGCTGTCGCGTTGGTCCTCATGCGCGTCGGAGGCCCCTTCGACAAAACGCAAGCTTGACCTTGGATCAAAGATCGTTGATCCGTGGCCCGAGATGGCCGCTGACCATCTCGATGAGACGTTCGACCAGGACGCCGTCGAGGTGGCCGCCGACCGACTGTCGCAGGATGCGAAAGGCTTCGATCGGCGACAGGCGCGGCTTGTAGGCGCGGCGCTCCGTCAATGCACAGTAAATGTCGCAAACCGCCATCAGGCGGCCGATTTCCGAGATCTGGCGATCAGCTAAACCGTTCGGATAACCGCTTCCGTCGTTCTTTTCGTGATGTTGGGCCGCCGCGCGGATCACCAACGCGTCGTAGCCGCCCGAATCGCGAAGGATGCGCTCCGACGCTAGGGGATGTTTGCGAACTGTCGCCATTTCATCCGCATCAAGCTTTCCAGGCTTATCGAGAATGGCGCGCGGGACCTCCGTCTTGCCAATGTCATGCATCAGCCCCGCCTCGAAGAGACGATAATGATCGCTCTTGTTGCGAATGCCGACGTGACGGCCGAGCAGCAATGCGATGATCGCCATATCGAGAGAGTGGATCAGGGTCTCGCTATGGTGCTCGCGCAGCGCGGCGATGATGTCCATGAACAGCACGTCGTCCGGCTCTTCAACCAGGACTTCGGCAAAGCTGTGAACGACCGACTGCGGGATTGGCTGTCCGGTGCGCACCAGCAGTTCGACGTTGTTGATTAACCCCTGAGCCTTGCGCCAGATCGCCACGGCCCGGTCGCCGAGGGCGGTCATTCGCGTGTCGACGGCGTGGCTCCGCAGCAGCCCGAAGATGCTGAGTTGCTGGTTCAGCGGATCTTCCTGATAGATGATGCCGTCGACGTTGGCCTGCTGCTCGATGAAGGTTAGCCAGGGGGATCCCTTGCTGCCGGCCGCGATGAGCTTCGGCGGCCTTAACAGGCCGCGCCGCAATCGATCGGTAAACTCGCGCACCGTGACCCGACTGGGCTTCTGGGTGATGAGGATGGCGAAGGCCGAGGCCAGGGTCGGATCGGCGAGGATCATTTCCCGATCATCGACAACCAGTACATCGTAATCCTGCTGAAGGCAGGCGACCAGATCAGACAAGGGCTTCTCGGGGCCCAGGTCAACGAACAGCCGCGGCCGTGTCGGGGGCGGCCGTGACGGTTCCACAACCTCTGCGGGCGGCAAATGAATCAAGTAATCTGGCTCCGCGCAATACCAAATCGAGTGTTCAGTCGGGGCATTATGACAGCGGGATATTGACGATTTGTTTATGCGCGCCTGAACGGAACGGCTATTCCAGGCGCCAAGAGAAAACCGCCGCGAGGAGATTTCCCCCCGCGGCGGCGAGTCGCTTCCTTTCCGGGATTTTTCGACGGTGCTAGACGAGGACCATGGAGTCGCTCAGTTCGGCCGTGTCGATCCCGGGCAGGATGGCCAGCGTTTCGCCGACGGCCTGGATCGCGTCGCCGGAGAACGTCAGGTCATCCACTGCGAGGCCGCCGGCAAGGCCGATGACATCGATGCCGATCTCGAAGTCGACGATGATGTCGGTGCCTTCGCCGGCGGCGAGCACGAAGGTGTCGGCTCCCGAGGCCTGCTCGAGCGGCGCGTCATCGCCCTTGAGGATATCGAAGCCGGGACCGCCGGAGATCCGGTCGTCGCCGGGGCCGCCGGCCACCGTGTCGTTGCCGCCGAGTCCGAACAGCGCGTCGTCCTCGACACCGCCCGCCAGCTCTTCCGCCGCGTCGCTGCCGAACCGGGCCGGCGTCTCGGGAGTGACGCTGAACTGGCTGACGATCGCCGGCTCGCGGGCGAGGATGCTCGCCGGGGCGGCTTCCAGTTCGGCCCGCGTGTAGGGCTCGATGCCGTAGGTGGTGACAACGAGTTCCTGGGTGATCGGATCGATGTCGAACTGCGTCCAGCCGAAGGTGTGGGCGGAAACGTAGTCGCCCTGGATCAACTCGGCGTCGATCAGGCCATCGGCGATGCCGATGTTGTCGTCGAGACCGAGCGGGTCGACGAGTTCCTCCAGGCCCAGGGTGGCGATGGTCTCCTTGAACAGGCTGTCGAGGAAATCATCCTTGTCGTTGGGGATGTCATCCAAGTCGGGCGCGATCGGCAGGCTTTCGTAGAACGCCAACTGCTCCGGTGAGAGCAGCCCCAACGCCGCCGCACCCTCGACGATGCCAACCCCAGTCGGCGCGTCGAACGCCACCGAGCCGGTGGTGATTTCGAACGCCGACGTGGCGCGCTGCGGTCCGAACGGCTGTTCCTGATAGGTGAGGTTGTTGACGAAGGTCGAATGGACGTCCGCCGAGACGAAAACGACATTCGATATCTCGTTCTCGTCGATGAATTTCAGCAGCTCCGTTCGTTCGGCCTGGTAGCCTTCCCAGCGGTCGGCGCCAGGCAGCGGAAGTAGAACCTGGATCGGCTCCGGGTTCATGATGAATTTCCAGGTGACGCCGGCGGCTTCAGCCTCCAGTAGGTCGGCTTTCAGATCGTCGACCTGCGCGCGGCCGATCAGCGTCCGCGTCGGGTCGAAGGATTCGGTGAAATAGCGTGGCAGGTCGGTTGGATCGCTCAGATCCAACTCATCGATCTGTTGGTCGCGGAATGACCGGCTGTCGAGCACGAAGGTCGCCGCGTCGGCGCCGTGGGTATTGAAGCGGTAGAGTTCCCGCTCGCCCGCCGTGACCGGGTCGCCCGTCTCGCCATAGAAGTCGTCGCGAATCGGATTGTATTCCTGGAAAGCCTGCAAACCGTTTTCGAACAGCTCGGTATCGTTGATCAAGCCGGAGTCTTCCGTGAAGCGGGGGTCGTCGCCCGCGTTTCCGCCGCCGGCGAAATCGTTGGTGACCTCATGATCGTCGATGGTCGCCAGCGTGGGCGTTTTCGCGCGCAACTCGGCGAAGAAGTTTTCGCCGAAACGGGACCCGTAAACCTCCGCGTGCTTGGCCCGGTATTCGCCCAGCGTTTCGGCCTGCGCTTTTTCCGTGCCATCCTCGTTGAGGACGGCCGGCGAGGAAATGTCCGCATAGATGGTATCGCCCTCGGCGACGAAGAATTCCAGGTCGGCATCGATGGCGTTGGCGATCGCCGGGTAGGGCGACAGTTCGCCGCGCCAGTCTCCCGATACGCCGAACGTCAGGCCGGAGAACCCGTTTGCGTCGTGCGATGTCGAGAATTCCCCGACCAGCGTGGCGCCGGCCGCGTCGGTCACCCGGTAGGAGTAGTCGGTCCCGGGCGTCAGCTCCTCGACCGCCACCTTCACCGGCAGGTCGGTGTCGGTCACGGTTCCGGTGACGGTTTGCACGATGGTCGCGAACGCGGGATCGGTGGCCACCTCGAAGGTGATGTCGCCGGGGAAGGTGCTGCGCGCCCAGAGCACCGCCGACTCTTGGCTGATGTCGCCGCTGGCGATCCCGTTGGCCAGCGAGTTGGCCTGCGGGATGCGCGGGTCGAAGCTCTCGGGATCGATGGTCAGCGGCACCGGAAATGCGTCGGCGACGTTCTCCCAGGGGACGAACTTGAAGTTGGCGTTGAAGTTCTGCACCTCGCCTTCGCCGTCCGCCTCCGGGTCCTGGAACACCACCTGCGGCTCGTTGGAGCCGTCCTGCACCACGAACAGACCCTGGGCGAAGGTGTCACCCAGCGGCACGTTGACGACGTCGATGCCGTCGGTTTCCTCCGCGCCGTCGATGCCGGCCAGATCCTCGATCGAGAAGCTGCCAAGGTATTCGTTGGTGCCTTCGCGCGAGAACACGGCGTACGTCGCGTCGCCCTGGCTGGAGGCGATGAGATAGCCGGTGCCGTTCGGGCCGTAATAGAGGGTCAGCCCCTCGATATCGGGTTCGAAGAAGTCGGCGTCGATCGGCTGGACGATCTCGAACGCGTCGCCGCCCGCCGGCTCGGCGCTGAACTTGAGGATGCCGGCCTCCTCCTCGAGCGCGACGTACAGGATGCCCGTCTCGCGGTCGACGACGATGCCCTCCGACTGCGAATCCTCCACATCGCCGGTCGGCACCGGCAGCCGCAGGGTGCGAACGATTTCGGCCCCGACCCCGCCGGCGCCGTCGTCGAACAGCTCCACCTGCGCCACCTGGGCGCCGTCGCGTTGGCTGGTGAAGGCATAGACCTTGCCATCCACAAGGCTCGTGTAGGTGGCCAGCGCGTACGCCGTCTGTTCGCCGTCGTCGAGCCCGAAGACGCTTTCCAGCATGTCGGGCGAGGTGATGTCGACGAGTTGGCGGGTCGCCGGATCGATTTCGTAGACCACCAGCGTGTCGTTCAAACGGTCGGAAACCACCGCGAGATCGACGTTCTCGCCGCCGAGCTCGAAGCCGTAGACGATGTCGACGTTGTTGAAGCGCACTTCGGGCAGCTTGATGTCCTGCAGGATTTTGCCCGCGAGATCGAACACGGTGAGCCCGGTGTCCTTGTCCGTGGTGATGACGAGGCTCTGGCTCGGATCGTCGGGGTGGACATAGATGCCGGGATCGTCAGGATCCGAGGCGTCGTCGAGATCCGGGTTTTCCGGATCGCCGAAGCGGATATCATCCGGCGTCTCGACCGCCGCGAACGCCGCCGGCAGGGTCTCCAGGTCGATGGCGAAGGCGAGGACCTGGGTGAATTGGGTCGGGCTGAAGTTGTTGTCGCTGACGACGATGAGCGATTGGCGGCCGTCAGGCAGCGTCGGTCCGAGCGCCAGGGCTTCCAGGTTGTCGAGCGTGATCCCAAGGTCGCCGAAATCGAGGATCTCTTCCTTGATCACCGGCGCGTCGAGCTCGAAGGCCTCGCCCGGCTCGACGCCGAAGGGGTTGCCCTCTGCGGCGATCAGCGCGTCGATCCCCCTGAGGTCGGTGGCAAGCTGCGTCTTGACCTCATACAGTTTCACCGCGTTGCCGACGCCGACCGAGAAGGAGCGCTCCAGGGCGAGCAGGGTCCCGGAATTGTCGATCGCCAACAGCTCGACGAGGCCGTTGGTGGCGAAGCCGCCTGGCGGGATCGGCGCATCGGCCACCGCGTCGGTGAAGTATTGATACTCGGCGACCACGTCCTCGGTCTGAAGATCGTACTTGATGATCCGGGCCGGGCTTTCGTCTTCCAGCGATGCGGCGGGGCCGTCCTGGAACAGGGCGTTCTCGGTCGCGGTGTAGAGATAGCGGCCGTCCGGAGTGATGGTCGCGCTCTCGAAGGCGAGATTGTTGCGGATGCCGCTCGTCTGATCCGCCGTCGGCAGGAACTTCGCCGGCACCGGCAGTTCGCCGAACTGTTGGCCGCCAAGGGAGAACCGGTTGACGAACGGATCGACCAGTGCGTTGGCATCGCCCTCCGAGGTGATGATCAACGTGCCGTTTGTTGTCAGGGCGAGGCCTTCCGGGTCGAGGGTGGCCGCAAGAAACGGATCGCCGTTCCCGTCGGTCAGCGTGGTGACGCCGGCGACCGCCATGTCGCCCTCGTCGAGGCCGCCGTCGGCCAGATCGATGGCGAGCGTGTAGAAGCGCGCGTCGTTGATCTGGCTGCGGTCGTCGGACAGCGCGTAATAGACGCCAGCGGCGGCGTCGTAGGCGAGGCCGGAAAGGCCGCCGACCTCCGTGCCCTCGAAGGCGAAGCCGGTCGGCAGGGTGACCTCGCCGAGGAAGTCGCCCTGATCGACGGGCGCATTACTGGCAAGGAAGGCGCCGAAGGCGGTTCCTTCGGCGATGGCTTGGTTCACCGCCTCGCGGGTGGCCTGCGGCGCGGTGTAATTGCCGTCGAGCGGCGTCACGGTAATGTTGCCGAGGATGAACTCGGAGCCTTCGGACAACGGATCGCCATTCGGTTCGTCGAAGGTGACAATGAGGCCGTTCTCGGTGGCGGAGATGGGGCCGAAGCTGAAACCGAGCGGCGTCACGTCGTCGAGGCGGGTGAAGCTGATGCCGTCGATGTCGCCGGTCGGTACGTTGACGCTGAGCGCCACACCATCCGGCAGCAGCGGTCCGCCGTCCTGCGTCGCGATGAGGTCGGCGATCAGATCGACGGTGAACGCGGCGCCGATGTCGTAGGCGATCTCGGTGGACGGAAAGCCGGTGCCGGCTTCCGCGAAATCGATCCCGGCGCTGACGGCGATGGACGGGAACCCCTCGACCAGCGCGGCGATCGCCGCCGAGACGGTGCCGGACGAGATCGTCGTCAGGCCGACGTTCTGGCCTTCGTTGATGCCGGAGACGACGAGATCGGGCGGCGTGTCGGCGAGCAGGGTACGCAGGCCGACCAGGGTCGTGTTGACCGGCGTCGAGGCGACGCTGAAGTCGCCGGGCGCGAACTCGGTGACCTCGATGACCGATCCCAGGGCGGCGGCGTCGATGTCGGTGCCGCGGCCCGATTGCGGGTCGGCCGGCGCGACGATGCGCACCGTGTGCCCGGCCTCGCGCAACGCCTCGGCCAGCACCTCGATGCCCCTGGAATCGAAGCCGTCGTCATTGACCAGCATGATGTCGAGCGCTTCGCTGGCCTCGCTTCGGCTTTCGAAGCTGAGATCGTCCAGCCGGGTTTCCAGCGTCTGGCGCACCTCTTCGCTAGCCGACCAGTCGCCGTCGATGACCGACAGGGTTGCGTTCCCGGCGGCGAAGTTGATGCCTTCGCTCTCTGGCGACCCGGTGGGCGCGCCGAAGGTGAAGGTGTAGGTGACGTCGTTGTCGCCCGGGGTGTCCTGGGTGAAGGCAAAGTCGAGCCCGTCCCGACCCTCGACGGTGGTGAACGCGGTGTCGATGCCGTTCCAGACGCTCGGGACGTTGATGTTGAGGCCGGTGCCCTCCGGCAACAGCGGCAGGCCGGCGCCTTTGTTCTGCGACAGATCGTTGACCAGCGCGGCGACCAGGTCGGCCGACTGCGTATAGGTTTCGGCGAGGCTCGGGAACCCGGCGCCGGCTTCGGCGAAGTTCAGGCCGGCACTGATCGCAATCGCCGGGACGTCGCGCAGGATGGCGGTCACCACCGCGCTGACGGTGCCGGACGACGTGGCGACGTCGCCGACGTTCTGCCCTTCGTTGATCCCGGAAACCACCAGTTCCGGCAGGGCGTCGGCGAGCAGAAAATCGAGCCCGGCGAGGGTCGTCGTCACCGGCGTGCCGTCGACGTTGAAATCGCCGGGGCGGAATTCCGTGACCTGGACCTCTTGGAAGATCTTGTCGGTATCGATGGCGGTGCCGCGTCCCGATTGCTGTTCCAGCGGGGCCACGACGGTGACGGTGTGCCCGTCGGCGAGCAGACGCTCGCGCATGGTCTCAATGCCTTCGGCGTCGAAGCCATCGTCGTTGATGAGCAGGATCTTGAGTGGAACGGCGGACGGTGTCGGCGGCACGGTTGCGGCCACCGGGGTGACGTCGATCTCGCCGACGGTCTTGCGGTTGGGCAGGCTGTCCGGCCCCTCGATGACGGCGTCGACGTAGACAAGGCGGTGGTCGGAACTGACGACCGGAAAGCCGGGGCCGGTGAGCTCGGAGAAAGGCCCATCCTCGGCCGGCCAGAAGACGCCGGAGTCGACGACGTGGATGCCATCCTTCGACGGCAGCACGTAGTCGGCGCGCAGGTTGCCCGGACCGGCCGGATTGAAGGAAGCCGTATCAAGCGCGGGGTCGCCAATGTGATCCGGGTTGACGCCGCCGTTGCGCGCCGAGTCGTCGACGCCGCCGGTGCTCATCGGCATCGTGTCGTTGATCAGCGGGTTGTCGAGCAGCTGTAGGATCGCCTGGTCGGTCGAGTCGCCGTCGAACGGATCGGCGTTCTGGTCGCCCATGATGACGAACGCCTCGCCAGCCGCCAAGCCGCCGAAGACGCCGGTGTCGTCGTAGATGTAGCCGTTCTCGCCGGGCGTGACGTAGTCGGACCAGAAGCGGATTTCGTCGTGGTTGCGGGTGCCGTTGCGGTCCTCCTCGCCGTCGAACACCGGGGGTGTCGGGTGGCTGGCGAGAATGTGCACGACCTCGCCGTCGACCATCACCGGTATGTCCCAGTGGCTCTTCGACGACAGCCGGAAAACCGCGAGTTCCTCCGGCGAATACCAATCGGCCGGTTCTGGCGTCGCCGGGTCGTCGGGCAGCAGGGCGCCCGGCATGTCGGCCCACAGAAACTCCTGGAAGGTGCGGACATCTGCCTCGACGATGGGCAGCTTGGAGAGCACGATCATGCCGAATTGGCCGGGGAAGAAGCCGAAGCCGAAGGCGTCGTCGGGGCCGCCAACTACGCCGTCATTATTGAAGTCGAAGCCGGACAGGATGCCGGTGTTGGATTCGGCATTGAAGACATAGTCGAAGTGAATCGGTTCGGCGCCGTTCTGCGACACCCCGAGGTAGTTGGCCTGGAACAGCGCGATCGCCTCGCCGGCCGCGTCGTAGTCGAACTCGTTGAGCAGCAGGATGTCGGGATCGACCCGCTGGATGATCTCGGCGACGGCCTGCGCTTGCGCGTCGTCGGGCGTCGCGACGTCGGCGATCAGGTCGCCCTCGTTGAAGCGGTTGAGAAAGCTGTTGAAGGTGGCGATGCGGATCGGCCCGCCGTTCGTCGTTTCATCGGATCCCATGGTCTTCCTCTCCCCGTTCGAGATGCGCGCGGCGGCGCATGTCCCAGTCCAAGTCAGCGGCCCGTGAACGCACCGGCGGCGTTCCGAGCCAAAGTCGCTCGAAAAAAAACCCGGACCGCCTGGTGCGAGCGATCCGGGTTTGTCATCGGCGTAGCTTTACGTGCGGTGACCTAGCTCAGAAGAGCATCCGCCCCCTGCTCGGTCGCGGTGACGCTGAACACCAGGTCGTTGAAGTCCTGGTCGCCGAGGCCTTTCAGATCCTCGACCGCGGCAAAGAACTCGGTCTCCGTGCCGAACGTCTGGAAATGATCCGCCGCGTCCGGGTTCTTGTCTTGCTCGGAGAAAAACACGCCGTTGCCATCGAGGAAGGAACCATCGGCAAGCTGGATCCCGTACGCGCCGTCGGCGTCTTGCGCGACGGTCGTCCCGTCGAGGTCGAGCGTCTCGAAGTCGTTGCGGCGATCGCCGTTGGCAATCAGGAAGAAACCGAGGCTCTCGAACTCGCTCTGGGTCAGTTCGAGCGTCGCCAGGATGTCACCGGTGGCGAGATCGGTGTTGGTGTCGCGATCCGTATTCGTCTCAAGGATCTCGGCTTCGCCGCTTTCGGTGTTGAAGATGCCGAAGCTGTTGGCGAACGAGGCCTCTTCGGTGAAGTACGTGATTTCAACGGAAAGGGTCGCCTCGGGCGGGGTTCCGCCGTCGATCTCTTCCGCCACCCCGTCCTCGCGGAAGGCCAGGTTCTGGATCCGCTCGTCGTCTCCGCGCGGGGTGTCGGCCTCGGCGAAGGCTGGCGTGTTCGGATCATCGTCGGCGGGGAAATTCTCCGCCAGGAACTCGGCCAATGCGTCCTGCTCGGAGCCGTCGGGCTCGAAGGTGGCGACGCCGGTGCGCGGCGCTTCGTCATCTTGCGCCAGATCGACGCGGTTGGCCTCCGGGCCGGTTGGGAACGGATAGCCGTCGCTGCCATCGGCGAGGAAGCTCAACGTGACCATGCGGATCTCCCGGCCCGGATCGCCGACCAGTTCGCCGTCGGCGATCAGGACGTCTTTCACGTCGCCATTCTCGTCGGCGATGATCGCGTTGACGATGCGATCCTCCGGATCGCGCGTGAGATCCACACTGAGTTGGACACCGCCGAGTTGCGGGAAACGGCCCTGCGTGTTGCTGTCGTCAAGGCTCGACGCGGCGAAGCCATGCTCGAGCAGCGCTTCCAACTCCTCCGCGGTGACCGTCAGCACCGTTAGGCCGTTGTTAAAGCGGAGCGAATTGGCGATATCGTTCTGCGAGATGCCGCCGTCGGGCTTGACGCCCGGGATGCCTTCCGGCGGCGTCCGGATCGGATCGCCGGTGCCGCCCGGCGGAACGGTTGCCTCGCCGATGTCGTCGCGGATGCCGCCACCGTTCTTGAGCGACACCATCACCGTTGGATCGGTCTCTTTCGCGGTCGCCAGGTTGGCGTCGGCGGTCAGGTTGCCGAGATTGGTTTCCTCGATGCGGACAAATTCGCGCAGACCGTTGAGATAAACCTCCGTGATGCCAAAAACGTTGCTTTCCTGGTCAATGATCGAGGCGCGCAGCAGGTCGGCGATGCCTTGGATTTCCGAGTCGATGCGACCCTCGGCATTCAGATCCGCGACACCCTGGTCGTCGGTGGCGAAGGCGCCGCTGACCTCCGGATCGTAGCTTTCCGGTACGATCACGCCGCTGTCGTCAAAATCGATGATGAGGCGGCCGACGTATTTATAGTTGCCGTCGGTATTGACCAGGGCGACGGGGTTGCCGTCGGCGCCGGTGATGAACTCCGGATACTCGCCCTGCACCGAGTCGCCGTCGCGCGGCCGGTCGTTCTCGTCGAACAGCCGGGTGTTGGAGCCGCCGCCGATGATGATGTCGACGCCTTCGAGCCGCTCGGCCAGGCCGCGCTCGATATCGAGTTGCTGCATGTGCGCCTGCAGGACCACCTTGTTCATGCCGGGGTTGTCGGCGAGGAGCTGATCGACCTGCGCCTGGATTTCGGCGGCGAGCGCATCCAGCTGTTCGTCGGTCGGCGCGCCGTCGAAAGGCTGCGGCGTGACGGTGGCGGCGTTTCCATCCCCATCCACCGGGCTGGAAATCGTCGCCAGGGTCGGGGTCGTCGCGCCGACCACACCCACCGGCTCGCCGTCGACGTCGATGACAATGCTGGAGGTGATGCTGTTGGCGTTGACGAACGGCGCGCCGTTGGGCTGCTCGCTGCCGTCGGGGATCAACAACTCTTCGAGTACCGTGCCGGAGAAGTCGATGTTGGTGCTGAGATACGGGAACTGGGCCCCGTCGTAGGTCTGATCGAGGAAGATCTGACCGCGCAACTCGCCACCCGGATTGTCTTCGGTATGCAGATTGATGTAGGTGCCATCCGCCAATATCGCCGCGATCTCGGTCTCGTCGAGGGTGAAGATACCGCTGAACGCGCCCGAGCCGTCGCCGTTGTCGGTGACCGTCATGTTGCGCAGGATCGGCCCGTTCTCGCCAGCATCCCCGAGATGAATATGGACGGAGCTCTCCGGGTTGCCCTCGGCGTCGACACCGCCGACGTCGAATAGATCCGAGGTCAGGTCGCTGAATCGGCCGGCGACGTAGAGCGTGTCGCCATTGAGCGAGGCGCTGAAGCCGCCTTCGGCATCCGTGTCAGGCGTCGGAGCGACTTCCTGCGCTTCTTCGATCAGCAGCCCAAGGCCGAACTGGGCGATATCCTCACCCTCGGCCGGCACGATCTGCGACTTCAGAGAATCAAGGCCGACATCGAACTCGTGGTTGCCGAAGGTAATCGCCTCGAAACCGAGCCGGTTCTGCCACAGGATGTCGGCGAAGCCGACGCCGCCGAAGACGTCATTGCTGGCATTGAAAACGAGGCCGGGGATGAAGGCGTCGCCCGACGAGAGGACGAGCGTTTGCGTGTCCGGGTCAAGGGTCGGGTCGAACTGGAGTGCGTTGAGGACGCCACTGAAGTTCGGTGCGTCGTCGAGCGCCGGGATGCCGGCCTCCTGGTCGGCGGCGTGAAGCAATTGGAGCGTGAACATGTCGGGGGTTTCTTCCTCAAGATCGATGGTTGCGACGAGCGGGTCGTGATCGCTCGCCCGCCGATCGGTTTCAGCGAATTCGGTGTTGGCGTGGATGATGTCGAACTCGGCGCCGCCGGCGAGGGTGTCGGAGACCAGGATGTGGTCCAGCGATTGCGAATTGCCCTGGAAGATGAAGCTGTAGCGCTCGTCCTCGGGCAAGCCGGTGGTCAGGTTTGTCAGGCCAACCGTTTCCAGCGCGGTGACGGGCGAGACGAACTCGAACTCGTTGAGGTCGCCGAGAACCACGACATTGGCGTTTGCGTCGGCGTCCTGGATCTCCTGAACGAAGCCCTGGACAGCCGCCGACTGGGGCTGACGTTCGTCGAGCGACCCGTTGACGGTGACATCTTCCTGGCGCGCCTCGAACGGCTGCTCGATGCCGAGGATCGGCGCCGAGCCGCCCTTCGAGGAGAAGTGATTGTTGATGACCGTCACCGCCTCGCCGGCGAATTCGAAGGTGACGGCAAGGGGCAGGCGGGCGCCCTCGAAGGCACTTCCCGCCTCCTGTTCGCCGACCGGCCGCACCGACCCCTCGACCACATCGACGCGATCTGGATTATAGAGAAAGGCGGTGCGGATGTTACCGCCCGGCTGACCGCCGCTGGCGCCATCGGTGATGAAGGTGTTGTCGATGAAGTCGTACGCGGGACCGCCGGTAACGGTCATCGCGTCGACCAGCGTCTGCAATGTGACGTCGGCGGCGGTGACCCCGTCGTCGATCGACCCGCTGTTATCCTGAACCTCCTGCAGCGCGATGACGTCGGGGGTGTTGAGGCTGCTGACGATCTGGTCGGCGATCGCATCGAAACGGCCGTCGGCGATGTCCCCGTCCCCGTCCCCGTCGTTGGGATCGAGGTTGAGCACGTTGTAGCTGGCGATGGAAAGCGTATCGTCGTCGCCAGCCAGGGTGGTCGTCTCCGGCTCCAGGCCGCCCGGGACGATGGTGTCGGTGAAGTCACTGGTCGGCAGGATCTCGAAGTTGCCGAAGCTGTAGCTGATGACACCGGTGACGTCGCCGAGGAAATCGCCGACGTTGACCTCTGGGAAGTCGAAGCTGAAGACCCCTGAGTCTTCGTCGATCTGGATCTTTTCCGGGTTAAAGTCGTCGGGCGAGATGTTCAGGGTGCCGCGCTCGGAAATGCCGGTCGCGCCGGTCGCGTCGTCGACCGCAGCGAAGATTTCGCCGAAGCGGTTGGTGCCGGCTACCGCCACCAGATCTTCGCCGGTGACCAGCATGCTCTCAAGGCTCTCGAAGAAGTCGATGCCGTCGGTCGTCGGGTCGAAGCCGGCAAAGGCATCGTCGTCGATGCTCTCGGTCGGCGGAGTGCGGCCGGCGGCGCCGATGATTTCCGCCGCCGGCAGCGGGTTGCCAGATGAGGTGACGTCGATCGTTGGATCGGTAATCTGGGTTAGGGGGAGATTTCGGCTATCCGTGCGGCCCGGGAAGAACTCGCTGACGGTGCCCTCGACCATCGCTTCGTCGCCGACGCTCACACCGGGGGAAGAACCGGTGAAGACGAACAACGCGTCGGATGTCGTGATATCGCCGTCGCCGATCGCGTCCTGCAGATAAAAGCCGTTGGAGTCGACGGCCGTGACGATCCCCGTGGTCGTCACCGTCTCGCCGTCGACGGTAAACGCGCCTTCCGGCAGGGTGTCGAAGAAGTCGGCGACGGTCTGACCGGGGGCGAGCACGAACGGCGAGACATGACCGGCGCCCTGGATGTCGGAGATCGCCGGGAACGATGCGGTGGACGCGATCGAGTAGACGGCTGTCGATCCGCTGACTTCATTGGCGACGATGAGCAGCGGCTCGCCAGTCGGCGACTCCTCCCCGCCGACGAAGGCAAAACCCTCGGGGCCGAGATCGCCGGCCGTGTCGGCCTCGGGATCGCCGGCGAAATCGCGGTCATTGACGTATTGGACGAACGTCGGCGCGGTGGGATCGGAGAGCTCATAGACCATCACGCCGCCGATGCGTTCCAAGCCAATGAAGGCGTGGGGCACCCCCTCGATTTCAGCGATGATGACGCCCTCCGGCTCGGCGCCCTTGTTGTCGCTGCGGTCGTCGAAGCTGTTGTTTTCGTCGTTGGTTGAGTTGAAGTCGTCGGGGAACGCGGCCGCTGTGATCTGCGCGAACTGCTCGCCGGAGTCGAACACTAGGTTGCCGACCTCGTCCCAGACGGTGAAGGAACGCGCCCCGAAGACCTGCAGCCGGTCGAAATCGCCGTCGCCGTTGAGATCGCCGTCGATGGTGGAGGCGCCAAGGGTGCCGAGGTTTTCGTCTTCCTGCAGGGTCGCCGCATCCGGGAAGGCCTCCGGGTCGAGCGTCAGGTCGGCGATGTCTTCGTCCTCGCCTCGGTCGTCGCCTTCGTTGGCGGTGACGAAATAGGTGGCGCCGTCGGCCTCGAAGCTGGCGATGGCGTCCGGCATGAACATCCCAAAGACGGGCCAGTTCTGGATGTTGATGGCGTCATCGTCGTTGGAGGCGTCGAGGCCGTTCGGCTGGTCGAAGCGGATCAGGCCGAGCGAGATCGCCTCGGCGCCGGGTTCGAGGCCGAAGTCATTGTCGTTGAGGACAGCGAGCGTGCCGTCTTCGAGCAGCGCTAGGCCTTCCGGCTTGTCGGACGGCAAGTAGCCGAGCGACGGCAGGTTGGCCATCTTGATCTTGTTGACCGGCTCGATGCCGAGCGCGGCCAGGCTGTCCGCCGTCTGCTGCTCCAAGGTTTCGCCGGCCGGCAGGTCGGGTGCCGACGGGTCGAGCAGGTTGGTGGCGCCGGTCAGGTCCGCCTCGAAGACGAACTTCTGCGCCGTCGGCTCGAGGCCCGAATCGCGTTCGATGACGAAGAACTTGCCGTCGCCGGCATAGACCGCGTCACCAATCTTATCGACATTCGAGAATTCCGGCTTCTCGAAGAGATAAATGTATTCGGCAACTGGCTCGCCGGTCGCGGGATCGATTCCCAGCATGCGGATTACCGAGCTGTTATCACCCGTCGCGCGGTCGGGGTTGGACAGCGGCGTCTGGATAAAGGCGTAAAGGATGCCTTCATCCGAATCGAGCGCCACCGCCTCGAAGCCGCGATTGGCGCGGCGTTCCGCATATTCTTCCGGCAGCGTCTCCGTGCCGAAGGTGCCCGCGGGATCGCCGACCTGATCGGCGGTGCCGATGGGAACGAACCGGTCGATCAGGCTGCCATCGGTATCGAAATGATAGATCGACGGCCGGTACTCATCGACCATCCAGTAAGTGCCGTCGGGAGCGATGACAATGCCCTCGAGATCGGCGCCGAGGGGATCGAAGGACAGCGGCGCGCCGGCGGCATCGACAGGGTCGCGATCCACGCCGGGAATGTTGGACAACCCGGTGATCGGCGTCGTGCCGTCCTCGCGGGTGAGCAGGAGCTGCTCGTCGATCGTCACGTCGCCGCTGTCCAGGGCGACGGTGAACCGCACCACTTGAGCCTGGTACTCGGGCAGCAGAAACGGGCGTTCATTGTCGGCAGTGACGTCGCCGTTCGGCCCTCGATCCGGCACGGTGGCGAACTTCAGGTTGCCGTCGGCGTCCGTCCCCTCGTACCAGAGGCCGGAGAAGCCGCCCAGCTTGATGGTGTCGCCGAGCGCCGTGGTGCCGAGATCAGGGAGATTAGTGATCGGAAACTCGGTGAGGCTCGGCAACCCCTTGCTGTGATCCTTCAGCCCGAGCGGCACCACCGCCGTCACTTCGGCCGACGCCAGATCGACGATGGCGACGGCGTTGTTTTCCTGCAAGGTGACGAAGGCCTTGGTCCCGTTGGGGGGGACGGCGATGTACTCGGGCTCGAAGTCCTGCGCCGCCGACACGTTCGGAAAGATGCGCACGCCGTCGGCGCGCAGGTCTTCCTCGCGGCCGTTGAAGGCGGTGAAGTCGACCTGTTGGGCGGTGGCGCCGCCAGCGCGCTCGGCCGGCGCGCCGGTGCCCAGCGTGATGATGGTAATGGAGCCTTCCGGATCATCGGCGGCGCCGGGGTCGCTCACCGGCTCGCCTTCGTTGGCGACCAGCACCTTGCCGCCGTCCGGGGTGAAGGTCAGCATGTCCGGCAGGATGCCAACGCCGACGGCGCCAAGAAAATCACCGTCGGTATCGAAGAACTGAACCTGGCCGGCCTCGCCGTCGGTGGCCGATTCCACCGCCACCGCGACCAGCCCGTCCTTCACCGCCACGCTGTTCGGCGAGCCGAAACCGCTGACATCGATCTGGCCGACGCGGGTCGGCGCCGTCGGACTGCTCAGATCAAGGATATCAATCGCGTCGTCGTCGCCGTTGACGACAAAAACACGCTGGCTGCCCGCGTCGTAGGCGGGGATTTCCGCCGCGCCCTCGTCGAAGACACCGGTGCGGAATTCACCAATTTTTGTAAGCTGAATGGTCATTATTTGTCCCTTCCCTGGAGGTCCGAGCGTTTAGGAGGCGATCCGGCGTGACGAACGGAAACGGCGCCGCGTGGTCGCCTCGACCGCGCCGCGATGATGGGCGGCGGCGGTACTTGCCGCAGTGTCCATCATCGCGCCCCATTTCCGAAAAACGATGGAATTCAACTGGTTGCAACGACAAGATCCCGCCGTTCGGCCGCGCTGAATGAGCGGCCGCTGAGTGCTGACGTCAACGAGCTCGGAAGGAATTAACGCGGAAGGGGATTGTACGTCCGCAGTGGCGAATGACCCCGAGTCCCGAGAACGAAGTATCAATTAATTTATTGAGACTATAGGGGCGAGGCGTGACGGGGCGATGAAGCAAATATTACAAATTGGAGACAACCACCGGGACGGTTAACGTATCTTACCCCCCTCACGGTCGCCATCATCTTGGAATAAAATCCTTATTCGGATGATGGAAGCGTGCGAGGTTTGCCTTTTCCGCCGTGAGGGCATGATCTCCTGTTTGCGCCGCATGTGCCGAATAGGGCCCATTCTACCGGTCTGTGGAGCATTTGCGCCGGTTATGCGGTGACCGCGGACATGGTGCTGGTCGGCAGATCGGGGGTCACGGCCTTCAATCCGCCCGCTTTATCGATCGCCGCCGCGTGTTGGCTCATCGGCCGAACGTCAAAGGCCTCGGCGAAATCGGCGAGGTAGTCCTCGACCCAGGCGATCTTCTTTGCCGTCGGGATATTCATGCCGGGGAAGAACGCCAGCGGTTCGATGCCGTCGTCGGCGCCGAGGAAGTCCAGGGGGTGCAGCAGGAGTGACGGCGCGACGCGGGTCCACCGACACAGCCGCAGGGCGGTCCGGAAGTATTGACGCGCCAGCCACGGTGAATAACCGGCGAGAAACACAAGGTAACTTACGTGAAACGGCAGCCTGAAGATCGGCATTGTCGTTACCGGTATCTCGGTTAGTAGCCCATTGGCGAGCCGCCACGTATAAGGCCTGAGAGACCGGAATCCTTCCTTGAATCCACCAAACAGCTGCTTGCGTTGTTCTTGTTCCTCCTTCTCAAGCTTCGCGGTGAAAAAATAGTAGGCCCGCGCGACGGGGCCGAGGAAGGTCGGGAAGGTCGAGCAGTCGTACCGGTAGCCGCGGCGTTTGAGCGTCTGCAGCGTTTCGACCGAAAGACTGAATCCCGGTCCGCGGAAGCCGTCGGGACGCTGGCCGGTGGCCTGCTCGATCGCGGCCTCGGCGTTGGCGATCTCGGTCTCCACCTCCTCTAGCGTGTAGAGGTGCAGCCAGGGCTCGTGGCGAAAGGAATGGTTGCCGACCTCGTGACCGGCCTCCGTGATCTGCCGAAGCGCGGCGTGATTGCGCTCCAGCGCCGCGTCCTGGCCGACGATGAAAAAAGTGATCGTAAGGCCGTGGCGTTGCATGATGTCGACGACGCGCGGGATGACGATGTCGAGATAGGACGGCATGCTTTCCCACGCATCATCGCCACGCGTCTTCATGTACGACCACTGATTGTCGAGGTCCAACGAAAGGCTGGCGATCGGCTTGCCGGTCGTTTCGGTCATGCGACTCGTTCCTGATCATGCATCGCGGTCACCGCTCCCGCGGCGGCGAGCAGTTGGGGGATCGCCGCCTCGGCGAGCCCGACCGTTTCGTTGACGTTGAGCGTGCCGTTGACGATATGCGCCGAATTGACGATATGCACGCCCTGAACCGACGTCGTCATCGGTGGCAAGTGGTCCGAGTAGTTCAGCGTCGAGATGGCCAGCACGTGCTTGACGCGCGAGATGCGGAACGCCAACACATCCTCCCGCCGCACATCGGGATAAATCTTCATCAAGCCGTCGAGAAACATGTCCTCGGCGTCCGCGTCGGAAACCTGCCAAAAAGGGTCATCGGCGGTGACGTATTTCGGCAGATAGAGCAAACCGCGATCGGTGAACTCTTGGCGACTGACCAGGGACGACATGTCGACAACGGCGGTGAAGGGGATCGATTCGTCGGTGATGTAGGTGAGGTAATAGGGCGAAACCTGGTTTTTGAGAAGCACCGACGCACAGACGATGCCCTGGTAAACGATCCCGTTCAACCGTCGCTTTTCGTCGGCGTCCAGTCCGATGACCAATTTCGTCGCCAGCGATGCGGGCAGGGTGACGACGACTTGGTCGTATAACTCGGTCCCCGTTTGCGACGCCACCTGAACGCCGCCACCCGGCACGCTTTCGATCCGCTTTACCGGACAGGCGAGGTGGAGGGCGACGCCGCGCTTGGTCAGGCTGGCGGCGAATGTGTCCAGCATGCGCCCATAGCCGCCTGGCAGATAACCGAACAACTCTTCCTTCAGGCCGCTCGCCCGGGCCGCATAAAGCCTCTTGACCACCGCCCAAATAAACGCCGCCGAGGTCCGGGTGTAGTTGTCGCCGAGCTTGGCCCGCAGGAGCGGCCGCCAGATGCGGTCGAACACCCGCCTGCCGGAAAGCCGGGTGAGCCAATCGGCGACCGGGATGGTTTCCAACCGGCGGCCGTCCTTCAGCTTGGAGATGTAGAGGATGGTGGCGGCGAGGCGGACCTTGTCGATCAGGTTCAACGGCGGGAAGCGCAGATAGTCGAAGGCGTTGTTGAGTTGGTAGAGCTTTTCCGGGCCGGCGAAGAACCCGGTCTGCGTCACCGTCCACCGCATATCCTGCTCTAGCCCGAGTTCGGTAAGCAGGCCGCGCAGTTTCAAATCGGATAGTAGAGTGACGTGATAATGGCGATCCCAGGTCAGGTCGCCGAGCTGCCAGGCGCTGGCCAGCCCGCCGAGTTCCGGTGCCGCCTCCTTCACCGTTACGGCGTGGCCGGCGTCGCTCAGCCGGTGGGCGAGGGTCAGGCCCATCAGGCCGCCGCCGATGATGCACCATCGTTGGGTTGTCATGTCATGCCTTCGCTAGTGCCGTGACCGGCGAGCCGAAGCCCGTGGCATCAGTCTACGCTGCCACGGGCTCGGGTGGAGTGAGTTCCGTCACGGTTCCCCCCGCGACGTGGTAGCGCAAACCGCACGCCGGGCAATCGAAGTCCCCAGAGAGGGCAGCAATATCCGTCTCGACACGGGCGAACGGCTCGCCGCAGCGGCAGACGACGCCGACCGACTTCGCTGGATGGCCGATGACAAGGTGGAAGTCGGGAACGCCGCGGGTGACGACGGCGCCCATGCCGACCATGGCGAAGCGGCCAATTTCAAGATCGTTGCCGATGACGCAACGGGCGCCGATGGTCGCCCCCTCGCCGACCAGCGTCGGCAGCGTGTGCTCATCCGGCGCCGAGCCGCGCAGCGCGCTGAGGTCTGGCGTGGTCGCCCGCGGGAAGCGATCGTTGGTAAAGGTGGTGCCGGCGGAGATCATCACGCCGTTTCGGATCGTCACCGCCGCACAGATGTAGACGAAGGCGTTGATCTTGACGCGGTCGCCGATCTCGACGTCGTAGGCGATGTACGTTTTCTCGCCGATGATGCAGTCACGGCCGATCCGCGACGGGGCCCGGATGTGAACATTGTCCCAGACGGAGGTTCCGGCGCCGATATCGGCGCCGTCCTCGACCAGCGCCGTCGAATGGATGCGAGTGGACATGCGGAACGCGCTTTTCTCGATTACGCGGCAGCCGCGGAGGCTCCGGCGGGCGCGGCTGTCGCGACCGGGATCCATGTGCCGCTTGCGAGCGAGTCGTAGGCAGCGCAAATGACCTCCACCGACGCCACTCCGTCCTCGAGGGTAATGATCAGCGGCTCCTTGCCTTCCAGGTGGTTGCGGAAGTTGGTCACCTGGCGGCGGAAGGCGGCGAACTTATCGTAGCCCTTGCCGAACACTGTCCATTCCTTCTCGCCTTCCCGCTTGATCTTCGACTCGCCCCAACCGACGGTAATCGCGCCGTGGGTGCCGAAAACCTTAACGAAGGTCGAAAGTTCCTTGTTGAGTTGCCAGGAGAGGTCGGCGGTGGCGACGATGCCGGCATCGGTCTTCAACACCAAGCTCGCGGTGTCCTCGACTACCGGGCTCTGTATCCGCTTGCCCTCGACGGCGAGCACGTTGGTGATCGGCCCGACGAGATAGCGGATGATGTCCACCGAGTGGGTGCCGTTATCCATGAGTACGCCGCCGCCGCTGATCGAAGGCTGCGCGTTCCACCGCTGCGACATGTCGACGGTCGCGGTGAAGGCGTTTTCAAGCAGCAGGACGTCGCCGATTTCCCCGGCGGCGATCATTTCCTTGGCGCGCGCCACATCGTCGACGCAGCGGAACTTCGACGCCATGGTGGCGACCACGCCTTTCGCGTCGACGGCCTGCTTCAGTGCCCGCGCCGTGTCGACATCGATGCAGAGCGGCTTCTCGCAGATGAAAGGGATGCCGCGGTCAATGAATACCTTGGCGATCTCGAAATGCGTCGCCGGCGGCGTACAGATGATGACCGCATCAAGGCCGCCCTTGTCGGCCATCTCCTCGCTCGACGCGAAGGCGGGACACCGCATCGCCTCGGTGGCCGCCGCGGCCACTTCGGGGCGCGCGTCGACGACGCCTACCCACTGGCCGACATCGGTGCCTTCGATGCCCTTGACGTAGGATTGGGAGATTGACCCGGCGCCAACGAGGCCCAGTTTGAACGTATCGGCCATGGATTCGCGTCCCTTTGCTTCGATGGCGCGGGTGGGTTATCGGGACAGCCGCGCATGGGCGGCACGCATCACGTCGGCGATGTAGACGACGTGCTCCTCGGTATATTTCTCGTTCCACGGCATGACGAGAATGTCGTGGAGGCAGGAATAGGTGCCAGGAAAACGGCCTTCGGCATAGTCTAACGCTTCGGGGCGGGCGAGAGTGAATGGCCAGCGGCTGTCGCCGAAGGTGCGTTGATCGCGAAACACCTCGCAGGCGAACGCCGGTTTATGAATGTACCGCGGGGCCGTGAAGATGCCCCGCTCCTTGAGTGCGGCGCCGAGCGCCGGCGAGCCACCCTCGACGATTTTGTCGTCGACCCACACGCAATAGCGCCAGTAGGCGTGGCTGGAACAGGTCGCTTTCGAGGGCGTCTCGATCCCCGGCAGGTCGGCGATCCTGGCGGTCAGCCGGTCCGCCATCGCCTGGCGGTTTTCGACGCCGGTGCGAAGTTTATCGAGCTGTGCCAGGGCAACCGCGCCCTGCAATTCGGTGAGCCGGTAGTTCAGCGCCAGGAAGTAATGATCCGGCTTCGGATCGCCGTATCCCCAGGCCTTGTTGACAAACAGCGTGACGCGCCGGGCCAGTTCGGGATCATTCGTGGTCACGATGCCGCCTTCGCCGGTCGTCATGTGTTTGCCCTGCTGGAAGCTGAAACACCCGATATCGCCGATATTGCCGACATACTTTTCACCGCACTTGGCGAGGAAAGCCTGGGCTGAATCCTCGATCACCGGGATGCCGTGCTTCTTCGCCAGTTCCATTACGGGGCACATTTCGACCGGATTGCCGAACAGGTGAGTGACGATAATCGCCTTCGTCTTGTCGCTGATGCACTTTTCGATCGTCTCGGCGGTGACGTTACCGGTTTCGCGCCGAACGTCGCAGAACACCGGAACGGCCCCCTGGTAGACGATGGGCGTCAGCGCGCCCATGTCGGTGATCGAGGTCGTGATGATCTCGTCGCCGGGTTCTGGGTCGACGGCGGCAATGGCGCAGTGGATAGCGGCGGAGCCCGACGCGCAAGCGATCGCATACCGGGCGCCGATCATTTCCGCGAATTGCGCTTCGAGAGCCTTGACGGCAGTTCCCTTGGTGCTCGTTAGCGTGCCGCTCGCGATGACTTTCCGAAGGGCGTCGATCTCTTCTGCGCCGAGGGTGCGGCCGGACGAGTCTTGATCGGAAGGAAGGGTGACCTGTTTATCAGTCGAAACTGCCATATCGTTCATGGCCTTAATCCTCGTCGGGGGAAGTGATTGGGTTTCACCGCTTGAGAGACCTGCTCCAAAGAGAGATGCGCGAGCATCTTGAGGTGTCCCCAGATGGTTTTCAAAACTTTCATTTTCGACGAACCTAGCAGGCGCACTTCCATCGTCGCGGGATACTCGGCGATCCGACCACCGTGTAAATCGACATGTGTTACG
Source organism: uncultured Rhodospirillaceae bacterium (assembly GCA_964460955.1). Taxonomy (GTDB): domain Bacteria; phylum Pseudomonadota; class Alphaproteobacteria; order Rhodospirillales; family Defluviicoccaceae; genus Defluviicoccus. The sequence continues at coordinate 37,403 of CAYWRP010000003.1, read as the reverse complement.
ATTTCGGTAATGCCGACGAAACCTTCGTACTTAAGCGGCAGATCAACGATGGCCCGCCGGCGGTATACACGGAAACACGAGGTATAGGTGGCGATCTTGTTGGTTAGAACCGTTTGATATAATAGCGACAGGCCGCGCGAGAGGACGAAGCGCCAAACCGGCAAGTTAAGCACGCGCCCGTTTCGGTGGTAGGGGGAGGCGGTGACAATATCCACGCCTGGGGTAAGCATCGGGATCATGTATCGCAACTGCTTCGGATCGTAGGTGCCGTCGCAGTCGATGGAACAGACGATATCCGTCGGGCTGTTGCGGATCCCGGTCATTGTCGCCGCCGCCACGCCGCGGTTGCTCTCGTGCCGCACCAGAATGCAGTCTTCTCGGCCGCCGAACACGGCGTTCATCCGCGCCCACGTGTCGTCGGAACTGCCATCGTCAACGAGGATATAGATGACGTCGTACTGATCGGCGACGAACTTACCAAAGGCGGCGAGGGTGTTGGAAAGATAGCCAATAGTTGCCTCTTCATTGTAGCAGGGAACGGCGACCGAGATCTTCAGCCTTGGCTCGGTCCGCGCCGTGTCTGGCGTCACGGGGTACTGTTGCGCCACCGCCGCCGTTGGCGGCGCTACGGTTACCGGTCGCGCGGGCGGCAGCCCAAGGGTTTCGCCGATGGGCGCGAAGCGGTAGTTGCTCAGGTAATAGCTTACCCGTTGTTCCATCGCGGCGAGGTTGCGGTATTGGCGAATGCGCTGCAGCATCGGCACGGCGGTGATCCGTGGCTGATCGGGATCGAGTTCCCAGATGTGGAAATAGAACACGAGCGGTTTGCGAACGCGCCGGCACCAACGCTCCCAGGACCATCGGATGAAGCCTTCCGGCAGTTGGCGCATGAAGTTGCCGCCGGAAATCGGAATATCCACTCGACCGAAGCGCATTGCCGAGACGGGCACTTCCCAGATGGGATGGCCGTCGATAACGTGCGCCTGGACAAACCGATCGGCATCATGACGGCTGGCGCCCCAACCAAACGGACGGAGACTCGAGTCGTAGAGATAACCGGCTTTGGCCAGTTCCTCGAGCCCCCACATGTCGTCGTTGGAAAACCAGCCGAGGGGGATGCGATAACCGCGCACTTCGACGCCGCCGGCCCGTTCCAAGGCTTCGCGCGAGCGCACGACATCCTCGGCGAACTCGGCGCGCGACATGTCGCGGATCGATCGGTGAAAGTATCCCTTACTCGCGATCTCGTGGCCTCGACCGACGATTTTGCGGACAACCTCCGGCTGGTGCTCGGCGATCCAGCCTAGAATGAAAAAGGTGGCCTTGGCATTGACCTCGTCGAGGAGATCGAGGGTCAAATCGGTGTTCCGTTCCACCCGGCTTTCGAACCGATGCCAATGGCCGGGGCTGAGCACTCGGCGCAGCCCGGCCGGATGGCAATAATCCTCGACGACGACAGTCAGCAGATGCCGGGTATCGGTCGGCAGAGGGTAGTGGGAGACAGGCGAATTAGCTGAGAAGTTCATGGTTCACCGCCCCTTTGGCAGCCGCCCCGGGCACGCGCGCCCCATCCTGATTTGCGAGGCCGAGTCCCATGGCGATCGCATCGACGATCCGCCTTGCGCTGTCGCCGCGACCGAATGGGTTGTCGATGCTGTTGGCCGTTTCGACCCATGGATCTCCGGCGTCGGCGCGTTCAAGAAGCTCGGCGAGGTGATCGGCCGAGTTCCCGGCTAGCTTGGCGGCGCCGCAGCGCACCGCCTCCGGTCGCTCGGTGTTCTCGCGCAGGATGATCAAAGGCTTGCCGAGCGTCGGCACTTCTTCTTGCACGCCGCCGGAGTCAGAGACAACCAACCATGCGTTGGCCATCAAGTGGAGGAAGTCGGCGTAGTCCACCGGTTCGATGAGATGGATGCGGGGATGCCCCGCTAAATTGGCCTCGGCGGCGGCGCGCACTGCCGGGTTGGCGTGCACCGGGAAAATCACGCCAATATCCTCCTTTGCCTCGACGAAGTTGCGGATCGTCCGCATCTGCCCTTCCATCACCGCGCCGAAGTTCTCCCGCCGGTGAGCGGTCATAACAATCTTGCGAGGCTCGGGTGCCGTTGCCAGGAGATCCCGGATACGCGGCGACGGCGGCCGCGCCTCAAGGATCCAGTGGACGGCATCGATAACTGGATTCCCGGTCAAGTAAATGGCTTTTTCGTCGATCCCCTCTCGAAGCAGCATGTCGACGTTGTGGCCCGTGGGCGCAAAGTGCAGGGTCGCCATCCGGCCGACGAGGCGGCGATTCATTTCCTCGGGAAACGGGCTAAACGCGTTGTTCGAGCGTAATCCGGCCTCCACGTGACCGATGGGGATGCGGTGGTGGAAGGCGGCGAAGCTGCCGGCAACGGCTGACGTGGTGTCACCCTGGATGAGGACAATGTCGGGCTTGACGTCGGCGAGGATGGGATCGAGGGCGGCGAGAATGCGCGCCAACAAAACATTCAGGCCCTGTCCTGGCTGCATGGCGCCGAGATCGTAGTCCATGCGGATCTTAAATAGATCGAGGAAGGGCCGCAGAAGGTCGGTATGCTGGGAAGTGACGATGTTGACGGGCTGGAAGTCGGGCTCGCGAAGCGACAACTCGCGCAATACCGGTGCGAACTTTATGGCTTCCGGTCGCGTGCCGAAGATACTGGCGACGACGCACGGTTTTCTTGTCGTTTTCATTTTGATCTGACCCTTTACCATGGCCTTTCGGTGCCAGGCACCAGCTATGGTCGATTATCGTGCGTATATTCGAAAAGGCGGCCCAAACCGGTCGCGGCGACTGCTTCCCATGCCTAAACGCGAAGCGTTAAGAGCTTACGCGGCTATTTTCCCCGGGCCAATTCAGTCGGCCCCATCGTCTGTTACGGAAAAGCATTCCACCTATTGCCCGCCTACTCACGTGCATGATCCTCGGATACCAAATCTGTTTTACACCGCTGGTGTTGAGGCCCCCCTGATGTAACCGCCATGATCCTGCCGCTTTCGTCCCGAAGCGGAAAGGTCATTCTGTCCACGATCTAGTTCATTATTAATCATAGCTATTTTTTAAAAAGAAATATAATGACATCCCAATGTAGAAATATAGCTCCTTGGGAAATATTAAATCATCTAGTTGAAACAATCTATCCTACGCTGCGCAAATAATGGCCAACCCAAAGAAGCACCACATTTGAGTTTGCATCTCGCCAAGCCGGAGAAACCAGGCCGCCAGGCGATCTGCCCAGCAACTAACAAGCGCCGCCAACTGGTACACTGAATCGGCAAGGAATCTCAATGATAAGGATCACGTTCAATCGCGACGCCGGGATCTTGGACAGCGGTGCCTTTGCCGTTCGGCGGCGGCTGCTATGCCCGCTTCAGGGCAGCGTTCACTTTCTGAATGAGATCTTTGTCCAGAAAAGGTTTTAGCAGCATCTCAGCACCGCTCCGCAAAGCCACGTCCATCCGTGACGAGTCGGCGTCGCGCGACATCAAGACGACACGCGTCCCTGGTCGTTGCAGGGTCACCTTCGTTGCCAGATCGCGGCCGTCCGCGCCCTCTGGCAGCACGAGATTGCTGATCATCAGATCGAGTTGTGGCAGGGTTTCGACCAGGCGCGCGGCCTCCCGCACGTCGCAGGCTTCATGGACGTCATAGCCGTCGCGCCGCAGAATCGCCGCCGCCCAACAACGCATCTGCGTATCGTCGTCGACCAACAGCACCACGTCTTGCCTCCTCCCTGGCACGGCGCCGCCTTGTTCGGTTTTTGCCACCGGTGCTGATATCGCCTTCGGTAGAAACATCCGCAGGGTGGTGCCGATGTCGACGGTACTGTGCACCTCGATGAATCCCCCCGACTGACGCACGAATCCGTAAACCATACTGAGACCGAGCCCGCTTCCCTGGCCGAATTTCTTGGTCGTAAAGAATGGCTCGAAGATCTTTTCGACCACGTTAGGCGGCATGCCGGTTCCCGTATCGGTGACCGATAGCATGACGAACGACCCCAGCTGAGCGTCGACGGCAGTGGACTCTTCCGGCGACTGCATTTCGACGTTGCGGGTTTCGATGGTCACCTGTCCGCCCGCGTCCATCGCATCGCGCGCGTTAACGACCAAATTAAGCAGCGCTGATTCGAGTTGCCCGCGGTCGATCATCGAGGGCCAGAGGTCGTTGGCCAGATTTTCCTCGATCTCGATCCGCTCTCCCAGCGTCCGGCGCAGCAATTCCGTCATCTCCGAAACCACCGCGTTGACGTCGGTGACTTTTGGGTTGAGACGCTGGCGGCGGGCGAACGCCAGCAGCCGATGGGTGAGGTCGCCGCCGCGCGCGGCCGACCACAGGGCATCGGTGATCAGTTCCTTGGCTTCCCCCGGTTCGGCGATGATCTCATCGAGCAGTTGCAGGTTGCCAAGAATAATGCCGAGCAAGTTATTGAAATCGTGCGCAATGCCGCCGGTGAGCTGACCGATGGTCTCCATCCGTTGGGCGGCGCGCAGTCGTTCCTCGGTAGCCCGCCGCTCGGTGACGTCTTCCTTCACGGCGACGAAGTGAGTCACCTTGCCCTTGCTGTCGCGCACCGGCGCGATCGAGGCGAGTTCCCAGTAGGCGGCGCCATTCTTGTGGCGGTTCTGGAACTCGCCACGCCATACGTTGCCGCTGGCGATGGTCTGCCACAGACCCCGGTATTCCTCGTTCGAGGTATGCCCCGACTTGAGGATCCGCGGATTACGGCCGATTACCTCGGCAAACGAGTAGCCAGAGACCTCGCAGAATTTCGGGTTGACATATTCGATGTTGCCCTTCGTGTCGGTGATTACCACCGACGCCGGGCTCTGCTCGATGGCTTGGAATAGTTTTCTAAGATCACCCTGTGCGCGTTTGTAGGCCGACACGTCGGTCAGGAATACGACCGTGTGCTCCTCGCCCAGCCAGCGCATGGAGCCAACCCGCATTTCGACGATGACAATCTCGCCGCCCGGTCGCGCGATCTCGATCTCGGTCACGTTGGAATGCGCGATGGGCAGACCGAAGGGCGCGCCGATCAACTGATGCGACGGCTTGCCGAACATGTTTTGCGCCGCCCGGTTGGCGAAACTGATCTCGTGCCGACTGTTCACGAGTACAACGCCAACCGCCTGCATCTCGACGATCAACCGCCAGTGCGCCTCGCTTTCGCGGAGCGACTCTTCCAGCCGCTTGCGCGCCGAGACGTCGTCGTATAGTGCCACAACCTCCCCTGTCTGCTGACGATAGACGTAGGCCTCCCGCCAGCCGGAGGTCCGGCCCGCGAGGTAGAAGGTGGTCGGCACGTGTTCCGCCTTGCCGGTTCGCCAGACGCGGCGCAGCACATGCAACAGGCCGAAACTCTTATACTGCGGCAGGGCGTCGAGCAGGGTCTTGCCGATCACCACGCCGCGGTCGAGGCCCTCGATCCACTCGGCGCCGCGATTGAAACCCGTAATCAGGAAGTCCTCGCCGGCGTCGATCGGCTTGAAGACGACCGCGCCACTGCGCACGCTCTCGAACAGGCTGCGGAAACGCTCCTCGCGGTCGGCCAACAGGCGACCCAGTCGCCGGCGCAAACCGAGGTAGGACAGGACGCCGACGACCATCAAGACAATGCCGATGCCAAGAATCCAGGCTATCCCATCGACAAAGCGCGCCCGCAGCGGCGCCACGGGCTGCATTGCCATGATCGCCACATTGGCGCCGCGTACCGGCGCGAAGGCGACGAGGATCGGCCCACTTGACGCCCCGTCGATCCGGTCGGCGCCGCTTTGCCCGGTCAGCGCGCGCTCGAGGGGCTTGGCCAGCAGCGGCGCGATATCTTCTTCCGCCGGACGCAGCGGTGGTTCGAAGGCGAATCCCTCGCCATCGCGTCGGGCGATCCGGAGGGTGCTCTCCGGAGCCACGGCCGACAGCGCGGCATTGGCTTGCGGAAGAAATGCCCCCTCGATGCCCGAGGCGACGCCACTTGCCAGGGCGCGCTCGACGGCGGCGGCTTGCTGGCGGACGGAGGCGAGGAGGTTGGCTTGGCGTGTGTCGAGGGTTTGCAGGTACATCACGCCGACGGCGAGAACGCTCGCGACGCCCATGGCTGCCGCCATGATGGTGATTGCCAGGAACGGGTCCCGGCGGTCAGGCAATCGAGTCGTCTCCCCGCTGGTCCGTATCCGGGCCGCCGAGAACGTCTCGAAGGCGTTCGATACTGATTGGTTTGCTGAGCGTGGTTACCGAGCGCAGGCCCTTGAATTCGGCAAGAAGGCGGGCGTTTATCGCATAGTCGGGATGATAGCCGGTGATGATCACCACGTCGGCCGAGCAGCCCTGATCGACCAGCCAAAGGATCAACTCGTTTCCGTCGATCTCCGGCATGACCATGTCGACAATAATGACGTCCGGTTTTCGTCGGTGGTAGGCTTTCTTGAAGTCGCGCCCGTGCGTTGTGACTTTGACATCGTAACCAATGCGCGCGGCGACTTTCTCAACGAACGCGGCAAATTTCGGTTCGTCGTCAACGATCAATAAGTGTTTTTGGGTCATCGGCGCCTAATGTCCGCCCATGAGTGGCAGGGCATACTCCATCGGTGCGTGATACCGCAAAAGTCGGCGTCTTTCAAACCGGGCACGCATGCACCGCTGATTGTGGCCTTGGTGACACCGTTAACCTATCAATAAAATTGCATGAGTCCTCACAAGGTACGACCGTGGTTGTGTTTGCCCGAGATCCGGATTCCATATATTGATTGGTTCCTCCATCTGGTCTTTTTTCACGCGAGTGGTGAACCGGGGGTATTCCTCGATGCCGAGTGATCGTTGCACATGACCGAAAACCTGTTTCGAATCCTCGTCATTCTCGGTAGCGACGGTGTCGCGGCGCGCATCGCTGGGATGTTGGGCGATGCGCCGGTACCGCGGCGGTTTGATGTGACCCATTGCCCCTCGTTCAGTAATTGGCTGGAAACGTTGAACACCGGCCCTTTCCACGCCGTGATCTACATCGAAGCGGTAAAGGGCGATGGCGCCATCGAGCAAATCGTCGCCATTCGTCAACGAATGCCGTTGACCCCTTTGTTTATCATCGTGTGGGCCAAGGGACTGGTGGATCTCGACCCGGTACGTGCCGGTGCCGACGATCTTTTGCCGACTTGCGAACTGGCCCCCTTTAGGTTGGCACGCAGCCTTCTCGTTGGCATCGAGCGCAAGCGCCGCGAGGGGCTGGCGATCGACGTTTCCGGGATCAACGATCTTGATGACGCTGTCGGCGAGCAAGCCGTGATTCAAGAAATATCGGACATCGTCTCGGCGGTTGGCGAGAAATCATTGCCGGTGACAAGACGAACTTATCTCGCGTCGGATTTTTCCGACCAAAACCCTGAAAAATTCGAATAATTCGTTCAAACGTATGGAAAGTTGATCGATTATGCACTTGACGAGGCCTCGTAACGAACGATCGGCTCTTATCGGGAATCTTTGGCCGCTTTCGCCGACATTATCGGCATACTGACCCTGGGCCCCCGGGATATCATCGACATTCACAAGGAAGTCATTCATCGCAAGACGCGCAATGCCAATCGAACCAGAATGCAGGCACACATCAACGAAGGCCGTCTCCTGTTGGTGCAACTGATGGGTAACGTGCTGACGTTCTATCGATCCTTTTTTTGGGAGTGTCGTGTATTGGTAGCGCAGGCGGCGCGGGAGAGGTCGGGCAACAACCGCCCCGCGGCGGTCAAGACGCAAAAATCTTCGTAGATCCGTGTACCGCCGTGGCGGACCGGAATTCAGGCGCTCATGAGAAAATACATCTTAAAACTGTACGTTACCGGCCAAACGCCATGGACGCGCCAAGCAGTCTCCACCTTGCATGAAATCATCGAGAGCGAACTGGCCGACGACTACGAGCTTACCGTGATAAATGTTCTCGAACGGCCGCAACTCGCCGAGGACGAAAAGATCATGGCGACGCCAACGCTGGTCCGCGAGCTTCCGACGCCGCTACGCCGAAGCGTCGGTGACCTTTCCGATAAGGATCGCGTTCTCGTCGGTCTCGACATCGCCTCCGCGCCGGCATCGCGAAAAGGAGGCGAGGCATGAACGATCAGTCCGCCGCTCCACAATGTCGCGCGCATCCTCGCAGGCAACCCGACACAAATCATCGTAAGCGAAATCGAACGGCTCGACAACCTGTTCCGAGAGGGCCTCGACGAATAGCGGCTTTAAGCCTCGTCACATCTGCCAGAGGACCACGCCGGCGGGTTGGGACCGAGGGTCGAGGCGCGAACGTAAATCGACGACCAGGCCGCGGCCGTCTCGCAGCAAGCCCTGGATCAACGGCCAGCCGCCTTCGTTATAAAAGGTGTGCGGGACGGCGAGAATGACGGCGTCCGCCACCTGCAGCTGCGACCATGGTGTGAGGGTGAGGCGGCGCCTTTCGCCGTCGTCGGCGGTGGGCGCCATCGGATCGTGCGCCTGGACGGCGAGGCCGAAAGCCTCCAGTTCGTGCACTAGGTCGATGGCGCGCGAATTGCGAATGTCGGGGATATTCTCCTTGAACGTGACGCCGAGGACAATGACCGACCGGGAGCCGGGCCGGTCATCCAATCCAAGCAGCCGTTTTACCGTCTGCTCGGCGATCCATCCCGGCATGCCGTCGTTTATGCGCCGCCCGGCAAGAATCACCTCCGGGTGATAGCCGACCTGCTCGCAGCGATACGTGAGATAGTAGGGGTCGACGCCGACACAGTGGCCGCCGACCAGGCCGGGGGTGAACGGCAGAAAGTTCCATTTTGTCCGCGCCGCGTCGAGGACATCCTGCGTGCGGATGTCGAGCCGGGCGCAGATTTTCGCCAACTCGTTCATCAGCGCAATGTTGAGGTCGCGTTGGGTGTTCTCCAAGACCTTGGCGGCTTCCGCCGCGGCGATGCAGGACGCCCGGTGCACGCCGGCGGTGACCGCCGCGCCGTAGACGGCGGCCATGACCTCCAGAGTGGCCGCGTCGCGGGCAGCGATGACCTTGGTGATGGTCTCGAACCGATGCACGCGGTCGCCGGGGTTGATCCGCTCCGGCGAATAGCCGACCGAGAAATCCCGTCCGCAGACCAGTCCCGAGGCGCGTTCCAGCACAGGCATGCACGCCTGCTCGGTGGCGCCGGGATAAACAGTCGATTCGAAGACGACGATGCCGCCCGGCCGCAACCGGCCGCCGACCGCCGCCGCCGCGTCGAGCAGCGGCGTGAGATCCGGGCGGCGCGACATGGTCACCGGTGTCGGCGCGGCAACGATATGAAAATCCGCATCGCGCAGGATATCGGGATCCGCGGACAGGGTTAACGGCAACCCGGCCAGCATCCCGGCTTCCACCTCTCCGGTGCGGTCGAAGCCGGCCTCGAGTTCCTCGATGCGGGTCCTGTCGATGTCGTAGCCGATCACCGGCCGGCCGAGCTTGGCGAAAGCCACCGTCACTGGGAGGCCGACGTAACCGAGACCCGTCACGGAGATTTGACGATCATGCGCCATGGGTGCTTGAGACCTCCCTTGCCGGGCGTTTCGTGAAGCGAGCGGTGCGGGCCAGCGCGATGCCGAGGAGGGTGATCGCCGCGCCGGCGGCCTGCCAGGGGCCAATCGGCTCGGCAAGGATCAGCCAGGCGAGAACAGCGGCGACGGCGGGCTGCAGCAACAGCGTCACCGAGGAGAGCGCGGCCGGCAGGTGCGCCAGGGCGAAGGCGATCAAGCTTTGTCCGCCGGCGTGCGAAATCCAGGCGAGCCCGCACAGCACCGCCCATCCGTAAAGGGTTCCGGCGATGAGGGTTTCGCCGGAAACAACGGCGATGACGATCAGGGCGATCGCGGTAGCAATGCCGCTCCAGAGCATGATGGTGGCTGTCGAGTAACGGTACGTGGCGCGCAGGCGGCCGATAGAGACGATGTAGCCGGCGTAGAAGACAGCGGTGACAAGGCCGAGCGTATCGCCGAGCAGGCGGTCGAGGCTGATGGTCAGGCTTTCGCCCATCAGCACCACGGCGCCCGCCATGGCGAGCGCGAGGCCGATGACGAAGCGGACGGAAAACCGCTCTCCGAACAGCGCGAAGCCGGCCAACGTTACGAAGACGGGGGCGAAGTTGGCGAGCAACGTCGCATTGGCGACGGTCGTGTATTGGATCGACCAGTGCCAGCATGCGAGATCGCCGGCGAAAAACAGCCCGGCGACGCCGAAACCGAGATACGCGCCCCATCCCATCGGGCGCCTCGCCGCGCGCATGCCGTCGGCGGGCTCCAGCATCGTCCACAGCCAGATCAACGGCAGCGCCAGGACGATCCGGTTAACGGCGGTGGCTGTCGGATCGAGTTCGCTCAACCGGACGAAAATCGGCGCGAAGGCGATGCACACCGCTCCCAGCACCAGCTCCGCAAAGGCGCCACGCCACGCGGCGGCCTTGGCCTCGGTGTTGGCGTCACTTGGTGTCGTGACGGAAGCCGAGCGATTGTTTGGCGCGTCCCCAGATGTCGGCGGCCGGCGATCATGCTCAATGAGTGTGCTTCGCAAGTCCGTCATGGCCCGCTATTATCGCGGTTTGCGCGCGGCGGCTAGGCGAAAGCATCGCCTGCGCCGCAAAACCAGTCACGAGGTTCCGACAGATAATGACCCGCCCGTCAAGGTGCTCCGCCCACCAGTCCGAGGAAGCTAAAGCCGACGCTGGACTGATCGGACCGGAAGACCCGCCGGCCTTCGAGGTGATCAACGCGGCGGCGACGACACCGTTGCTGCTGGTCTGCGATCATGCCAGTGCCGCCATCCCGGCGACGCTTCAAAACCTGGGCCTCGACGCGGTTGCCCTTCGCCAGCACATCGCCTATGACATCGGCGCCGCCGATCTCACCCGCCGGCTGGCCGATGTGCTGGCGGCGCCGGCGGTCCTATCTGGGTATTCGCGCCTGCTCATTGACTGTAACCGGCAGCCGGGCGATCCGCAGTCGATCCTCGGCGAGAGCGACGGGATTTTCATCCCCGGCAACCAGGGGCTGACCTCCAACGAGCAGCAAGCACGCGTCGAGGCCTTTTTCCGCCCCTATCATCAGGCGATCGACGCGGCCTTTGCTCGGCTGCGGCGGATCGGCCCGGAGCCTGTTTTCTTTTCTATTCATACCTTTACGCCGACGCTCGGCGGCGCGGACCGGTTCTGGGACATAGCAGTGCTGTGGAATCGCGATCCGCGTGTCGCCGTGCCGCTACTCGACAGCTTGCGTCGCGACGGCACCCTGCGGGTTGGCGACAACGAGCCATATTCCGGCCGCGAGATCGCCTACACCCTAAATCTGCATGCCGGGTCCGCCGGCTTGCCCAACGCGGCGATCGAGGTGCGCCAGGACCATTGCGAGACGGAAGCGGAGTTGACTTTCTGGACCCGGCTGCTGGCCGACGCGCTTGAGCGCATTCTCGCCATGCCGCACGTGCAGCGGGTCGAGCTGTTCTGATGACCGAGGGCAAGCGGCCGCCAATGACCATCGGCATCGAGGAGGAATACCTCCTCGTGGACCGGGAAACCGGCGATCTGGCCAATGAGCCACCGACGGCGTTTTTCGAGGCATGCGAGGCGCGGGTCGAGGAGCGCGTTCGCCCCGAGTTCATGAAGTCGCAGATCGAGGTCGGCACGCGGGTCTGTCGGACCGCGGCGGAGGCCCGCGCCGACTTGGCGCGGCTCCGACGCGACATCGCCGACGTGGCCGCCCACTTTGGCCTCGCGCCGGTTGCCGCCTCGACGCATCCGTTCTCCGAGTGGCAGCGGCAGAAACACACCGACAAGGAGCGCTACAACATCCTCGCGCGCGACATGCAAGCGGTTGCCCGGCGGCTGCTGATCTGTGGCATGCATGTTCATGTCGGCATCGACGATGACGAACTGCGCGTCGACCTGATGAACCAGGTCAGCTATTTCCTGCCGCATCTGCTGGCGCTTTCCACCTCCTCGCCGTTCTGGCGGGGCGAGGACAGCGGCCTGAAGAGCTACCGCTTGAGTGTCTTCGACGAGTTGCCGCGCACCGGTTTGCCATCCCGCTTCGACTCGTACGCGGAATATGTGCGCCACGTCGACATTCTGATCCATGCCGGATTGTTCGAGGACGCCAGCATGCTGTGGTGGGACGTGCGCCCCAGCGTGAAGTTCCCCACCCTCGAGATGCGTATCACCGACGTTTGCCCGGCGCTCGACGATACGGTTGCCATCGCGGCACTATATCAGTGCATCGTCAGTATGTTGTGCCGATTGCGACGCCGCAACCAGCGCTGGCGAACCTACGACAACATGCTGCTCAACGAAAACCGTTGGCGCGCCAAGCGATACGGGATTGACGCCGGACTGTTCGATTTCGGTTTGGGCGAGGTGGTGCCGTTCGCGGATCTCGTTGATGAGTTGATTGAGCTTGTCTACCAAGACGCGGAAATTCTCCAATGCACGGAGGAAGTGCTACGCTGTCGCACCATTGCCCGCTACGGAACCTCGGCGCACCGACAGTTAAGAACGTATGAAGAGGCCATTGCCGGGGGCAGCACCGAGCGGCAAGCGTTGGGCGCGGTCTTGAGAATGCTGATGGAAGAAACCTTGCGCGACCTTTGACCGCCAGGGTGCCATACAACGGGAGGAACGACATGTTTGTATCGGATATACTGAAGCACAAGGGATACGAGACGGTGTCTGTCGCCACCAGCGATGGGTTGCCGAAGGCGCTGTCATTGATGGCGGAGAAGCGGATCGGCGCCGTGCTGGTCAAGAACGACGCGGGTGACCTCGTTGGCATTCTCTCTGAGCGGGACATCGTCGCCGCAATGCACGATCTGGGCGAAGCGGTCTTCGGGAAGACGGCCGGCGACCTGATGACCTCGCCCGTGGTCACCTGCGCGCCGCATGATCCGGTGGCCGGGATCATGGGCATGATGACGCAGCGGCGTTTTCGTCATCTCCCGGTGGTCGACGCGGGCAAACTCGTCGGCATCGTCAGCCTCGGCGATGTCGTCAAGAGCCGCATCGACGAGGCTCAGTCGGAGGTCGAGGCATTGCGCAACTATATCTTGCTGTAAATGTCGGAACCACACTTCACGCGCAGATCGAGCAACGGCGGCGGCAGCCCGGGTGGGCCGGTCTCCGACCCGGTCGACATTCCGTCGACCGCCGCGTGGCTCGGCGCGGGCGGCGCGTTGCCCTTTCTCGGCGGCGCGGCGGCTGCGGCATTCGATCCGGGGGTGATCGGCGCGCAGGCGGTGGCGGTGGTGATCGTCTACGGTGCCGTCATCCTGTCGTTTCTCGGCGGCGTGTTCTGGGGCATAGCCGTCGTCCGCGGCGGGCCAGTCGGCGGCGGCGATGACCGCGATCGGCTCCTATTGATCGGCGTCATGCCATCGCTGGCCGGGTGGGGCGCCGCGTTGGCGCCGGCGTCGGCGGCCTGTTTTCTGCTGGCGGCGATCTTTCTACTCGTCCTTTTCGCCGATCGATGGGCCGCGCATCGCCGCTGGATGCCGCGCTGGTGGATGCGCCTGCGCGTTCGTCTCAGCCTGATCGTTGCCGCCTTCCTGACCATCACTGGCATGCTTGCCTAGAATACGGGTTGCCGCAGACGTGCCCAATTCCGCCGCGCCTGTCATGACAGGCGTCATCGCCGCGCTGCGGCGGTTTGCGGTATCTTGATCGGGCCCATTAACCGGAAGGTTCAGGAGAGCGCTAATGCTTGGCTATCAACCTGACGAGGCGACACTTCTCACCGTGGCGTGGGCGTCGCTCGTGGTGGCCATTCTCTGCTCGACCGGCGGCAACGTGTTTGCCAAGTGGGCGAGTCTTCAACTGGGCTGGCGACAGCGGTTGGGGCTGCTATTGGCCATTGGCGTTTTTTGTTTCGGCTTCCTCTTCTACGCCCTGGCCCTCGCCGGCCTGCCGCTGGGTCTCGCGTATCCGGTCCTTGTCGGGGGCAGCATCACCTGTGTTGCGCTGATTGGCATCCTCGTCCTTAAGGAGCGCGCCTCCCTGCGTCTGATCGTCGGTGTTGCCATGATCCTCGTCGGCATGGTCGTTTTGCATGTTGGCGATCCGATCGAGCCGCTGGCGCAATCGACGGCCGGGTCCGCAGGGTCGATGCGCCTCGACCCCACGCCGCCGCGCGCGGCTGGTGAAAGGCTCTGAACGATGTTCTCACAACCTGCCGGTCGGCCGGCGGCCTGGCTCAGCCTGTTCGTCGGATGCGGTTTCTCGAATGCCGCCAACATCACCTTGGCTTTCGCGAACCGGGGTGTCGGCTTGTCCATCGACGCCGTTGTCTCCGTCTGGTTCATCCTATCGCTGACGATGTACGGCGTGGCATTCATCCTGTATTCGCGAAGCCTGTCTCGAATTCCACTGTCCGTGGCCTATCCAATATTTGTCGGAGCCTCTCTCATATTGGTTTCATTAGCTAGTTACGTTTGGCTCGATTATCCCATGAGCCTTTTGCAGATGTTCGGGCTTATCCTGGTGTTTCTCGGCGTGACGCTCGTATCATCCGCCTCCGACACGCCATCGCCGCGGTCCGAAACGGCACCATAAATCGATGGTCGGTCCGGCGCCGTCGGCGAATTATGGCCTAACTAAGGCGAATCGTTGAAAAATTCGCGGCCGCCGGTCGGCTTGCGGGAGAGCCGGGTTTTGCCGCGCGGTCGTGTGACACCGGGCAATTCCGCCCGAATTGGGGGTGTCCTCGAGACGCGGCTTACCTGGTCGTGGCATGACGACGCGGCGTCAAGATGCCTTGCGATCATTGACGCTTGACTGCCTTGCCGTCAATCAGGCATACGAAATCAACGTTCATCAAGAAGCTGCAAGTATACAGACTCAAAACGGTGGGGAAGTCATTAATGGCTGGGAGAAGTCTCATGGGGAGCCGGATGTCGCGCCGAAATTTCATTGCCGGCGCCGCCGCTACCGCGTGCGTAGTGGTTCCGGCGATGGCGGCGGCGAAATCAGGCGCACCCGCAGGCCATATCCTCC
Source organism: uncultured Rhodospirillaceae bacterium (assembly GCA_964460955.1). Taxonomy (GTDB): domain Bacteria; phylum Pseudomonadota; class Alphaproteobacteria; order Rhodospirillales; family Defluviicoccaceae; genus Defluviicoccus. The sequence goes on along the minus strand of CAYWRP010000003.1, from coordinate 22,376 downwards.
CGATCCGCCCGCGTCCAGACCTCCGGCCAGCGCCACGGGCTGCCGGCATCGCGCCCATCCCGCCGCGCCATGACGCGCCCACCGGCTCGCGGCGGACTCTGTCTTTGTATCATGCGCACGCCCGCCAGTCGCTCAACGTGACCTACTACAAAGGTGGTCATTATGTCCCCAGCGCGCTGCGCAAGATTAATCATTTCATGCGCGACTACCAAGCCGACCAGGTGAAGGCGATCGATGCCGAGTTGCTCGATGTCCTTTTTGAGTTGCAACAACGACTGCATGTCCGTCGGCCCTACATGGTGCTGTCGGCTTACCGATCGCCGACAACCAACGCGAGACTTCGCCGTCGACGCCGCGGCGTGGCGAAGAAGAGCCTGCACATGGAAGGCAAGGCAGTCGACATTCGGGTCAAGGGTGTCGCCGCCGGTAAGGTCGCCCGTGAGGCCATCGCGATGAAAAAGGGCGGCGTTGGCTATTACCGGCGGCGCGGTTACGTCCACGTCGACGTGGGTGACGTGCGAACCTGGCGCGGCTGAGGGGCTAGAAATCAGCGACTGCAACTCGGCCTCTTTGACCTTGCTCTTCGGCCGATCGGTGTCGCAGGGCTTGTTCGCCGCCGCCCGGCGGGACTATCGAAGCGCGCTTTAGTCGCCATGGAGCCGAGGCTGTGGGTGCCAACGAGAACGGGCGGCAGAGGTGCGCCGCGCCTCGGTAAGGTGCGACACCGAGATCAGTCGGGAGGAGCCGATCTTACGTTGCGTCTTGACGCTTTCGATTTCGATCTGCCGGCCGACCGCATTGCCCAGCGACCGGCGATGCCGCGCGATGCGGCGCGGCTGCTGACGATTGGCGATTGCCTCGACGATCGGCACGTTCGCGATCTGCCGGCACTGCTCGGCCCTCGCGACGTGCTCGTTTTCAATGACACCAAGGTTATCCCGGCTCGCCTGTGGGGCCGCCGCGGGCAGGCCCGGATAGAGGCGACGCTGATCGAGGAACTCGGCGGCGGCTCCTGGCGGGCGCTGGCGAGGCCGGCGCGGCGACTGCGCTTCGGCGATACCGTTGTCTTCGACGCGGGGTTACAGGCTTCGGTCGAAGGCAAGGCGGACGACGGCTCGGTGGTGCTCCGCTTCGAGCTGCCGCGTGGAGAGCTGTTGGCCGTTCTCGAGGAGAAGGGCGGCATGCCGCTGCCCCCCTACATCCAGCGTGACGCGCCGGACGATCGCGATCGCGACGATTATCAGACCGTCTTCGCCGAACGCCAGGGCGCCGTCGCCGCGCCGACGGCCGGTCTGCATTTTACGCCCGACCTGCTAAATGCCCTGGAAGAACGCGGCGTGCATCGCGTCGCCGTCACCTTGCACGTCGGCGCCGGCACGTTTCTGCCGGTGAAGACCGACATCGTCGCCGAGCATCGGATGCATGCGGAATGGGGGGAAATCTCCGCCGCTGCGGCGGCGGCGATCAACGCGGCGCGGTCGGCGGGTGGCCGGGTGATCGCCATCGGCACCACCTCCCTGCGTTTGCTGGAAAGCGCCGCGACGGACGGCGGTTCCGTTTTGCCCTTCGCCGGCCAGACCGACCTTTTCATAACACCTGGCTTTGTCTTCCGCATCGCCGATCGGTTGCTCACCAATTTCCATCTGCCACGCTCGACCCTGTTTATGCTGGTTTGCGCCTTTGCCGGCACGGCCCGAATGAGGGCGGCTTACGCGCACGCCGTGGCTGCCGGCTACCGCTTCTATTCCTACGGCGACTGTTGCCTGATCGACCGGAACGCGGGATGAGATTGCCGGAATTCGGCTTCGAGCTGCTGGCGGTCGACGGCGCGGCGCGGCGCGGCAGGCTGACGACGGCGCACGGCTCCGTTGAGACGCCGGCATTTATGCCGGTCGGCACGGCGGCCACCGTCAAGGCCTTGACCCCGGACATGGTCGCCGCCGCCGGCGCGACCATGGTGCTCGCCAACACCTATCACCTCATGCTGCGCCCGGGCGCCGACCGCATTGCCCGTCTCGGTGGCCTGCATCGCTTCATGGGCTGGCCGGGTCCGATACTTACCGACTCGGGCGGTTTTCAGGTGATGTCCCTGGCAACGCTCCGAACCATCGGCGAAAGCGGCGTTACTTTCAGGTCGCACATCGACGGGACTCGCCATCATCTGACGCCCGAACGCGCCATGGAGATCCAGGAGCAGCTCGACGCCACCATCTCCATGGCGTTCGATGAATGCACGCCGTTTCCCGCCACCCACGACGAAGCGGCTCGGTCCATGGAACGTTCGATGCGCTGGGCCGAGCGCTGCCGGGCGGCTTTCACGCCGCGCGCCGGCTACGCGTTGTTCGGCATTGTCCAGGGTGGCATCCACGCCGACTTGCGCGCCGACTCGGCGGCCACCCTGCGCCGCATCGGTTTCGACGGTTATGCCATTGGGGGCTTGGCTGTCGGCGAGGGAAGGGAAGTCATGCTCGACGTGCTCGAGGCCTGTGCCCCCGACCTGCCGAAGGCACGGCCCCGTTACCTGATGGGTGTGGGCAAGCCGGAGGATCTCGTGGAGGCGGTGGCGCGCGGCGTCGATCTCTTTGACTGCGTGCTTCCGACACGGTCGGGGCGGACTGGACAAGCCTTCACCCGCTGCGGCCCGCTGAATCTCCGCAATGCCTGCCACGCCGACGATCCACAGCCCCTGGACGATAGCGTGGCCTGTCCGGCCAGCCGCAACTACAGTCGTGCCTATCTGCATCACCTGGTTCGCTCGGGTGAAATCCTCGGCGCGATGCTGCTAAGCTGGCACAACGTGGCCTACTATCAACAGCTGATGGCCGGGATGCGCGATGCCATCGCTGACGGTCGGTTCGCCGCGTTCGTCGCCGAGCTTCGCACCGACTGGAAAGATCGGGATCGCGGAACCGTATCGGCGGAGGCTAAATGACGGGCTTGGCGGTGGACATGGCCAAAGAACAGATCCGGCAACATGGGCGGTCGTTGGGCTTTGATGCCGTCGGCTTCGCCGCCGCCGCGGCGGCGGAGGGGCAGCAACATGATTTGCGGCGATATCTTGCCGAGGGGCGGCATGGCGACATGGCCTGGATGGCGACGACGGCCGAGCGGCGAGCGAGTCCGACCGCACTGTGGCCGGCGGCACGGACAGCGATTTGCTGTGCCGTAAATTACGGGCCGGATGAGGATCCGCTTGCTGTTCTTGCCGACCGCGAGGCGGGGGCGATCAGCGTCTACGCGCGCGGCGACGATTATCATAGGGTGATGAAGTCCCGCCTTAAGGCCTTCGGCCGCTGGCTCGCCTCGGAATTCAACTGCGACGTCAAGGTTTTCGTGGACACGGCGCCGATCATGGAAAAGCCGTTGGCGATGCGCGCCGGGCTGGGTTGGATCGGCAAGCACACCAACCTGGTTTCCCGGAAGTTCGGCTCGTGGCTGTTCCTCGGCGAAGTGCTTGTCACGCTGGAACTGCCCCCCGATGCGCCAGAAACGGACCACTGCGGATCGTGCGATGCGTGCGTCCACGCGTGCCCGACCGGCGCACTGGACGAGCCCTACCAAATGGACGCGAGGCGGTGTCTTTCGTACCTGACCATCGAACACAAGAGCGAGATCGCGCCGCACCTGGCCGATCGGATGGGCAACCGCATCTTCGGTTGCGACGACTGCTTGGCGGTATGTCCGTGGAACAAATTCGCGACGCCGACGGCGGAACCCGGCCTACGGCCCCGCGAGTCGCTTCGGCGGCCGTCCTTGACCGGTCTGGCGTCGCTCGATGAAGCGGCTTTCCGAGCCCATTTCGCGGGCTCGAACGTCAAGCGTACCGGGTTTTCTCGCATACTGCGCAACGTTTTAATCGCGCGACGTAACGTGAGCCGCGCGATTTCGCAGGCTTGCGATGACAAGGAAGTGAGCGAGTGTTAGCGACAATCAATCGAGGGGCAAAAGTGCCCGTCCGTGTCAGATCTTTAGCCGCACCCATCTCTAAAGCGACGAGAAAACCGGCATGCCAATCACGCTTCCCCGTCCGCTCTCAGCCGTTACTTGACAGCCAGTACGCGCGCCAGTTGGCTCAGCGCCTCTCGATGGCGCTCATTGGGGATTTGCGTGAAGTTGCGCGCCAGTTCCAGGCACATCCGCTGACGCAGGCTCAGATCGTCCTCGGACCCATCGTCGTCGAGTCCTTCGTAGAAAAAGCTCACCGGCACCCGGAGAACCTTCGCGATCTCATAGAGCCTTCCGGCGGATATCCGATTGATGCCACGTTCGTACTTATGCGCTTGCTGATAGGTAACGCCAATCAGGTTCGCCATCTGCGACTGACTCAGACCAAGCATTACCCGCCGTTCGCGAATACGCGCGCCAACAAACCGATCGACATCCGATCCACGAAGCGTGGTTTTTTCGAAATCGTTGTCAAAAGGGACCATACTCTCTCTACCTCTCCCAAACGAGACGATGGCGCAGCTTAGTTGCCCTCATCGCCGGTTGCCGGATCCTCGGCAACCGGCTGTGGTAACGGGTTACCGAATATCCGCTCGCGCTTGGCTTCAAAAACAGCTCACCCCTTTTTTCCGGTCGCCGCCGCGCCCCAGTCTCGCAGTCCGACGACGGATTTGTTAATTGCCTCGATCATACAGCGGCTCGCAGCCGCGACGCCATGTGTGCATCTGATCGAATTAAAACGCAATCGCATTTTATGCCACCACAAGAGGGACCTTACCATCAAATTTGGAAAAGCCACAGCCCATTTTTTCGGTTTCGGCGAAAGAATCAACGGCGTTGTTCGCGAATATCGCGCAAATGGTTGACGCGCGCCCCGTCCCGCCGACGCGCGACGGGGCGCTATTCGTTGTTTTCGGGCTCTCCCGCTACGTTTTGGCGCGCCTTCAACTCGTCAAGCTGGGTTTGGATCGAATTGAGTCGCGCCCGCAGGTCTTCGATCTTGCCGCGCGTGTCTCCATTGTCCTCTGGGGCGGATGCCTTTTCCGAGGGCGCCTCTGCCGGCCCATCATCCTCGGAATCGGCGTGGAAAGGATGGAACATGCGCATCGCTTGTTCGAACATCGCTATCTGCTGCTTGCTCATCTGATCGAATGACCCGAAGGGCATGAAGCCATCCAGGGCCCCGTTTAGATAGGTACGCATCTGCTTTTGGTTCTGCGCGAACGACTGCATCGCCTGTTCGAGATACTGCGGAACAATCACCTGCAGACTGTCGCCATAAAAGCTGATCAGGTGGCGAAGAAAGCTCACGGGGAGCATGCTGTTCCCCTTGGTTTCCTCCTCGACGATGATATGCGTCAACACCGAGCGCGTAATGTCTTCACCCGACTTCGCATCGTACACGCTGAATTCGGCGCCGGCCTTGACCAGCTGCGACAGGTAGTCGAGTGTCACGTAACAACTGGTCGCCGTGTTATAAAGCCTTCGATTAGCGTACTTCTTTATCGTAATCGAGCCATGTACCGACTTCTTCCGAGGTGTTGAACCGCCATCGTCGCGCGATGACGCGTTGCGTGTTTCAGCCGAGGAGTCTTCGTTCATCGTTACGATCAGAGCCATGCTTGAAAAAACCATCCCGAGGATAAGTATTCAGCAAAACATGCTGCATTGCAATATTCGATTGCGACTCCTCGGCCTCGGCGAATCGGGTTGATCGCTCGGGACGACCGCCAATTTACGCCAACATACCCTTCTTGCGCGTTGCACGCAAAGCGACGACGCGCGAGCGTTCGAAAGCCCCGCACGCCCTGATCATGAGCCGATCCGGCCAACGCGACGGGTAGCCGCGGGGTCCGGAATAAACCACCTATTGGCAGTCGGGAACGCCTTGACTCCCCGCCGAGAATCGCGAAGGTAGGGATGGCTGGAGAGCGGCTCCGGCGGGATGATCCGCGCGAAGCTGTCTCCGGGAAGGGAAGTGGGAAGTAGCAGTCTGGGCTGATGACAGTGTGGATCTCGCCGCCATACCCGACACTGATTGTCTCGGATCGGTAGCGGTGGCGACAGGATCGCTTGTAGCTGGCGATGTTAGTAGCCTCCCATCTTCCGCCAGGACGCGCACGCTGGGTCGCGAGACGCGGTCCGCACGAGCCTTTTCGCGATTGAGCGAAATCGATTCGAGCGGCTCTCGGCCCCATCGGAGGGAGGCCGGATACCTCGAAACCCTTCGAGAGCACCGGCGATAACAGTTGATCAAGACCAGGCGCCGATGCTTGGCCAAAAAAGGAAGAGGAGATCGGTATGACGGAAGTGGTGATTGCGGGCGGCGCTCGGACGCCCGTCGGAACGTTCAATGGCGCCTTGGCAACGGTGCCGCCGACAGTGCTGGGCGAGACGGCGGCGCGCGAGGCTCTGGCGCGGGCAAAGACCGACGCGGCGGAAGTTGGCGAAGTGATCATGGGGATTGTGCTCAGCGGCAACACCGGCGGCGGGCCCGCCCGGCAGGTCTGCCTCAACGCCGGCGTGCCGAAGGAAGCGACAGCCTATGCGATCAACCAGTTGTGCGCGTCGGGCATGCGCGCCGTCGCCGAGGGCTTCAAGTCGATCAAGCTGGGCGAGCGGGACATCGTGCTCGCGGGCGGCATGGAGAGCATGAGCTGGGCGCCGCACGTCGCCAACATGCGCAACGGCACCAAGATGGGCGAGGTCAAGTTTTTCGATTCGATGTTGCGTGACGGCCTGATCGACCCCTTCCACAACGTTCATATGGGCTCCACGGCGGAGAACATCGCCAAGCAGTGGCAGATCACCCGCGAGGAACAGGATGCCTTCGCCGCAGCCTCCCAAAACAAGGCCCAGGCCGCAATTACGTCTGGACGTTTCAAGGACGAGATCATTCCGGTGACCATCAAGACCCGCAAGGGCGATGTCGTGGTCGACACGGATGAGCATCCGACCTTCGATTCGACGCCGGAAAAACTCGCCAAGCTGCGTCCCGCCTTCCACGTCAAGGGCACGGTGACCGCCGGAAACAGCTCGCAGATGAACGACGGAGCCGGCGCGGCCGTGGTCATGTCCGCCGACAAGGCCAAGGAGCTCGGTCTGAAGCCCCTGGCTCGCTTCGTGGGATTCGCCGTCGCCGGCGTTCCGCCCGAGATCATGGGCATCGGTC
>CAYWRP010000003.1:6208-15249 GCA_964460955.1 uncultured Rhodospirillaceae bacterium | reverse complement strand
AAAAGCGCGGTGTCGAGCCGCTCGGCCGCATCGTCTCGTGGGCCACGACGGGCGTCGATCCGGCGATCATGGGCACCGGTCCGATTACCGCGACACGCACGGCGTTGGAGCGCGCCGGCTGGACGATCGAAGACTTGGAACTGATCGAGGCCAACGAGGCGTTCGCCGCCCAGGCGATCTCCGTCAATCGCGAGTTGGGCTGGGATCTGGAGAAGGTTAACGTCAACGGCGGTGCGATCGCGCTCGGGCATCCGATCGGCGCCTCGGGGTGCCGGATCCTCATTACGTTGCTGCACGAGATGAAAAAGCGGAATCTCAAGAAGGGCTTGGCGACCGCCTGTGTTGGCGGGGGCATGGGAATCGCCATGTGTGTGCAGCGCGACTAGGCGGCAAATTCCACCCCATCACACGAAAAATCGACTCTGTCGAGGCCGCCTTCGGGCGGCCTTTTTCGTTTCGCGCTTGCGAAACAGGGGGAGAGTTCGCTACGTATCGCCGATATCCGTGGAACGATAATTAACTCGCGGTTGAGAACCGACAGGCAAGGGCCGCGTCGCGGTGACGTGAAAAGAGAAAACATCGGGCACAATGGACGTGCGGAATCAGGAAGGGACCGAAAGTTATGGCAATTAAGAGCGTTGGCGTGATCGGCACGGGCGCCATGGGGCTTGGCATGGTGCAAGTTTTCGCCCAGGCCGGGTTGGAGACGGTGGCCGTCAAGGCGACGCCGGGCAGTTGGGAGCGGGCGAAGGGCACCCTCGAGGGCACCCTTTCGAAATCCGTCGAACGGGGGAAGTTGGAAGCCAGCGAACGGGACGCGATTCTCGGTCGTGTGAAATTCACCACCGATGAACGCGATGTCGCCGAGTGCGATCTCGTCGTCGAATCGATCATCGAGGAAATCGAAACCAAGAAAGAATTGTTCCATCGCCTGGAAGGCATCTGTCGCACCGATACGCTGTTGACCACCAACACGTCGACCCTTTCGGTCACCGCGATGATGGCCGTGTGCCGAAACCGGGAGCGGGTTGCCGGGCTGCACTTCTTCAATCCGGCACCGGTGATGAAACTGGTCGAGATCATCCATGCCTTCGAGACGTCGGACGAGACGGTCGATGGGCTCGATGAGTTCTGCAAAACGATCGGCAAGGAGCCGGTTCTGGTGCAGGATACCACCGGCTTCATCGTCAATCGGCTGCTCGTTCCCTACATGCTGAACGCCATTCGCATGCTGGAACGCGGCACCGGCACCATCGACAGCATCGACCAGGCGATGATGCTTGGCGCCGCCCATCCCATGGGGCCATTCCAACTCGCCGATTACATCGGGCTCGACGTCGTCGAAGCGATGTCGCTTAACATTTTTCACGATGTGCGCAGCGAGCACCACGCACCGCCGCATACGCTGACCCGTCTCGTGCAACTCGGCTATCTCGGCCGCAAGACCGGCAAGGGCTTTTACGACTATGCGGAGAAGCCTCCGGTTCCGAACCCCAATCTGGCTCGGGTATTCGTCTGATCCGCCTCGTTCGCCGCGTCCCGCTTGTCCGGGGCGCGGCCGCGGCGTCCGCCGACGGCGATGGCCGCCACGCTGGGCCATAGGCCGATTTCGCGTCGACGGTGGAAAAGCCCCGTCGGCGGTTCCCAATCAAGGCGCGCCAGAATTCCTCGCCCACCACTTTCCCCACTGAGAGTAATCAAAGTCACTGCACGGAGCCGCCTTGTCTCTTAGAAGGAGGCTATCGCCGCGGTTGAACCGAAACGCTCAATCTGGTTTCGCCGCAAGGGTGATCGCGGGAAGCCCTGACATGGGCCTGGACGGACGGCCCGGTCGCGACGCATGACCCATCCGCTTTGCGGGATGAATTGCCGAGCCGTGGTCCATGGCCGCGGAAGTTACGACGGCTCCATTGGGAGACTTTTTTGCGCTGCAGCATGTGGACAGACGCGGGCCAATTCTGGTATGCAAGTGCCCCGTCCGTCGATCATGATCATTATTTCTAGCTAGAAGATCAACGCAATGGATCATCTCGAATCATTAGAGAGCAAGTCGATCTACATTTTACGCGAAGCGTTCAACAAGATCGAAAAGCCGGCGATTTTGTGGTCGCTGGGCAAAGATTCCAATGTAATGCTTTGGTTAACCCGGAAAGCGTTTTTCGGTCACGTGCCATTTCCCTGCATTCATATCGATACGGGCAAGAAATTTCCCGAGATGTATGCGCATCGCGATGAATACGCCAAGAAATGGGGACTCGACCTGCGCCTGGGAGAGTGTCCGCCAGTCGAGGAAATGGACCCGACGTTGCCGCCGGCGGCGCGTTCCGCGGCGCGGAAGACCGCCGGCTTGAAGGCCATGGTCGCCAATGCGGGGTTCACCGGCCTTGTCGCCGGCATCCGTCGAGACGAGGAGGGGACGCGGGCGAAGGAGCGTGTCTTCAGCCCGCGCGGCGAGGAAAACAAGTGGGATTTCCGCGAACAACCGCCGGAGTTCTGGGATCATTTCACAACGGAGTTTCCGCCTGGAACGCATGTCCGCATTCATCCGATATTACATTGGACGGAGCTGGATGTTTGGCGTTATATCAAGCGCGAAGGGATCCCCATCGTTGACCTTTACTTCGCCAGGCACGGTCAGCGGTATCGTTCCCTGGGGGATCAGGATATCACGTTTCCGGTGGCGAGCACCGCCAGCACGCTGGACGAAATCATCGACGAGTTGGAAGAGACGAAAGTCGCCGAGCGGTCGGGCCGTGCCATGGATCATGAATCGGAAGATGCCTTCGAACGCCTGCGCGCGGACGGCTATCTGTAGATTATTGCGAAACACACCAGGTGAATGAGTGGATGGTTTGGAAATGAATAAGGCGGACGGAACCCACACGATTGGCGAGGCGATCCAAGCCCCTTCGACAGCATTACCCTTGAAGGTCGTGATCGTCGGCCATGTCGACCACGGGAAGTCCTCACTTATTGGACGCCTTTTCCACGATACGGGGTCGTTGCCCGAGGGCAAAGCCGAATCCATAAAGGCGATGTGCGAGCGGCGTGGCATGCCGTTCGAATATGCGTTCTTGATGGATGCCTTGCAGGCGGAACGCGACCAGGGCATCACGATCGATATCTCGCAGATCTTTTTCAAGACCAAGGGTCGCGACTACGTCTTGATCGATGCGCCCGGCCACCGCGAGTTCGTCAAGAACATGGTCACCGGCGCCGCCCAGGCGGATGCGGCCGTGCTGTGCGTCGACGCCCGCGAAGGCGTGCAGGAAAACACCCGCCGCCATGCCTATCTATTACATCTCCTCGGCCTGCATCAGGTGGTCGTCGCCATCAACAAGATGGATTTGGTCGACTACAGCGAAGCCCGGTTCCAAGAGGTTTCGGCCGGCGTTCGGGCCTATCTCTCGGAAATCGGCATCGACCTGCAGCACACGCTGATCATCCCGGTTTCCGCCCGTAACGGCGACAACATCGTCAACCGTTCGACAAAAATGGCTTGGTATGACGGCGAGACCCTAGAGGAATCGCTTGATAGTCTAAATCCACCGGTCGCTGCCCTCGAGTTGCCACTACGGTTTCCCGTTCAGGATGTATACAAGTTCGATGATCGGCGCATCATCGCCGGTCGCATCGAAAGCGGTCACTTGAGGGTCGGCGACGAGTTACTCTTCTCTCCCTCCAACAAAACGGCCAGGGTCGAAAGCATCGAGACCTGGAATTCTCCGACCAATCCCATGGCCGTGCGCGCCGGGCAGTCGATCGGTGTGACGCTCGACCACCAGATTTTCGTCGAGCGCGGCGAAATGGCGAGTTTGAAGACCAATCCGCCGATGCTTACGAACGTCTTTCGCGGTCGACTGTTTTGGCTCGGCAAGACTCCGCTCGAGCCCGGCAACCGCTACAAAATGAGGCTGTCGACGGCCGAGTTTCCGGTCGAGGTCGAGAAGATCGAACGGGTAATCGACGTCGCCGATCTGAAAACCGCCGAAAGCCTCTTCGTCGACCGTCACGCCATCGCCGAAGTTGTGTTCCGGATGCGGCGTCAGGTCGCTTGCGATCCGTTCGAGCACAATATGCATACCGGTCGCTTCGTCCTGATCGACGATTACGACATTGTCGGTGGCGGCTTGGTCAACATGGAAGGCTATGCCGACCAGCGGCCGAGCCAGATCGTCAAGTCGACGAACATCTTCATGGTCGAGCATCGGGTCCCCGAAGAAGAACGGTGGACAATGAACGGCCACAAGGGCGGCATCCTGTGGATGACAGGCCTGTCCGGGGCCGGCAAATCGACGTTGGCCTTCCTTCTCGAACAGCACCTGTTCCGCAAGGGCTACCAGGTCTATGTCCTCGATGGCGACAATGTGCGGCACGGGCTGTGCTCCGACCTCGGCTTCTCGCCGGAAGATCGCGTGGAAAACATCCGGCGCGTCGGACAGGCGGCGGAGTTGTTCGCCAGCGCCGGTTTTTTGGTGATTACCGCGTTCATCTCGCCCTATCGGGCGGACCGCGACCGGGTGCGTGCCATTGCGCCGGAACGCTTCCACGAAATCTACGTCGCGGCCGACCTCAACACATGCGAAAGTCGCGATCCGAAAGGCCTGTACGAGAAGGCGCGGCGGGGCGAGATCGAGGCCTTCACGGGGGTCTCAGCCCCCTACGAGCCACCCAGCAATCCGGAGCTGGTCATCGACACGTCGGCCCGGACGGTGGAAGAGTGTCTGGCCGCACTCAACGAATACGTCGCCGGGAATTTCGCCATAACCCGTCATTAGGAGATCTGAAATGGCGTCATCGGTTTATCCGGTTATTCTTTCCGGCGGCGCCGGCACGCGGTTATGGCCGCTGTCACGCACGTTGCGGCCTAAACAGCTTCTCCCACTCGTCACCGACAAGAGCATGCTCCAGGAGACGGTCAAGCGCGTATCCGGTGTTGGCTACGCGAACCCGGTGATCATCTGCAACCACGAGCACCGTTTCATGATCGCCGAACAGATGCGGAAAATCGGCGCGGATCCGGCGGCGATCATGCTCGAGCCGCAAGGGCGCAACACGGCGCCGGCGGCGACCATCGCCGCGATGTACCTTCGCCAAAAGGACGCCGACGCGATCATGCTGCTGTTGCCGTCCGATCACGTCATCCGGGACTCGGAGCGCTTCCATGCCGCCGTGGCGACGGCAAGAACGGCGGCCGAGACGGGGGCGCTGGTAACCTTCGGTATCCATCCGAGCTCGCCGGAGACGGGTTACGGCTATATCCAAAGCGGTGCCGGTTTCAACGGTATCCAGAGCTGCTATCACATCAAGCGGTTCGTCGAGAAACCCGATCTGGAGGCGGCGAAGTCCTTCCTCGAGACAGGCACCTACTTCTGGAACAGCGGCATGTTCGTTCTGCCGGTCTCGGTATTCCTCGACGAAGTCGAGCGCCTGGAACCTGAACTCTATTCGACATGCGCGAAGGCGCTGCTCAAATCGAGCGACGACATGGACTTCCTGCGCCTGTCGGCCGAGGCGTTCGCCGAGATGAAGGCGGACTCCATCGACTACGCGGTGATGGAAAAAACCGACAAGGGAGCGGTCGTCCCAGCCGATCTGACGTGGAGCGACGTCGGGTCTTGGTCCGCCCTCGCCGACATCAGCGAAAAGAACGCCGACGGCAATGTCATCATCGGTGACGTGTTTACCCTCGACGCCAAGGGGTGCTATATCCGCGCCAACGAGAAACTGGTTGCCGCCATCGGTGTCGAGGATTTGGTCATCGTCGCCACCGACGACGTGGTTCTCGTCGTCCCGAAAGAGCGGGCACAGGATGTCAAGAAGATCGTCGGCGAAATGGAAAAAGCCGGGCGCAACGAGCATTACATCCACACCCAGGTTTTCCGTCCGTGGGGGTGGTACCGCGGCGTCCATGAAGGCTATCGATATCAGGTGAAGGAAATCTCGGTCGATCCCGGCCAGAAGCTCAGCCACCAGATGCACCATCACCGGGCCGAGCACTGGATCATCGTCAGTGGCACGGCGCGGGTGACCAAGGGCAACGAGAGCTACCTCATCACCGAGGACGAGTCGACGTACATCCCCCACAACACCGTCCACTGCCTTGAGAACCCTGGCAAGATTCCCCTAAAGATGATCGAGGTACAGTCCGGGCCTTATCTCGGGGAGGATGATATCGTTCGCTTCCAGGACAATTACGGCCGGACCTCCAGCTGACCCGATCGCCTTGGCCGAATGGATTGGGGGGGGCGCACACGGTCGTCCCGTGGCTCGCCGGGTCAATCCCGGGGCGGCCGGAACGCCCGGATGACGCCCACCGTAACGTTGTCACCGACGTTCCGGACGAGGCACAAGTGGATCAGAGCATCGGCGATCTCTTCACAGGAACCGTCGCCAAGTATTCGAGCGATTTCGCTATCCTCGACAACTTTGTTCAACCCATCGCTGCATAGCAGGTAAAGGTCTCCCGCGTCGACTTGAAGGTCGACCCGATCGAGCGTTAGCTCGGCATCAGCGCCGACGGCACGGGTGATGATGTTGCCCAAGCGGTGATGACGGGCCTGTTCCGGCGCCATGACCCCCTGGCGAACGAGTTCCTGAACATGGCTGTGGTCGTGCGTGATCTGCCGCAGAATGCCGCCACGCAGTCGATACAGGCGGCTATCACCGGCCCACAGGCAGGTGGCGGTACAATCTTCGCCGACCAGCGCAACGACGGTGCTGCCAATGATTCGGCCGTCGAATTGTCTTTTGCTGATCTCGCGCAAGCTTTGGTTTACCGCTTGCAGCGCCCCGTCAACGGCATCGGCCCGCGGGGCCGCCGGCTTCGCGGTCGTCAGGGCGGTCAAGGCCTCGACGATCATCGTGCTCGCCGCTTGACCGGCCTCGTGGCCGCCCATGCCGTCGGCGACCGCCCACAGCTTTACGTCACCGGCATCCAGACAGGCATCCTCGTTGATGGCTCGCACGGGACCTGTATGTGTGCGAAACGACGATTCCCATTCCAATCCGGTGTCGGTGCGCCTGTTTCGACCCATGTCCAGCCCCATTGTGTGTCGATCCGCTGAGCTTCGCGGTGGTGACGGCTCCCCTTCGCGGAAATTCGGTGCTCTTTTCTGCTGAAGCGCGGCCATCTGGCATGGCAGCTCCGTCGGCAAAGGCCGCGAACGGTGCGGCTGGGAAAGGCCAGCATAAAGCGCCCCCGACGCCCCGGGTGATCGGTGCCGCTGGTCACCACACGCCATACCGCCGATACGCCATAAGCTCGATATGGTCAAGTGACGCCGCGCACACTTCATCAAAGCGGGCAGTCGGCGTTATCGCTGACTCCGCACGCGGACAAGTCCAACAACCCGCCGATTACGAGCGTTGCCAGAGGGATTCGTGGATTGGTTCGGCTATATTGGCCCGTCACGGCGTCGACCCGGCCCTTGGGCGCCCCATTTTGCGTGCTCGCTGCATGTTTGGGTGAAACACGTTACATTTTTTGTGCGGAAAAGTGGAAGAATCCGGGGTGTTCTGGCCAGTGTAAAAGTCATCGCATCGATGCATCCAGGGGTGCCAACCTCTATCGCTGAGTGAAAACCTGTTTTGCGTGTATAGCAAATTTTTAAACACTTTATGAGAGAATACAGCCTGCTTGATAATGACTATATTCTTATAATAAGATGGATTTCACTCTACAAGCGGTTGGGGAGGGAGCGCGGCTAGGTGATTTGAGGAGGCGCGCATGAGCCCTGTACAAACACCGGACGGCATCGACACGGTCGATTGCCGGTCCGTGGCGAGCGCGGCAACGCTGCTCGGCTTAAGAGAATTCGACTATTTCCGCCTCGCCTATCGGCGTTGGTTCGGCGAACAGCCCTATCCTGACCGCCTCGAACGCGCATTCGTCGATTACATGATGCAGCAACGGGTGCCGCCCTGGGTGCGGATGCTGACATGGCAAGTTCTCGATGCCAGTCGCGCCGGTACCCTTGAGCCGACAGCCTTCGGCGCCGAGCGTTACCGCGACCGGCCGCGTCGGCCGCGCGCCGCACCGGCCTACATCGCTGGGGTCGCCGTCGCCTGGCTGCTGATGATGGGGGCGTTGGTGGACCTCGAAAGCCCGCCGGCGGTGCGATACCATGCGGACGTGTGCGGCGCCGACCGCGTCCATATCGCCGGCACGCCGTACGGGAAAGCCATCATTTCGCCGGCGCCGGATCACTGCCGCTAGCGCCGGTTCGCCAGCCGAGCGACGGCGCGGCTCAGCCCTGTTCGTAATTGTCGGCGACGAAGCGGTCGAGCAGGCGGACACCGAAGCCGCTGCCACCTTTCGGCACCGTCGGCCGGTCCGACTTTGCCCAGGTGACACCAGCGATGTCGAGGTGCGCCCAGGGCGTGTCGCCAACGAATCGTTTCAGGAACTGCGCGGCGGTGATGCTGCCGCCCCCGCGATTGCCAACGTTCTTCATATCCGCGATGTCCGACTTGATGAGCTTGTCGTAAGCCTCGCCGAGCGGCAGCCGCCACACCGGCTCGTCGACTTTCAGCCCGGCGGCGAGCAACTCGTCGGCCAACTCGTCGTCGTTGGCGAACAGGCCGGCATGCTCGTGGCCAAGGGCGATGATGATGGCGCCGGTCAACGTCGCCAGATCGATGATCAGCCGCGGATTGAACGTCTCCTTGCAGTACCAGAGCGCGTCGGCGAGAACCAGGCGGCCCTCGGCGTCCGTGTTGATCACTTCGATGGTCTGCCCTGACATCGACTTGACCACATCACCCGGCCGCTGCGCGGTGCCCGAGGGCATGTTTTCCACCAGGCCGACGATGCCGACCGCGTCGACCGCCGCCTTGCGGCCGGCGAGCGCCTTCATCACCCCCATGACGACCGCCGCGCCGCCCATGTCCCACTTCATGTCTTCCATGTTCGCCGCCGGCTTGATGGAAATGCCGCCGGTGTCGAAGGTCACCCCCTTGCCGACGAAGGCGATCGGCCGCCCGCCGTTATCGCCGTTGCCGTTCTTTTTCTTTTTCTTCTTCTCCTTCTCCTTCTCCTT
>CAYWRP010000003.1:0-6108 GCA_964460955.1 uncultured Rhodospirillaceae bacterium | reverse complement strand
CTTCTCCTTCTCCTTCTCCTTGCCGGAGTCGTCATCGGCGTCGGTGCCCCGCCAGCGCATGACCACGAGCTGCGATTCCCGCTCGCTGCCCTGGCCGACGCCGAGGAGCGCGCCCATGCCGAGCTTCTTCATCTCCTTCTCGCCCAGCACCTCGACCTCGACGCCCATCGATTCGAGTGTCGTGGCTTCCTTGGCGAGGCTTTCCGGATAGATCACATTGGCCGGTTCGGAGGCGAGGTCGCGTGCCCAGTGGACCGCGTCGGCGACCTTGTTCAACGGTTTAAAAGCCTGCTTTGCCGCGGCGGCGTCATCACAGGCCAACGTGAGCGCCTCGAGACGCGGCTTGCCGTTTTCCTTGTCGTCGTCCTTGTCATTCTCCTTGCTGAAATATTTGCGGAAATGATAGGCGCGAAGCCGTGCTCCGAACGCCAGTTGCGCCGCCAGTTGCGCCGCGTTCAACGGGCAGCCGACGGGCGCGTCGACAAGGATGGTGGCGCTCTCGGCGCCGCTCGAATTGAGATGGGCGACAATCGCGCCGCCGACGCCCTGCGCGCGAACGGCATCGAGTTCCTCCGCCGCGCCGAGGCCGACGAGGACCACGCGGTCGAGTTCGCTGCCAGAGGGCGCAAGGACGCTCAACGTCTGGTCCTTTTTGCCCTGGAAACGGCTCGCTGCCATGGCGCGCCGCAGCTGCCCGCCCGTCCGTTCGTTGAGATCCGACGCACTGGGGCTGAGCGTTCGATCGTCGAGGACGCCGACAACGAGGACCCCCTCTTCGGGAATGGCGGGCGCGGAGAAGGAGATTTTCATTCCAGTTCCTTTTTTCTGACAGGGTTCCGCCGGCGACCGGCCAGCCGCCGCCGCGAGAACGCAAATCGGACTTAATCGATACCGCTTGAGGATGTGGTGCGCGTGATCGATAAATACAGACGGTGCGGCGCCACGACGTCAAGTCTCGCTTATTGATCCGCGGGTCGCCTGTGGGCCGAAAAAGTTTGCCAAGAAAGCGGCAGCCCAGCGGAGAAGCACGATCTATGTTGCCGACCGTCGATGGGCGAACTAGGCTGCCGACAACGTGTCAAGTCAACAGCCTTTCCGGGTGCCACCATGTCCATTCTCGCCGACCGCCTCAGCCGGATCAAACCGTCGCCGACCATTGCCGTCACCCAAAAGGCCGCCGAATTGAAGGCGGCGGGACGTGACGTGATCGGACTTGGGGCGGGAGAGCCGGATTTCGATACACCGGACCACATCAAGGCCGCCGCCAAGGATGCCATCGATCGCGGCGAGACGAAATATACTGCGGTTGCCGGCACCGTCGCACTTCGCAAGGCGATTGCCGCCAAGTTTCAGCGCGACAACGGCCTGGAATATACGCCCGAGCAGATCACCGTCGGCTGCGGCGGCAAGCAGATCCTCTACAATGCGCTGGTCGCCACCCTAAACCCCGGTGACGAGGTGATCATCCCGGCGCCGTATTGGGTGTCTTATCCGGACATGACGTTGCTCGTCGACGGCGAGCCGGTGATCGTCGCCTGCCCTGAATCCACCGGCTTCAAGCTCACCGCCGACGCCTTGGAGGCGTCGATCACGCCGCGCACCAAGTGGCTCATTCTCAACTCCCCGTCCAATCCGACCGGCGCCGCCTATTCGGAGGCCGACATGCGGGCGATCACCGACGTCCTCGTCGCCCACCCGAACGTCTGGGTGATGACCGACGACATGTACGAGCACATCATTTATGACGACTTCAAGTTCGTCACCCCGGCGCAGATCGAACCCCGCCTCTATGAGCGGACGCTGACGGTCAACGGCTGTTCCAAGGCCTATTCGATGACCGGCTGGCGGGTCGGTTATGCCGGCGGTCCGGGCGACCTGATCAAGGCGATGAACAAGGTGCAGTCGCAGTCGACGACGCACACGTCATCAATCAGCCAGGCGGCCTCGGTCGCGGCGCTTGAGGGACCGCAGGACTTTCTCGCGGAGCGCAACGCCATCTTTCGGGAACGTCGCGATCTCGTCGTTTCGATGCTCAATCAGGCCGACGGCCTCACCTGCGCCAAGCCGGAGGGAGCGTTCTACGTCTATCCCTCGTGCGCCGGCGCCATGGGCAAGAGGACCCCTGACGGCAAGCCGATCGACAACGACGAGGATTTCGTCACCTATCTGCTGGAAAGCCAGGGCGTGGCGGCGGTACACGGCGCCGCGTTCGGCCTGTCGCCGCACTTCCGCGTCTCCTACGCGACATCGACCGAAGCGCTGACGGAGGCGTGCCAGCGGATCCAGCGGGCCTGCGCGGCGCTCAGCTAAAGCGCGCGATTACTCGGCTGCGGCTGGCGTGTTCTCCGCTTGCCGCGTCGCGAGGCGCGCCGGCGAGGGCTCGGCGAGGATCAGTGGGCGCGGCGCGAAGTCGTCGCCCATCATCTCGTACACACGCGCCGCCGCCCGCTCCCGGCATTCCAGCGGCGGCACCGGGCGATGGCGCGGAAATGGGTCGCCGAGCCACGTCGCCCGGCCGGCGCTTACCAGGCGCTGGTGGATGATGCGAATGTCGCGGCCGAGCCGCTTCGGGCCGAGGCGGGTGATCAGGCGATAGAAAAACGCCTTGACGTGGCAGGTTTCGATCCGCGGACGCCGCCAGTTGAAGGTCTCTTCGCCTTCAGGATCGAGGTCGAACGCTGGCTCGGTGGACGGTGGGCGCATGGCGTTGCGGCCCTCACCGAGATCGAAGATGTGCACCGGCTTCTGCGTCGCGCAGGCCTCCGTCAACATCGACATGCTGTCGCCGGTGACGATGATGTCGGTGGCGAGGCCGAGCATGGCGAAGTAGGGATTTTCCTCGGCGTCCGCCCGCCAGCGGTACAGATAATGCGGCGCGTCCACCGTCTCGGCGATCGTCTCGACTGCCGCGCTGGGGGTGCGGGCGCTGGTGGTGATCAGCAGCGAGCCGCCGCGCGCGTTGGCGAGCTGAGAAGCCTGCCGCGCCAACCGCCGCGCCGCTTTGGTGTCGAAGGTGTAGGGCCCGCTGCTGCCGCCGAGGATGACGGCGATGTGCGGCTCCGGCAGAGGCGCGAAGCGCGGCGCCCAGTGGGCGGAATCATCGCGCAGCCGTTGTGCAGAGACGCGATGCAGCGGCGTCTCGTTCTGCAGGATGTTCGGCAGGTCCGGCAGGTGATACTGCGGGGTGGTGACGATCAGGTCGAACCGGGAAAGATACGTCCACGGCCGCCCGACATGCACCAACCGCACCGGGTGCGGCGCCGCCGCCCGCTTGATCCAGCGGGCCACCGGCTCGTTGCGGCGGCCGGCGGAGATGACCAGATCCGGCCACGGCGGCGTCAGCGGGCTCGAGCGGTCCTGCTTGACGCCGGAAACGGTGGTGCCCAGCGTCAGGTTGGTGACCAGCTCATACGGCTGATAGACGAATCGCTTGACCTCGAACGGCCAACCGAGCGCCTCGGCGAGCGCCAACACTTGGCTGTTGTCGCCGGCCTTGTGGCCCGTTAGAACCCATACGCGCGGCGTCCTGGCGGGAAAGTGCAGGGGTTCGAATCCGTGCGGCACGCGGCTTGGTCTCCGAATAGCAAGAGCGATCCCGCCGTCGACCGAAGGACGCCGCGGTGCCAAGAGACCAGGCCGAAGGACCGATCGCGGAAGCGGCGCCCGTCGATTGCGGGTCACAGTTAAAGTCATATACCGCAATTGATCGCAAAGACCCGGAAAACAATAAAGTCAAAGTCTGTTACCGATTGTTTCGCGTCTATTTTACCACCAAAGGTGGTAGGCGCGACCGCGTGAAGGGAACAAGGGAAGACCCGCCGGCTGTGGCCGCGCGCATCGACCGGCGGGGAAACAGGGGCTTATAATCGGTGCTGGACGCGGATCCGGCGCCAGGGGCCGCCCGTGCGGGCGCCGCGCGACCGGGGTCCGCCGGCATGCGGCGGGCGAGGCCACGGCCGGCCGGCGCGCGGGATGCGGGAGCCGGGCACATTCCCGAAGCGTTGCGACGGCAGCCGCGACCCCGTCGGCGTCGCGGCCGGCAGGCCGCCCAGGCGGCGCACGCGTTCCGCCGTCGGCGGGTGGGAGTTGAGCCAAGTCACCGTCCGCATCGGCGCGTAGGGGCCCAGCAGGCGGGCGACCATGCCGCGTTGGAAGCGGTCGATCCTGGTCAGCGCCAGCGCCAGGCCGCCGGGATCGCCGGTGAGTTCGGCCGCCCGCGCGTCCGCCGCGAATTCGCGGGCCCGCGAGATGGCGAGGATCAGCAGCACCATCGCTCCCGGCGCCGCGCCGAGGGCGACGATCACCCACAGCGGCGCCATCATCTGCGTCGGCGCGGCGACGGTGGCGACGATCAGCATCAACAGGCCCAGCATCGCCGTCAGCCGCGTCCATTGCGCCATGGTCTGGCCGATGCGCAGCAGGCGGGTGTCGTCGGCGGCGAGGTGCGCCGTCTCATGGGCGATGACGCCGGCCAACTCGCGGCGGCTTAGCGCGCCCAGCAGCCCGTCCGAGAGGGCGATCGCCGGGTTTTCGGCATTGCCGGCGGCGAACGCGTTGGGCGCCCTGGTCGGCAGCCGGTAGAGGCGGGGCGTGCGCCCGAGGCCGGCGCGCCTGGCGATCCGCCCGGCGATGTCATATAGCAGTGGGGCATTGTGCGGCGTCAGCGGCACGGCCCGGTTCAGCCGCATGATCCAGTCCGCCGGAACCCGTGGCGCGGCGACGATCGCCGCCAGCAAGGCCCCGGCGGCGATCGCCAAGCCGAACAGGCCGGCGACCAGGTAGGCGACGCCGCCAAACACTGCGGCCATCGCCGCCAGCGGCAACCATTCGCGAACCGTCAGATGCGCCGCCACCCCGGTCAGGGGAGAGAGCGGAGCATGCGGCATCACTGGGCACTCCCCGACGCCGGGGCCACCTCCTCGACCAGCGCCGCCACCTGTTCCGGGTCGACGAACAGGCCGGCCGCCAGGCTGCCGAACAGCAGCATCAAGGCCTGGTCCCAGGCGGTTATGTGCGGCGCGTTCCATCGATCGCCGCGGATGACGGCGAGGATGAGCGCGCCGAGCGCCGCGTAGAACAGCAGTGAGTTGAGCGCCGCCGGCATCAGCGGCCCCGGCAACGTTGAGGCCAGCAGCAGCGCCAAGCCGCCGGTCAGCCCCACCGTCCACAGCGCGTTGCGGTTCAGCGCCTCGCGCTCGGAGACGGTCTGGCGCGGGCCCTCCGGCCCTTCGATGGGTGATTTGCGAAACATTCTTCTCCATCCTTCCCTGAAGCAATGGGTTGACTGATCACGGCGCGCGCCGGTCGGATGGGAATGACGTCCCGACGTTGAACCCGCGCGCCGTTTATTCCCGATCCCGGCGAACACAGTTGGGATATGGCTCCACCGGCGCGCCGGCTCAAGGCATCCACGCCGCGGCGACGGACGGTCGAGTCAGTCGTGCCAGCCATGATATCGGCGTTATGCCGTGATCCCCCTGGCGATGAAGCTCGTCAGGCAAGGATCGGCGAGATTACCTGTCTTGCACCCGTTCCAAGGCGCCGTGGTCGCTTCCACCCGTGCGCGGCCGGGAAATTATCCCGCCACGCGCACTGTCAGCGTCCGTGCACGGCCGTCGCGCAGCAGGCGCAGGCGCGCCTCGCCGCCGACCGGCACCAGGCCGACCTTGTTGCGGAGGTCCGCCGCGCCGTCGACCCGCTCGTCGTTGACGGCGGTGACCACGTCGCGCGGCCGGAGCCCGGCGCGCGCGGCGGGCGAGGCGCGGGCGACACCGGTGATCAGCGCGCCCGTCGCCCGCTCTAGCCCCAGCGCCTCGGCGATATCCGGGGTGACGTCCTGCACCGAGACGCCGATCCGCCCGCGCCGCACCTCGCCGAAGCGGATCAGCTGCTCCATCACCGCGCGCGCCATGTTGCTGGGCACCGCGAAGCCGATGCCGACGTTGCCCCCCGAGGGCGCGACGATGGCGGTGTTGATGCCGATCAGTTCACCCTTGAGGTTGACCAGCGCGCCGCCGGAGTTGCCGGGGTTGATCGAGGCGTCGGTCTGGATGAAGTCCTCGTAGCCCTCGAACCGCACGCCGCTGCGTCCCAGCGCGCTGACGATGC
>CAYWRP010000002.1:77366-108683 GCA_964460955.1 uncultured Rhodospirillaceae bacterium | reverse complement strand
GAGTCAGAACCTTTTTTGCACGCCGATCCACACCGCAGCTCAATCCAGCCACGGCGCGCAGCGCGGCGCGACGGCCCTGGCGCAGCGCGGTGTCGACGACGACCAGAAACGCCGGCCCCGGCGACGCCACGGCGACCACCCAGATGGCGGCGACGCCGAGCAGGACGGGAACGGCGTCGGTCATCGCCTCACCCCCCACCTACCATCACCCCCGTTGTCGGCGGGCGCCATCAACCCATGCCTCACTCTCCCTCCGCTGGTGCCGTGCCCGGCCGCCGGTCCCGGCGATTTGACGGCAAGAAACGGCACGCGGATCATGCCTGTCGGTGCCATAATGCGGACCATTGTGCGGCTTCGGCTCCGGACACGCCAGGGACACGGCAACCGAAGCGAAGTGGAATGATACCGAAATGATACCGATAAGGAGGGCTTCGATGACGCATGCGGCCCATTCAGAGCCGACGGCGATCCGTTTCTACGCCGGCGGCGGCGGGCGGCTCGGCATGGCGCCCAACACACGCGCCGGCGGCGACGCGGGGGAGACGATCCACGCGGCGGTTGTCGAGAGTTGGCTGGGGCCGGTCCTTGTCGCCGCCACCGCGCGCGGCGTCCGCGCCGTCCGCTTCGGCGACGATGCGGCCGACTTGATAACCGGGCTGCGGCGAACATTTCCGAAGGCCCGCATCGTCGAGGGCGAGGCCGGGTTCGCCGACCTCGTCGGGCGCGTGCTGGCGCGCATCGACCGTCCCGCCGACTCGACCGAACCGCCGCTGGATATCCAGGGCACCCTGTTCCAGCGGAAGGTATGGGCGGCGCTGCGGACCATTCCCGCCGGCGAGACGCGCGGCTACGCGGAGATCGCCGTGGCGATCGGCCGCCCCGGCGCCGCGCGCGCCGTCGGCAATGCCTGTGCCGCCAATCCGGTGGCGGTGCTCACCCCCTGTCACCGCTGCCTGCGCGGCAACGGCGAGCTTGGCGGCTATGCCTGGGGCGAGACCCGCAAGGCGCGGCTGCTGGCGCGGGAGAGCGCCGGCGGCGATCAGTCATAGGCAGATGTCGCGCTTTTCCGGGCGGTGGCGTATAGAGGATCGGTTTCGGCGTGCTTGGCGCCGTGGCAGGGCCTTTTACAAGGAGAACAGGAAGATGCTGCGTTATCGGTTCGCATCGCTGCTGGCGGTGGCGCTCTTCGCGGCGACACTCGCCGCCTGCGAGGAACAGGAGGTATCCGACCTCGGTCACGAGGCCACCAAGGAGGCCGTGCAAAGCGGCGACAGGAACGCCTTCGAGCCCTACAAGGGAACCAAGGTTCGCTGGTCGGGGACGATCACCGAGGCCGTCGTCCGGCGCGGCGACGACTATGTCGAGGAAGCGCATCTCTACGTCGATCTCGACGGCGCCTCGGGCGGCGACGCGGACCCGGATATCACGCTTGGCATCTCGCCGGATCAGGCGCGGGAACTGAACGCCGGCACGCCGATCACCTTCGTGGCGGTGCTCCGCGAGATCGCGCTCGGCGAGGCGAGCCCGATGATCCGCGCCGAGTTGGTGGAAATAGAGCCGTAAGCGGCGTTGGCGAAATCGATTAGCCCCCCCGTTTCTCTCTGGTTTTTCCCGGCTGTTTGTTGCATATTGGTCGCATAATGCCTCAAAAAGAGGCGGCAATGAACCGAACAGGCAACCGGGAGGACCTCTGATGCTACCAACAGGCGCGGCCGCTGGGGGTGATGGCTGAGCGCGAAGGGGCCGTCCGCCGCTTCGCGATGCCCCTCTGCCAAGCGACCGAAGCGCACCCGCGATGGCGACGCGCGGCGGTCGAGACCATGCCAATCGGCATCGTGCTGGAACGCCGGGTCTCGGCGCGGCCCTGGCGCGATCACGTTTGGCGGCTGGCCGGACTGATGCCCAACGCGGCGGAGGAGGAGCCGTGGCGGGTGGTCGGGCGCGGCGACGCCTGGACCCGCTACGCGGCGGGCGTCGTGCCGCTCAGCCTGTCGCCGCGGGAAACCGACCGGTACCGACAGAATCTGGCCAGCGCCCGGCCGCAGGTTTTCGTCGTCTTGCGGCATGTCGGCGCCGCGGGCGAACTCGAGCCGCTGCACACCACCGTCTGCCCCTACGCGGCGCAAGCGTATCTGGAGTCCGGCGAGGACATGGTCGAAGGCATCGACATGCCGCCACCGATCCGCGACTGGGTCGAGGATTTCATCGCCCGTCACCCGCCCCGCCCATTCGGCAAGGCACCCCGCGATCGGCGATGCGCGCGCGAACCGATAGCCATGCGTGAACCGGCGGAAAACCGGTAGGTCCAGCGAAACAGCCGCGCCGGAGGCCAAAACACCCCAAAAAAGGGCAATGTGTCAAGCCGCGTGAGCGTAATAAAAGTTGACATCCTACACGCGTTGCGTGTTACACGTTGAGGTTAACGAGAAATGATCGCCGCCCTTGCCCTCCAAACCGTGGGCCGACAACGCGGACGATCCAAAGGAAACGAAAAGGAGCGCACCGCGCATGGTCCCATGGGATATTGGCCCTGGGCAGGCGATCGCGCCGGCCGAACTGGCGCGCGCCCAGATCTACAGCCTGCTCGCCCGCTTGCTCTCAAGACCCCCCTCGGCCGCCGACCTTCGCGATCTTTCGCATCTCGCCGGCGGATCGTCACCGATCGGCGCCGCCCTGTCGGCACTCGGCACCCACGCCGAGACCGGTAACGCGGCAGACATCGCCGACGAATTCGAGGCCTTGTTCCAGGGCCCAACCGACGGCGCGCTTCGTCCCTATGCCTCCTATTATCTGACCGGTTTTCTTTACGAAAGGCCGCTCCACGAACTGCGCGCCGAGATGACCCGCTTGGGCTTCGCGCGCAACGACGGCGTTTCCGAACCGGAGGACCACATCGCGTCGGTGCTCGAAATCATGGCCAACCTGATCCTCGGCCCGATGGACGATTCGGCGCCGATCGGCGAGCAGCGGCGGTTTTTCGACGCCCACATCGCCCCCTGGGCGGAAATGTTCTTCGCCGATCTGCAAGCCACCGACACGGCGCCGTTCTACCACGCCGTCGGCACCCTCGGCCGGATTTTCATCGCCGGCGAGAAGAGCGGATTCTCCGTCGGAACCGGAGCACCGGCTTAAATAAGACCGAGGCGCGACGAGCGGGGCTCACTCGCGGTTCGGTATTACATTCCCCAGACGAAAACCAGCATCGGCACGCCGACGGCGACAACCAAGGCCTCGGCCAACAGGCCAAGCCGCCAGTAGTCGCCGAAGCGAAAGCCGCCCGGCCCGAGGATCAGGGTATTGTTCTGGTGGCCGATGGGGGTGAGGAAGGCGCAGGACCGCCGATCGCCACCGCCATCAGGAAGGCGTCCGCGTGGGCCCCGAGCGAGGTCGCGACGCCGAGGGCGATCGGCGCCATCACCGCCACCGTCGCCGCGTTGTTCATGATATCCGACAGGGTCATGGTGACGATGAGCATCAGCGCCAGGGCGACCAGGGGCAGCCCCTGGGCGACGGAACCGACGAGGAAGTTGGCGAGGACATCGGCGGCGCCGGTTTCCAGCATCGCCCCCGCCACCGGCAGGAGGCAGGCGAGCAGGACAATCACCGGCCAGTCGACCCCCTTGTAGACGGAACCCGCCGGCACCGCGCGTGCGACCAGCGCGGCGAACACCCCGCCGGTGAACGCCAACGGCGCCGACAGTAACCCGGTCGCCGCCGCCGCCACCGCCGCCAACAGAATCCCCGCCGCCAGCCACATCCGCCGCATGTCGGGCAAGCGGAGCGCGCGTTCGGCAAGCGGCAGGCAGCCGTTGTCGGCGGCGAATTCGGCGATCGCTTCCCCCGGGCCCTGCACCAGCAGCACGTCGCCGGCACGGATCCAGGTCGCGCTGAGCCGGCCGACCCGGCGCCGCCGGTCGCCGCGCGAGATGCCCAAAAGGCTGATGCGAAACCGGGCCCGCAGGTTGAGGCCCTTGGCCGACCGGCCGACGATGGGAGAGCCTGGCGTCACCACCAGCTCCGCCAATTGCACATCGTCGGCGGTGGCCGCCGAAGTCTTCTCGCGCGGCGGCTTCACCGGGTCGGTTGAGGCCTTCTCAGCGTCGTCCGCGTCTTCCTTCTCCGCGTCCTCCTCCTTGGCCGCTTGCGCCTGGTCGAGCCGGATGCCCAGCGCCGCCAGGGTGTTACCAAGATCCTCGGGCTCCGCTTCGAGGATCACGATATCGCCGGCGGCGGCTTTCAGGGCCGGTGACGGAACGCGCAGGCGGACGTCCTGGCGGACCACGCCA
Organism: uncultured Rhodospirillaceae bacterium; assembly: GCA_964460955.1. Taxonomy (GTDB): domain Bacteria; phylum Pseudomonadota; class Alphaproteobacteria; order Rhodospirillales; family Defluviicoccaceae; genus Defluviicoccus. The sequence goes on along the minus strand of CAYWRP010000002.1, from coordinate 104,397 downwards.
AGCACCCGGATCTCCGCCTCCTTGACCGCCTGCTCGATCTCCCGCAGCGTCATGCCGACCGCTTTCGCCCCGTCGGGCACCCGCGCCTCGGTAAAATAGGCACCGGAGTCGAAGCCCTCGACGCCGGCCGGTTCGCGGACCGGCACCAACCGCCAGCCGATCAGGCTGATGAAGGCGACGCCGATGACGGCGACCGCCAGCCCGACCGGCGTATAGTCGAACATCGCGAACGGCGCGCCCATCGCCTCGCCGCGATAACTGGCAACGATGAGATTGGGCGGCGTGCCGATCAGCGTCGTCATGCCGCCCAGCATCGAGCCGAACGCCAGCGGCATCAAAAGCCGGCCGGGCGGCATTTCCAGGGTCTTCGCCGCCTTGAGCGCGATCGGCATCAGCAACGCCAGCGCGCCGACGTTGTTCATGAAGCCCGACAACACGGCGGCCAGCGCTGTGAAATCGGCGACCATTGCCGTCGTTCCCGCCCGTTCGGGCAGGATCCACCGCGCCAGAGCGTCGACGGCGCCGGAGGCCTGCAAGCCGCTGGAAAGCACCAGCACGCCCGCCACCGTGATCACCGCCGGATGCCCGAAGCCGGCGAAGGCCTCGTCGGCCGGCACCAAGCCCGTCACCACGGCGGCGAGCAGGGCGGCGATGGCGACCACGTCGTGCCGCCATTTTCCCCAGGCGAACAGGAAGACGGTCACCGCGAGGATGGCGAACAGCATCGATTGGTCGAGGGTCATGCTTTCTCCGTCGGCGATCCACCCCGACGGTCAGCATAGCCCTCCCCGGCCCAGCCGGGAAAGCCAACCCGTCGCGCCGCCTCAGCGGCTCATTTCTGGGAAGGGAAGGAAATCGACGCTGTCGCCGGGAGCGACCCGGGTGAGGTCCTCTGGCAGTTCGACCAGGCCGTCGGCGGCGACCATCGACGAAATCATCGCCGATCCCTCGCCGCCCACCCGGCGGGCAACGAGGCGGCTGGCGCCGCCGGTGGCGAGGCCGGCACGGACCCATTCGCGGCGGCCGGCCTTCTTCGTCATGCGGAAATCGGCGGTAACGGGAAACAGCGTTGGCTGCCATTGGCTGGCGCCGCCGAGGATCAGCACCATCGGCCGAACAATGCGCAGGAAGGTGACCATCATCGCCACCGGGTTGCCGGGCAGGCCGACGAACGGCACCCCCGCCACCCGACCGAAGCCGAGCGGCCGCCCAGGCTTGATCGCCAGCCGCCATAGGTGCAGCGATCCCATCGCGCCGACCACCCGTTTGACGTGGTCCTCCTCGCCGACCGACATGCCAGCCGAGCTGACGACGAGGTCGTGACCCGCGACGGCCGCCTCCAGCGCGGCGCCGATGGCGGTCGGATCGTCGCCAACGATGCCGAGATCCGTCGTCCGCGCGCCGAGATCACCTAGCAGGGCGAGCAGGGCGTGACGATTGGCGTCATAGATGCCGCCCGGGGCCAATGGCGTGCCGGGCTCGCCAATCTCGTCGCCGGTGGAGAACACCGCCACCCGCAACCGCCGATAGACGGCGAGGCGAGCGCGGCCGATGGCGGCGGCGGCGGCGATCTCCGGCGGCCGCAGAAGGCGCCCTTTCGCCACCGCGACCGAGCCGGCGGCGATGTCCTCGCCGGCCCGCCGACGGTTGGCGCCCGACTTGAGCCCTGGGGGCAGGATGACGTCGCCGCCCTCGACGCCGCAGTCCTCCTGCATGAAGACGGTATCGCATCCCGTCGGCATCGGCGCGCCGGTGAAGATTCGCACCGCCGCGCGCGTCGGCGACGGCTCGCTGAAGGGATGACCCGCCGCCGCCCGGCCGGCGATGGGCAGGCGCAGGCGGGTCTCGCCGTCTTCCGACAGATCGGCAAAGCGCACCGCGTAGCCGTCGACGGCGGCATTGTCATGCGGCGGCACGTCGGCGGCGGCGATCAGATCCTCGGCGAGAAAGCGACCGTTCGCCTCCGCCAGTCCGACGGATTCGGTTCCGACGGCGCACGACAGCCGGCGCGGCAGTTCGGCTAGCGCCTCGGCCAGGGTCCTTGGGCGGACGGCCGACGCGGCGTTGTCGTCTTTCCGCTGGGTCATCTTCAAAGTCCGGTTCGGCGAGCGGCGAATGCACTGCACGGCAACCCGTCGATTGTATGACCGCCGATGATGGAGTAACGTTGTCAACAATACCACATGAGAACGTGCGGTGGGACAAAGGCGCCGCGTTTCGGGGAGGCGAAAACCGCATTCATGATCGACCCGTTCGGCCGGCACATCACCTATTTGCGCGTGTCCGTCACCGACCGCTGCGATTTCCGGTGTGCCTACTGCATGGCCGAGGACATGACGTTCCTGCCGAAATCGGACGTGCTGACCCTGGAGGAGCTGGACCGGCTGTGCAGCGCCTTCATCCGCCGCGGGGTTCGCACGCTCCGCCTCACCGGCGGCGAACCGCTGGTCCGGCGCAACATCATGTACCTGGTCGAACGGCTGGGCCGACACCTGACCAGCGGCGGGCTCGACGAATTGACGCTGACCACCAACGGCAGTCAGTTGGCAAAATACGCGCGGCGACTGGCCGACTGCGGCGTTAAGCGGATCAACGTCTCGGTCGACACCCTGGACGCCGAAACCTTCGCCCGCGTCACCCGCCGCGGCCGGCTGGACCAGGTGCTGGAAGGGCTGGCGGCGGCGAAGGCGGCGGGCCTGCGGGTGAAGATCAACACGGTGGCTTTGCGGGGCGTCAACGCGCACGCGCTTTCCGAGATGGTCGCCTGGTGCGGCCGCGAGGGTTTCGACCTCTGCCTGATCGAGACCATGCCGCTCGGTGAGATCGGCGAGGACCGCACCGACCAGTACCTTTCGGTGACCGAAGCGCGGCAGCGGTTGGCACGAGAGTGGACGCTGGTCGATTCGACGCATCGCACGGGCGGGCCGGCACGCTACGTCGAAGTGATCGAGACGGGCCAACGGCTCGGCTTTATCACGCCGCTCAGCCACAACTTCTGCGAAAGCTGTAACCGGGTTCGGGTCACCTGCACCGGCACCCTTTACCTGTGCCTTGGCCAGGACGACGCGGCCGACCTGCGCACGCCGCTGCGCGCCAGCCGCTCCGACATCCCGCTGTTGGCGGCCATCGACGAGGCGATTGGGCGGAAACCGAAAGGGCATGATTTCGTCATCGACCGAACACGTCGCCAGCCGGCCGTCGCCCGGCACATGAGCGCCACCGGCGGTTAGGCGTATGAAACCCAACTCATCGCCAGTTCGCCCGGCGCTTCGCCTCCGGAACACGCCTGCCTTGGCTGCGGCCGCGGCGCGCGGAGTGGCCAACCGCGCCTATCGATCGCCGACGGGAGACGGGCCATGAACCCTGAGCCGTCTTCCTCCGTGACGGGCGTCGTCCTCGCCGGCGGCATGGCGCAGCGCATGGGCGGCGGCGACAAATGCCTCAAGGCGATCGCCGGGCGGCCGCTGCTGCAGCACGTGATCGAACGCGCCGCCCATCAAGCGAACCCGCTCTTGCTCAACGCCAACGGCCCGGCGGCACGGTTCGCCGATTTCGGTCTGCCAATCGTCGCCGATGTCGTCCACGGCTATGCCGGCCCGCTCGCCGGCATCCTCACCGCCTTGGAGTGGACACGCGTCTGCACCGACGAATGCCACTGGGTCTCCAGCTTCGCGTCCGATACGCCGTTCTTCCCGACCGACCTCGTGGTCCGCTTGCTGGAGTCCGTGCGGGCGGAGGACGCCGACATGGCGTGCGCCGCCTCCAACGGCCGGACGCACCCCGTCTTCGGCCTGTGGCCGGTGGCGCTGGCCGACGAGTTGCGCCGCGCGCTGACGGAACAGGATGTGCGCAAGATCGACCGCTGGACGGCGCGTTACAAGGTGAGCGTCGTCGAGTTCGAGGCGGTGCCGTTCGATCCGTTCTTCAACGTCAATACGCCAGGCGACCTCAACCGCGCCGAGTACCTGGCCGAAATGGCGGTCGGCGGGCGGTGATCGCCGCCCCCGGCGCGGCGCTTTTACCGGTTTTGGAGCGAAAATCGTGATCTCATGGTCGGAAGACTTCAGTGTCGGCATCCCGCTGCTGGATGCCGACCACAAACACATAATTCACCTCCTGCAGGAACTCTACGCGGTGAAGGGAGTGGATCAGGCGCCGAAGGCGATCCTCGCCAAGCTATGCGCTTTCGCCGAGGGGCATTTCGCGCGCGAGGAAGAGATCATGCGGCGATACGGCTACCCGCGGCTGGAGGAACACCAGGACCAACACCGCACCTTCCGCGAGTTCATCGAAACGCTGGACAGGCTGCGCGAAGACGCCGCCGGCAAGGCGCGGCCGGTCTCCGAAGCGACCTGCCGGTTCCTCGAACAATGGATCGCCGCGCACACGTTGAGCGCCGACCAAGCGTTCGGCGACTTCCTGCGCGACCAAGAGGCGCTCGCCTCCGAGGAGAGCGATTCAGGCCGCGCGGGCTGACTTCTTCCGTTCGTGTTCCTTGAGGAATTTCTTGCGAATGCGGATCGACTGCGGCGTTACCTCGACCAACTCGTCGTCGTTGATGAATTCCAGGGCGAACTCCAGTGTGGTGTCGATTGGCGGCACCAGGATGATGTTTTCGTCGGAGCCGGCGGCCCGAATGTTGGTCAATTGCTTGGCTTTCAGTGGATTGACCACGAGATCGGTGCCGCGGGTATGGATGCCGATGACCATCCCCTCGTAGACGTCGACGCCATGGCCGACGAACAGCCGACCCCGTTCCTGCAGGCTGAACAGCGCGTATGCCAAGGCCTTGCCGGTGGCCATGGAGACTAACGCGCCGTTCTGCCGCCGGCCAAGTTCGCCCTTGGCCATCGGCGCGTACTTCTCGAACGCGTGGTACATCAAACCGGTGCCCGAGGTGAGGGTCAGAAAGTCGGAGCGAAAGCCGATCAGGCCGCGACTCGGCGCCAAATATTCCAGCCGCACCCGCCCTTGGCCGTCCGGCACCATGTCGCGCATTTCGGCGCGCCGCTCACCGAGCCGTTCCATCACCGCGCCCTGATGCGCCTCCTCGACGTCGATGCTGAGCGTTTCCCACGGCTCGCAGGGCGCCCCGTCGATGGTCTTGGTGATCACCTCGGGGCGCGAGATGGCGAGTTCGTAGCCTTCGCGGCGCATGGTTTCGACGAGGATGGCGAGATGCAGCTCGCCGCGACCCGATACCTTGAACTTGTCCGGATGCTCGGCGGGCTCGACGCGCAGCGCCACGTTGTGGATCAATTCGCGCTCCAGCCGGTCCCGCAGGTTGCGGGTGGTCACGTACTTGCCTTCGCGTCCGCAGAACGGTGAATCGTTGACCTGGAACGTCATCGAAATCGTCGGCTCGTCGACGCTGAGCGCCGGCAGCGGCTCAACGGCGTCGGGATTGCACACCGTCTCGGAGATCTTCAGGCCGTCGATGCCGGTGAAGGCGATGATGTCGCCGGCACGCGCCGCCTCGCGCTCGATGCGCTCCAGACCGTGAAAGCCGAGGATCTGCAAGATTCGCCCGGAGCGGACCGAAGCGCCGTCGGCGGCGGCAATGGCGACGGCGCTATTTCGACTGATCCGTCCCCGCTTGATGCGGCCGACGCCGATCACGCCGACGTAGGACGAATAGTCGAGGGAGCTGACCTGCATCTGAAACGGTCCGGCGAGGTCGACCGCCGGTGCCGGGACGTGGTCGACGATGACCTGGAACAGCGGCGTCATGTCGCCGGCACGTGCGGTCTCCTCCGTCGACGCGTAGCCTTGCAGGGCGGAGGCGTAGACGACCGGGAAATCCAGCTGCTCTTCGCTGGCGCCCAAGCGGTCGAACAGATCGAATGTCTGGTCGACGACCCAATGCGCGCGCGCCGCCGCGCGGTCGATCTTGTTGACGACGACGATGGGCTTTAGGCCTTGCTGCAACGCCTTGCGAGTGACGAAGGTCGTCTGCGGCATCGGCCCCTCGACGGCATCGACCAGCAACAGCACGCTGTCGACCATGGAGAGCACGCGTTCGACCTCGCCGCCGAAATCGGCGTGGCCGGGTGTGTCGACGATGTTGATGCGCCACTCGCCCCAGCGGATCGCCGTGTTCTTCGACAGGATGGTGATACCGCGCTCGCGCTCCAGCGCGTTGGAGTCCATCACCCGCTCGACCTTCTCGCCGCGTGTTTCCAGCGTTCCGGACTGGCGCAAAAGCTCGTCGACCAGTGTCGTCTTGCCGTGGTCGACGTGCGCAACGATGGCGATGTTACGCAGCCGCTCGATGGCGTCGTCCATGCGGGGGGCTCCAATTGTGACGGAAAATTCGCGCCTGTTATACGCGCCGCCGCCCGCAAACCCTAGCGTTTCTTTTCGGATAATGCGTCGCCAGCCGGCGCCGCGGGCCCGGCATGGTACTACGGGCGGTGAACCGGCGCGGCGCTAGATCAGGTGGGCCTGGCCGAGATATTCGTACGTCGCCATTTCGTGCAAGCGGGACGCGGTGCGGGCGAATTCGAAAGCGCCGTCGCCGGCCCGATAGAGTTCGTCCGCCGGCGCGTCGGCCGAGCAGACCAGCTTGACCCGATGCTCGTAGAGGGCATCGACGAGGGTGACAAAGCGCTTCGCCTCGTTACGCTGCGCCGCCCCCATCTGGGGGACTCCATCGAGGATCAGCACGTCGTAACGGTTGGCTATGGCGAGGTAGTCGGCGGGTCCCAACGGGCGGCCGCACAGGTCCTTGAACGAGGCATACGCAACGGCACCCGACGCCATGGGAATTTCCACCGCGCGGCCGTTGACGGGTAGAAATTCCGGCCCCGCCGCCGCGCCCTCGGTCAGCTTGACGAAAAGGTCGCGCATCCGGGAATGGGTGTCGCAGGTTTGCGGGGTCAGATAGATATCCATCGCGCGCAGGTTCTGCAGCCGGTAATCGATGCCGCCATCGAGCTCCAGGACATCCATCTTGGCGTTGATCAGATCGATGAACGGCAGGAACAGAGCCCGCTGCAGACCGTCCTTGTAAAGATCGCGCGGCGGCCGGTTGGAGGTCGCGACGACGATGACGCCGCGGGCGAACAATGCCTCGAACAGGCGGCCGAGGATCATCGCGTCGGCGATGTCGAGGACCTGCAGTTCGTCGAAACACAACAGCAACGCCTGATCGGCGATCCGCTGAGCCACGGCGCCGATCAGGTCGTCGGTGTCGCGTGGCGTGGCGCGGGTGCGCGCGGTCAGCGACTCGTCCGCCTCGCGGCGGCGGATCTCGTTCAGCGTCGCGTGCACTTCCTGCATGAAGGCGTGGAAATGAACCCGCCGCTTGCGGCGGACCGGCGCCGAGCGGAAGAACAGGTCCATGAGCATGGATTTGCCGCGCCCGACGCCGCCAAACAGGTAGAGGCCCTGCGGCGGCTCGACCTTGCGACGCGCCAAGCCGAAGCGGGCTTTCCAGCCGCCGCGGCCGGTCTCCGGACTATAGTCGAGAAGGGCATGGTGAAGGCTGTTCAAACGCTCCGCCGCCCACTCCTGGGCTGGATCGGGTGTCAACTCGCCGCGTTCGATGCGGCCTCGATAGACCAAAATCGGACAATCCAGATGTAAGCTCGCGTCCATCACTCAACCCTTTTTTCGCAATTGCAAAAATCTTATCCGGCGAACAGTGGTTTGTAAAGTTCGCCAAACAAGAAGTTTGTAGGCGCTTGATATTTTCGCGTCAGAGGCGACATCTAGTGCAGCGAGGACGGACGGCGGATCATGGACGCATTATTCATCGACAATGAAGCGGGGTCCCGGCTCGGCGTCTTCGCCGCCGTCTTGGCCGCCATGCTCACTTGGCAATTCGCCCGGCCGTTGCGGCCGGCGAGCCGCCCCTGGGCGCGGCGCTGGCTGGCTAACCTCGGCCTGGTCGCCGTCGATGCTCTTGTCGTCCGGCTACTGTTCCCCGTCGCGGCGGTTGGCGCGGCCCTCATCGCCGCCGAGAACGGGTGGGGCCTGTTCAGCGCTGTCGACGCCCCGGTCTGGCTGGCAATCGTTGTGAGCGTTGTCGTTCTCGACGCCGCCATCTACCTGCAGCATGTGGTGTTCCACAAGGTACCCGTCCTGTGGCGGCTGCATCGTGTCCACCACACCGATGTCGACTTCGACGCCACGACGGCCCTTCGCTTTCACCCCATCGAAATCGGGCTCTCGATGGTTTTCAAGATGGTGCTGGTCGTTGCCCTCGGCGCGCCGGCGGCGGCGGTCATCCTGTTCGAGGTCATTCTCAACGCGATGGCGCTGTTCAACCACGGCAACGTCAGTCTGCCGCCTCGACTCGACACCCGGCTCCGCCGCGTCCTCGTGACGCCGGACATGCACCGCGTCCATCATTCCGTGTACCGCGACGAAACCGACAGTAACTTCGGCTTCAACCTGTCGATTTGGGATCGTCTGTTCGGCACCTACCGGGTCGAGCCACGCGACGGCCATCTCGGCATGCGCATCGGCACCGACGTCTTCCGCGCGCCCGAGGAGACAAGCCTGTGGCGGCTGATCGTCCAGCCGTTCCGCCGCCCCCAACCTTCCTAAGCTCTTGCGTTGGAAAGTTCCCTAGGCCAGTTTCCGCCTCGGTGGCGAGGCACGCGGTCCCGCGCTGTTCTGTGAGCATCCAGGGGAGATATGTGCGCTCATGAAGGGGATCATTCTCGCCGGCGGCGCCGGCACGCGGTTGCACCCGATCACCAAGGCGGTGAGCAAACAGCTGATGCCAGTTTACAACAAGCCGCTGATCTACTATCCCTTGACCACCCTGATGCTGGCCGGCATCCGCGACATCCTCATCATCACCACGCCCGACGACCAGTCGCAGTTCCAGAGGCTGCTCGGCGACGGCGCCCAATGGGGGCTCAGCCTCACCTACGCCGCTCAGCCACGCCCCGGGGGCCTGGCGCAGGCGTTCCTCATCGGCGAGGACTTCATCGGCACGTCCCCGGTGTGCCTGATCCTCGGCGACAATCTGTTCTTCGGCCACGGGCTGCCGGAAACACTGCGCCGCGCCGCCGCCCTCGAGCAGGGCGCGGTCGTCTTCGCCTACCCCGTCCGCGACCCGGAGCGCTACGGCGTGATCGCCTTCGACGCCGACGGACGGCCGACGGCGATCGAGGAGAAGCCGGCCCGGCCGCGCTCCAACTTCGCCGTCGCCGGCATCTACTTCTACGACGCCGATGTCGTCGGCATCGCCAAAGACCTGAAGCCATCGGCGCGCGGCGAATTGGAGATCACCGACGTCAACAACCGCTATCTCGAACGCGGCGACCTCGCCGTCGAGCAGCTCGGGCGCGGTATCGCCTGGCTGGACACCGGCACGCATCATGCGTTGCTGCAGGCGGCGACCTTCGTGCAGTCGGTGGAGGATCGCCAGAACCTGCTGATCGCCTGCCCGGAAGAAATCGCCTATCGTCTCGGCTATATCGACAGCCAACAACTCCATGAACAGGCTTCGGCGCTGGCGAAAACCTCGTATGGCAACTATCTGTTGGCGCTCGCCGAAGACCAGATTTGAGTGCCGCGAATGTTATCGATAATCAGAGACTTTTCGTGAAGGTCGAGCCAACCGCCATTCCCGGGGTGCTCCGGGTCGAACCGCGTGTGTTCACCGATCATCGCGGCTGCTTCGTCGAGACCTTCCATCGCCAGCGCTACGCCGACGCCGGAATCACCGTGCCCTTCGTCCAGGACAACCATTCGCGGTCGGCCCAGGGCGTTTTGCGGGGGCTGCATTATCAGCTCGCCGCGCCGCAGGCGAAGCTGGTTTGCGCCATCTCCGGCGCCATCTACGACGTCGCCGTCGACATCCGGCGCGGCTCGCCCACCTTCGGGCATTGGGTCGGCGCCCACCTGACCGCCGACAACCACCATCAGCTTTTCATCCCAGAAGGCTTCGCGCATGGCTTCTGCGCGCTCAGCGAAACCGCCGACGTGCTCTACAAGTGCAGCGATTTCTATCGGCCGGGCGACGAATACGGCGTCCTGTGGTCCGATCCTGGCATCGGCATCGACTGGCCGGTGAGCGATCCGATCCTCTCGGAAAAGGACGCCGCCTATGCCGGCCTGGCGGCCATCGATCCCGGCGTCCTGCCCGCCTACGACGCCCAGCCATGACCCTTCTTCTTGTCGGCGGTACCGGGCAGGTCGGCCGTGCATTTCAAGCCCAGGCCGACGCCGCTGGCATCTCGATCGCCGCGCCCGGCCGCGATGTCCTCGACCTAACGCGGGCCGTGGATTGCGCCGAGGTTCTCAATGAGGTCAAGCCGGAGGCTGTCGTCAACGCCGCCGCCTACACCGCCGTCGACCGCGCGGAAAGCGAGCACGACGCTGCCTTCGCCGCCAACCGGGATGGCCCCGGCGACCTCGCCGAGGCGTGCCGCGCCGCCGGCGTGCCATTGATCCATCTCTCCACCGACTACGTGTTCGACGGCACCAAGGCGGGCGCTTACGCGGAAACGGACCCGACCGGCCCACGCGGCGTCTACGCGGCGAGCAAGGAAGCCGGCGAGGGCGCCGTGCGCGACCGGCTGGACCGTCATGCTATCCTGCGCACGAGCTGGGTCTTCGGCGTCCACGGGCATAACTTTCCGAAAACCATCCTCCGGCTGGCGGCGGAGCGGCCGGTGCTGACCATCGTCGACGACCAGCACGGCTGTCCGACCCCCGCCGAGGCGATCGCCGCCGCCCTCCATCAGCTGATCGTCGAGATCCGCCATCGCAGCGCGGCGTTTCCCTGGGGCACCTATCACTTCGCCGGCCAGCCGCCGACCACCTGGCATGGCTTTGCCCGCGAGATCGTCGCGAGGGCGGTGCCGCTCGGCCTGATCCCATCGGCGCCCGAGATCCAACCGATCCCGACCGAAGCCTATCCGACGCCGGCGCCGCGGCCGGCCAATTCGGTTCTCGACTGCTCGAAATGGTGGGCAACGTTCGACCACCCGCTGCCCGACTGGCGCGCCGGCCTCGGAGCGATGCTGCGCGCCCTCGCCCAGCCCTCCAACTGAGACAACGGTAAGCCGATGATCCATCGCCCGACCTCGATCCTGCTCACCGGCGGCGCCGGCTTCATCGGCGGCAATCTCGTCCACCACCTTCTCGAGACGGACGACGCGGTGCGCATCGTCACCCTCGACGCGCTGACCTACGCCGGTACGCGCGATAACCTAGAAGGCATTCCGAACGCCGAGCGTCACACGTTCGTTGAGGGCGATATCCGCGACGCGGCGATGGTCGGCGCGCTGCTGCGCGCGCATGACATCGACACGATCCTGCATCTGGCGGCGGAAAGCCATGTCGACCGCTCGATCACCGGCCCCGCCGCCTTCGTCGAGACCAATGTGACGGGCACCTACACCCTGCTCGAACAGGCGCGCCGCGCCTGGCTCGACGCGCGGGGGTGGGACGCCAGCCGCGCGCGTTTCTGCCATATCTCCACCGACGAGGTGTTCGGCACGCTTGGCGACGACGACCCGGCCTGGGTCGAGGACGCGCCCTACCGGCCCAATTCCCCCTACTCGGCGACCAAGGCCGCCGCCGACCACTTGGTGCGCGCCTACCATCGCACGTTTGGCCTTCCGGTGGTAATCACCCACGGCTCGAACACCTTTGGGCCGCGCCAGCACGCCGAGAAGTTCATGCCGGTGATCATCCGCGCCTGCCGCGAAGGCCGGCCGATTCCGATCTACGGCGACGGCCGCAACATCCGCGACTGGCTGTTCGTGCGCGACCACTGCCGGGGGATCGAGGCGGCGATGCGCCGTGGCGTGCCGGGCCGCGCCTACAACATCGGCGGCAGCGACGAACGGCCTAACCTAGAGATTGTTCGCGCCGTCTGCCAAGCCATGGACGCCGCGCATCCATCCGGCGCGCCGCACGACCGGCTGATGTCGTTCGTCCCCGACCGGCCCGGCCACGACTGGCGGTATGCGATGAACACCGACCGCGCCCGCGACGAACTCGGCTGGCAGCCGCTGACCCCGTTCGACAAAGGTCTTGCGAGCACCATCGACTGGTATTTGACGCAATAGCCGTCGGCACGGCTGGCATCAAGGCAGAGGCCCGCCGCGCGGTCAGAGCGTCAGCGGATCAGCGAAGGCTCCAGGTGACCGACCAGGGCGGAAGCGTGCCTGCCGTCGCATCGTCGGCACCTTCGGCGGCGGTGGACCACAGCACCCGCGCACCGGGGGGATCCTCGGCCACCTCGCGTGCCACCCGTTCGGGACCAAGATTGGCGAGCAGTCTCAATTCGGTCTCGTCGGCGAGCGGCCAAGTGAGATCGAGGCCGGTGTCGCCGAAGCGTGCGACGGTCGACGCGTTGCCGCGCAGCGAGGCCAGCCGCGGGACGAACTCGGCATGGCGGAGGCGCAGCAGATCCGCGAAATGCGCCCGCCACGCCGCGTGCTCCGGTTCCTCCAATTCCCGCCAGTCGAGCCGCGAGCGGGAAAAAGTCTCCTCCGCCGTCGGGTCGGGAATCTTGGCCCGGGCGGCCTCGCTCTGAAAGGCGGCGAAGTTCGCGAATTCCCGCCGCCGGCCTTCGCGCACCGCCTGCCCCAGCTCTTCGTCGAAATCGCAGAAGAATAGAAAGGGCGTCGTCGCCGCCCACTCCTCGCCCATGTAGAGCAGCGGCGGGCTCGGCGCCAGGAGCAGGACCGCGCTCAGGGCCTTCCGGGCCGCCGCCGAGGCCAGCGCGGTCAGGCGCTCGCCAAAGGCTCGATTGCCGATCTGATCGTGGTTCTGCATGAAGTCGACGAATGCCAACGGCGGCAGGTGATCGCTTTTCTCGCCGCGCGGCTCGCCGCCCCGGTGCTGCGATGGCTCCCCCTGGTAGGCGAACCCCTCGGTCAGGCAACGCGCCAGCCGGCCGACCGGATCGTCGATGTAATCCTCGTAATAGCCGTCCGCCTCGCCGGTGGCGATGACGTGGTAGCAGTGATGAATATCGTCGTTCCATTGCGCGACGTATTGCTCAGGCCGGCCGTCGGCGGCGCGACCGAGGTAGCGGGCCTCGTTGCTGTCGTTTTCCAGAACCAGGTGGACATGGCGTCCGGGATCCGTCTCGGCATGCACCGCGGCGGCGATCTCTTCGAGAATATCCGGCGTCTCGGTGTCGATGATCGCATGAACAGCATCGAAGCGCAGCCCGTCGAACCGGTACTCGTTCAGCCAATAGAGCGCGTTCTCGACGTAGAAGCGGCGGACCTCCGGCCGGCTGAAGTCGATCGCGGCGCCCCAGGGCGTCTCGTGCCGATCGGTGAAGAAATCGCGCGCGTGGACGTGCAGGTAATTCCCGTCCGGACCAAAGTGGTTGTAGACGACGTCCAGGAAAACCATCAACCCCTTGGCGTGCGCCGCGTCGATGAGGCGTTTCAGGTCCTCGGGCGTGCCGTAGCTGGCATCCGGGGCAAACAGCAACACGCCGTCGTAGCCCCAGTTGCGCTGGCCGGGAAAATCGGCCACGGGCATCAACTCGATGGCGGTCACGCCGAGATCGACGAGGTAGTCAAGCTTGTTCCTGACACCCTCGAAGGTGCCCTCGGGCGAGAACGTGCCGATATGCAGTTCATAGAGCACGGTTTCGTGCCAGGGACGCCCTTTCCAGTCGGTGCATTGCCAGGCGTATGCCGCGGGATCGACGATGGCGCTTTGCCCATGAACATCCCCCGGTTGATGGCGCGCCGCCGGATCCGGTGTCGCCAAGTCGCCATCGATGACGAACTGGTAGCGGTCGCCGGCGCCGGCGCCCTCGACGAAAACCTCGTACCAGTTTCCAGCGCCCGCGTTCATCGGGACATCCCGGGAGGTACCGGCGGTTTCGAGGCGGAGATCGACCGTTCGCGCGGTCGGCGCCCACAGCCGAAACCGCACACCCGCTGCCTCGATCGACGGTCCGAATTGCATCGCTCGAATTCCTTTCCGGTCAGAGGTAGGGTTGCAGCGCTAACCGAGACGCCGCCATTTGTCGAGTCCGGGAACGGTTGGCATGAAAAACAACGGAGAGGGATCGTAGTTCCGCGCAGGGAGGCCCACTCCGGGGAAGGGAAGAGGGAAAAACCATGGGAAATCGTCAAGCTGCGCCAATGCCAGTTGCCGACGTGCGGATCCTTGGTCCGCTGGCTGCCGGCTACACGGACATTCTCTCAAAGGATGCGCTCCGCCTCGCCGCCGGGCTGCATCGCGGGTTCGAGGAGGAGCGACGGCTGCTGTTGGCGATGCGCCGGGAACGCCAAGAACGCCTCGACGCGGGCGAAATGCCGGATTTCCTCGCCGAAACGGAAACCGTTCGCCGCGGCGATTGGCGGGTTCGTCCGGCACCGGCCGACCTTCAGGACCGTCGGGTGGAGATCACCGGGCCGGTCGAGCGCAAGATGGTGATCAATGCGCTCAATTCCGGCGCCAATGTCTTCATGGCCGATTTCGAGGATTCATTGGCGCCGACCCGGGCCAACGTCGTCGAGGGTCAGATCATTCTGCGCGAGGCGATCGCCGGCACCCTGGGGTTTGTCGATCCAGGGAGCGGCAAGGCATATCGCTTGGCCGAGAAAACCGCGACTCTCGTCGTTCGCCCGCGCGGCTGGCATCTCGACGAGGCGCATGTGACGGTCGACGATCGCCCTATTTCCGGCGCCTTATTCGACTTCGCGCTTTACCTGCATCACAACGCCGCCGCGCTCCAGGCCAAGGGGTCGGGGCCGTACTTCTATCTGCCGAAGCTCGAAAGCTATCTCGAGGCACGGTTGTGGGCCGCTGTGTTCCGCGAGGCGGAAGAACAGCTGAGCCTGGAGCCCGGCACCATCCGCGCCACGGTCCTCATCGAGACCATCCTCGCCGCCTTCGAGATGGAAGAGATCCTTTACGAATTGCGCGACTACGTTACCGGCCTCAACTGCGGCCGCTGGGATTACATTTTCAGCTATATTAAGAAGTTCCGTGAGCGGCCGGCGTTCGTTTTGCCGGATCGCGGTCAGGTGACGATGGCGGTGCCGTTCCTGCGCGCCTACTCGCGGCTGCTGATCAAGACCTGCCATCGCCGCGGCGCCCACGCCATGGGCGGGATGTCGGCCTACATTCCGGTGCGAACGGACGCCGCCGCCAACGAGGCCGCCATGGCCGCCGTGCGTGCCGACAAGACCCGCGAATCGACGGACGGCCACGACGGCACCTGGGTCGCCCATCCAGGTTTAATCGAGATCGCGCGCGCCATCTTCGACCAACACATGCCCGGGGCCAATCAGCTTGGCCGGCTGCGTGACGACGTCGACGTCGGCGCGGTGGATCTGCTGGCCGTTCCGACCGGCTCGATCACCGAGGCAGGCTTGCGCAACAACATCCGGGTCGGCATCCAGTACATAGAGGCGTGGCTGCGCGGGCTTGGCTGCGTGCCGCTCTATAATCTCATGGAGGACGCGGCGACCGCCGAGATCTGCCGGGCGCAGATCTGGCAATGGGTCCGCCACGCGGCGAGGTTGGAAGATGGCCGGACCATCGACGCCGAATTGGTCGACGCGCTGGTGGCGGACGAGATGGCCAGTCTGAAACCCGCCGGCGGAGCGGAAGGCGCCGATGACCGGCGGTTCGAGGAGGCGGTCGCGCTGTTCCTGGATGTCGCGCTATCGGCCGATTTCGTCGAGTTTCTGACCTTGCCGGCCTACGAGCGCATCACCGAGGTCGCGGACTGACCGCGAGCCAGGGCTATCGTTCACCCGGCATCGAACGCGAGAAAGGTGATCTTGCCGAGGCTCATCACCCGCTGATCCAGGCAAGTGAAGCCGGCCGGCACCTGAAACGAATCGCGGGCGGCGGTCTCAACGACACAGATCGCCCCGGTCTCCAGCCATCCGCGCGCGGCCAGGCAGGCCAGGGCCGGCGGGGCGAGATCCCTGCCATAGGGCGGGTCGAGAAAAGCCAGCGATGCGCGAGCGGTCGAGCCGCCGGCCGGCGGATTGCCGAGCGCGCGGGCGTCGCGTTTCAGCACCGTCACGCGAGCGGTTTCCGCAAGGCTCGCCGCATTGGCGCGGATGGTCGCCAACGCCGCGTCGCGGGTGTCGACGAAGATCACGTGCTCGGCGCCACGCGACAGCGCCTCGAAACCGTAGGCGCCGCTGCCGGCGAACAGATCGACCGCGCGAACGTCGGTCAGATCGCCGTCCAGGAACCGATGCAGGAGGATATTGAAAACCGTTTCGCGAACCCGGTCCAACGTCGGGCGGAGGTCGCCGATGGGCGGAACCCGCAGGCGCGCGCCGCTATGATGGCCGCCGATTATTCGAAGCGACACCAAACGGCCCCAAGCTGTTCCCGCAACACCTTGCGCGGCACCGACGCGACGCCGCCGCGAGGCAGGTTACCGAGCTGGAATGGCCCGTAGGCGGTGCGGATCAGCCGGCTCACCTGCAAGCCGAAATGCGCCAACACGATGCGGATTTCCCGGTTGCGGCCTTCCCGCAACGTCAGCGTCAACCAAATATTCTTGCCCGATGACGAAGGATCGATGACCGCCTCGATGGGGCGGTAGGCGACCCCATCGATCGTCACCCCCTTTTCCAGCGTCGAGAGCATCCGTTCCGGCACCGTTCCATAGGCGCGGACCCGGTAGCGTCGCGACCAGCCGCCCGCCGGCAGCTCCAACGCGCGCGCCAGGTCGCCGGAATTGCTCAGCAACAGCAGACCCTCGGAATTGAGATCGAGCCGGCCGATCGGCATGACGTGCGCGGGTAGGCCGGCCAGGTGGTCGAAAATGGTCGGCCGGCCACCGGGATCCCGCGCCGTCGTAAGGACGCCGGCCGGTTTGTGATACCGCCAGACCCGCGGCGGCGCTTTCTCGGGCAGTGGGACGCCGTCGACGCTGACGATGTCGGTATCGGAGAGGTTCAGCGCGGGGCCGGAGATCGGTTGGCCGTTCACCGACACGCGGCCCTGCATGATCCACGCCTCGGCTTCACGTCGTGAGCACAGGCCGCTACGGGCAATGGCTTTGGCGATACGCATGGGGGTGAGCGGAATCGGCCGGTGCCGCGGCCTACCCGCGACACGCCGCGACGAACGAGGCGAAGATCGCCGTGTCTGCGGCGGAGATCTCGAATTCCGGATGCCACTGAACGCCGATGCAGAAGCGGTGATCCAGATGCTCGATCCCTTCGATCACCCCGTCGTCGGCGACAGCATTGATGGCGACCCGCGCCGGGACCGCCTTGACGGCCTGATGATGGGCGGAATTGACCGCCAGCGTCGGGGTGTTGACGATCCGCCCGAGCAACGTTCGCGGCGATATCGTCACGCTATGGCCGGGTTCGTCGCGCGGATTGGGCTGTTCGTGCGCCAACGGCGAGGCGATCTCGTCCGGGATATGCTGGATCAATGTTCCTCCGAGAACGACATTCAACAATTGCTGGCCGCCACAGATTCCGAGAATGGGCTTATCCATTTCCAGGAAACGTCGGATCAGGGCCAGCTCGAACGCCGTGCGGGCGGACTTCATTGTCACCGCGGCATGGCGATACGCGGCGCCGTACAATGCCGGATCGACATCGAAATCGCCCCCAGAGACGAGGAGACCGGCGCAGACCGCGGCATAATGGTCGACCGAGCCCGTTTCGTGCGGCAGCAGGACGGGCGCGCCGCCGGCGCGGCCGACCGCCGCGCTGTAGTGTTCCCGCAAGGCAAACCACGGGTACTTGGAGTACCCGCCATTATTCTCGAAGTCCACCGTGATGCCGATAAACGGGGTCATGACGGCCGCGCGGCCTCGCCCGGCGCGGCGGATTTCCCGTAGTGCGCCAGGTACCACTCGACGAAACGCGGCACCCCCTCCTCGAGCCGAGTCTTCGGCGCGAACCCGAAAGCGGCGCGACTGGCCTCGATATCGGCGTGCGTCTCGGTCACATCGCCGGGCTGCATCGGCTGGAACTCGACGCGGGCGCGGCAGCCAAGGGACGCTTCGAGCAATTCGACGAGGCGCAGCACCGAGACCGGCTGCGTATTGCCGAGGTTGAACAGCCGATGTCGGGTCCCCGAACCGGCGGCGGTCCGATTTTCCGCGCACGCCACGACGCCGGCGACGATGTCGTCGATATAGGTGAAATCGCGCCTCAGCCGCCCGTCGGCGAAGATCGGCAGCGGTTCGTCCGCCAGCATCTTGCGGGTGAAGATGAACAACGCCATGTCGGGGCGCCCCCATGGGCCGTAAACGGTGAAGAACCGCAACCCCGTCAACCGCAATCCATGCATCGCCGCATAGCTCTCGCTGATCATTTCCATGGATTTTTTCGACGCGCCATAGAGGGAAACCGGATGATCGGTGCGCTGCTCGACCGCATACGGGCGGATCGTGTTCGCGCCGTAGACGGAAGAGGACGACGCGTAGACGAAATGCGAGAGGTGATCCAGCCGGCGCGCGGCCTCGAGGAGAACGACGTGGCCCTTGAGGTTACTGTGAACATACGCCAAGGGGTCGATCAAGGAGTAGCGAACGCCCGCCTGCGCCGCGAGGTGGATGATCGTCCCGATGTCCGGATGGGTCGCGAAGATCTCGTCGATCGTCTCCGCGTCACCGATATCGGCGCGGTGAAATACAAATCCCGGGCGGCCCTGGAGCAAGCCCAATCGGGCCTGCTTGAGGCCGACATCGTAGTACGCGTTCAGGTTATCGAGGCCGATAACGTGTTCGCCGGCCTCAAGCAGCGACGCGGCGACGTGGAAACCGATGAAGCCGGCGGCGCCGGTGACAAGAACCGTCATGTCATCCCGCGCGCCGGCTGTTCGCCCGGCTGGGTGGGCGCGGCCTCGACCATTCGCGAAATCCTCTAGATATCAAGGTTGGCGACATTCAGCGCGTTCGCTTCGATGAACTCGCGGCGGGTTTCCACCGTGTCGCCCATCAGCGTCGAGAACACTTCTTCCGCATCGTCGACATGACTGACCTTGACCCGCAGCAGGGTCCGCGCTTCCGGGTCCAGCGTGGTTACCCACAGCTGTTCGGAGTTCATCTCGCCGAGGCCTTTGTAGCGCTGGATCGTCAGCCCCTTGCGGCCCAGTTCCATCACCGTGTCGGTCAACGTCGCCGGCCCGGCGATCCGGTATTCCTTCTCCTTATGGCTCAGCGTCGCCGGCTCCAGATAGTTCTTCCGCATGGAAGCGTTGAGCATGTTGAGGCGCCTCGCCTCCGCGCTCTCGATCACGGCGCGGGTCAGACGATGTTGTTCGCGCACGCCGCGGAGGGTGCGGGTGAACGCAAAGCCGGTTTCCTCGGAAAACGTTCCCTGCCAACCGCGCAGCGCTGGATCCTCCAGTTTGTCCAGGTGGGCGGCGACGGCTTCCGCGACCTCGCGGGCCTTGTCCGCGTCCGCCAGGAGTTCAACGTCCAGCGCGCCGCCAATGGCGGCCTGTTCGAGGACCGAGCGCGGCACCTGTTGCGCCAAGTGATTGAGGTGCGTGGTGGCGAGCCGCGCCTCGCCGATCAGCGCCTGCAGGTCGGCACCGGCGATGCCAGATTCCGCGTGCGTCGACAGAACCGCCCCATCCTCGACAACCGCCTTGGTGATATAGTCGCCCAGCGCCGTCTCGTCCTTGAGGTAGATTTCGGAACTGCCGCGTTTCGCCCTGAACAGCGGCGGCTGGGCGATGTAAAGGTAGCCGTGCTCGATGATTTGCGGCATCTGCCGATAGAAGAACGTCAATAACAGGGTCCGGATGTGACTGCCGTCGACGTCGGCGTCCGTCATCAGGATGATGCGATGATAACGACACTTGGCGATATCGAAATCCTCCCGCCCGATGCCGGTGCCGAGCGCCGAGATCAGCGTGCCGATCTCGCCGGAACTCAGGATCTTGTCGAAACGCGCCCGTTCGACGTTCAAAATCTTGCCGCGCAATGGCAGGATCGCCTGATTGGCGCGGCTTCGCGCCTGCTTGGCCGTCCCGCCGGCGGAATCACCCTCGACAAGGAAAAGCTCGCTCTTCGCCGGGTCGCGTTCCTGGCAATCGGCGAGTTTTCCGGGCAGCGTGGTGATGTCGAGAACGCCCTTGCGCCTCGTCAGTTCGCGGGCCTTGCGGGCCGCTTCACGGGCGGCGGCGGCTTCGACGATCTTGCCGACGACGTTCTTCGCCTCTTTCGGATGCTCTTCGAACCAGCGGCCGAGACCGTCGCTGACCAGGCTCTCGACAACCGGGCGCACCTCGGATGACACCAGTTTTTCCTTCGTCTGCGAGGAAAACTTGGGATCCGGCACCTTCACCGACAGCACGCAGGTCAGGCCTTCGCGCGCGTCGTCGCCGCTGATGGTGGCTTTTTCCTTTTTTGAGATCGCTGCCGAGGCGTAGGCCTGAACGGTGCGGGTCAGCGCGCCGCGAAACCCGGCGAGGTGCGTGCCGCCATCTTTCTGCGGGATGTTATTGGTGAAGCACAGCATCGTCTCGTGATAGCTGTCGTTCCACTGCAGCGCGGCCTCGACGATGATTCCGTTGCGCTCGCCCGTCACGACGACAGACTCATTGATGAGTGACGATTTCGACCGGTCCAGATAGGCGACGAATTCCGTCAGGCCCCCTTTGTAACGCATATCGACCTTTTTCGGCGTGACAAGGCGGGCGTCGATCAGGCGAAGGCGAACGCCTGAATTTAGAAACGCGAGTTCGCGCAAACGGTGTTCGAGTTGCGTCGCATTGAATTCGAGGTTCTTGAACACCTTTTCGGAGGGAAGGAAGTTGAGCTGCGTCCCGGTGCGCGGTTTTCCCCGCTTGTCCAGCGGCGCCTCGCCGACGACCTCAAGGGGCGATACCGCGTCACCGTTCTCGAAGGCGATGAAGTGCTCCTTGTTATTGCGCCAGATCCGGACCTCCATCCGATCCGAAAGGGCATTGACCACCGAGATGCCGACGCCGTGCAGTCCGCCCGATACCTTGTAGGAGTTCTGGTCGAATTTTCCGCCGGCGTGCAGCCGCGTCATGATCACCTCGACCGCCGAAACGCCTTCTTCTTCGTGAATATCCACCGGAATTCCACGACCGTTGTCGGTCACCGTGACGGAGCCGTCGGCGTTCAGTTGGACCTCGACGGTATCGCAATAGCCGGCGAGCGCCTCGTCGATGGCGTTGTCGACCGCCTCGTAGACCATGTGATGCAGGCCGGACCCGTCATCGGTGTCGCCGATGTACATGCCGGGGCGTTTTCGGACAGCATCCAAGCCCCTCAATACCTGGATTGACGTTGCATCATACGCGGGCATTTCTGCGTTGTTCGAGATGCGTTTATTCATCGTTTTCTTAACGCTCCGCTAACGAGGTGGCGACCGCCGACGGCTCTATCCGAGGAGACGGTATTCGGCAGACCCACGAAGGGGATCGAAAACCGAAACGTCCGTTCCGGTATACCATGCCTGGACCCGCAGATTGCCGACGGCGTCGAACAGGCTGTCGCGTCGCTCGCGGTCCAGATGAGCCGCGACATCGTCGAGCAGAAGAATGGGCGCCGATCGCCGTTGCAGCCGCAGCAGGCGAACCGAGGCGAGGACGAAGGATACGACCAGCGCCTTCTGTTCGCCCATGGAACAATCCTCGGCGCGCCGGCCGCTCGACGCGAGATGAACGTAGAACGTGCTGCGATGCGGCCCGATCGCCGCGCCGCCGAATTCGCCGTCACGGCGCCTGGCCTCGATCAACGCGGCCCGGTAGCGGTCTTCCGCTTCCAAGGCCGGGTTGTCGGCGACCCACCTGTCGACCTCGCCTTCGAATCGGACGAAAAACTCCGGGAACGCATGCCGGGTATCGTGTGCCGACTGCTGCAGCCGTTCGGCCGTTTCATGGCGGGCGACGCAGATCGCGATCCCGTTGGCGACCATCCGGTCCTCGAGGGCGGCCAACCACTGGGAATCCCAGGGCGGTTCCTTCAACAGACGCGCCCGTTGCTGCAGCGACCGTTCATAGGCGTTGACCCGCGTCACATGGGCGGGATCGAAGGCGCAAACGAGGCGATCGAGCAATCGGCGTCGTTTCGCCGCGCTTTCGGCCAGCACGCGGTCCATTTCCGGCGTCACCCAGACGAACTGGAACAGCTTTGTCAATTCGGCATACGAGCCGACCGACTTACCGTCCACCGAAATCTGCTTGCGCTGCTGGCCCTCGGCGCCACCGTTGACGGACCAGCCTATCCTTGCCTCGATAACATCAAGCCCGTTCCGGAGGGTCGCCGCCACCGACCAGCCCGCCGCCTCGGTTTCGCCGCCCCGGCGCCGCATCTCGTCGCCCGTCCCGTGGCGCAGTCCCTTACTCGAGGTAAAGAGGGAAAATCCCTCCAACACGCTGGTTTTCCCCGTGCCATTGGCGCCGTGCAGCACGACGCTGCTTGCATCGGTTGCCATTTCGAAATGGTGGTGACACCGGAAATTGAAGAGCCTGGCCCAAGACACCTTAACCTGATCGGGCTGGTGCACGTATTCCGTCTGTTGCAGGGGTTTCGGTCGGCCGACTGAGTTTCCCTGTAATACCGCGACAGAGATCATACCCGCATCGGCATCAGAACGTAAATGTCGTTGGTTCCTTCTTTCGGATCGCGCAAGATCGTCGGCGACGCGGCATCCGACAGTTCCATGCGAACCTTGTCGCCTTCGATCTGTTTGACGATATCCAAGAGATATCGACTATTAAAGCCGATATCCAGGTCTTCGCCGACATAATCGTCGAGAACCAGCTCTTCGGTCGCCGTTCCGGTATCCGGGCTTACAGTCGAAAGGATGAGCGTCTTGTCACCAATCGCCAACTTCACCGCTCGCGACCTTTCGCTGGATATGGCCGAAACCCGGTCGACCGCGTCGTACAATTCTTTCCGGTTTACTTCCAGGGTCTTGTCATTGCCCTTCGGAATTACCCGCTCGTAATCGGGAAAGACGCCATCGATCAGTTTCGAGGTCAGGATCAGCGCATCGGTGGAGAAGCGGATCTTCTGCTCGGAAAGCTGCACGGAAACGGTCTCGACCGCATCATCGATCAGCTTGCGGACCTCGTTGATGGTCTTGCGCGGGACGATGATGCCCGGGAAGTCGTCGATGGTCACCGAAACCGGCACTTCCGCGCGGGCCAATCGATGGCCATCGGTCGCCACGGCGCGCAAAACGATGCCAGTATCGTGGTTCTCGATGTGGAAATAGATGCCGTTGAGGTAGTAGCGCGTCTCCTCGGTCGAGATCGCGAACTGGGTTCGATCGATCAGGCTCCGCAAATCCGCCCCGCTGATGTCGAGGCTGGCGGGAAAGTTCTCGTTCGAGAGAACCGGAAAATCGGCCACCGGCAGACAGGAAAGCAAGAAGCGCGCCTTGCCGCAGCGCAACTCGACATGATCGCCACCGCCGGTGCCGTCGATTTCCAGTACCGAGCCGTCCGGCAGTTTCCGGGCGATTTCGTAGAACGTGTGCGCGGGCATCGTCGCCTCGCCGTCATGGACACCCTCCACCGCCCGATAGGCGACCAGTTCGATATCCATGTCCGTCGACTGCATCGTCAACGTATTGCCGGCGACGGTGAGCTTGATATTGGATAGGATCGGAATGGTATTGCGTCGTTCGACGACACTTTGCACATGTCCAAGCGCCTTGAGGAGCGCCGCCTTTTCAATAAGAAATTTCATTATTGATTTTTGTCTTTCCAGAATTCGATTGAGCCGCCAACGAAACGGCGGGTGGCGATCCGGCTTATCCCCGGATCCTCCCCCACGCACGTGGAATCCGGTTCCGAATTCGCGATGATTTTAGCACGGTCGGCGAAACCGCGACAGGGCAACCGTATAAATCGTTGCAATCAACCACTTTGCAGCATTCGGCGCAACAGTTCCAGGTCCTCGGCGAAAGCAGAATCCTGCTGGCAGATTTCCTCGATCTTGCGGACCGCGTGCATGACGGTCGTATGGTCGCGGCCGCCGAACTTTCTGCCGATTTCCGGCAAGGATCGAGACGTCAGTTGCTTGGCCAGGTACATGGCGACCTGGCGCGGGCGGGCGACGGAACGCGCCCGGCGGGCCGACGACATGTCGGAGATTTTGACGTTGAAGTGCGTGGCGACCTTCTTCTGGATATCGTCGATGGTGATACGGCGGTCGTTGGCCCTGAGGAGGTCGTGCAGAACCTCCTGCGTCGTCTCGAGGGTCACCTTTCGCCCGACGAGTTGGGAGTGCGCCACGACCCTGTTCAGGGCCCCCTCAAGCTCGCGAATATTCGCGGTGATTCGGTGGGCGAGGAACTCCATCACCTTGTCGGGAACCTGAACCCCCATTTGCTCGGCTTTCGACTGCAGAATGCCCAACCTCAGTTCATACGTGGTGGCATGGATATCCGCCACCAGTCCGCAATTGAGGCGCGACTTCAGCCGTTCCTGCATGCCTTCGAGATCGCTCGGCGACTTGTCCGCCGACAGCACGATCTGCCGCCCCTGGTCGACCAACGTGTTGAAGGTGTGAAAGAACTCCTCCTGCGTCGACTCCTTGCCGCTGATGAACTGCACGTCGTCGATCATCAACACGTCGACGGAGCGGAACTGCTCCTTGAAATCGACCGTCTTTTGCTCCCGCAGCGCGCGGATGAAGCGGTACATGAATTTCTCGGCCGAAAGATAGAGCACGCTGCGTTGTTGCTGGCATTGCTGGATGTGCCAAGCGATGGCGTGCATCAGATGGGTTTTTCCCAACCCGACCCCGCCGTACAGGAACAGAGGATTGAACGGAGTGGCCGAGGCTTCGGCAACCCGCTGCGCCGCCGCGTAGGCGAATTCGTTGGACTTGCCGGTAACGAAATTGTCGAACGTGAAACGGGGGTCGAGCGGCGCCGCAATTCCCGCCGCGCCGTTGTTGCCCGCGTGCGCCGTATCGGCGAGGAATTTGCTTCGCCCGTCGATCACCCCGACTCCCGGCTTCGCGATGATTTTCGGCAGGTGGTTCACGGGCTCCAACGGCGGCACCGACTCCTGCCGAACGATGATGTTGATGCGCCGCACGGTTGGATTTTCACCGACCCAAAGGTTCCGCAAGCGGTCTTCGTACCGGGACATCACCCAGTCGCGCATGAATCGGGTCGGCACCGACATCGTCAACAGATCGTCGTGATGCCCGGACACCGCCATCGGCTTGAGCCAACTTCGGTAGGCGGCCTCGCCGATCTCCGCTCGCAGCAGCCCGCGAACCTTCTTCCACTGCCCTTCCAGGAGATGCGTGTTGGCGTTCGACTCCCCTAGTCGCTGGCTCGCTTCCATATGTCGTCAATCTCCCCGGTCGACCAAGCGCCGAAGTCGCAGCGACCACCCGTGATTCGAGGTCGCCCGCACCGACGCGCATCTGAATGCGCCGGGAACCATGCCGTTACGTGTTCGCGGGTAATTTTAATTAAACCGTAACAATTCGTTACTCTTTATTGTCACATTACCGCGACCGGAGGCTCAGGCTTACTTTTCGCAAAGACCGATCCTCATTAAAGAACATGAATCCCACAACGCAAAACTCGCCACAACATACCCGCGCTCGCTACGAATATTCGAACCAACCACCAAAAAGTGTAACAATATTTACCCTAGGTTTTATTCCGAATACACAGCGAACAGCCCAGCGGCGCTTGTTTCTCTTTTTACTCGCCCCTCACCCCAAACATTAAGGACCAGTTAATTTGAGCGCAACGGGACGAAAGACGAACAGACAAAAATTTTGTCTTGACAAATTCTAAATCATAGACGTCAAAAAATATAAGATAATATTCCTAACAGCGGGCCACTCTTGTCGAGCCTCCAGGGCCCATGATCGGCATCAGCCCTGCATCGCCTTGATACGCGCTGACAGACGCGAGAGCTTCCGGGCGCCGGTATTCCGGTGCAGCAGCCCCCGGCAAACGCCCCGCGAGATCTCGGGCTGCGCCTGCTTGAGTGCCTCGCTGGCGGCGGTTTTGTCGCCGGCGGAAATGTGTTCCTCAACTTTCCGGATGAAAGTCCGGATTCTTGCCGTCCGCGCGCGGTTGACCGCGGTTCGTTTCGCCGTCTGACGGATGCGTTTCTTCGCCGATGCGTGGTGCGCCATAAACCGAAGCTCTCCTGCAATCTGGATAAACGAGGATTTTGCCCCCCAATTAACGAGACGTCAACAAAATGGCCATGCCCCGGGACGGGCCGCTGTCTCGGACGCGACGGCGGGACAACACGCCCGAGGTGCTGGCTTCGAGAGCCAGCGCGCGGCCTCAACCGTTCTTGAATTCCGGTTTCCGCTTTTCCACGAACGCCGCCATGCCTTCCTTTTGATCCTCGGTGGCGAACGCGGCATGAAACATCCGCCGTTCGAAGCGGAGCCCCTCGGCGAGGGACACCTCGAACGACCGGGCGACGGATTCCTTGACCAGCTTGACGCTGACCTGGGAGAAGGACGCGACCTTTTCGCCAACCTTGATCGCCTCGTCAACCAGCGTGTCCGCGGCGACGACACGACTGACCAAACCCAGCCGTTCCGCCTCGTCAGCCTTCATGCGGCGGCTGGTGAGGCAGAGGTCCATCGCCTTCGCCTTGCCGATCGCCCGCGTCAGGCGCTGCGTGCCGCCGAGCCCCGGCAGCGTCCCGATGGTGATTTCCGGCTGGCCGAATTCCGCTGTGTCGGCGGCGATGATGATATCGCACATCATGGCGAGTTCGCAGCCGCCCCCCAGCGCGAAGCCGGCCACGGCGGCGATCGTCGGTTTCCGGCAGCTGGCCGCCCGCTCCCATCGGTCGGTCATGAAGTCTTCCGCGTAGGCGCCGGAAAAGCTCTTGTCCTTCATCTCCTTGATGTCGGCGCCGGCGGCGAACGCCTTTTCGTTGCCGGTGATGACGATCGCGCCGATCGCGGGATCCGCTTCCAGTTTATTCAGCGCATCCTCCATCTCGGTCATCAGGGCGGAGTTGAGCGCGTTCATGGCCTTCGGCCGGTTGAGGGTGACGAGCCCGACCGGGCCCCGGTGTTCGACGATGATGTTTTCGTATTCCACTTGTCGCGGTCCCCTTTTTTCCCGTCGGCGCGGCGGTGCGCCGTTCAACA
>CAYWRP010000002.1:0-77266 GCA_964460955.1 uncultured Rhodospirillaceae bacterium | reverse complement strand
TGGTCCGTGATCCGAGATCACTTCTCAACATGGTCCGTGATCCGAGATCACTTCTCAACATGGTCCGTGATCCGAGATCACTTCTGTCGTCGCGGACAATAGTACGTCGCCCGCCCGCCCTGGACGACTCGTTTCACGCCGCCGGTCCGCTCTGGGTCGCAGTCGCAGGCGGCGCAGGGTAACCCGGCCCGTCCGTAGACGGCGAACCGGTGCTGAAAATAGCCAAGCTCGCCATCCGGCTGACGATGGTCGCGCAACGTCGACCCGCCGACCTCGATCGCGTCGACGAAGACTCCGCGAACGGCGACGACCAAAGCTCCGACACGCCGCCGCGGGATCGACGCACAGACCCTCAACGGCGAGACGCTGGCACGAAACAGGCTTTCGGATCCATAGATGTTGCCCATTCCGGCGACCACCGCCTGGTCGATCAGCGCCGGCTTCACTGGCCCGCGCCGGCGACCAAGCTGTTCGGCGAGAAATTCCGCCGTGAAGCCGGGCGACAAGGGATCGGGC
This sequence comes from uncultured Rhodospirillaceae bacterium, assembly GCA_964460955.1. Lineage (GTDB taxonomy): Bacteria > Pseudomonadota > Alphaproteobacteria > Rhodospirillales > Defluviicoccaceae > Defluviicoccus. Next base: position 76,750 of record CAYWRP010000002.1, on the reverse strand, counting down.
CCCAAGCGGGCCAGCATCGCATGCCGCTCCATCGCCTCGCTCTCGACCAGGTCCATGAAACCGAACCGACGCGGATCGTGATAGACGATCACCCCGCCGTTGCCGGCTCGGATGAGAACGTGATCGTGCGGATCCTTGGCCGGCGGCCAGGCGTCGAGAATGCGGAATCGCCCGGACATGCCGAGGTGCGCGATCCAGACCAATCCGCCCTCGAGGCGGATCAGCAGAAACTTGCCGAGCCGTTCGATCCCCTCGCAGCGCCGCCCCGCCACCCGCTCGGCGAACCGCACCGGAAGCGGGAAGCGCAGATCCGGCCGGCGGCAGACGACCGCCTCGACCACCGAGCCGACGAGGGCGGCAACGAGGCCGCGACGTGTGGTTTCGACTTCCGGCAACTCCGGCATGACAATCAGCTAGCACGAAATGGGGCGTTGCGATATCTTCCGCCCCATGTCGACGGCATCCTCATCCGATAGGAATAGGCAATCAGAACCGGCCACCGAGACGACCCATTTCGGGTTCAAGACGGTATCGGCCAACGAGAAATCCGGTTTCGTCCGTGACGTGTTCGACGGCGTCGCCAGCCGATACGATCTGATGAACGATCTGATGAGCCTCGGCGCGCATCGCCTCTGGAAAGCGGCGATGATCGATTGGCTCAATCCCCGACCGGGGCAAACCGTTCTCGACGTCGGCGGCGGAACGGGGGACATCGCGCAGCGAATACGCGAACGCCGCGCCGACGTCGTCGTCATGGACATTAACGAGAGGATGCTGTTCACCGGGCGGGACCGGCTGGTTGATCGGGCGGCCGGCATCGGTATTGCCTGGGCCTGCGGCGATGCTGAACGCCTCCCGGTGGCGAGTGGCAGCGTCGATGCCTATACCACGGCGTTTTGCATGCGCAATGTCACCCATGTCGACCGGGCGTTGACGGAGGCGCGGCGGGTGCTCAAGCCCGGCGGGCGTTTCCTCTGCCTCGAATTCAGCGCCGTCGCCCTGCCCCTGCTCGACAGCCTCTATGACCGGTATTCCTTCTCCGTCCTCCCGGCGCTCGGTTCCATCGTCGCCCGCAACCGCGAGGCCTATGTCTATCTTGCCGAAAGCATTCGACAGTTCCCGCCGCAGCGGCGCTTCGCCGAAATGATCGAGGCGGCCGGCTTCGGGCAAGTGCGGTATCGCAACCTCTCCGGCGGCATCGTCGCCATTCACTCGGCCTGGCGAACTTAAGCACGAGAAGCGCCCCCCTGATGCGGCGTGGCCGGTAATCGGTCGGCGGCATCGACTGCCTGCCGCTTTTTCGCACATGCAAAAGCGCGCTTGCCTTGAACGCCGCGCGTGCCCATTTCTTCTACAGTATGGCACCGTTAATCATGTGGCGACGATGAAGCTTGCCGGTAGAACCATCTTATTGATCATCTCAGGCGGCATCGCCGCCTACAAGAGCCTCGAACTGATCCGCCTGATTCGCGAGGCGGGGGGGCAATGCCGGTGCATCCTGACAACCGGCGGCAGTCAGTTCGTCGCACCGCTCGCCATCGCCGCGCTCACCGAAAACAAGGTCTACCAGGATCTGTTCTCGCTCACCGACGAGAGCGAGATGGGGCACATCCGGCTGTCGCGAGAGGCCGACTTGGTCGTCATCGCGCCGGCGACGGCCGATCTGCTCGCCCGAACGGCGGCGGGAATGGCCGACGATCTGGCGACGACGACGCTGCTGGCCACCGACAAACGCGTCCTCGCGGCGCCGGCGATGAACGTGCGCATGTGGGAACACGCGGCGACGCAAGCCAATCTGCGGACGCTGGAAGAACGCGGCATCCACTTCGTCGGCCCCAACGAGGGTGACATGGCCTGCGGCGAATGGGGCTTCGGCCGCATGGCCGAGCCTCCGCAGATTCTGGCCGCGATTACCGACTTGTTACGTTGCGGCGATCGTCTCGCCGGCCGACGCGCGCTGGTGACGAGTGGGCCGACCCGCGAGCCGATCGACCCGGTGCGGTTCCTTTCCAATCAATCGTCCGGTCGACAGGGCCATGCCATCGCCGCCGCGCTGGCCCGTCTCGGCGCCGAAACAACGCTGGTTTCCGGTCCGGTGGCGATTGCCGACCCCGTCGGTGTGCACGTCATCCATGTCGAGACGGCACGCGAGATGTTGGAGGCCTGCGAGGCCGCGCTGCCGCGGGACATTGCCGTCTGCGCGGCGGCGGTGAGCGACTGGCGGCCGGCCGAACTGGCGGAACAGAAGATGAAGAAACAGGAAGGCGGCGCCCCACCGGCCCTAACACTGGCCGAGAACCCGGACATCCTCGCCACCCTCTCGCGCGCCGGAAATCGCCGGCCGACGATCGTCGTCGGTTTCGCCGCCGAGACCTCCGATCTCGTCGCCCACGCAACGCAAAAACGGCTGAGCAAGGGATGCGACTGGATTCTCGCCAACGACGTCTCGGCGGCGAGCGGAACCTTCGGCGGTGACGCCAACACGATCAACCTGATCTCCGCCGCCGGCGTCGAGGCCTGGCCGGCGATGAGCAAAGAAAACGTCGCCAACCGGCTCGCGGAGCGAATCGCCGACCATCTGGAAGCGCCATGCCAGCCCCATTGAACGTCGAAATCGTTCGGCTGGGCCATGCCCAGGACCTGCCGCTGCCGCGATACGCAACGGAACTGAGCGCCGGCATGGATCTGCTGGCCGCGACCGGAGAGACCGTCTCGATCCGCCCCGGCGCGCGCGCGTGGATCCCGACGGGAATCGCCGTCGCCATTCCGAAGGGTTACGAGGCCCAGGTGCGGCCCCGGTCTGGCCTTGCCGCCAAGCATGGACTGACCGTCCTCAATGCGCCCGGAACCATCGACGCCGATTACCGCGGCGAAATTTCCGTGGTGATGATCAATTTCGGTGACCGGGTATTCGATGTCGAACGCGGCATGCGGATCGCCCAACTCGTCTTCGCGCCCGTTTGCACCGCCGAATGGCGCGAAGTCGCGGCGTTGGACGGCACGCAACGATCCGTCAACGGGTTCGGCTCGACCGGCCTCACCGTCGAAGAGTCGGAATAAGGACGTGCGTCAAGGATGATACGATTATCGCGTAAAGCCTTGTTCACCATCGAAGCGGTGCTGGACATCGCCTTTCACGCCGGCGCCGAGCCCGTGCAAAGCCGAGAAATCACCCGGCGTCAGGGAATACCGCGCCGCTACCTCGAACAAGCGCTTCAGGATCTCGTGCGCCATGGTGTCCTGGTCGGCGTGCGCGGCCCGCGCGGCGGCTATCGACTGGCGCGCGAGCGTCGGCGCATTACGGTCGGCCAGATCGTCCGCATCGTCCGTAACGGCGACGCAGAGAACGATGTTCTTGAGGAAGAAACCGGGTCGGTGCTGGCCCGCCAGGTGGTCCGGCCGCTCTGGCGTCAGCTGACAGATAATGTATTGACGCAACTCGATAACGTAACGCTGGATGATTTGTGCGATAAGGCACATTTGGCTGGCATCCGGAGCGAGGGTCGGAGCAATCTGGACTTCTCGATTTGAACGCGTTCGCGCCTCGCCAGCCGGATCGATACCGTTTCCCGGAATGCCGGGCCGAGCGAGGGAACGAAAAGGACTGGGACGAAACGCCATGACCGCGCAACATTTGCCGATGACGTCGGAAAACAGCTCATCGGAAGAGCACATCCACGAGTCGATCCTTAATACGATCGGCAACACTCCCCTGGTGCGCTTGAGGAAACTCGCCCACGAGACCAGCTGCCCCGCCGAACTGCTGGGGAAGTGCGAGTTCTTCAATCCGCTGAGCTCGGTGAAGGACCGCATCGGCTTGGCGATGATCGAGGCCGCCGAAGCGAGCGGCCAGTTGGCCCCGGACGCGACGCTGATCGAACCGACGTCCGGCAATACCGGCATCGCCCTGGCTTTCGTCTGCGCGGCGCGCGGTTATCGGCTGATGCTGACCATGCCGGAAAGCATGGCCGTCGAGCGGCGCAAGATGTTGGCATTGTTGGGGGCGGAAATCGTTCTCACGCCCGCGGCCAAGGGTATGCCGGGCGCGGTTGCCAAGGCGCAGGAGTTGGTCAACAGCGTCCCCAACGCCTACATGCTGCAGCAGTTCAGCAATTCCGCCAACCCGGAAGTGCATCGCCACACCACCGCCGAGGAGATCTGGCGCGACACCGGAGGTCGGATCGACGCCTTGATCAGCGGCGTCGGCACGGGCGGCACGTTGACCGGCTGCGGCGAGGTCCTCAAGAAGCGCAACCCGGACCTGAAGATGATCGCCGTGGAGCCGGAAGACAGCCCCGTGTTGTCGGGCGGCGTGCCCGGGCCGCACAAGATCCAGGGGATCGGCGCCGGCTTCATCCCCGGTGTGCTGCAGACCGATCTGATCGACGAAGTAATCAAGATCGGCAATGAGACGGCATTCGCCATGGCGCGCAAGGTCGCCAAACTGGAGGGGCTGCCCGTCGGCATCTCGTCGGGCGCCGCCCTCGCTGCGGCGGTCGAGGTTGGGACGCGGGAGCGGTTCGCCGATAAGCGGATTGTCGTGATCCTGCCGTCTTTCGCCGAGCGCTACCTGTCGACGCCGCTTTTCGATGGCCTCGGGACGGCTTGACAGCCGGCGGCTCGTTCGCCTCTTTTCCGGAGATGGCCGCCACGTTCACCGATGACGAGCTGCGCCGTTATGCCCGCCACATCATCCTGCCCGAGATCGGCGGCATCGGCCAGGCCCGGCTCCGCGAGGCCCGCGTTCTCGTCGTCGGCGCCGGCGGCCTGGGCTCGCCGCTACTGCTCTATCTCGCCGCCGCCGGCGTCGGCACCCTCGGCATTGTCGACGACGATACCGTCGACCTGACGAACCTGCAGCGCCAGGTGATTCACGGCACCAGCGCCATCGGCCAGCCGAAGGTGGACAGTGCCGCCGAGACGATCGCCCGCATCAACCCCGGAACGACGGTGATCCGCCATCGCCACCGGTTGAACGCCGGCAACGCCCCCGACCTTATCGCCGGCTATCGCATCGTCGCCGACGGGTCGGACAATTTCGAGACCCGCTTTCTCGTCAACGACGCCTGCTACCTCGCCGATGTCCCCCTCGTCTCCGGCGCCATCCTGCGGTTCGACGGCCAAGTCGCCACCTTCCGTCGACACGACCGTGATGGCAATCGCACCCCCTGTTACCGATGCCTGTATGGTCATCCGCCGGGCGCCGACGCCGCGCCTTCCTGCGCCGAGGCGGGCGTCATGGGCGCCTTTTGCGGCGTTGTCGGCTCGTTGCAAGCGACGGAGGTCATCAAGGAGATCCTCGGCATTGGCGACAGTCTCGCCGGTTGGCTCCTCCTGGCGGACGCCTTGTCGGGGACGTTCCGCCGCATCCGGGTGCCGCCCGATCCCGGCTGCCCGCTGTGCGGCGACGCCCCCAGCATCGTCGACCTTGGCGGCCATGACGGAGATTGACGGCGCCGACGACGGCACGCTCGGCGGGCCGCAAGCGATGGCCATCGTCGCCCTCTCAGGTGCCTTCGAACGGGTTCATTACGCCCTTGTTCTGGCCGCGAGCCAGGCCGCCCTTGGCAAGCCGTGCACGATCTTTTTCACCCTGCAGGCCTGCCGCGCGCTGACCCGCCGCGGCGACGACGGTCGGCCGGGCTGGGCGGCGATGTGCGGCGAAGACGGCACGCCGGCGGTGGAGACCGACGCCACAAATCGTCGGCGCGGTGTCGCCGGCTTCGAGGAACTGTTGGGCGCATGCGCCGCGCTTGGCGTCCGCTTCCTGGTCTGCGAGATGGGGCTGCGCGCCAGCGACATCGAAGCGGCGGATCTTCGTGACGACGTTGCGGCGGAAGTCACCGGCGCGGTGACGTTCTTCGCCTCGGTTCCCGCCGACGCCGCTTTCCTCGCGCTGTAGGAAGGGGCCGCCGACAGCCTATGGATCTATCACTTCCAGGGGTTGCGGATGATCGAGGGTGATCATCGGCCCGTTGCGGTCTTCGACCCAGCCGCGGACACGAATCCGCGCGCCCGACATCCGCGGCGGATCGAGGCCCGCCGCCTCGAACGACGCGAGGTCGTTGGCATTGACGGAAACGGTGAAGTCCGTGCGCCAATTCGGCCCGAAATTCAGGTACACCCATTGGCCGACCCGCGCCGCCTTGAGAACGCTGCCTTCGACGATCTGGAACGTGCCGATGTCATAGCGGACCTCCGTCGGCGTACGGATGACATAATAAGGATGGCCCCAGATCCCCCGCTCGTCGGTCCGCGCCGCCCGTTCCAGTTCCAACAGGGCATCCGCGAAGGCCGGGTTATCGGCGAAGGTGTAGACTCGCGCCAATCCCGCCTGCATCATGGCGCCTTGCAGCCACAAACCGTCGTCGCGGAACATGTGTGCCAGCAACCGCCCATGCCGATCGCGATCCCTGCCGGTGAACTTCAGCTGGAACGAACGTCCGGCGCTCAACTCGGCGATCCTGTCATGCGCCTGGTCGGCAAGCGGCCACTTGCGGAAATTGGGCCGGTCGAGTGGCAGCTTCGGCGCCTGTATGCCGACCAGCCGCACTTCCCGCGCGCCCTTGATCGGTTCCTTCAGAACCACCGTATCGCCGTCGATGATCGAGGCGACGATTGCTGTCGCCTCGGCGGCGGTGGCCGGTTCGGCCTCGGCATTGCACGCGGCAGAATTAAAAATCAGAGCGAACAGAACTGTGGTAGAGATGATGCAAAACTTGTTAACGAGTCCCGCGGCGGCATCGTAAAACGGCTCGAAATCCGCGCGTGCAGGCCTGAAATACGCTCTCAAAACAGACCATGAGGTTTTTGCGATCATATGGCGACCTCGAACCGCTGCCGAGTTGTTTGCGCGACTGCAACACCTGATCCGGCCGGGACGCGCACGGAATGATCGACAGACCGTCGCGGGCGACGCTTTTTCCCGATATTCGTCCGAACCGCTCGGGTTATTTAACGCTCGACGACCGCCATGTCATGTATTGGGAAGAAAGCGGCAATCCGAACGGGATTCCCATCGTCTTCCTGCATGGCGGCCCGGGCGCCGGCGCCTCGGCCATGCACCGGCGCTTTTTCGACCCGCGATATTTCCGCATTATTATTCTCGATCAACGCGGTTGCGGCCGCTCGTCGCCGATCGCCGAAACCATCAACAACACCACCGCCCACCTGGTCTCGGATCTTGAGCGCTTGCGTCGTCATCTCGACGTCGACCGCTGGGTGCTTTTCGGCGGTTCCTGGGGCGCCACGCTGGCCCTGGTCTACGCGATCCACCACCCGGAACGTTGCATCAGTCTGATTCTGCGGGGCGTCTTTCTCGGAACGGCGCGCGAAATCGACTGGTTCTTTCATGGGATGCGCAACTTCTTTCCCGAAAACTGGAAGGAGTTCGCGGGGCTGGTGCCGCCGGAGGAACGGGCAAACCTGCTGCACTCCTATTACAAACGGCTGATGGATCCGGATCCCCTGGTCCACAACACCGCCGCCTCGATGTGGACGCGTTACGAGGCGTCGTGTTCCAGCTTGATCCCGCGCGTCGGGACGAGCGGCGCCGCGTATGCCGAAAACCGGCATCATTCGCTGGCCCTGGCACGCATCGAGGCGCACTACTTCATCAACAACGCCTTCCTCGCCGATAACGAGATCCTCGAGAATTACGGGCAGTACAAGCACATCAAGGGCATCATCGTGCAAGGCCGCTACGACGTCGTCTGTCCGCTGAAGAACGTCTACACGCTGGCCGAACGGTGGCCGGCGGCCAGGCTCGAGGTCATTCCCGATGCCGGCCATTCGGCCAACGATCCCGGTCTTCAGGCCGCCCTGATCGAGGCGACCGAGGAAACCAAGACCCGTTTCTGATATCAGGCCGACGGCCGCCGTCCGATCAGAACTGTTCGCGGCGGAGCGATAGGACGGATTGCGAGCCGTGAACGATGATCGGCACCAGCGTGTTCACCTGCGGCATGATCTGCTCGGCGTAGAAGCGGGCGGTGGCGATTTTCGCTTCCAGAAAATCGGCATCGCTTGGATGGGTCGCCAATTTCGTCCGCGCGGCGATCGCGGCGTGCGCCATCTGATAGCCGCCGACCACGGTTCCCACCAACCGCAGGGTCGGCACGGCAACCGCCGCCGGCTGCCTGGGGTCCGTTTTCGAGACCTCAAGGATCCACTCGCCGACCTCCGCGAGTGCATCGCCACCGGCGGTCAACGCGCCCCCCAGGGCGGCGTCGGTGGGGTCGGCGGTGGCGGCGAGTTCAGCTTCGAGGGCGCGGATATCGGCGATGATGCCCCGCAGGACAGCACCGCCGTCGCGAACGATCTTTCGCCCGACGAGATCGTTCGCCTGAATGGCGGTGGTGCCCTCGTAGATCGTCGTGACGCGGGCGTCGCGGTAATGCTGACTGGCGCCGGTATCCTCGATATACCCCATGCCACCGTGCACCTGCAGGCCGAGCGAGGTGAGCTCGACGGAAAGCTCGGTCAACCACCCCTTGACGATCGGGGTCAGGAACTCGACGCGTCTTTGGTGATGATCGCGCACCGCCGGCTCGCCGTGGCTATGCGAAAAATCAACCGAGCGCGCCGTGTCGTAGGCCACGGCCCGCATCGCCTCGATGCTCGCCTTCATCGTCATCAGCATCCGCCGCACATCCGGATGTTCGATGATCGGCACCCGTGCCTCGTCTTCGAAGCCGGGGGGGTGCCCCTGGATGCGCTCAAGGGCATAGGCGCGGGCTTGCTGGTAGGCGCGCTCGGCGATCGCCAACCCCTGAATGCCGACGGCGAGGCGCGCCATGTTCATCATCACGAACATATAGGCGAGGCCCCGGTTCTCCTCGCCGACCAGGTAGCCGACGGCGCCGCCGTTCTCACCATAGGCCAACAGCGCCGTCGGACTGGCGTGAAGGCCGAGCTTGTGCTCCAGGGAGACGCATTGGATGTCATTGCGCTCAAGCAGCGATCCGTCATCGCCAACGAGAACTTTCGGTACCACGAACATGGAAATGCCCTTGACGCCGGGCGGCGCGTCCGCTGTACGGGCCAGCAGCAGATGGATGATATTCTCGGTCAGATCGTGGTCACCGTAGGTGATGTACATTTTCTGGCCGGTGATGACGTAATGATCGCCCCGCTTCTCGGCGCGGGTCCGCACGGCGCCGAGGTCGGATCCCGCCTGCGGCTCGGTAAGGTTCATCGTGCCGGTCCATTCCCCCGAAACCATCTTCGGCAGAAACCGCGTCTTCAATTCATTCGATCCATTCAGGCTGATCGCCTCGATGGCCCCTTGGTTCAGCAGCGCGCATACGGAGAAAGACATGTTGGCGGCGTGAAACATTTCCTGGGCCGCCGAATTGACGGTCCAAGGCAGTCCCATGCCGCCGTATTCGGGATCGAACGCCGCCCCGTTCCAACCGCCATCGATGAAGATTCGATACGCCTTCTTCCACGCCGACGGGGTCCGCACCGCGCCGTCAACGAGTATCGAACCCTCCCGGTCGCCTTGTTGATTGATCGGCGCCAGAACCTCTTCCGACATCCGTGCCGCTTCCTCGAGGACCGCCCAAACGACATCCGGCGACGTGTCCTCGAGCCCCGGCAATTGGGCGATCCGGTCGATCCCGCACAGGTCTTCGAGTACGAACCGCATGTCGCGGATGGGGGCCACGTAGGTCGTCATCGTCTCACCATCCTTGCCAGCGTCACCGTTTTTCCGACCAGGTCGAGAGGGATCCCATTGTCCTGAACCCTCTTCAGGGCTTTTTCAAGCCTCTTGCCCTACGGTTGCACCCCGCGTGGGGAGCCACCCTCCGCCGAGCCCGCCGGTGGCCCGGGAGCCGGGATGCCAAGCGTTGCAGTCGACCGGAATAGGTTCCATGTCTTGGCGTATGGAGGACACCGCCATGCGCATCGATCCCTACGCCGTTTCCCGCGCCCTCATTCCCGTGCCCGGGCAGGAAGCGTACGTCAAACGCGGATTTTGGGCCAAGGCCCGCCGCGTCGCCGGCAAGGTGCCTTTTCTCGACCGCCTCGTCGCCTGCTATTTCTCCGCCATCGACCCGGATACGCCGCTGGGCGTGAAAGCGACGCTGTTCGCCGCGCTGGCCTATTTCGTCGTTCCCGCCGACATGATTCCGGACCTTATCGCCGGCTTCGGCTACACCGATGATCTGGCGGTTCTCACCCTGGCCATCCAGGCGGTGGCGCCCCACATCACCGACGCGCATCTCGAACGCGCGCGAGGCGTATTGGCGGGCGCTACCCCGGCTTACGACGCACGCCATCAGGAATAGTCCGCCACCGCCGCCCGTTTGCGCCGGCCCGCGACCGCTTCTCGGTGGGCGATATAGACGGTCGCCGAGACGATGACCGCCGCGCCGACCCAGGTCCAGAGATCCGAGGTTTCGCCAAAAAATACTGATGCCAGGATCGACACGAAGACGAGACGCGAAAAATCGAACGGCGCCACCGCCGAGGCGTCGGCGCTTCTGAAAGCGCGCGTCAGCAGCACCTGCCCGACGGTCGCCGCCGCGCCGATGCAGACCAGGATGGCCCACTCCGACGCCGTCGGAGTCTGCCACACGAACAAAGCCGGGATCAGCGACAAGGGCGTCATCAGCAGGCCAAAGGTGACGACGATCGCATTGGGGTGCTCGGTCCGCGACAACGACTTGATGAAAAGCATCGCCACCGCCATGAACGCCGCCGCGCCGAGCGCGACGAGGGCGAGCGGATGCAAAGCTTCGGCGCCGGGTCTCAGGATGATGAGGACTCCGGCGAAACCGATCACCGTCGCTGTCCACCGCCGCAACCGCACCGTCTCGCGAAGGATCAGCGCGGCGCCGACGGTGGCGAACAGGGGGGCGGCGAACGTGATCGCGGTGACCTCCGCCAGCGGCAGGCCACCGACGGCCGTGAACAGGCACATCATCGCCACCAGGCCGCACGTCGCCCGCGCCAGATGGGCCCACGGGCGTTTGGTTCGCAGCGCCGCGGGGCCGACCCGGACCAGCCACGGCAGCATGAAGGCGAGGCCGAACAGGTTGCGGAAGAAGACCGTCTGCAGGGGATGCAACGTTTCGGTGCTGAAGCGGACCAGCACCATCATGACGGCGAACGCCGCGCAGGCGCCGATCATGGCAAGCGCCGCCGCGACCGGTTTCGGCAGTCGGGAGATGGCGCCGATCAACGCCCTTTGCTCCAGGCAGCGGATCGAAGCTTGTGCACAGGTGGCAGACCCGACACCGCCCGTCGAGGCGTGCGGCTCCGGCTCACGGAGCAGCCGTTCGCCGGCCGACCGGGGCGACACCCTCGGCGAGGCGCGGCATCGCTTCCATTTCCGCCTTGAGCCATTGCCAGAATGCCTTTACCCGCGGCTGTTCCGCCGCGCTCGGCAGGCAGACCAGCGTGTAGACACAGTCGGTGGGCAGCGGGAGCGGAAACGGAACCGCCAGGCGGCCGGCGGCGACATCGTCGGCGACGAGGACCGCGCAGCCGAGCGCGACACCGCGCCCGTCGATGGCCGCCTGCAACAGCAGATGAGTATGGCTGTAGCGCTGCCCGCGATGCGGATCGACGCCGTGGACCCCGAAGGCGGCAAGCCAGGAGGGCCACGTCGGAAATCCTTCAAGGGCATGCAGACCATCCGGCATCAGCATCTCGTCGTGCAGCAGCATGACCCGCGCCAGGTCGCCCGGTTGTTTCAGGCGGCCGGCGAGAGCGGGACTGCAGACGGGAATCACCGCCTCGTCGGAGACCTTCTCCGTGTACAGGCCCGGCCAGCGGCCACTGCCGAATCGCACTCCGACGTCAACCGACTCCCGGCTGAAATCGACGGCGCGCTCCATCGCCGAGATCCGCAGATCGATTTCCGGGTGCTGTTCCTGGAAATGGCCGAGCCGCGGCATCAGCCACTTGGCGGCGAAAGAGGGCAGCGTGCTGACCGTCAACGGCGCGCCCGCTTCCTCGGCGCGGATCCGCGCCGCCCCCTCGGCGAGCGCGTCGAGCGCGTCGCGGGCAATGGGATAGAAGGTCTGCGCCGCGTCGGTGAGCATGAGCGCCTTGTTCAACCGGCGAAACAGCCGCACGCCGAGATGACTTTCCAAGCCCTTCACCTGATGGCTGATCGCCGCCTGGGTGACGTGCAATTCTTCGGCGGCGCGGGTGAAGCTGAGATGACGCGCCGCGGCTTCGAAGGCGCGCACCGCGTTCAACGGCGGCAGGGGGCGGGACACCAGAGCCTCACATGAATTTTCCTAATTCGAAGCGAACAAAACATCGTTTGTCAGCCCGCGTCAAGGACCGTATCTTTAGCCTCAATCAGTGTAAAGATGGAAACATCTTTGGCAATTATAACGGAAATTGAACCGGTTTTGTCTTTGGAGTGGAGCATGTCGACCCTTCGAGCCCCTTTGATGGGCGCCCAAATCGCCGCCGCCGAGACGGCGCCGCCACGTTTTCTAACAAAAGATTTTCTCATTCGCCTTGTCGACTGGATCGGCGCATGGCAGGACCGCGCCGCCGAGCGTCGGCGGCTGCTCGCCCTCGACGATCGGATCCTTGTCGACATTGGAATCGACCGCGCTACCGCCATCGCGGAAGCACAGAAACCCTTCTGGCGCGCCTAAACGTTCGACCGGTCCGGGCGCGCCCCCTTTGGGGAGTTAGTTGCCAAAGAAGCTGCGGATGCGGTCCCAGAGGTCGGGGTCCGCGGGCTGCTTTTGCGGTGACGTCACCGGACGCTGTGCTTGCGATTGCGCGGGCGGTTGCGGTGTGTAATTGGTCAGGGCGACCAACTGCCGCGATGGCCCCCCGGCTTCCGCATCCGTCATGAAGGCTTGCCAGATCCGCGCCGGCAGGCCACTGCCGGTCACCTGTTTCATCGGTTGGTCATCGTCGTTGCCGACCCACACACCGGCCACGAGGTCGGCCGTGAAACCAACGAACCAGGCGTCGCGGAAATTCTGGCTGGTCCCCGTCTTGCCGGCGACGGGGCGTTCGAGGCGCGCCGCTCGGCCGGTCCCGGACCGCACGGCGTATGCCAGCATGCCCGAAATTTCCGCCGCATGTCGCGGCGACAGAACGCGCCCCGCGCCGGAACCGCTGCGCGTGAACAGAACCACCCCATCGCTGTCGTAGATACTCTCGATCCCGTAGGCCCAGACGCCGATGCCGCCATTGGCAAAGGCGGTATAGGCGCCTGTCAACTCCAGCAGCGTAACGCCACTGGAGCCGAGCGCCAGGCTGGGTGTCGGCGTCAGATCGGCGGAGATGCCGAGGCGCCGGGCAACATCGATGACGCGGCTGATCTCCGCGTGCTGACCGACCCGGACGGCGATCGTATTCACCGACCCGGCGAAGGCATCGCGCAGCGACATCTCCCCCTGGTATTGGCCGGAAAAGTTGCCGGGGCTCCAGTTTGCGAGTTGCAATGGTGCATCCACCATCCGTGAGTCCGGCGTGAGCCCGGATTCGAGCCCGGCGGCATAGACGATGGGCTTGAACGCCGATCCCGGCTGGCGAACGGCCTGGGTGACGCGATTGAAGGCGCTTTTCCGGTAATCGCGACCGCCGACCATGGCCCGCACCGCGCCGTTGAGATCGGTCGCCACCAACGCACCCTGTTCGACCCGCAGCGTCGAGCCGCGTTCGTTCAGGAAGCGCGAGACGTGCGATTCGGCGATCCGCTGCAGCCGCCGGTCAAGGGTGGTTCGGATGGTCAGGTCGCGGTTCCGATCCGCCGCCGATCGGATGTCGGCGAGCCGGGAAGAGATCCAGTCGATGAAATAGCGGCCGACGACGATCCGCTGGCGCGCCTGGCCGGCCGTGCGGCCGAGCCTAACCGCCGCATCCGCCTCCTCCTCGGTCAAGAAGCCGGCATCAACCATGCGCGCCAACGCAAAGCGAGCCCGCTGATCGGCGAGCACCGGACTCGAGAGCGGATTGTAGCGCGACGGCGCCTTCAGAAGACCGGCCAGCATCGCCGCCTGGTAGGTGGTGATGCGCGTCACCGGGCGGTCGAAAAACTTCTGCGACGCCGCGTCAACTCCGTAGGCGCCAGCGCCGAAGTAGGCTCTGTTAAGATAGACCGACAGGATCTGATCCTTGGTGAACTTGTGCTCGAGCCACAGCGCCAGCAGCAATTCCTGCGCCTTGCGCTTGAAGGTGCGTTCGGGCGACAGAAACAGGTTCTTCGCCGCCTGCTGGGTAATGGTGCTGCCGCCCTGGATCACCGCCCCCGCCTGCACGTTGGCCACGGCGGCGCGCAGGATGCCGATCGGATCGACCCCGAAGTGGTCGTAGAAGCGACGATCCTCCACCGCCATCACGGCCTGCGGCAAGGCCGGCGGCAACTCGTCGACCCGCACCGCGCGACCGAAATAATCGCCGACCGTGCCGATCAGGCTACCGTCGGCGGCGAGCACGGAGACCGATGGCCGGCGCGACGGTTCCAGCGCCGTTTCCACGCTGGGCAGGTCTCGCGCATACCAGGCAATGAGGCCGCCGACGGCGATCACCACCCAGATCGCCGCGACCAGGCTCCACTTGGTCAACGGCCACAACCACCGGCGCCATAAAGGCTTGCGCGGCGGCGTCACCGGCACGCGGCGCCGGCGCGCCGGCTTGGTCGTCGAGCCGCGCGGCGTGGGATCGTTGTTCGACCGGCGCTTTGGCCGCCGGACCGTCGTGTCCGGCGTGCGCGTCGAGCGGTTGGTTCGTTTCATGCGACCTTTTTGCGTGCCGTTGGCGTTGGCTCTTTTCCGTCAAGCCATGCCGCGCTGTCAATGCGGCTGGCAAACGCACAAAATCCGCCGCCCCTTACGGTTCCTCGTCCGTGGTGGCGACATTAACGCGACAGGCGAGGAAACCGAATCTTCGTCATCCTTCGAAAGCGGTCCCTCGATCTCTTTCTCCTCGCGGTCCGGTCAAGACACACTCCGGGCTGACACCATGGCATCGCCGGTCTGTTCGTCACCAATGACAACCTGTTCGAATCAATCCCTCAAGCCCTGGCGCTTCGATACCGCATCGCGGCGACGATGGCCGAAACGATCGATGAGCCGGCGGCGGTGGAGGCCGGCGAGTGACCAGGAATGTCCCGGCCAGCCACCGCGCGCGAGGAGTACGTCCGGCGCGAGGCTCAGCGGCTCGCGGTCTTCGCGCTCAGCGCATGGCCGGCCAGCGTGCGCCCGAGGTCCCAGATGGTGTCCAGCCGCTGGCAGTCGCGGATGGTCTGCGCGAAGCCCGAGGCGATCCAGTCGACATCCGCATCGTCGATCACGTAGGGCGGCAGGATCTTGATCACCGGCATCTTCGCCCCGGCGACCTGTGCCAGGATGTGGTGCTCTTTGAACAGTGGGATGAGGATCAACTGGCAGAACAACCCGGCATTGGCCTTCTCGATGAAGCCGAAGGCGGCGCGCAGCTTGATGCTCCTTGGCGCACCGAACTCGATGCCGATCATCAGCCCCTTGCCGCGGATGTCGGCGACATACTCGAGGCCGGCCAGCCGCTCGCGCAAGGCGCCTTGCAGCTTCTCGCCCTGCTCGGCCGCCCGCGCCACCAGGTTTTCCTCCTCGAAGACGTGCAGAGTGGCGAGCCCGGCCGCCATCGCCATGTCGTTCTTCGAAAACGTAGAGCCATGGACGACGGCCTTGTCCATGCGGTCGAAGACCTTGTCGAAAATGGCCCGCCGCATGATCACCGCTCCGACGGCGACAAAACCGCCAGACAGCGCCTTGGCGAGCAGCACCATGTCCGGCTCCAGGCCCCAGTGCTCGCCGGTGAGGAAGCGCCCGGTGCGGCCCATCCCGGTCTGGATCTCGTCGCAGACAAACAACGCGCCATGCTTGCGGCATAGGGCTTGCGCATCCCGCAGATAGCTGTCGGCCGGCAGATTGACTCCCTTGCCCTGGATCGGCTCGACGATGAACGCCGCCACGTCGCCACCGGCAAGGGCCCGCTCCAGCGCCACCGTATCCGAGAAGGAGACGCGAACGCAGTCGCCGACCAGCGGCTCGAAACCGGCACGGACGCTTTCGTCGCCCGTCACCGACAACGCGCCATAGGTCAGGCCATGGTAGCCATGATCGCAATAGACGATCTTCGACCGCCTTGTCGCCATTCGGGCGAACTTGATGGCCGCCTCCACTGCCTCGGCGCCGGAGTTGCAGAAGAAGGCCTTGTCGAGCCAAGGCATCTGTTGGACAAGCGCCTCCGCCAGCAGCCCGGCGAGCAGCGATACGTCGAGCTGCACCATGCCGGCCAGCTCGGCGTCGAGCACCTGATGCAGTGCCTGGCGGATGGTCGGATGGTTGCGGCCCATGGCGAACACGCCGAACCCGCTCAAAAGATCGAGGTATTTGCGCCCCTCGCGGTCGAAAAGGTAGGGCCCCTCGCCGCGCACATAATCCGCATCGAAGCCAAGGGTGCGGAGCACACGGACCAACTGGCCGTTGAGGTGGCGGTCGAACAGCGGAACCTTCTCCGCGTGGCGGGCGTCAATCAGGTGTCGCAGATCGAAGGGCATTGGCATTCCCAGGCAAGTGATATGACGGCTGCCACCCGCCGGCACTGTCAGCCGACAAGGTTATCGGCGAGCAAGGCCAAGGTTCGTTCGCGGGCCAACGCCGCGCTCTCGGGCCGATAGTCGGCGCGCGCATCGCAATTGAAGCCGTGACCGGCTCCTTCGTAAATATAGGTCGGAACATCCGGATAGGCGGCCCGTACGGCCTCCACCGTTTCCATCGGAATCAGCGGATCCTCGGCACCGAAGTGCATGATCGCCGGGCAGTTCGGCTTTTCGTCCTTGAAATCGATGATCTGCCGGCCGTAGTAGGCCGAGACACAGGCGACGTCGAGGCGGCAGGCGGCGAGCCAGTCGACGGTGCCGCCCCAGCAGTACCCGACAACGCCGACGCTCCCGGCCGGATGCAGCGCCTTCGCCGCCGCCCAGACGTCGGTCGTCGGGTTCTCCCAGCCGAGTTCCGCCACCAACGCGCGGCCGGTGGTGATGCCCTCCTCGTCGTAGCCGAGATCGACGCCGCGGCGCACGCGGTCGAACAGGGCCGGCGCGATCGCCGTGTAGCCGTCGGCGGCGAACCCGTCGACGACGGCGCGAATGTGTGCGTTGACACCGAAGACTTCCTGAATGACAACCACTCCGCCCTTGGGCTCGCCCTCGGGGTCGGCTCGGTAGGCGTCGAGCGTGTGGCCGTCGCCGCTGGTCAATGTCAGGTGCGTACCCATTGCAGTGTCCTTATTCCTCTCTGCCCGCACGGCCGCTTGTCAAACGCCGACGCCGGCATGGTATCATCCGGTTTCCGCACCGCGGGACTATGAACGAAATCCGCCGAAGCCGTCGAGATCAATTCCTATCGGGATGCAAACATGGCTCGTGATCAACAACTTGCGGACTTGGGGCGCTGCCGCAGGGCGTTCGAGAATCTCCCCCATTGCCAAGCGCTGGGCATGAAGATCATCCACCTGAAACACGGCAAGGGCGCCATGAGCATTCCCTACCGGGAGGACCTCGTCGGCGATACGCGCACCGGTGTCGTGCATGGCGGCGTCATCACCGCCCTGCTCGACTCGCTCGGCGGCCTCGTCGTCATGGCGTCGACACCGGAGGGAACGCCGGTCGCCACGCTGGACCTGCGGATCGACTACCTGCGCCCGGCGACACCGGGGGCGATGATCCGCGCCGCCGCCGAATGCCACACGGTGACGACCCATGTCGCCTTCGTGCACGGCGTCGCCTACCACGAGTCCGCCACCGATCCGATCGCCAACTGTACCGGTTCGTTCATGATCGGCTCCACCGGCTATACGACCGCCGGCGCCGACCTGCCGGAGACGTCATGAATCCGCCGCTGCATGCCGCGCTGACGCAGGGCGACGCCGAGGCGATCCGCCGCGTCAACGAAGCGATTCCGTACGCCCGGACCATCGGCCTCGAAGCGGCGATCGATGAGCAGGGTCTGCTGACCATCCTCAGGTTCCGCCCCATCAACGTCGGCAACGCGATCCTCGGCGCGCTGCACGGCGGCGTCATCGGCGCGCTGCTCGAACACGCGGCGATCCTGCATCTGATCTACGAGGCGAAGCCGGCGGCGATCCCGAAGATCGTCAACCTGTCGGTGGACTACCTGCGGCCAGTGCTCGCCACCGATACCTTCGCCCGCGGCCAGGTGGTCAAGCAGGGCCGGAAAATCGCCAACGTCCGCGTCGATGCGTGGCAGAAGGACCCCGGCCGCCCCGTCGCCGCCGCGCACGCGCATTTCCTGGTCGGCACGGAAAAGCTCGGCGAATCGGCCTAGACGTTGAAGCGGAACAGCATCACGTCGCCGTCGCGCACCACGTAGTCGCGGCCTTCCGAGCGCATCTTGCCGGCCTCGCGCGCCCCCGCCTCGCCGCCGCAGGCGACGAAATCGTCATAGGCGATGGTCTCGGCGCGGATGAAGCCGCGCTCGAAATCGCTGTGGATAACGCCGGCGGCGGCCGGTGCCTTGGCGCCCTCGCGCACCGTCCAGGCGCGGGATTCCTTCGGCCCGGTGGTGAAGAACGTGATCAGCTCGAGCAGCGCATGGCCGGCACGAATCACCCGGTCGAGGCCGGTCTCGGCGAGGTCGAGGGAGGCGAGAAACTCCATCCGCTCGGCTAGCGGCAGTTCGGCCGCCTCGGCTTCGATGCGCGCCGAGATGACCACCGACTGCATGCCGGCGGCCGCCGCGCGTGCCGCCACCGCCTCGGTGAACGCGTTGCCCGTGGCGGCGGACGCCTCGTCGACATTGCAGGCATAGAGGGTCGGTTTGGCGGTGATCAGCCCGAGACCGCGAAAGCGTTTCCGTTCCTCCTCATCGACCGGCGTCGTGCTGGCCGGCTTGCCCTCCTGCAACACCGCCAACGCCCGTTCGCACAAAGCCAAGGTCGCCTTTGCCTCGGCGTCGCTGCCGCGCACCTTCTTCGTCAGCGCCGGGATGCGCTTTTCGAGGCTTTCCAGGTCGGCCAGCATCAGCTCGGTCTCGATCACCTCGATATCGCGCACCGGGTCGACCGAACCGGCGACGTGGGTGACGTCAGCGTCCTCGAAACAGCGCACCACCTGGACAATGGCGTCCACCTCGCGGATGTGGCCGAGGAACTGGTTGCCAAGCCCCTCGCCCTTGCTGGCGCCGGCCACGAGGCCCGCGATGTCGACGAACTCGAGCTGCGTCGGCACCACCTTCGCCGACTTGGAAAGCTCGCCGAGCTTGGCCAGCCGCGCGTCCGGCACCGGCACGCGGCCGATATTCGGCTCGATGGTGCAGAAGGGAAAGTTCTCGGCCGCTGCCGCCGCGGTCGCCGTCAAGGCGTTGAACAGGGTCGACTTGCCGACGTTCGGCAGGCCGACCAGCCCGCAATTAAACCCCACCGTCGGCCTCCTCGTTCGCCTTCCGGGCCGGCTGCCCAGTCGCCTCCGCCTTCGGTTTCGGCGGATTGACGGCGAGCGCGACCCGGTTCATGTAGCCGCCCGGATCGCCGTCGAGAAGCATCGGCATGTTTTCGGCGACGGCGTCGAGGAGCGGCGTCAGCCACGCCTCGTCCGCCTTGGCGAAATCCTTCAAGACATGGCCAATGACCTGCTGCTTGTCTCCAGGATGCCCGACGCCAAGCCGGATCCGATGATAGTTAGGGCCGATGTGCGCATCGATGCTCTTCAAGCCGCGGTGCCCGGCGTTGCCACCCCCCTGTTTCACGCGGACCTTACCGGCGGCGAGATCCATCTCGTCATGGAAGACGAACACCGCCTCGTTCGGCAGCTTGAAGAAGCGGCAGGCGGCGCCGACCGCGCGTCCCGATTCGTTCATGTAGGTCATCGGCTTCAGCGCCATCACCGACCGACCGGCGATGGTGCCGGACGACACTTCACCGGAAAAACGGGACCGGCCTCCAGCAAGCCGGAAGACCTCGATGATGCGGTCGATCGCCATGAAACCGATGTTGTGCCGATTGCCGGCATAGGCGCGCCCGGGATTGCCAAGCCCGACGAGCAGCAGGTCCGGTGCGCTCACGGAAAGCCGCCTTTCTCAGAAAAACCACGCGTGGCGAGGACGAACCGGGCGATCGAGAAGAGAGACGCCTACTCGACTTCCTCGGCCTCGGGCTCCGCTTCCGCCCTTTCGCCGGTGATCGGCGGCGCGATGGAGACGATCGGCTCGCTCGGATCCTGCATAGTCAACCTGACCCCCGGCGGCAGTTTGACGGCCGAGGCCGGCAACACGTCACCCAGCGTCAGCCCGGTCAGATCCACATGCAGGGAATCCGGAACGGCCATCGCCGGGCAGACCACTTCCAGGGTCGCGTGGATCTGGTTGAGAATGCCGCCGCGCTTGATCCCCGGGCTCTTCTCAGCGTTGTCGCAGACGACCGGGACATCGATGGTCAGCATGCCCGTGCCGCTGATGCGCAGGAAATCGACATGGATGGCGAAGTCGGTCACCGGGTGGCGCTGAACCGACCGAGGCAGCACCCGGATCGTCTCGCCGTCCAGCTTCAGATCCAACGGATGGCTCATGAAGCCTTGCGTCATGATCCCCTTCTGCAGCGGTTCGAACGGCACGGAGATGGCGACAGACGGCAGGTTGTTGCCGTAGAGAACGCCCGGTACGCGGCCGTGGCGACGCGTCTCGCGGGCTCCCCCTTTCTTCACGCGATCGCGGCGCTCGGCGATCATTTCCGGTGCATCACTCATGTCACGTCTCTCCTCAATACCTGATCGGCGGGCGTCTTCGCTTGCACCCGCCGTGCCTCGCCGCCCTTGGCGACGGCGTGTTAACCCGTGCGTGGCTAAATGTCGAATAGCGAGGAAACGGACGTCTCCTCGCTGATGCGCATCATCGCCTCGGCGATCAGGGGCGCGATCGTCACCTGCTCGATGGTGTCCGACAGGCGGACCGCCTCCGTCGCCATGATGCTGTCGGTAATGATCATGTGCTCGATCTTCGAGGCGCCGACCCTGGCCACCGCCCCCCCCGACAAGACACCGTGCGTCACGTAGGCGGAGACGCTCGCCGCGCCTGCGTCCATCAACGCCGTCGCCGCGTTGCAAAGCGTGCCGGCCGAATCGACGATATCGTCGACCAGGATGCACTTGCGGTCCTTGACGTCACCGATGATGTGCATGACCTCCGACACGCCCGCCTTGACCCGGCGTTTGTCGACGATTGCCAGATCGCTGCCAAACGGCTTGGCCAGGTTGCGGGCGCGAAACACGCCGCCGATGTCCGGCGAGACGATCATCAGATCGTTGCCGCCGAACCGCTCCTTGATATCCCGGATGAACACCGGCATCGCATAGAGGTTGTCCAGCGGAATGTCGAAAAAGCCCTGAATTTGCCCCGCATGCAGGTCCAGCGTCAAAACGCGGTCGGCTCCGGCGACGGTGATCAGATTGGCGAGCAGCTTGGCGGAGATCGGCGTCCGCGGCCCCGACTTGCGATCCTGCCGGGCGTAGCCGTAGTAGGGAATGACGGTGGTAATTCGCTGCGCCGATCCGCGACGCAGCGCGTCCAGCGTGATCAGCAGCTCCATCAGATTGTCGTTGGCGGGATACGAAGTCGATTGAATGACGAACACATCCTCGCCGCGCACATTCTCCAGGATCTCGACGAACACCTCGAGATCGGAGAAGCGCCGGATGCTCGCCTTCGCCAAGGGAATGTTGAGATAGGCGGAGATTGCCTCGGCGAGGGGGCGGTTGCTGTTACAGGCGACGATTTTCATACGACGTTAATTCGCTCGTGGCCCGGCAACGTCCCGCTCTGGGGCCGGCCGCTGGCGAGCACCGGTAATTTTCGTTCTCATTATCGCTGATCTCACACGCAGGCGGACAATATCAACGGAGTCGCTGAATTGTAAAGTCGCCTACATCAATGCGCACGTCGCGACAAGACCGATGAGCGTGAATGCGAGTAGCTGAATGAGATAGGGCATCCTTGCCTGTCAGGTGATCTCGACCAGTTGCTCCGGAGACTGGGTCAACGCGACGGGGCCGGTTTCCTCAATGAGGACGCTTCGTCCGAGGGTCATCGCCAGCCCCGTCTCGGAATCAAAAATAATGATGTGGACAAAAAATACCATGTCCGGCGCCAGCGGCGTATCGCAGCCGCGAAACAGCATCGGCCAGTCCATCCAGTGCGGCGGAAAGGTGGCGCCGAGGCTGTAGCCACAGGCGTTCATCCGCGCCTTCCGGTAACCGGCGGCATCGAGGATGCGCGCATGCGCCTCGAAGGCATCGCCGGCCCTGAGGCCCGGCCGCAAAGCCGACACCGCCGCCTCCAGCGCCTCGGCCGCCGCCGAGTACATCGCGCGCCGCGCCGGCGATGCGGTGCCGAAGATCAGCGTGCGCATCAGGCAGGCATGATAGTGGCGGTAAACGCCGGCCCATTCCAAGGTGAGTTGATCGTTCGCGGCGAGGCGCCGACGGCCGGTGTGATAGCGGCAGAGCAGAGCCGCCTCGCCGGAACCGATGATGATCGGGTTGGCCGGAAAGTCGCCGCCCGCCTTGAGCATGGCCCCTTGCATGGCGGCAAGCACCTCGGACTCCCCGACGCCGGGACGCGCGGTGGCGATCGCGGCGCGATAGGCCGCGTCGCACAGGGCCGCCGCGTCACGGTGGTAGGCGAGTTCCGCCGCCGATTTGCGCAGGCGCAGACGGGAGACGAGGAGAGACGCATCGGCCAATCTGCAGAAGCCCGCCAACGCCGCGGCGAGCGCCTGTCCGCGGGCCGCCGTCAGCCCATACGCGTCCCATTCGACGCCCAGTGTTTGGCCCCGGCAGCCCTGTTGATCGAGAATGGTCCGAAGGTGGCCAGCCGGATCGGCGGCGCCCTCGTCGGTCCAGATGCGGATATCGGCAATGTCCGAGGTCTGTTGGGCCTGGCGAAGATCGGGCGCCCGCGTCAGCAGCACCATTCGCCCGTCGGCGCCCAGAAACAGGCACTGGAAGAAGACCCAGCCGAAGGTGTCGTAGCCGGTGAGATAGTACAGGCTCTCCTGGCGGAACAGCAGCAGCCCGTCCAACCCCGCCTCCGCCATCGCCGCGACCGCGCGCTGACGGCGTCCGGCGAATTCCTCGGCCGGAAAATGCAGCACCATCCGCCGCTCAGTCGGCCAGCGCGATGACGGAAAGCAGGCGGCCGTAATCGCCACCGCCGTTCAGTGTGGTGCGCCGGTAGCTGAAGAAACGCGCCGCGTCGGCACACGTATCGTGCGGCAAGATTTCGCACGCCGCCAAGCCGAGCTGGTCCAGGCGCCGGCCGATGTAGCCGGGCAGGTCAAACATGTGATGCCCCTGCCGCCGGGCCGGGGTGAAAAAGTCGCCATGGCCCGGATCGGCGGCGGTTACCGCCTGGTGGAACTCGGGCCCCACCTCGTAGGATGGCTGGTGGATGCAGGGGCCGACGGCGGCGGCGACGGACGCCCGATCAGCACCCAGCGCCTCCATCCTCGAAACCGTCGCCTCGAGGATGCCGGCGGTGGCGCCGCGCCATCCGGCGTGCGCCGCGCCGACCACCCCGGCTCGCGGGTCGGCGAGCAGCACGGGCGCGCAGTCGGCGGTCAGGATGCCGAGCGCGATGCCCGGCCGGTCGGTGACCATGGCATCCAGTTTCGGCCGGCTCGTTTCCCGCCAGGGTTCCTCGACGACGGCGACGTCGGCCGAATGGATTTGATAGGCCGTGGTCAACGCGCCTTCCGGCATGCCCAGGCGCCGCAGCGCGCGGGCCCGGTTGGCGTGCACGTGAGCCGCTTCGTCACCCGAGCCGAGCCCGCAATTCAACGAGGCGTAAATGCCGTCGCTCACCCCACCCTCGCGGGTGAAGAAGGCATGGCGCAACGGCTTGGCGTCGCTCAAGGCATCGGCGGTCAACATCATGACATCCCCTCTATAGCGGCAAGCGGCACGGTGGATAAAGGGGCATTAGCACACCCCTTGAACATGAAGACCTGAACGATCCGCTCGCGCTAGAGCATGGCATGCCGCGCGCCACCTGACGGCACCGGGAACCGGGGTACTGACCCTCTTGAGCGAAATTGCTGGAAAGCCCGCAACAATTTTGCAATAATACACGATAAACTCGCAGTGGTTTAGCCATAATCACCGCTTGGTTGATAACGAAAAAAGAAACGGTCACAAGGAGATACCTGATGGCGCTGTTCCGGTGGCGGGACAATCTGAGCCTCGGCGTTCCCAGCATCGACGCCGACCATAAGAAGCTCATCGATATGCTGAACTGCCTGCACTTCATGTCGATCGCCGGTGACGACGATGCCGCCATCGGCCGGGTGCTGTCGGGGCTGGTCGACTACACACGCGTCCATTTCCGCCGCGAGGAAGCGCTGATGCAGGCCGCCCACTACCCGGGTTTCGCGGCGCATCAACGTCTCCACCGTGAACTGTCGGCGAAGCTGCGGTCGTTCGAAACGGCGTATGCCAACGACCCCGACACGTTCGACGTCGAGGCATTCTACGATTTCGTCGCCGACTGGCTGCTCGTCCACGTGATGACGGTGGACATGAAGCTGAAGCCGTACCTTGGCGCGTTGACCCACAATGCTAACGAGGCCGCCTAACCCCTAGAATCCAGGCGGCGGCTGCAAGGCGGGATCGGCGATCGAAAGCGCCTTGAAAAGCACGCCCATGCGCCGCGGATGAATGAGGCGGTGAACGCCGGCCATCACGCGGTCCTCTTCGCGGTGATCGTCGGCCAGCGCCCGGGCGCGCGCCTCGATCCCCAGCCGGCCGAGAAACAGCCCCTGCGGCAGCGGCCCGTATACTCGCCCGCCGGCCGCCTCCGCCGCCCGGCGAAGCGCCGCGAAATCCACCTGATGGGTCAGATCCGCCGTCCCCGGCTCGGCCAGGACCGGCCATTTTCGATGACCCCGCACCGCCTGCAGGGTATCGCCAAGCCCGGACGGGGCGTCGCCATAGTCGATCAAGAGTGCGGCGCCGCCGGCCGCCGTCAGCCGGGCGGCGATCGCCGATGCCAGCGCCTCGCCGGCCGGACAGCGCTCGAACACGCTGCCCTCCCTGGCGTCGGCGAGGTCGTCCGGTATCGCCGCGGCGGCCGGCTCGCCCAGGGTGAACATCAACGCGCCATCCTCGGCGACGCCGATGCGCCGTTCGCGCCAGCCCTCGGCGGTACGGACGATCTGTTCGACCGGCAATGCATCGACGAACTCGTTGGCGATGATGAGCGCCGGCCCCGGCGGCACCTGGTGAAACTCGTCGTGCCACGCGATGCGCTCGGCCGCGACCCGGCGGGCAAGCGCCTGCCGCTGGCGCGCCCGCAGCGGTGCGCTGCCCTCCACCAAATGCAGACGGACCGCGGCGGCAAAGGCCGGAGACGCCTGGCCGACCGCCCGCAGCGCGTCGGCGAAGAGCGTTCCGCGCCCCGGCCCGAGTTCGATCCATAACAGCGGATCGGGCGCCCCCATCGCCTCCCAGACGGAAACAGACCAAAGCCCGATCAGTTCGCCGAAGATCTGGCTGATCTCCGGCGCGGTGATGAAATCGCCCGCCTGGCCCAGCGGATCCTTGGTCGCGTAGTAGCCGACTCCCGGCTCGAACAACGCCGCGGCCATGTATTGGCCGACACTGATCGGCCCCTGGGCGCGGATGCGCGCACGCAGAATACCGAGCAGCGGCGCCGAAGCGTCCCGGCCCCTCACTCCCGCCGCCACGCAAAGAAGAGCAGCAGGATGCCGGAAAACACCATCGGCCAGGATAGCAGCTGGCCCATGGTCACCCCCGCGAAGAGGAAGCCGAGATGGGCATCCGGCTGGCGGAACAGCTCACCGATGGAACGGAACGCCCCATAGCCGATCAGGAATGCCGCCGAGAGCGTCCCCGGCCGCTCGCGGACCGCGTCCTGGCGCCACAGGACATGGAGGATCACGAACAGCGCCAGCCCCTCGAGCGCCGCCTGGTAGAGCTGGCTCGGATGGCGCGGCTCCGGTCCGTAACCCGGGAACACCATCGCCCACGGCACATCGGTTACCCGGCCGGCCAGCTCGCCATTGATGAAATTGGCGACGCGACCGAGGAAAAGGCCGATCGGCGCGGCGCAGAACAACACGTCGGCGAAGGCGCCCTTGGCCAGCGGACGGCGGACGGCGTAGAGCCAACCAGCGACGATGACACCGAGCAAGCCGCCATGGAACGACATGCCGCCGCGCCAGATTTGCAGGGCGGCCAGGGGATCGTCGAGAAAGAACTCCGGCTTGTAGAAGAAGACATAGCCGAGACGGCCGCCGAGGATCACGCCCAAGGTGGCCCAGACCAGGAAATCGTCGATATCCTCCGGCCGCAACGCACCACCGGGCGACCGCTTGGTCAGCCAGCGGGCATAACGCCATGCCAGCAGAATGCCGAACAGGTACGCAAGGGCATACCATCGCACCGCGAAGGGCCCGACTTCGAACAACACCGGATCGATCGTCGGATAGGGAATTACGAAGGTCATGACGCTACCCGGCTCCCTTTAGTGGCTGTCGCCTGCGCGGTCGTCGCTGCCCGCGAACGAAGCCAAGGCTTATAGGCGGGGCGAAATCACCCGGCAAGCGAAGGCATTGCATCGTCGCCCGGAACGCCGCATATTTGACCAACTAATAATATGCAACCAGAAAGCGGAGGAGCTTCATCGGATGCAAACCAGTAACCGCCTCCTCCAGGATGTGGCCCGGGTCGCGACCAGCGCTGCGTCGACCGTCGTCGGCGTCAAGCAGGAGATCGATTCGCTCGTTCGCCAGCGTATCGAGCGCTTGGCCGCCGATTTCGATCTGGTCACCCGCGAAGAATTCGACGCCGTCCAGGAAATGGCGGCGAATGCCCGCGCCGCCCAGGAAGCGCTCGAAGCGCGCGTCGCGGAGCTCGAACAGAAACTGGATAAGCCTCGGACGAGCCGCAAGAAAACCTCCGCCGAATAGCGCCGCGCCCGACTGTCGTCGCGCCCCGGTTAACAGGATTTTTTCAGATGTCCGCCTAGGATCCCCCGACATGCCCCCGCCAATCGCCGCGGCTCGCGATGACTTCCGCCGCCGCGGCGATGATCGGTTCTTGCGGTGAATTGGACGGTTTGGCAGACTAATGATGGTAGCTACAAGCCTTAGAACTAGCAAAATATGGGGCTTAATAACCACAGGGGATGACCGTCTAATTTTCCGTCCGACAAATTGCTGTCTTTTGAGCAGGAGAGGCGAGCGATGGCCCTACTTCAAATGCCTGAGCCCAACGGACAAACCGCCCTCGACGTCATCGAGGATCTGGTGATCGCCAACGATTGGATCTGCGACCGCCTCAGCGAATCGGAAATCGCGGTGCAGATCCCCGGCCGGTGGTGCGACCACAACTTCTACTGCTCGATGGGTGATGCCGCCGACGCGATGCACTGCACGGTGGCGCTTGATATTCGTGTGCCGGCGGACCGCCGGATGGAAGTGTGCGTGCTGTTGGGGCTGATCAACGAGAAGGTCTGGCTCGGCCACTTCTGTATCTGGCGCGAGGAAAACCTGCTCGCCTTCCGTCACGCCCTGCCCCTGCGCGGCACCTTCGGTCCAAGCGTCGAACAGATCGAGGACGTGATTGCCTCGGCGATCGAAGAGTGCGACCGATTCTATCCCGCCATTCAATATGTCATCTGGGGCGGACGGTCCGCCGAAGACGCCCTCGCGGCGGCGATGATCGAAACCGTCGGCGAAGCATAGGGGAACGGTTCGGCGATGTCCGGGTCGACGGTCATTGTCGGTGGCGGCAACATGGGCAGCGCGCTGATCGCGGGCTGGATCGGTCGAGGCCGCGACGCCGCGTCGATTTGCGTGATCGAGCCCGATCCGGCGCGGGGAGCCATGCTCGGCCAACGCTTCGCTGTCGGCGTCGTCGCCGCAGCGGATCAGCTGCCGGAAACGCTGGCGCCGGAAAGCGTCGTCCTCGCCGTCAAACCACCGCTGATCAGCGCTGTCCTGGCTTCCTACCGTCGCTTCATCGATGCCGGCGCCATCCTCCTGTCCGTCGCCGCCGGCATCCGTCTGACGACCCTGTGCGAAGGGCTTGCCCCGCAATCCGCTGTCATCCGCGCCATGCCGAACACACCGGCGTCGATCGGTCGCGGCATGACGGTGCTGTGCGCGCGCGCCGGCATTTCGGCGGCGGCCCGTGCGTCGGGCGAGGAGTTGATGCGGGCCGTCGGCGACGTCGCCTGGCTGGATGACGAAGCGCTGATGGATGCGGCGACGGCGGTTTCCGGCAGCGGGCCGGCCTATCTGTTTCACCTCGCCGAATGCCTTGCCGCGGCCGGGATCGCGGCCGGTCTGCCGGCCTCGGTGGCCGACCATCTGGCTCGGCAAACCCTCGCCGGCGCCGGGGATTTGCTGCTGCGCTCGGATGAAACACCGGCCCTTTTGCGCGAGAAAGTGACCAGCCCCAACGGCGTGACGGCTGCCGCCTTGGCGGTGCTGATGGCGGATCAAGATCTCCAACGGCTTATGCAAAACGCGGTCGCGGCGGCGACGGCGCGGTCTCGGGAAATGGCGGGGTAAGGCATAGCGGCCGGAAGGGCGTATCCTGGAGTCGGCAGAGGAGGGTTTCTAGCGGCGCTTCGGATAACTATGATCAAGGGGAGAGGACAACCGGCGTAAGGGAGTGCGTTATGACCGCTGATAACGATCTTGAAACCCGCCTCGTTACGGCGGCTCTCGAGTTGGCCGACGAGGATGGCTGGAACCGGTTTTCTCTAGGCGACGTCGCCAAGCGCGCCGGCGCCTCGCTGACGGAGGCCTATGCGCTGTTTCCCACCAAGGCGCACGTCCTGTGCCGGATCTTCGCGCATCACGACCGCGCCGTGCTCGCCGGCGGCGTCGCCGACGATGCGGCGCCGCGCGATCGCCTTTTCGATATCATGATGCGCCGGTTCGATGCCTTGCAGGCGCACCGCGAAGGCGTGGTGCGAATCCTGCGGGAAGCGCCGCTAGATCCGATCTCGGCCGTCGCCGCCCTGCCGGCGTTCGGTCAGGCCATGGCGTGGATGTTGGAAGCCGCCGGGATTTCCGCCAACGGCCCCGCTGGCGGTCTGCGCATCAAGGGCCTGGGCCTCGTTTACGCCAACGTCCTGCGGACTTGGCTGACGGACGACAGCGCCGATCTGGCGCGGACGATGGCGGCGCTCGACCGTGATCTGCGGCGCGCCGAGACGGTGGCGCAGCGCTTGGCGCCGATCATGGGCGGCGATCATTCGCGCGCATCGGCGCGTGGTGAAATCTCGGAAGGCGCGCCACCGTTCGCCGAAGGCGGCGACATGCCGCCCGATCCCGCCTAGCGCCACGCCATTCCATCCATCGACGTAGCGCACTGATTCGACGCTAGGCGTTCGGGGTTTCTCTCCGCCTGTTGCGATGCAATCCTTGCCGGTGTCGCCCGCTCGCCTCAGGGCGGCTTTTTTTATGTTTAAAATCAATCTACAATCCAAAATGTTGCACTGCAGCAAAAACTTTTTGTGCGATGCACAAAACGTGTTGACAGGCGGCGCATCGGCGGATCATAGTGGCGGCATAAATTAGTTATGGACTTCGCGAGAGAACTGCGGAGAGAGGAGAATCAACCAATGGCCAACCTTCCCGAAAACTTCTTCGATATTACCAAATACATGAAGGACTTCGATCCGACCAAGATGGTCGATGAGTTCTCGAAAAGCATGAAGAATTTGAACATGCCGGGTGTCGACATGGACGCCATCGTCGCCGGCCAGAAAAAGAATCTGGAAGCCCTGACCGCGGCCAATCGGGTTGCCTACGAAGGCATGCAGGCCGTCGCCAAGCGCCAGGCGGAAATCTTCCAGGAGACGATGAACGAGACCCGCGCCGCGATGGACGAGATGATGAAAGAGCCGTCGCCGCCGCAGGTCGCCGCGAAGCAGGCCGACCTCGCCAAGACCGCCGTCGAAAAAGCGCTGTCCAACATGCGCGAACTGGCCGAAATGGTCACCAAGGCGAATGAAGAAGTTACCGACACGATGAAGAACCGCATCACCGAAAGCCTCGACGAGATCAAGGCGGCGGCTCTCAAGATGAAGCAGTCGTAACGTCCTTCCGGGACATTACACTCTCTCAAGACCCGAGATCGGGGCGGCCGTTAATGAGACGTTCGCCCCGTTTTTTTATGTCCTTACGGCTGCGTGTGCGGCGGCCGCGCGGCTTCGCCGGTTGCCGTCGTGACCGGCTCGAAAACAGGCCATTCGCCTCGCGCCATGGCGGAATTTCAACATGGACGACCTTCGGCTGCTCGTCGATCTGCATAAGGACGCGGCCCGCCAGGGTCCCGGTGGCGAGGCGGAAACCCGGATGTCGATCACGCTGTCGGGTCTTTCGGCGGCCAAGAATCTCAGAATCGCCGACATCGGTTGCGGCACCGGCGCTTCCACGCTCGTTCTGGCGCGGCACCTCGACGCGCACATCACGGCCGTGGATTTCATCCCGGAATTCCTCGCCACGCTCGAAGCCGACGCCGCGCGCGCCGGCATCGCGGACCGGATCAAGACGCTCGCAACATCGATGGACGCGCTGCCATTCGCTGACGCGGAACTCGACGCCATCTGGTCCGAAGGCGCGATCTACAATATCGGGTTCGAAAACGGCGTCGCGGCGTGGCGGAAACACCTCAAGCGGGGCGGCATCCTCGCCGTATCCGAGATCACCTGGCTGACGCGGGAACGGCCCACGAAATTGCAGGACCACTGGGCGCAAGAATACAGCGGGATCGATACGGCATCGGCGAAGATGGCGACCCTCGAAAACCATGGGTTCTCGCCCCTGGCATACTTTGTCCTGCCGGAGCAGTGCTGGCTTGAAAATTACTACCGCCCCCTGGAGCGGCGGTTCGCCGGATTTCTGGACGCGCATGGAAACGCCGACGCGTCGCGAGCAATCGTTTGAGGCCGAAAAGCGCGAGATTTCCCTGTACGAGCAGTACAAGCACTACTACGGCTACGGTTACTACATCGCCAGGAAAGCAACGGACTGAGGAAATATACGCCGCCTGGGCCACGCGCGGTTGTTACCCCGCGTGGGCTGCGCCTTCCCACCCGGGGTGTCCTTCATACGGAGAGCCGGCACGACGCGTCGGGAAAACACGGCGCGGACCAGCGATGGCGAGGTTGACGAAGCCCGACGACCTGTCGCGAACCTGCGCCTGATGGCGGATGGGGAGCGGCTGTGGTCAGGTATTTATGGTTTTTTTCAACATTCCCCTACTCTCGCTTTGACTAAGGTCACCGAGGCGGCGGACAATATCCTTCGTGAACGTATTTTGCCGAGGCTGAGCGCGCGTGCGAGTGACACCAAGGGCCCGGCTGCGATTAACGGTCTTTCTCCTCGTCGCAGCGAGCGTCGCGGCTGGCGCGTGGTTATGGCTCCTGAAGCCCGTAACGGTACAGGTCGCGAGGATTGAACGCGACGTGCCGATCCAGGTTTTTGGCCTCGGAACGGTCGAAGCACAGGTCCGATCGGACATCGGTTTCGAAAGCGCGGGAACCCTCGTCAAGCTGCACGCCGACCATGGCGACAGCGTGAAAAAAGGCGAATTGCTCGCCCGGCTTGATAGCCGGGAGCAGGAGGCGCGTGTTTCCCAGGCCCAGGCCGCCGTCACTCAGGCTGCGGCTGGCGTCGAGCAGGCAACGGCGAATGCCGAGCGCGCGGGGGCCGTACTGAAAGAGAAGTCACTGACCAACGAACGCCAGCAGGATCTCTTGCGGCGCGGGACGACCTCGCAACAGTTGGCCGACGAAGCCCAGGCAGCGTTCGAGATCGCCAGAGCGGAGCTCGCCCAGGCCCGCAGCAGCGTGAACATGGCGAAGGCCAATCTCCGGCAAGCACGGGCGGCGCTGGCTCTAGAGGAGGCCGGGCTCGAAAAACACAGCCTATATGCCCCCTATGAAGGCCTCGTGATCAAGCTGCACAGCGACCTCGGCTCGGCCCTTGCCGCAAATGAACCGGTCTTCACCGTGGTCGATCCCGAAACGATCTGGGCGCTCACCTATATCGACGAAGCGCGGGCAGGCGCGATCGAGGTCGGCCAGTCGGCGGAGGTTACCCGCCGCTCGGCGCCGGAGCTGCACATTCCAGCGACGGTCGTGCGCATCGAGATCGAAAGCGATCGCGTCAACGAGGAATACAGGGTCTATGTCCGGTGCGGCGGCTGCCCGCTGGCATTTCATCTTGGCGAGCAGGCCGAAGTGCTGATCACCGTCGCGACGCTACCGAACGCTCGTCTCGTCCCGATGAACGCCCTGAGCGACATTACGCCGAAGAAAGCGACGGCCTGGACGGTCGAGGATGGCCGTCTGAAACAGCGCAGAATAACCATTGGGCACCGCACGCTCGACGGCTGGGTCGAGATCGTCGGCGGCGTGCCCGAAGGCGCGAAGGTCGTCAAAAGCCCCACGACGGGACTTGAGGAGGGAGATCGGGCCGTCATCGCGGCCGGGAAGGAGTCGGAATGAACCTTGCCTGGCGCGATGTCCGGCACAAGCTGGGACGCTTCCTGATGACCTGTCTCGGCCTGAGCCTGCTGCTCGCCGTGGTGATCACGATGGCCGGCATTTATCGCGGACAAATCGCCGAATCGCTGGCGCTCAGCGAAGCTATTGGAGCGGATCTTTGGGTCGTCGAAACCGGGACCAACGGCCCTTTCGCGGAATCCTCGCGCATCCCTGCCGACACGCGAGAGATGGTGGCGCGCATCAATGGCGTCACCGAGGCCGGTGCCATCACCTTGCAGAACATGCAGTTGCAACATGGCGCGCGCAAGTTACAGCTATTGATCGTGGGTTATGAGCCCGGATACCCAGGCGGCCCCCGGCATATCGTTGAAGGTCGCCCGATCACCCGCGATCACTATGAGTTGGTCGCCGACCGCGCGACCGGCCTTGAGGTCGGTGACACACTGCGTCTCGGCCAACAAAGCCGCGAGTACACCGTCGTCGGCATGACATCCGGCGTCGTCAATCGCTCGGGGGATTCGATCGTCTTTATGTCACTGCAAGACGCACAAGACCTGCAGTTCGAGTTGGCGCCGCCGGTCGCGCGCAGGGAAGCGGCGCGCGGACTGCAGCGCACGCCGACCAATCTCGTTAACGCCGTGGTGGCCCGTATCCGACCGAATTTCTCGGCCGCCGAGGTGGCCGACACCATCCGCCGCTGGAAGCATCTTTCGGTGCTGACGGACGAGCAACAGTCGCGATTACTGTCGCTCACCGTCATCAAGCGGGCGCGCCGCCAACTCGGTCTTTTCATGAGCGTGCTCACCGTCGTCTCGGCGGTGATCATTGCCCTCATCATCTATACTTTCACAATGGAAAAGGTCAGGGAGATCGCGACACTCAAGTTGATAGGCGCGCCAGACCGCACCATTGTCGGCCTCATCCTGCAACAGGCTTTGCTGATGGGTGTCACCGGATTTATTGTCGGTGCCGCTCTGGTCTATGCGTTGAAAGGCTATTTCCCCCGTGGCATCGTGATGGCGCGCGGCGACATCGCGATGCTATTCGGTGTCGTGGTGCTGGTTTGCCTGCTGGCGAGCCTGCTTGGCGTGCGCGCGGCATTGCGCATTGACCCGTCCCAGGCGTTGACCGGATAACGGCATGGCGCAAACCCTCGAACGTCACCCGCTGGTCGAACTGAGCGGGATCAGCAAGCATTTCGGCGAGGACGAGATGCGCGTCGATGCACTTCGCGACGTCTCATTGCACGTGGCGCGGGGCGAGGTGGTGGGCCTCCTTGGACCCTCGGGCTCCGGCAAGACCACGCTGCTCAACGTCATCGGGGCAATCCTCGAGCCGAACGAGGGATGGATGAGTATCGACGGCGAGGTGGTCTACGACGACCACTGGCTGAGGCGCGACCTGCGCCGTCTACGCCTAGACAAGATCGGCTTCATTTTCCAGACGCACAATCTGCTGGCCTTTCTCACCGCCACCGACAATGTCGCCGTCGTCCTGCAACTTGCCGGCCTGTCACGCGAGCAGGGTATCAAGCGTTCGGAGGAACTTCTCGATTACTTGCAGATCGGCCATCGGAAGCACGCGATGCCCTCTCAACTTTCGGGCGGAGAGGCACAGCGGGTCGCGATCGCTCGGGCGCTCGCAAACAGACCCAAAATCATTCTGGCGGACGAGCCGACCGCCGCGCTAGATTCCGAACGTGCCGGGATCGTCATGGACCTGCTCCGCAAACTTGCCGCCGAGCAGGAGACCGCGATCATCGCTGTCACCCACGATGACAAGATCTTCGACCGGTTCGACCGAATCTTCCGGCTGCGAGACGGGCGCCTGGACGGCGAAGACGGGCCCGGCCGAGCGTCGCGCCAGAGTACCTGACGCCCCTCGTGACTCCGCGCAACGCCACAAACAACCCGCCCACAGAGTAGATCGATCACTCTGTGCCCGACCTGCGACGTAGGTGGCGGATGGGGAGGGATTCGAACCCTCGATAGGGATTAACCTATACTCCCTTAGCAGGGGAGCGCCTTCAGCCACTCGGCCACCCATCCGCAACCGCGACAGCATACATGCGAAGCGACGCTTCTACAAACCCGACCGGTGCGTGTCAATCGATGCCGGGCGGCCGCTTCCGCGCACGCGGACTCGGGTGTGCTGGCGCGTTTCCGTTGCAATGAAACACGAAAACAGCCGATTTCCGTTCATTTTTCTCATTTTCGCGCATACAAACGAGCCTATATGGTCAGGGTAAGTCTAAATCGGCGACTTTGGATCCTGATCAAGTGGGTAAAACCTTCGCCGCCCACTCCGTGAAAGCCCAAGGGGGGCCAAAACGATGAATCTGAACCCGCGACAGGCGCAAATCCTCGAATTGGCCCGTCATATGGGGTTTGTCGAGATCGAGAATCTGGCCGAACGATTCGACGTCACCCAGCAAACCATCCGCCGCGACATTAATCAGCTCTGCGAGCAGGGTCTGCTGCGGCGCTACCATGGCGGCGCAGGATGGCCGTCGAGCGCCGTGAACATCGACTACGCGACCCGTCAAGTGCTGCGCCCGGAGGAAAAGAAACGCATTGCCACGCTGGTCGCCCGGCACATTCCCGACGAGGCCTCCCTGTTCATCAACATCGGCACCACCAATGAGGAAATCGCCCGCCAACTCGTCCACCACCGCGGACTGCGGGTGATCACCAACAACCTGAACGTGGCAACGATCCTGGGGCGCAATGGCGACTGCGAAATCATCGTCACCGGCGGCAACGTGCGTGCCCGCGATCTCGGGATCACCGGGGAAATGGCGACGGAATGCGTGCGCCAGTTCAAGGTGGATTTCGGTGTCATCGGCATTTCCGGGATCGACGCCGACGGCACCTTGCGGGATTTCGACCTGCCGGAGGTTGGCGTCTCGCGCGCCATTGTCGAGCAGTCGCGCTACGTCTGTCTCGCCGCCGACCATTCGAAATTCGGCCGCCGCGCCCTCGCCACGGTATGCCATCTGAACGATATCCATGCCTTGTTCACGGACCGACCGCCGCCGCCCGGGATGGCGCAGATAGTCGCCGATGCGGATGTCGAACTGCATGTCGCGGACGAAGGTCCCGCAGGAAACGAGGCGTGATCGACTTCAGGCTTCGCCGAGCGGCGCCGGCGAGCAGCCGGCCGGCGGTTGTTGCGCGCCGCCGGAATTGATAACACTGCGCGCAACAAAGCCGACCAGAGACGAGACGGGAATGAGCAAACCGAGCGACGACAACGAGACGAAAGCCGTCCACGTGCGCATCGAAGGACGCGTGCAGGGTGTCTGGTACCGCGGTTGGACCAGCGACTGCGCGCGCGAACTGGGTCTCGCCGGCTGGGTACGCAACCGCAGCGACGGCACCGTCGAAGCAGTCTTCGCCGGCGTGCCGGAGGCGGTGGAGACGATGCTCGCCGCCTGCTGGAAGGGGCCGCCGGCGGCGCATGTCACGGCGGTGACCCCAAAGCCCTGCCCGCCGCCGGAGACAGCCGCCTTCGAAACCCGCCCCACCGAGTGAGCGGGCGCGGACCGCAGCCGGCGACCCAGCGATGACGGTCGTCACCCGCTTCGCGCCCAGTCCCACCGGCGACCTGCATATCGGCCACGCCTATTCGGCCGTGTTCGCCCATCAGGCGGCCCTGAGGGCGGGCGGCCGATTCCTCGTCCGCGTCGAGGATATCGATGGCGCGCGCTGCCACGAGACGTACCTCGCCCGCAACCTCGAAGACCTGGCTTGGCTGGGCTTGCGCTGGGAGACACCCGTCTTGCGGCAATCCGAACGCCTGGCGCACTACCGGGCCGCCCTCGCCCGCCTGGAAGCGGTTGGCGTCACCTATCCCTGCTTTTGCACACGCAAGGAAATCCAGGCTGAAATCGCCGCCGCGGCGGGCGCCCCGCACGGCTCACCGACCGATGGCGCGGACATCTATCCCGGGCGCTGCCGGGCGCTTCCCGTGGACGAGCGCCAACGCCGGCTCGCGAACGGGTCCGGCTACGCCATTCGCCTCGACAGCGCCCGCGCGCAGGCCCTGGCCGGCCCCCTTGATTGGACGGATCGCCGCCATGGCGCGCAAACGTGCTCGCTGGCGCAGACCGGCGATGTCGTCCTGGCGCGCAAGGACCTCGGCACCGGCTATCACCTGGCGGTGGTCGTCGACGACGCGGCACAGGGGGTGACCCTGGTGACCCGCGGCGACGATCTGTTCGAGGCGACGCATATCCATCGCATGCTTTACGCGCTCCTCGACCTCGCGCCGCCGACCTGGCATCACCATCCGCTCTGCCGCGACGCCGAGGGCCGGCGGCTGGCCAAGCGCGCCGACGGCCTCAGCATTCGCAGCCTGCGCCAGCGCGGCCTGACACCGGAGGAAGTCCTCGCGGTGGCCGAGGAAGCCGCGGCACCATAGCCCTCGCCGCGAAACCGCTTGGCAAAGCTCACTCGCCGCTGTCGGTCCCCGTTGCGCCGGCGGCGGTTTTGCTCAAGGGCGTTCGATAGACGAGGAAATGGATGTCGCCAACCTTGCGCCCGAACAGGTTGGCGAAGA
This sequence comes from uncultured Rhodospirillaceae bacterium, assembly GCA_964460955.1. Lineage (GTDB taxonomy): Bacteria > Pseudomonadota > Alphaproteobacteria > Rhodospirillales > Defluviicoccaceae > Defluviicoccus. Next base: position 39,662 of record CAYWRP010000002.1, on the reverse strand, counting down.
ACTCGCCGGCGACGCGACGCGCCGCCGTTAGCCGGTGGCCGCCGTCGACAACCACCCAGCGCCCCTGGCGGCCGACACGGACGATCACCGGCTCGACGCTGCTGTAGCCATGGAAACGGATGGCATGCATCAGTTTTCGCAACCGCGCGCTGTCGCTGCGCTCGGCGTTTTTCAACGGCAGGATATCCAGCGCGTCAACCGCCACGTCGACCTCGGCCATGTCATCGACGAAGACAATCTTGTCGAGATCTTCCGCCCGGGTGACACGCTGACGCGGGGGGAAACGGGTCTCGGATGGCGCTTCGACCGGACTGTCGCGGTCCATACACGATCCCCCTCGACTCATCATCGCCCGGAATGCCGCACCATTGCCATCCATGCATCATGAAATCTCGATCGGGAAAAGTCATCGACGGATGTGATTCCAGATCAATCGGTACCGATTGCCAATGTTCCCCGGTGAGGCAGCCTGCGCCAAGTGGGTACAGCTTTTGACAGCGCGATGCGGAGACGCCGTGCCCCCTTGCGGCGGACATAACCGAAACGTGACGCCGCTTGGCACCTGGTTCGCCCTATAACGCAGGGATCTCGCCGCAGCGGAGATGAGAGGGAGGCCAGAATGATGCGATTCTATGACTGTTCGACCGCGCCCAGCCCGCGCCTGGTGCGCATTTTCCTGGCTGAAAAGGCGATCGACGTGCCGGTGGTGCAGGTCGCGCTGCGCGAGGGCGAACACCTGTCGCCGGACTTCCGGCGGATCAATCCCCACTGTACCGTCCCCGTCTTGGAGACGGATGAGGGTGTCAGGCTCACCTCGACGCAGGCCTGCTGGCGTTACCTCGAGGAGACCCACCCCGAACCGCCGCTTCTCGGGACGACGCCGCTGGAAAAGGCCGTCATCGCCGACCGCATCTGGCATATCGAAAGCGATGGCTGGAACGCCATTGCCGAGGCGCTGCGCAATTCGGCGGCGCGGTTGAAGGACCGCGCGCTGACCGGGCCCGACGACTACGCGCAGATTCCGGCGCTCGCCGAGCGCGGCAAGGTGCGCGCCGCGCGCTTTCTCGCCCATCTCGATACCCTCCTGGAAGGTCAGGACTATCTCGCCGGCGACCGCTTCACGGCGGCCGACATCCTCGCCCTGGTGGTGGTCGACTTTGCCGGCTGGCTCGACATCACCCTGCCCGCCGAGGCGGCCAGGGCAAGCCGCTGGTACCATGCCGTCAGCGCCCGCCCCAGCGCCCAGGCGTAGGGCAGTTACGTAAATCGAACCCGGTTCGAGAATCGAACGAGGATACTCCCCTCGCCGAGGGTCGCCACGCAGGCGAGACGGTAATGCGGGATATCGGCCCCCCGTTCGACCCGAAGGTTGTCGGTGGCGGCGAGGAAAAGGCGCTCCTGATCCGCCGGCGGCGCCAAGCCGGCGGCATCGGTGGAGGGATCGGTGACCGAAACCAGGCAGGCGCCACACGCCCCCGATTGGCAATTGAACAGGACGGGGACGCCATGCTGCTTGGCGATGGCGAGGAGTGTCGGGCGCGGGCCGTCCGCTGTCTCGACCGTCACCGTCTTGTCGAGCCGGGAGGAGACGAAACGGATCGTCAGCATCGGCACGCTTCTAACCGACAACACCGGCGCCCACCGGGTACAGCTTGCTTTGCACGACGCCATCGATGATGGATTGCACCGCCAACGCCGCGAGCAGGATGCCCATCACCCGCGTGATCACCATGTTCGCCGTGACGCCGAGCAGTTCCTGCAGGTGCGTCGCCAGGAGCAGCAGCGCCAGGGTGATCGCCATGACGACCAGCAGCGCCGCGATGACGACAGCGAACAGCAACACATCGCCCTCGGTATTCGCCGCCAGGAGGATCGCCGCGCTCATGGTGCCAGGGCCGGCGATCAGCGGCGTGGCGAGGGGAAAAACGGAGATATCGTCCTTGTGCCCGGCCTCCGCGGCTTCCGTCGGGGTCGGCGACAGGCCGCCGGACGCGCGGGCGAAGATCATGTCCATGCCGATCAGCAGCAGAATGATCCCGCCGGCGACCCGCAAGGCGGCCAGCGAGACGCCCAACTGTTCGAGAAGGATTTCGCCGACGAAGGCGAAGACGAGCAGGATGGTCGTCGCGATCACGGCCGCCTTGAAGGCCATCAGGCGGCGCTGGTGGCGGCTGGCGGCGCGCGTCAGGGCGGCGAAGATGACCGCCGCCTCGATCGGCCCGACGGTGACGAAAAAGGTGGTGAACGAGACGAGGGCGGTTTCCAGCATCGACGGCGCTTCGACTCAGTCCCGCTCCGGAAAAGGCGCTGACCAAAACGTTCCTAGCCGCCGAATACCTGCTTCAGCAGATCGGTGGTGCGCGCCGCCGGATTGGCGCGGATGGCGCGTTCCTGCTCGGCGACGTAGTAGAAGATTCCGTCGAGGGTTTGCTCCAGCCCGTAGTCGGTGAGTTCGGCTTTCGCGTCGGGCATGAACGGAATCGTCTCATACTCGGCGATCATCGCGTCGTAGGCCTGCACGGCGCCGACCTCATTGAGACTGGCGTCGACCACGGGGCGCATCTCCTCTTTCAGGCTGGGAGACATCGCCTCGCGGAAATACTGTGTCGCCGCGTCGTCGGGGCCGTTGAGAATGCCCGTCGCGTCCTCCACCGTCATGGCGTTGATCGCCTCCATGAAGATCGCTTCCGCCTTTGGCGTCGCCGCCTCCGCCGCCTCGTTGAGCTTGACCTCGACCTCATCGGCGAGCGAAGCCATGCCAACGGTACCGAGGGCCGTCTGCACCTGCTCCAGGCCCGGCGGCAGCGGGATATGCACCGCCGGATCGTTGAGAAACCCGCCATCGGTGCCGAGTTGCGCCACCACCTTTTCGGTGCCGACCCGCAGCGCTTCCTTCAAGCCCGCCGCGATATCACCCGAAGCGATCAGCATCGCCGATGTGCCGCTCCGGCGCGGCGCGGGTGACGCGAGGCGGGCAGGGAACGCCGCCGCCGGACCGGCCACGCCGGTCGCCGCGGCGGCCAAGCCGAGCCCGGCCAGGATCGTTCGCCGTGTCAGCGCTTTCCGATTAACCATCATCCTCGATGTCCCTCGCTATCCCCGGCTTCACACACCTGTTCGTGCCTTCGGCGGTTATCGTTCAGATCGCTTACCGTCGTGCCTTGCGTCTAGATGAGCCGCTTTGATCGCAGAAGCCGCGGGTCACCAAAATGAGTGTTTTCGCATCGGCGACCATTCGACCCCCTTATCGTTAGCGTGCGCCCAGTAAACGCCTTCATCACCGCGACGGCAAGAGGATGAGCGCGTTGCATGCGACGGAAACATCGGCTAGGGAAAAAGTTCGGGTCGACGCGAAGGTCGGCGGCCCCGATCACTGTTTCTCATCGTTTAACGAGTTTACGAAGGGGTCTTGACGAGCATGAACGCAGCTTCTCCGCCGCTAAAACGACGCGAATGCAGGACCTTCCAGCGTATATTCGCCGTTACGGGTCTGTTGCTCGCCGCCGTCATGGCGACGGCCTGCGAGGATCAGCCGACCACCGCCACCCTGATCGAGACCGGGGATGTCTGGCGGTTCGTGCAGGCGCCGATGGCGGCGGGCGGCCTGTACGTGGAGATTAGCGGCGCGCCATTCGGCGGCCCGTCGACGGCGTTGGTGGACGTCGTCATCTCGGAAATGACCCAGGCCACCACCTGGACGGCGATGCCGGTCTATACGACCAGCGCGGCGTCGGCGGGTGACAAATCGGTGCGCGCCTTCGTCTCCTTCAACGGCGGGGATCGACGGCCCTGCGAGACCGCGTCGCCGGAACCGGGCGGCGCGCCGCAGGCGGATGGCCGTGTCGATATTCTCGCCACCCTGTGCGCCAACGACCAGGCCGTCTCGCAGGTCGCCGGCCACGTGACGAGCGCCGACGGGCGCAACGATCCGCGGTTCACCGCTCTTCTCCGCCAGACGACACGTGCCCTGCTCCGCTCCGAACGACGCAACGATCGCTGAAGATCTTCGCGCATGCCACGCTATTCGCGGTAGAGCGTTGGCATCCCTCCTATAGCTTTGTCGACATGCCGCGCGCGGCGAGGAATTGTTCGGCCGACCCCGCCTCGAGGATGGCGATGGCGCAGCCGAGCGGGCGATCCTCCTCGTCGCCGATAGCAGGGCAGGTGGCGACATCCACCCGGGCTTGCGGCTGGACAACCTCGGTTTCCTCGGCCGGAAAAGCGTTCGGCAGGTGGGCTTCGTCGAGGTCGGCATCGATCTCCTCGCCGCCGGTCAACTGGATGTGCGGCTGCACGCCCAAGGCCTGAATGGTCCGCCCGCTGGGGCCGTAGTAGAGCGCGGTCGTCAGCTTCAGCGCCCCTTCCTCGGGAAGCCGCATCATCGTCTGCACGGTGCCCTTGCCGAACGACCGTGTGCCGATGACGGTCGCCCGCTTGTGATCGCGCAGGGCGGCGGCGACGATCTCCGACGCCGACGCGGAGCCGCGGTTGATGAGGACGACGACGGGAATATCCTCGCCAATCTCGCCGGCACCGGCCGAGAATGCCCGGCCACGGTCACCGTCCCGCCCCCGCACCGAGACGATCGGCCCGTCGACGAGGAAGGTATCGGCGACGGCCAACGACTGGTCGAGAAGGCCGCCAGGATTGTTGCGGAGATCGAGCACCAAGCCCGCGAGATCATCGCCAAGGCGGGTGCGGATGTCGCGCAGCGCTTCCTCGAGCTGTTGCGCGGCGTTATTGGAAAAGCTGACGACGCGGACATAGCCGATGTCGCCCTCCACCCGCCACCGCACCGGCTCGATGACGATAATCGCCCGGGTGATGGTGACGTCGAAGGGGCGCCGATCGTTCCGGTCGATGGTCAGCCGGATGCTCGTCCCCGGTTCGCCACGCATGTAGTTGACCGACTCGCGCAGACTGAGATCCAGGACCGATTGACCGTCGAGGTGGGTAATCAGGTCGCCGGAACGCAACCCGGACCGCGCGGCCGGCGTGCCGTCGATCGGCGCGATAACCTTGATCAGCCCGTCCTGTTCCGTCACCTGGATGCCAAGACCGCCGAAACGGCCGCTGGTGATCATCTCCGTCTCGGCGAGTTCCTCGGGATCGAGATAGTCGGAGTGCGGATCGAGCGACGCGGTCATCGCATCGAGAGCGCGGCCGACGATCACCCGCGCCGGCAGGGACGCGGGCTGCGGCTCCTCATGCTCGACCGCCTCGATCGCGGCGCTGATCAGGATCGCTTCATCCACCGGCTCGACATAGGCATTGCGAATGCGTTTGAAGCCGTCGCGGAAATGCTTCAGCTGACGCGTGTTGCCGGGATCCGACGCGTACAACGCGAAAACGGTGTCGAACCGCCGGAGTTCCTGATTGGCGTCATCCGAAACCTGATACGGATCGAGGCCGACCGCTTCCGTGAAGCGTTCGACACCAACGCTGTGATCGGTGCAGGCGTTGAGGGCCGGGAAAACCCCGAAACCGACGCCAAGGGTCAAAAAACATGCAAGGATCAGTTTCATGCGCTTGATCAAATATCCCGTCCTAAGCCTCACTCTCCACGCTTCCACGTTTCTGAGCCAAGGTCGTTCCGGCGCGCCGGCGGCGGTTGGCGACACCTTGGTTGCGACCCGGAACCCTGTTTCCGCCAGTTCGAATATAGTCTCTGTATATCGGTAAATCGCGAACGGATCTGCGACAAATCGCACACGCCGCCGACTATCGAATCGCCGGCGGTTGCTCGGGGCGCACCGACGCACCCACCCGTTGCGACCGCCAGGCCGGCGCCGCATCCCGCCGTCGGCCGGCATCGCGCGCTTCGTAGGCCACCCAAAGCGCCAGTGTCCATAATACAAGGCCGCCCGCCTGATGTGCCGACGCGGCGGCGGTCGGCACGCCCAAGACGACGGTTGTCGCGCCGAGCCCGATCTGAATCAACACCCAGACGACCATCGCCGATCCAACTAGGCGCAGCATCGGCGAACCACCCGCCGGCCGCCGGCATCGCCAAGCGAGAACCAGGATCGCACCCAGGGTTACGAACGCGAGCAGCCGATGGAGGAACTGGACCGTCGCGATGTTATTGAAGAAATTGCCATACCATGGATCGTCGCTGATCACGCCGACGGGGATGAACCGGCCGTCCATGAGCGGGAAGGTGTTGAATGCCAGTCCCGCGTCAAGGCCGGCGACGAAAGCACCGTACAGCGCGGTGGCGAAAACCAGCCCGCAGACGACGAGGCTGGTCCGGCGCGGCGCGGCGGTCGCCGCCGGCAGAGCCATTCCGGCCGTCGCCGGAGGCCGCAGCAGCGTGAGGATAATCCAAACGAGCCCGCCGTGGATGGCCAGCGCCAACGCGAAATGCGCCGCCAGGCGAAAGTGGCTGACCTCCGGGCGGTCGACAAGCCCGCTCTTGACCATCAGCCAGCCGACAAGCCCCTGCAGCCCGCCGAGAACGAACAGCACGGCCAGCCTCGACGCCAGGGCACGGTCGATCCAGCCGCGGACCGCGAACACGGCGAACGGCACGAAAAAGACGACACCGATCAGGCGGCCCCACAATCGGTGAATGTATTCCAGCCAGAAAATCCCCTTGAATTCCGCCAGCGTCATGCCGGTGTTGACGTGCCGGTACTCGGGAAACTGGCGATACGCATCGAAAACGGCCCGCCATTCGGCCTCCGTCATCGGCGGCAACCAGCCGGTTATCGGCCGCCAATCGACCATCGACAGCCCCGATCCGGTCAGTCGGGTCAATCCGCCGATGACAACCATCGCGAAAACCATGAAGGCGACGCAGACCAGCCAGGCGACAAGCCAACCCCGCCTGGAATCATGCCGTTGCGATCCGCGCGTCATGGGGGATATCTCCTCTCCGCAGGTTTGGCGTTGCGAAACGCTTCGTTGGAACTATTCTCGGTTTTAAGAATAGCCGGCGTCGCGGCGCAACCTTTTACGACGAGGACCGGGTCAAACAATGGCCCGGCGGGCGGCAATTAGGGCCAGCGGTGGGCACGCCCGCTTGAGAGCAACGCGAGATGACCGAACGTCACGCGGAACATGACGAACGCACGGGCAAGACGCAGCCCGTTTACCTGATCGGCGCCGGGCCGGGCGATCCCGACCTGTTGACGGTGAAGGCGGCGCGGCTGATCGCCGAGGCCGACGTGGTGGTCTACGACCGCCTCGTCTCGACGGAAATCCGCCGCCTCATCCGACCCGGCGCGACGCAGATCTTCGCCGGCAAGATCGCCCGCAAGCATTACATGCCGCAACCGGAAATCAACGCCCTGCTGGTCAAACTGGCGCTGGCCGGCCACCGTGTCATCCGCCTCAAGGGCGGCGATCCGTTCCTGTTCGGCCGCGGCGGCGAGGAAGCGGAGCACCTGGCGGCGCATGGCATCCCCTTTGAAATCGTTCCCGGGATCACCTCGGCATCCGGCTGCGCGGCGTACGCGGGGATCCCGTTGACGCATCGCGGGCTGGCCCATAGCGTCCGCTACGTCACCGGCCATAGCATGAACGACGCGCCCCTCGAACTCGACTGGGCCGGCCTCGCCGACCCCGAGACGACGCTGGTCATCTACATGGGGCGGACCAATGCGCGCAAGATCGCCGACGAGTTGATTGCGCACGGCTTGCCGGCGGAAACGCCGGCGGCGGCGATCGTCAACGGCACGCGCCCCGATCAGCAAGCGTTAACGACAACGCTCGCCAAGTTGCCGGAGATCATCGAACGGCTTGACCTCGCGGCGCCGACCCTGCTGGTCATCGGCCGCGTCGTTGCCCTGGCCGCGGGGTTGAAATGGTTCTTGCCGGGCGGAACGCTGAAGGACGCGCGCCGATCGGAGATGGGTTCATAAGACACCACCGGCCGGTCAACGCGCCGCGCCGGAGCGCACGGCCGCGCTAATACAAGTGCTGGCCGCCGGTGATCCACATCTCCGTGCCGGTGATGTAACCGGCTTCCGGCGACGCGAGAAAATAGATCGCATTGGCGACGTCGAGCGGGCTGCCCATCCGTTCCATCGGGATGCGCGGGATCAGCATCTCGTATTCCGGCTGGATCATCTCGGTTTCGATCTCGCCGGGACAGACGGCGTTGACACGGATGTTGAGCGCCGCACATTCATGCGCCAGCTCCCGCGTGAGTGCCGACAGCGCCGCCTTGGAGATCGAATAGGCCGACCCGGCGAAGGGATGGACAGCGTGGCCGGCGATCGAGGTGACGTTGACCACCGCCCCCTTGCCGCGATGCAGGGCGCCGGCGAACCCGCGCGCCAGCTTCAAGGGGGCGTAGAAGTTCAACTCGAATACCGCCCGCCAGGCGTCGAAATCACCGTTCAGGCAGCCGAGGCGCTCCTTGTAAGGCGTCTTCGGCGACATCCCGGCGTTGTTGACCAGCGCGTGCAGGGGCTCCCGCCCCAGCACCTGGTTGGCCTCCTTGATGAAGGCGGCGACGCTGTCGGCGTCAGCGAGGTCGGTCGGAATGTGGCAGGTCCAGTTGGGATCGCGCTTGCATGCCTCGGGCACCACGTCGCGCGAGCAGGTGAGGATGCGCCAGCCACGTTCGAGAAAGATTTTCGCCGTCTCGTGGCCAATCCCCCGGCTCGCACCGGTGATGATCACGGTTCGGGTTCGCTCCTCCGTCATCTTTCGCCTGTCCTTAAAAGTTGCGGGCCGCGTCTAGCCTTCTTGGCCGGACGGGAGATCCAGGATGGCCAGCGCCTTGTCCATCGTCTCGGCTTCCGTGCCCGAGCTATCGACGCGCGGCCACCGCAGGTCACTCAGGTCGGACTCGAGTTGCATGCGGACGACCACCGGTGTCGCGTCCGAGGCATTCATCTTGCGCCGGCCGACACGGTCTTCCAAGATTTCCGGTGCGGTTTCCAGCCAAAGCGCGTGGAACGGCACGCCGGCTTCCCCCGCCACCGCCTCGATGCGCCGCCTCTCCTCCGACTTCAGGAAAACCGCGTCGGCGATCACCGGATGCCCGCCGGCCAGGACGGCCGCCGTTTCCTCGAACACCGCCTCGTAGGTTCGCGCGTTCATTGCCTCGGTATAGCCGCCGCTGCCGAGCCGGGTCAGCATGCCGACCCCTGACAGCCGCTTGCGGGTGGCGTCGGTCCGCACCACCCGGGCGCCGACCGGTGCCGCCACCCGGGGGGCGAGATCGCGCGCCAGGCGCGACTTGCCGCTGCCGGAAAAGCCGCCGACGGCGATCAGACCGGGCTCCGGCCGCTGTAGATAATGGAGCGCCAGATCGAGATAGCGGCGCGCGGCGTCCCGCTCCGCCGCCGCAGCATCCGGATCCGTCTGATTGGCGGCCGCCATGGCGCTAATATGGCTGCGAATGGCGGCGCGAACCGACAGAAACAGCGGCATCGCGGCGAGGCCGGCGGCGTCTCCGGTAACGTCGAAATAGCGGTTCAACACGATGCTCGCCAGCGGCCGCATGCGGCGGTATTCCAGGTCCATGACGAGGAACGCGAGATCGTAGAGGACGTCGATGTCGGCCAAAGCGGGGTCGAACTCGATGGCATCGAACAGCACCGGTTCCCCTTCGTGGGCGACGATATTGCGCAGGTGCAAATCGCCGTGGCAGTGGCGCACCTTGCCCTCCCGGGCGCGGCCGTCGAGGATCGGCGCGACGCGCGCCAGCGAGGCGGCGGACTCGCGGTCGAGGCGGTCGACGGCGTCGGTCTCAAGAATGCCCTCGGGAAGCTCGGCGAAGGAGGACCGATTGCTCTCCAACACGCGGCCGATCAGCCGGACGCCGTCGCCGGCCTCCTTGACCTCGGCGTTGGCATGGAACCGGGCGATGCAGTCGGCCAGATGCTCCATGGCGAAGCGGTCCAGCACGCCGCCGTCGGCCAGATGGTCGAAAATCGCGTCCTGGGGAAAGCGGGTCATCTCGACCACCCAGTCGAGCACCGTCCCGTCGCCGTCGAACCGCATTCCGCCGTCGTCCTCGCGTGTCACGGCGCGGACGCACCGATAAATGCTCGGCGCCGTCCGTCGGTTGACCGCCACCTCGGCGCGGCAGTATTTCTCCCGCTTGTCCAGGGTCGAATAGTCGAGATACGGGTACTTGACCGCTCGCTTCAGCTTGTAGGCGCGATCGCCGGCGAGGAACACGGCCGAGGCGTGCGTGTCGACCCGGTCGATATCGTGCACCGTCGGGCCATACGTCTCCGGGCGCGCCAGGAACGCCATGACCTCGCTTTGATCCTCAACCAACATAGAAATGCGCCTCCCGTGTCGCAGCGACCCTACTCCCCATGGCCGCACCACGAAAGCCGGAATTCCGGAACGGACTCAATCGAATTGCGGACGCGCCTCGTTGACGCCGTAGGGGTCCTGGTGAATCAGGATTTCCGCGTTCGGAAACGCCTTGCCGATGGAGGCCATGACCGCGTCGGCGATGTCGTGCGCCTGCAAAAGGGGCATGTCCGGGGCCAGTTCCAGGTGCAGTTGAATGAATGTCGTCGTGCCGGAGCGGCGCGACCGCAGGTCATGAACGTCGATCACCCGGCTGTCGGCGAACGCGAGTTTGCGGATCACCTGGCGTTGTTCCTCCGGCAATTCGTGGTCCATCAGCTGATCGAGGCTGGCGCGGAAGATGCCCGACGCGCCATAGACGATGTAGACGGCGATGGCGATGGCGAAAAGGGGATCGACGTAGACCCAGCCGAGTTCACTCGCCAGCACCAGGGCGACGATGACGCTGGCGTTGACCAGGAGGTCGGCCCGGTAGTGCAGCGAATCGGCGCTGATGACGATGGAGCCGGTGCGGCGAACGACCCAGCCTTGAAACAGCACCAGGGCAAGCGTGCAAACGATGGAGATCAGCATCACCGCGACGCCAACATCGGTGTTGCTGACCATCGTCGGCCGCAAAAGGCGATCCCCCGCCTCGAATATCAGAAATGCCGCCGAGCCGGTGATGAACGCCGCTTGCGCCAGTCCGGCGAGCGGCTCCGCCTTGCCGTGACCGAACCGGTGTTCGCGGTCGGCCGGTTGCGTCGCGTGGCGGATGGCGATGAGATTGACCGCCGAGGCGGTGAGATCGAGCAGCGAATCGATCATCGTCGACAGCAGGGTGACGGCGCCGGTGGCGATCCAGGCGCCGAGCTTGATGGCGATGAGGAAACCGGCGACGCCCAACGAGGCGTACGCGGCGCGGCGTTTCCAGCGGTTCGCCCTGGCGGAATCGAGCGTCAGGCCGGCGTTGGCGTGATCGTTGGAGAACGGCATCATCGCCGTCACGGATACAACTCCTCGCTCCGCCACCCGTCGCCGTCGCGCACATAGAGACAGCGCATGTGCAGGCGAAACGGCCGGTCCTCCCAGAACTCGATGCGCGCCGGCATCACCCGGTAGCCGGACCAATGCGGCGGCCGGGGCACCGCACCGATGTGGAACTTCGCCGTGTACTTGGCGACTTGTGCCTCCAACTCGAAACGGCCCTTCAGCGGTTGCGATTGCCTGGACGCCCAGGCGCCGATCTGGCTGATCCGCGCGCGGGTGGCGAAGTAGGCGTCGGCTTCCGCCGCCGAGACCGGCTCGATCCCGCCCTCGACGCGCACCTGGCGGCGCAGGGTCTTCCAGTGAAAGCAGAGCGCTGCCACCGGATTCGCCCGCGTTTCCGAAGCCTTCCTACTTTCGAGATTAGTATAGAATACGAAGCCGCGCGCATCGACCTCCTTGAGAAGGACCATGCGCGCCGACGGCATGCCCTCCGCCGTCGCCGTCGCCAGCGTCATCGCGTTGGGATCGTTGAGTTCGTTTGCTTCCGCCTCGGCGAACCAGGAGGCGAAGCGGGCGAACGGGTCGGATCGGTGGTCGGTGCTCATGGCGGATGGCAGGCTCCTAGATTAAGGCTTTCGGCGGTCAGCGGCGGCCCGGAGTCCAGGCGGCGGCGCGCCGGGGAAAGTGCGTCTTGCGTTCGCGACCGATCGACTTATGTCGAAGCTCGACGGCCGACCACAGCCCTCCCAAAGCGGTCACCATAACTTTCGGGCAGGCGGATATCCAGATGCGCGACCCCTACGAAGTGCTTGGCGTGAGCAAGGGCGCCGACATCGCCGAGGTGAAAAAGGCATTCCGTCGCTTGGCGCGCGATCATCACCCCGATTTGCATCCCGGCGACAAGAAGGCGGAAGATCGGTTCAAAGAAATCTCCACCGCCTACGAGTTTCTCGACGAGCCGGATCGCAAGAAGAAATACGATGCCAGCGAGATCGACGCCAGCGGCGCGCCGAAAATGGAACGCCAGTTCTATCGCGACTTCGCCGAGGCCGGTCAAGGCGATCGCTACACCGAAAGCACCTGGTCGTTTCGCGACATGGGCGGCACGGAGGATATTTTCGCCAACCTCTTTCGGGGCATGCGGCGGGACCAGCGAAAGGCCCGCGGGACGGACGTCCAGCAGCGCGTTTCGGTCGATTTCCTCGACGCCATCAACGGCGCGCAACGGCCGGTGGTTCTCCACGACGGGCGCAGGATCACCGTCACCATTCCGCCCGGCAGCCGCGACGGACAGGTCCTCCGGCTGAAAGGCCAGGGGATGCCGAGCCCGACGGATGGGCCGCCGGGCGACCTGTTCATCGAGTTGAGCGTGCGGCCGCACCCGACCTTCGCCCGCGAGGGCGACGACATCGTTGCCGAACTGCCGGTCACGCTTCCGGAAGCGGTGCTGGGCGGCAAGGTCGCCGTGCCGACCGTCGACGGCTCGGTCAACCTGACCGTGCCGCCTGGAACCAATACCGGAACGCGGATGCGCATCCGTGGCAAGGGAGTCCCCAGCGCCGACCGTCGGTCGCGCGGCGACCAGTATGTGACGATCAAGGTCATGCTGCCCGACAAGCCGGACGATGAGCTTCGTGCTTTCCTCGAAAACTGGAGCAAGGCACACCCCTATCGGGTTCGGGGGAATTGATGCAGAAAACGTTCACTTTCAAACAGGTTGTCGAGCTTTACCACATCGAGACCGGCGAGCTTTCGAACTGGATTGCCCATCGCTGGGTGCGTCCCGAGGAGACGGCGGAGGACTTTCTGTTCGATGATACGGACCGGGCGCGGATCGCCCTGATCATCGACCTGCGCCGGCATCTGCTGGTGAATGACGATACGTTGGCGTTGATTCTTTCCCTTCTCGACCAGCTGTACACGACGCGCCGGGCGCTGAAGTCCGTCGAACGGACCATCGATTCGCTGCCGGAGCCGATGCGCGCCGAGATCCGCGCCCGACTGCGCGGTGAGCCTCGGCACTAGGCCGCCACGCGCCGTGCCGGTTTCACCGGTCGCCGCTTGGGGAAATGGAGGCTTGTCACCCACGCGCGTTTCGATACGATGACAGGCTTATCGCTCCCCTCCTCTTGACGCCTCGCCTTATCGGAAAGACGGAATGACACCCACGAACGGATTGATGAGCGGCAAGCGCGGCCTGATCATGGGCGTCGCCAACGAGCGCTCCATTGCCTGGGCCATCACCCAGACCGTATGCGCCGCCGGCGGCGACGTCGCCCTGACGTACCAGGGAGATGCCTTGCGCAAGCGGGTTGTCCCGTTGGCCGAGAGCGTCGGCTGCGACATCGTGCTGCCATGCGACGTCTGTGAGGACGCCAGCATGGACGCCGTTTTCGCTACCCTGAAGGATCGCTGGGGCGGTATCGACTTCCTTGTCCATGCCATCGCCTATTCCGACAAGGAGCAGCTGAAGGGCCGCTACGTCGACACGACGCTCGAGAATTTCGCCGACTCGCTGCGAATCTCCTGCTTTTCCTTCACCCAGCTCTGCCAGCGGGCCGAACCGCTGATGGCGAACGGCGGCAGCCTGCTTACCTTGACCTATCTCGGCGCCGAGCGGGTCACCCCGCATTACAACGTCATGGGCGTCGCCAAGGCGGCCCTGGAAGCGAGCGTCCGCTACCTGGCCGAGGATCTCGGCCGCGCCAATATCCGCGTCAACGCCTTGTCCGCCGGCCCCATGAAGACGCTAGCGGCATCCGGCATCGGCGACTTCCGCTATATCATGAAATGGAATCAGCTCAACTCGCCGCTGCGACGCAACGTCAGCCTCGACGATGTCGGGCGGTCGGGCCTTTATCTGCTCAGCGATCTCTCGAGCGGGGTCACCGGCGAGGTTCACCATGTCGACTGCGGCTACCACGTCGTCGGCATGAAGGCGGTCGACGCTCCCGACATTTCGACGGTTTGAGCACGGCCGCCGCGAACGCCGGCTAGGGACCCATGCCCGGAAACAGTTTCGGCTCCCTGTTCCGCCTCACCACCTTCGGCGAGAGCCACGGCCCGGCGATCGGCGGCATCGTCGACGGTGTGCCGCCGCGCCTTGCCTTGAGCGAGGCCGACATCCAGGTCCATCTCGATCGCCGGCGGCCGGGCCAGAGCCGCCACACCACCCAGCGCCGAGAGCCCGACCAGGTGCGGATTCTTTCCGGCGTCTTCGAGGGGGTGACGACGGGGGCGCCGATCGGCCTGCTGATCGAAAACGCCGATGCGCGCTCGAAGGATTACTCGGCGATCATGGAGACCTACCGCCCGGGCCACGCCGATTTCACCTACGACCGGAAGTACGGGCTGCGCGACTATCGCGGCGGCGGGCGGTCGAGCGCCCGGGAGACGGCGGTGCGTGTCGCCGCCGGCGCCATCGCCCGCAAGGTGCTGGGCGACGGCGTCGCCATTCGCGGCGCGCTGGTGCAGATGGGCCCGCACGCCATTGATCCGACGCGCTGGGACTGGGCCGAGGTCGACCGCAACCCGTTCTGGTGTCCGGACGCCGAGGCGGCGGCGGCCTGGGAGGCCTACCTCGACGGGATCCGCAAGGCCGGATCCTCCGCCGGCGGGATTGTCCATGTCGTCGCCTCCGGTGTTACGGCCGGTCTCGGCGAGCCGGTGTTCGACCGCCTCGATGCCGATCTCGCCAAGGCGATGATGTCGATCCCGGCGGTCAAGGGGGTCGAGATCGGCGCCGGGTTCGCCGCCGCCGCCCGCACCGGCCCGGAAAACAACGACGCCATGCGCATGCAAGACGGCCGGCCGGTCTTTCTGTCCAACCACGCCGGCGGCGTCCTTGGCGGCATCGCGACCGGCCAGGACATCGTCGTCCGCCTCGCCATCAAGCCGACCAGTTCCATCCTATCGCCGCAACCGACCGTCACCAAGGGCGGCGCCGAGACCGAGATCGCCACCAAGGGCCGCCACGACCCCTGTGTCGCCATCCGCGGCGTGCCGGTCGCCGAGGCGATGGCGGCGATCGCCCTCGCCGACCACCTGCTGCGCCACAAGGCGCAGTGCGGCTGAGCGGTTTCAGGAATCGGCCGCCGCCGACTTCTCGGCGGCGATCAGGTATTCGATGTTTCCCTCAGGCCCGGCGATGGGACTTTCGGTTAGCCCCAACACCCGCCAGTCAGGCCGCGCGTCGAGCCAGTCCTGGATGCGCTGGCAGGCCTGTTGCCGGACCGCCTCGTCGCGCACGACGCCGCCCTTGGCGACCGCCGCCGGGCCGGCCTCGAACTGCGGCTTGATCAGCGCCACCAGACGCGCCCCGGGACCGCACAGCGCCAGGGGGGCGGCGAGCACGGTCGTCAGCCCGATGAAGCTGGCATCGCAGGTGAGAAAGCCGATGGCGTCAGGCACTTCCGCGCGGGAGAGGTAACGGGCGTTGGTCTTCTCCAGCACGACGACGCGGGGGTCCTGGCGCAGTTTCCACGCCAGCTGACCGTGGCCGACGTCGACGGCGTAGACCTTCGCCGCGCCGTTTGCGAGGAGGACATCGGTGAAGCCGCCGGTCGAGGCCCCGATGTCGAGGGCGACGCATCCCGCCGGCGACAGCCCGAACCGTGCCAGCGCGTGCGCCAACTTGACACCGCCTCGGGAAACCCACGGATGGTCCTCCCCCTTGACGGAGAGCGGTGCGTCGAGGGGAATCGGATGGCCCGGTTTGTCGAGACGCCTGGTGCCCGAATAGACCTTGCCGGCCAGCACCAGGGCCTGGGCTCGGGCGCGGCTTTCGGCGAGGCCGCGATCGACGAGCAGCTGGTCGACGCGGCCGCGTTGGGCCACCGTCGGCCGCGGCTGGCGGTTTTACGCGCGCACCGCGGCTTCCGCCGCCGCTTCCATGCCAAGCGCCTTGAGCGCCGTGGCGACGATGTGCGGCGCGTTCAGCCCGGCGATATCGTATTGTTTTTCCGGCTTGTCCTGATCGATGTAGAAGTCGGGGAGCGTCATCGTCCGCACCCGCAGGCCATTATCCAGCAGCCCATCGCCGGCCATGAAATGCAGCACATGCGCCCCGAAACCGCCGGCGGCGCCCTCCTCGATGGTGATCAGCACCTGATGCTCGCGGGCGAGCAGCCGGATCAATTCGACATCCAGCGGCTTGGCGAACCGCGCATCGGCGATGGTCGTCGACAGGCCGTGCGCGCTTAAGGATTCGGCGGCGATGCGGGCCTCGGCGAGCCGACCGCCGAGGCTGAGGATGGCGATCTTCGAGCCTTCCTGGATGATCCGCCCCTTACCGATTTCCAGCGGCGTGCAACGATCCGGCAGCTCGAGGCCGACGCCTTCGCCGCGCGGATAGCGGAACGCGCTCGGCCGGTCGTCGATGGCGGCGGCGGTCGCCACCATGTGTGTCAGGTCCAACTCATCGGCGGCGGCCATGACCACCATGTTGGGCAGGCAGCAAAGATACGCCAAGTCGAAGGCGCCGGCGTGGGTCGCCCCGTCCGCGCCGACGAGGCCAGCGCGATCGATGGCGAAGCGCACCGGCAGCGACTGCAGCGCCACATCGTGCACCAGTTGGTCGTAGGCGCGCTGCAGGAACGTCGAGTAAATGGCGGCGAACGGCTTATAGCCTTCCGTCGCCAGCCCGGCGGCGAAGGTCACCGCGTGCTGCTCGGCGATGCCGACATCGAAGAATCGCTTGGGAAATCGCTTTTCAAACTTATCGAGGCCGGTGCCGGCCGGCATCGCGGCGGTGATCGCCACGACTTTGTCGTCCCGCTCGGCCTCGGCGATCAGCGCCCTGGAAAACACGCTGGTATAGCTCGGCGCCTTCGCCGACGGTTTGACCTGAACGCCGGTGACGACGTCGAACTTGCTCACCCCGTGGTACTTGTCCGGCGACTGCTCGGCGGGCGGGTAGCCGTGCCCCTTGCGTGTCACCACGTGCAGCAGGATCGGCCCCGGCTGGCGGTGCTCGCGCAGGTTCTTGAGCACTGGCAGCAGGTGCTCGAAATTGTGGCCGTCGAGCGGGCCGACGTAGTAGAAGCCCAGTTCCTCGAACAGGGTGCCGCCGGTGACCAGGCCGCGGGCGTACTCCTCGGCGCGCCGGGCGGCGACCTTGAGCCCGCGCGGGAAACGGTCGGCGAGGTCGGCCAGGACATGGCGGATCGAGCGATAGGGCCGCGAAGAGATCAGCGCCGACAGGTAGGCGCTCATGGCGCCGACCGGCGGCGCGATGGACATGTCGTTGTCGTTGAGAATGACGATCAGCCGCGAATCCATCGACCCGGCGTTGTTCATCGCCTCGTACGCCATCCCGGCGCTCATCGCCCCGTCGCCGATCACCGCGATGACATGCTTGTCGTCGCCATCGAAATCGCGCGCCACCGCCATGCCGAGGGCGGCGGAAATCGACGTCGACGTGTGCGCGGCGCCGAACGGATCGTAAATGCTCTCGGAGCGCTTGGTGAACCCGGAAAGCCCGTTGCCCTGGCGCAGGGTGTGCATCTGGTCGCGGCGCCCGGTGATGATCTTGTGCGGATAGGCCTGATGGCCGACGTCCCAAACGAGCCGGTCGAACGGCGTGTCGAAGACATAGTGCAGCGCCACCGTCAACTCGACCACGCCCAGGCTGGCGCCGAGGTGTCCGCCCGTGAACGAGACCGTGCGGATGGTCTCCTGGCGGATCTCGTCGGCCAACGCCGGAAGCTTGTCTTCCGTGAACTGGCGCAAACCGCTCGGGTCCTGGATGCGATCGAGAAGCGGGGTTTTTTCTGCTGTCGACAAGTGGCCTCTCCTTACCGTTCGCCCATTGTTATCCGTCGGGACCCATTAACAAAACAATTTCCAGGACATGATTGTCCGGATAACCCACTTCAATGCTCTCTGTCGACCACAAACCATGCTAGGGCGCGCAGCGCGTCGGCGGCGGTGTTGAATATGTCCAGGTGGTCGACCGCCTGTTGGGCCAAAATGCGTGACTGGTGGCGGGCGCGATCCAGGCCCATCAGCGAAACGAAGGTCGCCTTGCCAGCACCGCTATCCTTACCCGTTTTCTTGCCGACGACCGCCGCGTCGCCCTCCGCGTCGAGGAGGTCGTCGACGATCTGGAATGCAAGCCCGAGGTCATGGGCATAGGCGAGCAGCGCGTGGCGGGCCTGTTCGCTCGCCTTTCCGAGGATCGCCCCCGCCTCGCACGACGTGGCGATCAGCGCGCCGGTCTTCATCCGCTGCAGCCGGGTCACCGCCGCCATTTCCAGGGCTTCCGTTTCCGCCATCAGGTCGAGCATCTGGCCGCCCACCATGCCATTACCGCCCGCCGCCCTGGCAACGGAGACGACGAGGTCGCTGCGCACCCGCGGGTCGGGGTGCGTCGCATCCTCGGCAAGGACCTCGAAAGCGCGCGTCAGCAGGGCGTCGCCGGCAAGGATCGCCGTCGCCTCGTCGAACTTGACGTGGCAGGTCGGCAGGCCGCGGCGCACCTCGTCATTGTCCATCGCCGGCAGATCGTCGTGAATCAGCGAATAGCAGTGGATCATCTCGATGGAGGCGGCGACCCGCAGCGCGCGCTCCTTTTTTACCCCGAACAAATCGGCGCTGCAGACGACGAGAAACGGCCGCACCCGTTTGCCGCCGGACAAGGTGGCGTATCGGATGGCTTCCATGAGTCGCGCCTCCGGATCGGGCCGCATCGGCAGCAGGGCATCGAGCATGCCATCGACGTCGCGGGCGTTTCCCGCCATCGCGGACCGGATATCGAACGCCATCGGTTTCAATCGAGATTGATCGGCTCGGCGGTCACCTCGCCGTCCGCCTTGACGGAGATTTGTTCGACCCGCAACTGGGCGTCGCGCAGCTTCGCTTCGCAATGCTCCTTCAAAGAAGACCCGCGTTCGTAGGCGGTGACGGCCTCTTCGAGCTTGGTCTCGCCACTTTCGAGGCCGCGAACGATGGCCTCGAGTTCGGCGAGTGCCTCCTCGAAGCTCATGTCAGCGATGTCGCGTTGGGGCGTTTCTGTGGTCACGGCCTTGTTGGTCCAGATTTTTTCGATTGCCGGGCACGGTTTCGGTTTGTGCCGCGCTGACGTCCTCGAATGGTGAGTTTTCGCGATTTTTTCGAATTGTTGCAAGGGCCGTGAGCGGATTGCGCACCGCTGCCGCGACATAAATGTCACGACCGATCCGACCTTGCAGGAATGTCGACACGGCGCGGGGCGAGAATGACGGCGGCCCGCGAAGGTCGTCGGTCGACCGGGCGGCTAATGCCCCATCAGCACGCGGACGTGAACCCCCGCGCTGGCCGCCAGCGCCTGCAGGTCGTAACCGCCCTCGAGGGTCGACACGATGCGCCCCTGGCACAGGTCGTCGGCGACATCCATCAGTTGCCGCGTGATCCAGGCGAAATCCTCGGTTTCCACGCGAAGCTGGGCGAGGGGATCGCGGACATGGGCGTCGAATCCGGCCGAGACCAGAATGAGTTCCGGCCGAAAGGTGCGCAATGCCGGGAGGATGCGTTCCAGATAGCCTTGCCGGAACTCATCCGACCCGCTCCCCGGCGGCAACGTGACGTTGCAAATATTGTTGAACACGCCCGTCTCGTGCTCCATGCCGGTCCCCGGATAGCAGGGCCACTGGTGGCTGGAGGCATAGAAGAGGTCGCGGTAGCGAAAGACGTGGTTCTGCGTGCCATTGCCGTGATGGACATCGAAGTCGACCATCGCGACGCGTTCGAGACCGTGCGCGTGGCGCGCGTGCTCGGCGCCGATGGCGATGTTGTTGAACAGACAGAAGCCCATCGCGGCGGAGGATTCGGCGTGATGCCCGGGTGGGCGCACCGCGCAAAAGGCGTTGTTGGCCTCGCCGGTGACCACGGCGTCGACCGCTTCGCATAACGCACCAACGGCGCGCAGCGCCGCGTCGCCCGAGGACGGGTTGATCGCCGTGTCGGGGTCGAGATGCACGTGGCCGTGGGCCGGTACGTTTTCGAACAGTGACTCGACATAGTAGGGCGCGTGCACCCGTTCGATCTGCTTGAACGTTCCCAACGGCGCCTCGCGGCGGTCCAGTTCGGCGAACTCACTGGAACCAAGCGTACGAAGAATGGCTTGCAGCCGTGCCGGCGACTCCGGGTGCCAGTCTCCCATCTCGTGCTTTTCACAAATGCCGTGCGTGTATAGTCGGGTTATCATTCAGTCGCCGCTCTCGTTCCTGGACGTCTGTCGCGCATTGATTAACGTTATTTTGCCCCTGATATAAGGAACATATGGATGGCTTGGCCAGAAATAATCGACTTGACGCCGAAGCAACGTCCCGCGGTCGCGATGTCAAGCGGGCTGTGGCAAGGGACTGAAGCGGGTTCCCGCCCCCCCAACCCTGGGACGTCTTCGTATTGTCTTCGGTCGTTGTTGAGAGCGTTGCAGAAGGCGGCTGTCGGATGGAGGTGACAACCGGCGCTCCGACTTCCATGGCCAGGTCCCGAGTGTGGCCTGTAGCGATATTCCGCGGTTATCCAGCGATGATCTCAATCTCGCGCATTCGCGCCGGCTTAAGGATGCCCTTAACCCCATCGGGCCAGATACATGTGTCTGTTCGAAATCGGAACCAGTTCACTGGCTGACTGAACAGCGCGCTCATTTCAAAGACTCCAGCTTCAAAACCGCATATGATAAATGGGCATTGTCTCGATCGAACCAAAATCGGAAGAGGTAGTGAGCCATGCAGAGATTCAAGAATATTCTCGTCGTTCCGGCCACCGCGTCCGGCGACGATAAAGCCCTTGAACGGGCGGTCCAGCTTGCCTCGGACAACGCGGCCCGGCTCACCGTTGCGGTTTGCCAAGAGAGGGAACACAAACAATCCGTCCACCAATTGCTGGATGAAATCGTTCTTGCCCTCGAGGAACAGCTCAAGATCCTCATCGAGCCCGCCCGCAAGCAGGGCCTGATGGTCGAGACACGTGTCCTCGTCGGCAAGGCCTTCATCGAGATCATCAAGCAGGTACTTCGTGACGGACATGACCTCGTCATGAAAACGCAGGAGTCGAGCAGTTCGGAGTTGCTTCTTTTCAGCAGCACCGACATGAAATTGATGCGCAAGTGCCCGTGTCCCGTCTGGATGATCAGCCCGAGACTGGGCGAGACGACCGGCAGTATTCTCGCAGCCGTCGACCCGGAGGCCGCGGAAAGCGAGGGGCAAGCCTTGAACACGACGATCATGGAACTGGCAACCTCTCTTTCCATACTGGAGGAATGCCCCCTGCACGTGGTTCATGCTTGGTCCGTGCCATACGAGGAAACCCTAAGGCATTCTCCTTTCTTGTCGGTAAGCCACGCCGATGTCGCCAAATACGTATCCGAGATAGAAACACGCCATAAAGACGGCTTGAACAACCTCGTGGCCAAGTTTCACCGCGTCGCCCCGGAGATGAATGTTCACCTTATCAAGGGCGAGACCTGGGAAGTGCTCCCAAAGCTTGCCAAGGAAAAGAACGTAGAAGTGGTCATCATGGGCACTGTCTGCCGAACCGGGCTGGCGGGAATGATCATTGGCAATACCGCCGAGGAGATTTTGCAGCGTGTGGACTGCTCCGTCCTCGCCATTAAACCACGAGGCTTCGTATCGCCGGTCACGCTTGAAACGCCATAAGCAACCCTCTCGATTGGCGGCGACAGTTGGCGACAGTTTGTCTTGACCAGCCACGAAACCGGTAATGCGACCGAAAGCGTGGGTTCCGGCGCGCGACCCGATACGGACCAATCTCCAGGCAATCGTTAAGGGATTCCCTCGCCCATGCAAACCATCCTGGACAAACACTGTCACCATTTGCCGGCTGAAGAGATCCTCGATCTTCTCGACACCAATCCCGACAAGGGACTGGACAGCTTCGAGGTGGAACGCCGCCAGGAACAGTTCGGACCCAATGCCCTCACCATGCGCAAAGGGCACGGGCCGGTGGTCCGCTTCTTGCTCCAGTTCCACCAGGCGCTGGTCTACATCCTGCTCGCGGCGACGCTGATTACCGCGTTCCTGGGTGAATGGGTTGATTCCGGGGTTATCCTCGGCGTGGTCGTGCTCAATTCCATTATCGGCTTCCTCCAGGAAAGCAAGGCGCTGAGCGCCATTGAGGCGCTAGCGAAGGCGATGAAGACCGAGGCCACCGTGCTGCGGGCGGGCGAGCGCCGGCGTGTCGATTCGAGCGAGTTGGTGCCCGGCGACCTCGTGCTGCTGCAATCCGGAGACAAGGTGCCGGCCGATCTTAGGCTGCTTCGTACCCGCGAACTCCAGGTCGACGAATCCGCGCTCACCGGCGAGTCGGTGCCGGTCCATAAGCGCACCGGCACTCTGGAACACGACACCCCGTTGGCCGACCGGGTGAACATGACATACTCGTCTACCTTGATCACCTACGGGACCGGTTTGGGCGTTGTAGCGGCAACCGGCGACGGCACTGAAATCGGCCGGATCTCGGAGATGATCGCAACGGCGGAAGTGCTGGCCACCCCTCTGACCCGCAAGGTTGCTCGGTTCAGCCGTATCCTGCTTTATGCCATCCTGGGTCTGGCCGCCATCACCTTTCTGGTCGGGCTGTGGCACGGTGATCCCTGGGTTGGCACCTTCATGGCCGCGGTCGCCTTGGCAGTGGCGATGATCCCGGAGGGTCTGCCGGCGGTGCTGACGATCACCCTGGCCATCGGCGTCACCAGGATGGCAAAGCGTCATGCCATTATCCGCAAGCTGCCGGCGGTGGAGACCCTGGGCAGCACCACGGTGATCTGCTCCGACAAGACTGGCACCCTCACCCGCAACGAAATGACCGTGCAGGAGATTTGGGCGGGCGACGGCTTGTTCACTGTCTCCGGCATTGGCTATGCGCCCGAGGGCGAATTCCGGCGATCCGATAGCGTCATCGACCCTCAGGCCAACCCGGCATTGCTCGAATGTCTGCACGCGGGCCTGCTCTGTAACGATTCCTCGCTGAGGCACGGGGAGGAAGGCTGGCGGATCGAGGGCGACCCCACCGAAGGCGCCCTGGTCGTATCGGCATCCAAGGCTGGTCTTTCGCCAGAGACGTTACACAGGGAGCAGCTCCGTCTGGACGCGATTCCGTTCGAGTCGCGGCACCAGTATATGGCGATACTGCATGACGCCGGACCAGATCAGCCCCGTGTCGCCTATCTGAAGGGATCGGTGGAAAGCCTCCTGCAGCGTTCCAATCGCGTTCTGAGAGCGACTGGGGAAAGGATGGATCTGGATGTCGACGCCATCCACCGGCAGGTCGACCAAATGGCGGCTCAGGGGTTGCGCGTGCTGGCATTCGCCCGCCGAGAGTTGTCGGCGGGCGCAACGTCGATCGATCATGAGAGTGTGCTTTCGGGGCTAACCTTTCTCGGTCTGCAAGGAATGATCGATCCGCCCCGCGAGGAGGCGGTGCGCGCGGTGCGCGCGTGCCATGACGCCGGCATCCGAGTGAAGATGATCACCGGCGATCACGCTGGCACGGCCGCAGCCATCGCCGGCCAGATCGGTTTGGACGCCGGCGGTCCCGGAGGCCGACCAGCAGCCGCCATCACGGGCAGAGACATCGAGGCGATGTCGGACGCGGAATTGACCGCTTTTGTGGAAGATACGGCCGTGTTCGCGCGGGTGACACCCGAGCAGAAGCTCCGGTTGGTGGAGGCACTTCAGGCGCGCGGTCACGTCGTGGCGATGACAGGCGACGGCGTCAACGACGCACCGGCCCTGCGACGGGCCGACATCGGCGTCGCCATGGGCATTACCGGCACCGATGTGGCCAAGGAGGCCGCCGGCATGGTGCTGACCGACGATAACTTCGCCACCATCGAGGCCGCGGTCGAGGAAGGCCGCAGCGTGTTTGATAATCTGATCAAGTTCATCACCTGGATCCTGCCGACCAACGCCGGGCAAGGCTTGGTGATTCTGGCCGCCGTGTTCGTCGGCGCGACACTCCCCGTGTTGCCCGTCCAGGCCCTGTGGATCAACATGACCACCGCCGTGTTTCTTGGTCTCCCATTGGCCTTCGAGCCGCGCGAGATTGGCATCATGGAGCGCCCGCCTCGCGATCCGGGCGCTCCCATCCTTTCCAGCGAGTTGGGTTTCCGCGTCCTGCTTGTCGGGCTCATGCTCCTGGCAGGCTCCTTCGGCCTGTTCGAATTGGCGCTATACAACGATGCCACCGACGCCGAGGCGCGAACGATCGCCGTCAATGTTTTCGCCGTCGGCCAGGCGTTTTACCTGTTGAACTGCCGTTCGCTGAGACTGTCGATGTTCCAGTTGGGGCTGTTCAGCAACCTGTGGGTGTGGGGCGGCATCGGCGCCATGGTCGTCGCCCAGTTGCTGTTCACCTATCTGCCGACGATGAACCTCCTGTTCCACACCGCCCCCATCGGCCTTGCCGACTGGGCATCCATCATGTTGGTTGGCCTTGTTATCTACATCGTCATCGGTTTCGAAAAAAAGATGCGGCGGCTGGCGATCGACGGGGCAAGCTCGGCGAGGAGCGCGCCATGACCTGACCAGATGGCCGTGGATTGACTGGCGCAAGCGATGAGTTCCTGTCGGCCGCAACCGTTCAAACCTGAGGTGCGTCACAAGAAGCATCGGGCGGCCACCAGACACGGCTCGCAATCCTCGCATCCCATGAACGGGAAGCGAGAAACCGAAGCAAGGAGCGGGCACTAATCAAAAAACCGTCATCTGCGCATCGAACGCTCGGCGTTGTGAACGCGGCGGCGTTGTGGTCATTCGCCGCCCGACCTAGATCTACGCCAGCGAGGGTGGTGCTTAACGGGCCCATGGCGCCGCTCGGATATTGCCACCGTTATCGGCCGTGGCTGATGACATTGGCACCCCAACCCGGGCCGGACAGGGTAGATAGTGTTCGATGGAAGTTAGGCTTTTCAGACGGGTCTTGGCGGCCGTCGTGATCCTGGTCGGTGTCTGCGCCGGCGCCTCGCTGGCGGCGACGGCCGAACAGCCGACCGTTGTCCGCGTCGATCCCGTGCGGACTGAGACCGCCGAGCAGACGATCCCGGTGATCGGCCGACTGATCGCCAACCAGGCCGGCGATGTCGCCGCCCGCGCCGACGGACTCGTCGAAGCGCTCTCGGTCGATGTCGGCGACCGGGTCGCCGCCGGTGACGTGATCGCCAGGCTCAACATCGATCGGTTAACCGCCGAGCGCGATCTGAGGGTCGCCGAAGCGGAAGCCGCCGCCGCCGCCGTCACCGCGGCGCAGGCCGAACTCGATCTGCGGCGCCAAGAATACGAGCGTCTCGCCGGCCTCCGCGAATCCCCCGCCTTCAGCCTCGGTCAGTTCGACGATAAGGCGCGCGAAGTGCAGATCGCCCGCTCGCGGCTGGCCGGAGCGCGGGGCAACCTCGCGCGCGCCCGCGCGCAAGCCCATTTGGCCGAAATCGCCCTCGAAGACGCGCGAATCCGGGCGCCTTATGACGGCGTCGTCACATACACGCACGCGGAGGTTGGCGAATATATCGACGTCGGCGATCCGATTGTCCGGCTTGTCGACGATTCGGCCCTGGAGATCGAGGCCGACGTGCCCGGCACTCGGCTCAACGCGCTGACGCCCGGCGCCACCGTCGGCGCTGAGATCGCGGGCACCCGCGTCACGGCGACGGTGCGCGCCGTCCTGCCGGAGGAAAACCCGCAAACAAGAACCCGGGTGGTACGCCTCGTCGCCGATTTGGCGGCCGACAATGACTTCGCGGCCAACCAGGATGTTATTATCCATGTTCCTCTTGGTCGCGAGCGCGACGTGCTGACCGTGCACAAGGACGCCGTGCTGCATCGGGGGGGGCGCTACGAAGTATTCGTTGTCGGCGACGACGGGACCGCCCAGTTGCGGCCGGTAAGCATCGGCGATGCCATCGGCACCCGCTTCGTGGTGCGCGACGGACTGGCGGAGGAGGACCTCGTGGTCGTTCGCGGCAACGAACGCCTGTATCCGGGTCAACCCATCGCGGTGGGGAACCCACCACAGGGATGAACCCGGTACGCCTTGCCATAGAGCGCCCGACCGCCGTTCTGGCGGGGGTGTTGATGATCATCCTGTTCGGTATCGTCGCCTTGCAGGCGATCCCGATTCAACTGACACCCGATCTGTCGCAGCCCGTCATCAGTATCCGCACCAACTGGCCGGGCGCCGCCCCGGCCGAAACGGAGCGCGAAGTCGTCATCCGCCAGGAGGAAGTGCTGCGCGGGCTCGAAGGGCTCGAGGAAATGCGCAGCGAGTCCAAGGATGGCAGCGCCGAGATCACGCTCGAGTTCGCCGTCGGCCAGAACATGGACAAGGCGCTGCTGCTCGTCGCCAACCGGCTCGATCAAGTGGACGGCTATCCGGAGGAAGCCGACGAGCCGTCGCTCGACACCGCCGGCAGCGACGATCAAGCCATCGCCTGGTTCATCCTGCGCCGCGCCGAGGGCAACGAGAGGCCGGTGCATACCTATGGCGATTTCGCCAAGGAGGTGCTTCGCGACCGCCTGGAGCGGGCGCCGGGAATCAGCCGCGTCAATGTATTCGGCGGTCAGGAACGCGAATTGAAGGTCATTGTCGAGCCGACCAGCCTCGTCAAATACGGCCTCACCATTCCCGACGTTCTGGCCGCCCTGCGCACCGAGAATATTTCGCTGACCGCGGGCGATGTCGAGGAGGGCAAGCGGCGCTACATCGTCCGCAGCGAAGCCGAACTCAAGACGCCGGAAGCGGTGCGCCAAGTTGTCCTGTTGAGCCTGGAAGACCCGGATACCGGCACGCTCTCCCGCATCACCGTCGGCGATGTCGCCGAGGTGCGCTTCGACTACAAGGACCCGGTCGCGGCGATCCGCTTTCTCGGCGAACCGGCGCTGGCGCTCAACGCCACCCGGCGCACCGGCGCCAACGTCATCGAAACCATGGAAGGGTTGCGCCAGGCCGTCGACGAGTTGAACCGGGACATCCTGCCGCGCGAACAATTGACGCTGACTCAGGTCTATGACGAGACGACCTACATCAATTCCGCCATCGACCTGGTGACGCAGAACATCTGGGTCGGCGGCACGCTGGCCGCGTTGACCCTGCTTTTGTTCCTGCGCTCGCCGCGCGCGATGCTCGTCGTCACCCTGTCGATCCCGGTGTCGATCATCGGTGCCTTCGTCGCCATGTCGGTGCTGGGCCGGTCGCTGAACGTCATTTCGCTGGCCGGGCTCGCCTTCGCCGTGGGCATGGTCGTCGACGCGGCGATCGTCGTCCTTGAGAACATATATCGGCTGCGCCAACGCGGCGTGCCGGCGGCCAAGGCGGCGTACTCGGGGACGATACAGGTGTGGGGCGCCGTGTTCGTCTCCGCGCTGACGACGGTCCTCGTCTTCGTGCCGATTCTGACGATGGATCTCGAGGTGGGCCAGCTGTTCCGCGACATCGCCGTTGCCATCTCGGTCGCCGTGGTGCTGTCGCTGCTGGTTGCCGTGACCGTCATTCCGGCGCTGGCCAACGCGCTGTTGCGGCGTAATGTCGGCAACGTCACCGCGCTGCGTCTGCCGGGCATCGACCCGTTCGCGCACCGTTTCGTCCGCGCCGTCACCGGATTAACCCGCACGATGACCGAAAAACGTGGCATCGCGCTCGGCTGCGTCGCCCTGCTGTGCGCCACCGCCGGCCTCGGCACCTACCTGTTCATGCCGAAGCTCGAATACCTCCCGGAAGGCAACCGCAACCTTGTTTTCGGCGGGATCCTGCCGCCGCCCGGCTACAATCTGGAAACGATGGCGGAGATCGCCCAGAGCGTCGAGGACGCCGTCTCCCACCTTTGGGCGGTCAAGACAGGGCCGGAGGCGGAACCGGGCGAACCGCCGAAGATCGAGAATTTCTTCTTCGTCGCCCGCCCCGGCATCACCTTCGTCGGCGGCACCGCCGTGCAAGAGGAACGCGCCGGCGAACTGGTGCCGGTCATCCGCGGCGCCGCCTTCCGGGAACCCGGCACCTTCGGCTTCGTCTCGCAGCCATCGATCTTCGGGCGCGAGGTGGGCGGCGGACGGCGCATCGACCTGAACGTCTCCGGCCCGGACCTGGAAGAGATCCTCGGCGTGGCGCAGCGGGCGATGGGCAAGATGGTCGCCGCCTTTCCGCCCGAGGCGGGCAATCAGATGCGGCCGCTGCCGGGCCTTGAGCTTGGCGCGCCGGAAATCCGCCTCTCCCCCAACCGCATGCGGCTCGCCGACAACGGCCTCAGCGCCGCGGATTTCGGGACGACCGTCGACGCCTTCAACGACGGCGTGCGGGTGGCCGAGATCACCGTTGGCGGACTGCGCATGGATCTCACCCTGACCGGATCCCTCTATGCCACCGATCAGACCCAGGGCGTCACCAATTTGCCGATCATCACCAGCTCAGGGCGCATCGTGCCGGTGAGTTCGTTGGCCGACGTAGTGGTCACCTCGGGGCCGACCGAGATTCGCCACCTGGAGCGGCAGCGGACCATCACCCTGCAGCTGCGGCCAGCGCCGGAGGTGCCGCTCGAGGCGGCGCTGGAAACCCTGAACGCCAGCATCGTCGAGCCGTTGCGCGCCGACGGAATCCCGGCCGGCGTCGCGCTGTCGCTCACCGGCACCGCCGACAAGCTGAGCCAGACCTGGGATGCGATGGTGTGGCAACTGGCGATCGCCATCGCCATCGTCTACCTGACCATGGCGGTGCTGTTCGAAAGCTTCGTCCTGCCGCTGGTCATCATCGTCGCCGTGCCGCTGGCCGCCGCCGGCGGCATCGGCGGGCTGGCGGTGCTCAACCTGTTCGTCTACCAGCCGCTCGACATGCTGACGCTACTCGGCTTCGTCATCCTCATCGGCATCGTCGTCAACAACGCCATCCTTCTGGTGCATCAGACGCTGCACCACATGCGCGACGAGGGGCTTGCGATCGCCGACGCGATCGTCGAATCTACCCGAAATCGGGTTCGGCCGATCTTCATGTCGACCCTGACCAGCATCTTCGGCATGTTGCCGTTGGTGCTGTTTCCCGGCGCCGGATCGGAACTCTATCGCGGCCTGGGCTCGGTCGTCGTCGGCGGATTGTCGCTGTCGGCGGTCCTCACCCTGGCGGTGGTGCCGCCGTTGCTGGCCCTCATCCTGCCGCTGATTACCGATCAGCCGACCACGCCGGAACAGCCGCTGCCGATGCTGGACCGCAAGGCGGCGGAATAGCCGCCGCCGATGCCGGTTCGCGCGTCAATCGGCCTTGGCCAGAACGACGGTGTACACGCCGGGCTCGTCTTCGCGGCTGTCGACCAGGCGATGCCCCGTCTGCCCACAATAATTCTCGAAATCCTTCGGCGCCGCCGCATCCGTCGCCAGCACGGTCAGTTGGTCGCCGGCCCGCATCGTCTTCAGCAGCTTGTTGGCGCGCAGCACCGGCAGCGGGCAGCTCATCCCGCGCGCGTCCAGCGTCTTGGTTTCCATCGGCACATTCCTCTTCCGATCCGAAGCCGGCGAGGGGCGGCAAAGCGACAGGATGCGATCGGCGGCGCGGCGCGTCAAGCGAGCCCCCGCGGCGCGCCTGCCGGGCGCTGATCGTCGCCATGCGTATCGGCATCGATCTCGGCGGCACCAAGACCGAGGGCATCCTCATCGATGGCGACGGCCGCGAGCTCGCCCGCCAGCGTCTGCCCACCCCACACGGCGACTACGGCGAGACCATCGCGCGGATCGTCCGCCTGGTGGAGGCGTTGCGCGGCCACGCCACGGGAACCCAACCAAGCGTCGGCGTCGGCATTCCGGGGGCCATCTCGCCCGCCACCGGGCTGGTGAAAAACGCCAACGCGACGTGGTTGATCGGCCGGCCGCTGGACCGCGACCTGGCGGCGGCGCTCGGCCAGCCGGTGCGCGTCGACAACGACGCCAACTGCTTCGCCGTCTCGGAAGCCGTGGACGGCGCCGCCACCGGCGCGCTGGTGGTCTTCGGCGTCATCCTCGGCACCGGCGTCGGCGGCGGCCTCGCCGTCGATGGCCGGGCGCTTCGGGGCCGCAACGCCATCGCCGGCGAATGGGGTCACAACGCGCTGCCGTGGACCGAGCCCGACGAGGGAACCGGCCGCCGCTGCTATTGCGGGCTGCGCGGATGCATCGAGACGTACCTCTCGGGGCCGGGCCTGAGCGCCGCGTTCGCCGAGCGCACCGGACGCGGCATGCCAGCGGCGGCGATCGCCGAGGCGGCGGCGGCCGGCGATGCGGCGGCCGGGGCAATGATGGACCGCTACGTTTCGCGCCTCGCCCGCGCCCTGGCGATGGTCATCAACATCGTCGATCCGGATGTCATCGTCCTCGGCGGCGGGCTCTCGAATATCGACCGCCTGTACGCGGATGTCCCGCGACACTGGCAGCGCTGGGTTTTCTCGGACGCGACGGCGACCGAGCTCAAACGCAACCGGCACGGCGATTCCAGCGGCGTGCGCGGCGCGGCATGGCTGTGGCCCGCCGGCTGACGCAACGGGGCGAACGCCTAGCAGTCCGGAGGGGGCAGTTTTTCCAGCGAGGTCAGCCGCACCCGAAGCGAGAACTCGTCGAAGTGCTGGACGATCTCATCGGCGACACCGTCCGCCCGGTAGAGCGCCTCGATCTCGAAATCCGGCAACTCGGTGTCGGTGTGATAGGGGAAAAAC
Organism: uncultured Rhodospirillaceae bacterium; assembly: GCA_964460955.1. Lineage (GTDB taxonomy): Bacteria > Pseudomonadota > Alphaproteobacteria > Rhodospirillales > Defluviicoccaceae > Defluviicoccus. The sequence goes on along the minus strand of CAYWRP010000002.1, from coordinate 8,749 downwards.
GCCATGCGGATCCGCCACGTCGCCCGCGGTGGCAGGCCGGCGGTTTCCGCCAGCCGCTCGCGTTCCGCCGCCGAGACCGGCGTGATCACCGAGTTGACGAAATACGGGTTGTCGAGGCTCGCGCCATCGAATACGACGCGGCCAACGGTCAGCTCGCCGGCCTCCGCCGCCTCGATCATGGCGCGCACATGGTCGGTCGGGAACAGCGTGCCCCGCGGCAGGCGCACCAGGGTATCGTCGGGTTCGGCGAAGACGGCGCCCGCCGCCTCGGACACCGACTGGCGGCCGACCGTGCCGCGCAGTTTTTCCAGCGTGCGGCCGTTCTGGTCGTAGCGCGAACTGAAGCGGTAGGTCTCGCCGTCCGCCGTCTCGAAACTGGTGAACGACCAGCGGGTCCGAACGATGCGGCCATCCTCGTAGCCGAGCGCGAGCAGTGTCCTGTTCTCCACCGTCCATCCCTCGCAGGTCTCGGCGAACCGATAGACCATCTGGCCGCCGGCACTGACGACGTCGCCGGGTCGTTGCCGGTCGCCGAGTGTCATCGCGTACACCGCTTCGTGCGGCAGCAGGTCCACCGCATCGGCGGCGGAGGCGGCCGTCGCCAGCGCCGCCAGGAGAACGGCGATCAGGCCCCACGGCCGACCTGAACGCGGCCGTGACCTTGTCGCGTCGCAGACGCCAGCATTCCTCGAGACAGCCAATTTATTCATGCGATTAGTGTATGCCCGTTTTCTAGCGTTTGTCATCGCCGGACTCCGCGCCGCCGCCCCCGGCCGTCGGCTGGCGTACCGGCAACGGAGCCGCTTCGGCCTTTCTGCAACAATCTTTGATGAACGAAACCGATGCGGTCTTGCAATCAGCCGTGGGGATAGGCAATTGTAGGGATGGTTGCGACTCGGTGATAATCCTGAAAAATGAAGGGGAAATGATGGACGGTGGGATCGATTCACACAAGTCCGCATTGAAGGCTTCGGGTACCGCCACCGCACTCCCCGATTATCTCGTCAAGACTTATTGGTGGGCCTATCTCAATCCGGCCAGCTTGCACATCTTCGACAACCGGATTGTCGCGCCGGCGATCCTGTGGGGCAACATGGCGCGCCTGGTCGATGCCGCGTGCGGCGAATTCGAGCCCGGCCAGCGCCTTTTGCAGGCGGCCAGCGCCTACGGGCCGATCTCGAAGCGGTTGGCGTCGCGCGTCGGCGACACCGGTTTCCTGGAAGTCATCGACATCGCCGAGATCCAGGTCGATCACTGCCGCCGCAAGCTAAGCGGCCATCCGCACACTCGGGTCCGTGTCGCCGACGCGGCGGATCCAGGCGGCGGACCGTACGACGGCGTGTGCTGCTTCTTCCTGCTGCACGAGGTGCCGGACGAAAACAAGCACGCCATCGTCGACGCGCTGATCGAGGCCGTGCGTCCAGGCGGCAAGCTGGTCTTCATCGATTACCACAACCCGAACGCATGGCATCCCCTGCGCGGTGTCATGCACCTTGTCTTCCAGTTTCTGGAGCCCTACGCCGCCGGGCTGATTCGCCGCGAGATCAGCGATTTCGCGGTCGACGGCGATCAATACCACTGGCGGAAGGAAACCTACTTCGGCGGACTGTACCAGAAGGTCGTCGTCGAAAAACCGGCGGCGGAGGCGACGCACAACCGGCTTGGCGATCAGTCGTCCGCCTTGCCGGTCAACGCGCGCCCGTAAACGAAGTCGACCAGCCTGCCCGAGTCCGGCTCCACGGCGGCCCAGCTCGCGGCGTCGACCGCGATCACCGCCAGACTGCCGGTAGGGAACTTTTCACCAACCCTCTCCTGATCGGCCCCGGGCACCAACAGGCGGGTCAAGTCCTCCATCGCCGGATTGTGGCCGATGATCATCACCGAGCCCAGATGGTCATTGAGCCGGCGCAGACGCGCCAAGAGGTCGCCGGCTTCGGCGTCGTAGATCTCCTGTTCGAACCGCGTCGGCACCGGCTCGGCTAACACCGTTGAAATGCTGTCCAGCGTCTCGCGCGTGCGCACCGCGGGCGAACACAGGATCGTCTCCGGCGCCATGCCAGCGTCGGCAAGATGGCGGCCCATGGCGGCGGCGGTCTGCCGGCCGCGCTTGTTGAGCGGCCGCTCGATGTCATCCAGCGAATCGTCTTTCCAGCTCGATTTGGCGTGGCGAAGCAGGTAGATCGTTTTCATCACTCGATTGTTCGGCGGCGCGACAGCCGATCTCCATTACTTGGCTATTTGGCTATTTAGCGCCGCGGCGGGCATAGACGCGCGGCTTGGCCTTTCGCAAGCGTTTCGCCCGCTCGGAGCGCAGCCGCGCGGCCTCGACAAAGGTATCCTGGCTGGGCCATCCGCGCTGCCCCAGGCTCGGCCTGCGCTGCACATAGCTGCCGTCGGGCCGCATCTCCCAGGCGCTACGCTGGTCGGCGAGTTGGGTCTCGAGGATCGCGTGCAGCTCCTTGCGATCGGAAGGATGCTCGATTGGCACCAGACTCTCAACCCTGCTCTCCAGGTTGCGCGACATCAGGTCGGCCGAGCCGATGAAGAACTCCTCGTCGCCGCCGTTGCGGAAGTAGTAGATCCGCGCGTGCTCCAGGAAGCGGCTGATGATGCTGATCACCGTGATGTTCTCCGACAGTCCCGGCAGGCCGGGACGGATGCGGCAGGAATCGCGGACGATCAGTTCGACGCGGACGCCTGCCCGCGAGGCGCGGTAGAGCATCTCGACGATCTCCGGGTCCTCGAGCGCGTTGGTCTTCAAGCGGAGGTGACCCTGGTCGCCCCGTTCCTGGTGGGCGATTTCCCGCTCGATGCGCGCCAGCAGCCCCTTCTTCATGGTGTGCGGCGCAACGAGCAGCTTGCGGTAATTGTGCCGTGGACGGCAGCCGGTGGTGAGATAATTGAACAGCTCGGTGAGATCGAGGCCCAGCTCGTGATCGCAGCTCAGGATCCCGAGATCGCAGTAAAGCCGCGCCGTTCCGGCATGGTAGTTGCCCGTGCCGAAATGGCAGTAGCGGCGCAACCCGTTGTAATCCCGCCGCACCACCAGGATCAGCTTGGCGTGGGTCTTCAGGCCGAGCACGCCGTAGGTGACGTGGATGCCGGCTTCCTCCAGGCAGCTCGCCCATTTCAGGTTCGCCGCCTCGTCGAACCGCGCCTTCAGCTCGACGACGACGGCGACCTGCTTGCCGTTGCTCGCCGCGTCGATCAGGTGGTCGATGATCATCGTGTCGGCGGAGGTCCGGTACAGCGTCATCTTGATTGCCAGCACCTTCGGATCCTCCGCCGCCTCGCGGACGAAGCGAACCACCGAGGTGGCGAAGGATTCGTACGGATGGTGCAGCAGGATCGGCCCGGAATCGCGGATGATGTGGAAGATGCTCTCGCGGTCTAGCAGCTTGGTATGATCGATCGGATGGTGCGCCGGCTCGTCCAGTTCGGGGATCTTCAGCGAGGCGAGTTCCATCAGGTCGCGCATCCCCATGAGCGTGTCGGACTCGTGGACGTCGCGCTCTTCGTCGAGGCCCAGTTCGGCGGCGAGCATCCCCCGGTGAACGGGATCGATGCCAGCCATCACCTCCAGGCGGACGATGGGCGCGAACTTGCGGTCCCGCAGTTCCGCCTCGATCATCGCCACCAGGTCTTCGGCCTGTTCCTCGCCGCGCTCGGTATTGGCGTTGCGGGTGACCCGGAACACCTCCGTGGTTTCGATTTCCATGCCGGGGAACATGTCGGTCAGGCAATGGGCGATGACGCTTTCGAGGGGCACGAAGCAGGTCGTCTCGCCGACCCGCACGAAGCGCGGCACGCCGCTGCCGACCGGCACCTTGATGCGCGCCATGGTGACATGCTTCTCATCCGGAAAGCGCAGCGTCACCAGGAGGTTGAGCGAAAGATTGGACATGAAGGGGAAGGGATGCGCCGGGTCCATCGCCAGCGGGGTGACCAGCGGGTAGATGTTTTCGTGGTAGTAGTCGCGGACCATCTCGCGTTGTTCCGCCGCGAGCTCGCTGAAACCGCAGATGGCGATGCCATGCCGGCGCAGGTCGTTGGTGACGTCGAGGAAGACCTCGCGCTGCTGGCGGCGGAATTCGTTCAGGAACGCCCGGCAGTCCTCGAGTTGTTCGATCGGCGTCCGCCCGTCGACGGTCTTGCGGACGAGGCCGGCGCCGATCTGCTGCTTCAAGCCGCCGATCCGCTTCATGAAGAACTCGTCGACGTTGGACGCGGCGATGGCGAGGAATTTGGTCCGCTTCAGCGGTGGATTGCGGCGGTCGCGCGCCTCGTGCAGGACGCGCAGATTGAACTGCAGCCAGGTGAGCTCGCGACTGAGATAGAGCACCGGCGCGCGCAGGTCGAAACCGTTCGAGGTTCGCGCGGCGGTGATGTCGCCGAGATCGGCCAGCGGCGGCAGGTAGCGGGCATTGGTGCTGGAAAATGGCACCGCCCGGCCTTCGCCGTCGGTGACCGCCATGGCGTCCGCCTCGGCCGGCGGCTCGGCGGCATCTGGGGTCTCGGCCGGCGGCTCGGCGGCGCCGCCGTCGCGGTTCTCGGTCATCCTACGCTCTTGACCTTCTTCGATTTCTTGGGCTTGTCGGCATTGGCGGTGGCGCGTTCGACGGCGGCGCCGATGGCATCGCCGATGATCGACAGCACCTCGATGCGGGCGCGGCGCTTGTCGTTGCCGGCGATCAGACTCCACGGCGCCCGGGTAGTGCTGGTGTGTTCGATCATGTCGTTGATGGCGCGCTCGTAGTCATCCCATTTCTCGCGGTTGCGCCAGTCCTCCTCCGTCATCTTCCAGCTCTTGTGCGGCGAGTTTTCCCGCTCCTGGAAGCGTGCAAGTTGTTCCTCCTTGGTGATGTGTATCCAGAACTTGCCAAGGACGATGCCGTGGCCGATCAATTGGTCCTCGAAATCGTTGATCTCGGCGTAGGCGCGCCGCCACTCGTCCTCGCCGGCGAAGCCCTCGACCCGCTCGACGAGAACGCGGCCATACCAGCTGCGGTCGAAGATGGTCAACCGGCCGCGCCGCGACAGGTGCCGCCAGAAACGCCAGAGGTAGTGGTGCGCCCGCTCCTCGTCGGTCGGCGAGGCGATTGGGATGACCTGGTAGTCGCGTGCGTCGAGGGCGGCGGTCACCCGGCGGATCGCGCCGCCCTTGCCGGCGGCGTCCCAGCCCTCGAACACGAGGACCGTCGAGATACCCAATTCCTTGGCCTTGCGGAAGTTACGGTTGACCGTGCCCTGCACCTCCTCGAGGCGCTTGGCATAGTCCTTCTTGTCCATCGCCGTGGTCATGTCGAGCTTGCTCAGCACCGAGACCTGCGGCAGGCGTAGCACCTCGCCGAGCGCCGCGCTAGCGGGTTTCTCCGCCGCGGTGGCCGGCGCGGCGGGGCTCTCGCCGCCGTTCAAGGCCTCGCGGATCCGTGTGCGCACGGTGTGGCTGTCGATGTGCTTGCGGATGCCCTCGAGCAGAAAGCTGCCGACGGCGAGGCTGCGGTAGCGCTTGTCCAAGCCCTCGACGATGTGCCAGGGCGCCTGGCCGGTGCTGGTGCGCATGATCACCCGCTCGGCGGCGGCGACGAACTGATCGTACATCCGCCAGTGGCGCCAGTCGGTCTCGGTCACCCGCCAGGCGGTGAGCGGGTTCTTCTCCAGCGCCTTCAGCCGCGTCTTCTGCGCCTCGCGGCCGAGGTGCATCCAGAACTTGATGATCAGCGCGCCGTCGTCGGCGAGGCACTTCTCGAACTGAATCACCCGGTCGAGGGCCTCGTCGAACTCGGCCTCGCTGGCACGGCCGAATGCGCGGTCGAGCAAGGGCGTCGAGTACCAGCAGCTCGAGAACAAACCGATCCGCCCGCGCGGCGGCAGGTCCCGCCAGTAGCGCCAGTATTCGGGCCGGTCGGCCATCTCGTCGGACGGCATCCCGTAGGCGCGGGTGACCAGCCAGCGGGGATCCATCCAGCTGTTGAGCACGTTGATGGTCTCGCTCTTGCCGGCGCCGTCGACGCCGCCGAAGACGATGATCACCGGGAACGACGCGCCGCGCAGGGACTGCTGCGCCTCCAGCAGTTCGGCGCGCAGCACTGGTTCCGCCGCGTTGTATTCCTCCTTGGAAACGGAGCGGCCGAGCTCGGCTATGCGGAACATGGCGACGCGCGTCCTCCTCCTCTTCGTGCGGCCCCTCATCGCCGGGCGGCGCCTTTTATTGTCGCTTGACGCCTCTTATCGAACGATGGCATGCCATCACCGGGATTTCCAGAGCCTTGGGCGGGATCGCCCGCTTCTCCTTGCCGCATCGAGATCGAAGCGACCGACCATGACACGCCGGACCTCGGCCACCCGCCCTTCCCGCTCCGCCTCGGTCGGCCGCGTCGGCGTCGTCGACATCGGCTCCAACACGGTGCGGCTGGTCGTCTACGAGGCGCCGCACCGGCTGCCGATGCCGATCTTCAACGAAAAGAGCCAGTGCGGACTCGGCATTGGCCTCGCCAGGTCCGGCCGCCTCAACCCGGCCGGCGTCGAGGCGGCCGAGCGCTGCATCCTCCGCTTCGCCCGCCTCGCCGGGCCGATGGGCGTCGAGCACCTGCAGGTGGTCGCCACCGCCGCCGTGCGCGACGCCGCCGACGGTCCGGAGTTCGTCCGCCGCCTGGAAGCCGCCTGTGGGGTCCGCGTCCACGTGCTGAGCGGCGCCGAGGAGGCCAGGCTCGCCGCCGTCGGCCTGCTCAACAGCGTCCCCCGCGCCGACGGCCTGCTGGGCGACCTCGGCGGCGGCAGCCTCGACCTGGTCAGCCTGGACGAGGGCCGGATCGGCTCCTTCGCCACCCTGCCGCTCGGCCACCTGCGCCTCGCCGAGGCGGCCGACGGCGACCGCGCCAAGGCGATCCGGGTCCTCGACCAACAGCTCGGCGGCGTCCCCTGGCTGGGCGACATCGCCGGACGCACCGTCTACGCCATCGGCGGCTCCTGGCGGGCGCTGGCGAAGGTCTGCATCGAGCAGCTCAACCATCCGCTGCACGTTGTCGACAACTTCGAGATCGGCCTGCTCGACGCCCTGCGCCTGAGCGACCTCGTCGCCGGGCTCAGCGCCAGCACGCTGGCCAAGCTTTCCAGCATCGACAACAAGCGGCTCGCCACCCTGCCGCACGCGGCGGCGGCGCTCTCCGGCCTGCTGCAGGCGACGCGCGCCGAGCGGGTGGTGTTCTCGGCCTATGGCATGCGCGAGGGGCAGATGCTGGAGCTGATATCGCCCGAACTGCGCGGCCTCGATCCGCTGCTCAGCGCCTGCGAGGGCGTGGCCGAGCGGACCGGCCGCTTCGCCAACCACGGCCAGGAGATCTTCGACTGGCTGACGCCGCTGTTCGCCGCCGAGACCGCCGCCGACAAGCGGTTGCGCCTCGCCGCCTGCCTGTTGAGCGACATCGGCTGGTCCGAGCATCCGGACTACCGGGCGGTGCACGCCTACTTCCGGGTGCTGCGCATCCCCTACCCCGGCCTGACCCACCCGGACCGTGCCGCCTTGGCGCTGATCATGCTGTTCCGCTACGGCGGCAGCGTCGACGACGACGGCATCGCGGCGCCGGTCCGCGCCCTGCTCGACGACGCCGACCAGCACCGCGCCCGCGTCGTCGGCCTCGCGCTCCGCCTGGCGCACACGCTCTACGGCGCCGCGCCGGGCATGCTGTCGCGGACGACGCTGAAGCCGGCCGACAAGCGCCTCGTGCTCGACGTCTCCGCCGACACCGCGACGCTGGCCAGCGAGGCCGGCGAACGCCGCCTCAACCGCCTCGCCAAGGCGATGGAACTGAAGGCCGAGCTCGTCACCTAACCGTCGGCACTTCGATACAACCTATGCGCGAAATTACCGCAACCTTTCGGCGAGCCCGCCTTGTACCGGCCAGGGCCGCCAACTTCCAGCCTAACCCCCTGTTATCGCGAATAAAAATATCGTTTTTGACGACATCCGGCGCGAAAGATGTCGTCATTTGTCGTCAAATGTCGTCAAAACCACCGCTAACCCATTGATATTATTGACCCGGCGATGTCGTCAAATGTCGTCATTTTCGGCCCATCGCGTAATCAAATGTCGTCATTCTTGCCGCGCCTTCATAAGAACATAAATCGAACGTTAATCGCCCGGCGATGCCCTGTCAAGCGGCCAACACCGCCACGGCTGGCCATGCCGCCAAATTCCGGCTATCGTTGACGAAAGAACGCGGTGGGGATCAGGGGCGCGGATGCAGGACGCCACGGTCGACGGCAATTACAACATCATCGTCCAGGCGCAGGGCGACGGCATCACCATCGATGTCAACCGGCCGCATCTGACGCTCGGCCGCCGCCACCGCCTGCCGCGCGCGGCGCGCAAGGACATCGACCTGCTCAACCCCGAGAAATGCCCGGTGCCGCTGATCGGCCGCGACGCCGACCTCGCCGGCCTGCAAGCCTGGCTGACCAACGGCGCGAGGGTGTCCGCCCGCTGCCTGATCGGCCGCGGCGGCTCCGGCAAGACGCGGCTGGGGCTGGAGCTGTGCGGCTGGGCGGAAAACGAGGGCTGGCTGGCCGGCTTCGTCGAGACCGGCGAGCTCGCCCGCTTCCATGGCCAACAAAACCTCGCCGCCTGGGGCTGGCCGAAGCCGACCCTCATCGTCGTCGACTACGCCGCCGCCAAGGCGCGCCTGCTGCGCGACTGGCTGGTCGAGCTGGCCGAGAACCCGGGCGATGGCGAGCGGCCGCTGCGCCTGCT
>CAYWRP010000001.1:15734-117548 GCA_964460955.1 uncultured Rhodospirillaceae bacterium | reverse complement strand
CGTTGGTAAGAACGCTATACCAATGTCTTCATTGCACTACATAACAGGTTATTGAATTAAGATGAAATCACAGGCGCTTGAGCAGAAAGGTTTTGCTTATATCCGTGATCCATAAGACACAAAAAATTATAAATATTACAAATAAAAGAAATAAAAATTAACGTTTTATGATGTTTTCTTTTCAAGCTGTAATAAAAAAGGGCGGCCGAAGCCGCCCTTTACAGGATTTGAGATGTTTATGTTTGCTTTTAGAATTTAAGGGCGATGCCGGTGGTGGCGCCGATACCCTCACTCTGCACGATCTCTTCGTCGGCAAGCGCGCCGCCGGTACCGCGCCGCGATTCGCCATCGGCATCCCAGTAGACACCGGTGATCTCCCAGTTGACGCCCGGACCGAGGGCATAGCTGAAGCCGAGCAGGTACTGGTCGAACGTATTGCGCTCGCCATCGCCTTGCAGGCCACTCCCCTTACCACGGGCATAGGTCAAACCGAAGGTATAGGGGCCCGTCTCGTAGGTGACGCCGGCGTTCCAGCCCCAGCTATCGAACAACACCGCCCGATCCTCGCCGCCGCGGTCGACCACGCCTTCGTCGCCTTCCATGTAGGCAACACCGCCACCGAGGGTGAAACCGGAGAAGCTGACGTTGACGCCGCCGTTGTAGGCCATGAGGTCATCGGCGCCGTCGGCGCGACCCGACTGCGAGGTGTCGCCGTAGACGAAACCGCCGGAGAGCGCGAGGCCGACGCCGCCGAAGTCCTCGACGTAGTTCAGCCCGAGACCGACGTTGTTCCATTGGTCGCCGTCGCGCCGCGAATCGTTGTCGTCACCGCCGCCCTCGGCGATCGGCGTGTAGTTGACACCGAACTGGAAACCGGCCAGGCGCGGCGTGAAATACATGATCTTGCCGGAGTCGTTGTCGTTGGCCCGCAACAGCGTCGAGTCGATCGCCGTGTCGGAGCTGTCGAAGGAATCCGGCAGGACCGCGTTGGCCAACCCAAGGTCGGTCTCGTTGAAGTCGATGGTCGTCGCCACCGGCGCCGCGTAGTGCATCAGGTAGGGCGCGCTGTTCTCGTCACCGATCAGGAAGCGGCCGAAGTTGTCGCCGTCGACGGTGATGAACGCCTCGTCGATCTGGTCACCCGAGGTGCGGCCCTCCAACTGGACCTGAAAACCGAAGGTGATGCCATTGTCGAGGGTGGTTTCACCCTTGAAATGGATTTCGTTGTCGAAGTGGTGGTCGAAGTAAGCCACAGTGGGATCTTGGTCGCCATCAACCGCATCAACGTCCTGATAGGCGCCGGCGAAATATTCGTAATGGTAGCCACGCACGCTCGCCTTGATCGGCGCCGCTTGCGCCAACTCGGCGGCGCTGACGGTCAGCAGCGCCGCGGACGCCAAGACCGTTGTTCCCAGTAACAGCTTTTTCATCTCATAACCCCTTATTCAGATCCCGGCGGAAACCGGCGGGAGCGGGGAACCCGCTCCCGGAAAATGCTTTCGGTTAGAACTTGAGTGCGATGCCGGTGGTGGCGCCGATACCCTCACTCTGCACGATCTGGTCGTCGGCAAGCGCGCCGCCGGTACCGCGCCGCGATTCGCCATCGGCATCCCAGTAGGCGCCGGTGATCTCCCAGGCGATTCCGGCACCGAGGGCGTAGCTGAAGCCGAGCAGGTACTGGTCGAACGTATTGCGCTCGCCATCGCCTTCCAGGCCACTCGCCTTGCCCCGGGAATAGAGGAAGCCGAATGTCGCCGGGCCCGTCTCGTAGGTGAGGCCGGCGTTCCAGCCCCAGCTGTCGAACAGCAGCGCCCGATCCTCGCCGCCGCGGTCGACCACGCCCTCGTCGCCTTCCATGTAGGCAACACCGCCGCCAAGGGTGAAACCGGAGAAGCTGACGTTGACGCCGCCGTTGTAGGCCATGAGGTCATCGGCGCCGTCGGCGGGACCAGACTGCGACGTGTCGCCGTAGACGAAACCGCCGGAGAGCGCGAGGCCGACGCCACCGAAGTCCTCGACGTAGTTCAGGCCGAGACCGACGTTGTTCCACTGATCGCCGTCGCGCCGCGAATCGTTGTCGTCACCGCCGCCCTCGGCGATCGGCGTATAATTGACGCCGAGCTGGAAGCCGGCGACCCGCGGCGTGAAATACATCACCTTGCCGGAGTCGTTGTCATTGGCCCGCAACAGCGTGCCGTCGATCGCCGTGTCGCTGAGATCGAAAGAGTCCGGGAGGACCGCGTTGATGAGGAAAAGGTCGGTCTCGTTGTAATCGATGGTCGTCGCGGTCGGCGCCGAGTAGTGCATGAGATAGGCGGCGCTGTTCTCGTCACCGATCAGGAAGCGGCCGAAGTTGTCGCCGTCGACGAAGATGAACGCCTCGTCGATCTGGTCACCCGAGGTGCGGCCTTCCAACTGGACCTGGAAGCCGACTTCCAGGCCGTTATCCAGCACCGTGGAGCCCTTGAAGTGGATTTCGTTATCGAAGTGGTGGTCGAAGTAAGCCACAGTGGGATCTTGGTCGCCATCAACCGCATCAACGTCCTGATAGGCGCCGGCGAAATATTCGTAATGGTAGCCACGGACACTCGCCTTGATCGGCTCGGCGGCGGCCAGGTCCGCCACCGGGGCGGCAATGATCGCCATCGCGGCCAAGGCGGATGTCCCATAAAGGATCTTTTTCATGTTCACCCTCGCATAGTTATCTAAAGCGCGATCCCCAGAGCACCCGGGAGCCGCGTGGGTGTCGATTGCTGTGACACCCGCCACGTTTGAGACTAGAATCATCAATGCACGAAGAAACCTGAGGTTCAATAAAGGGAAGGAGGCATATGTGCCGTTTTTTCCGCAGTGTGTTCGATCTGCAACAAAATGGCCGTCAGGCGGCGGTTGACAGGCGCCAAGCCGGCGATTACGAGCAAAGAGACACCCATGTCATGAAGGTTTTCGCGGAGGTCGTCATGCCGATTCGACGCCTCGGATTCGCCTCGTTCGCTGCTCTCGGCCTACTCGCCGCCTGCGGAACCGGCGACACCGAACAACAGTATCCAGACGATTTCAAAAGGGGCGACCCCTACAGGACGCTCGAAGACGAACCCTCGGTGTTCGGCGAGGGCGGGTTTTCCATCGGCGGCGAGAGCGAGTCAGGCGGCCAGGAAGCGATTGGCGGTGGCGGTCTCGGCGTCAATGGTTTCCTCTGGCGGGCCTCGCTCGATACGATCTCCTTCATGCCGGTCAATTCGGCGGATCCCTTTGGCGGGGTGATCATCACCGACTGGCATGCCATGCCCGAGACGCCCGACGAACGGTTCAAGATGAACGTCTACATCCTCGGCCGTGCCTTGCGCGCCGACGGCGTGCGCGTCGCCGTGTTCCGCCAGGCGCGCGATCCGCAGCAGGCCGACTGGGTGGACGTGCCGGTCGGCGACGAGACGGCGGAAAAGATCGAGGACGCGATTCTGGTCCGCGCCCGCCAACTCCGCTTCGCCGCGCTTCAGCAATAGGCGGTGAGTCGGGACCAATCGCGGTTCGCCGCGCTGGCCCCCCAACCCGCACGGCCTTAGAGACCGATAAAAATGTCCCGCTACAACGTTAGTGAAACGGAAGCGAAATGGCAGCGCTATTGGCGGCAGAACCGATGTTTCGCCGTCACGGAGGGTTCGGACCGCCGCAAATATTATGTTCTTGAAATGTTCCCGTATCCATCGGGGCGCATCCACATGGGACACGTGCGCAACTACACCCTCGGCGACGTCGTCGCCCGCTTCCGCCGCGCGCAAGGCTACAACGTGTTGCATCCCATGGGGTGGGACGCATTCGGGCTGCCAGCGGAAAACGCGGCGATCAGGAATCGGGTGCACCCAGCGGCCTGGACCCGCGAGAACATCGAAGCCATGCGGCGCCAGCTTCAAAGCATGGGGCTGGCTTACGACTGGGAGCGTGAATTCGCCACCTGCGACGAGAGCTATTTCCGGCACGAACAGAAGATGTTCCTCGATTTCCTCGCCGAGGGTCTCGTCTACCGCCACGAGTCCTGGGTCAACTGGGATCCCGTGGAGAACACGGTGCTCGCCAACGAACAGGTCATCGACGGCAAGGGCTGGCGCTCCGGCGCCGCCGTCGAGCGGCGAAAACTGGCGCAGTGGTTTCTCAAGATCACCGAGTACGCGGACGAGCTGGTCGACGCCTTGAAAGGCCTGGAACGCTGGCCGGAGCGCGTGCGCCTGATGCAGGAGAACTGGATCGGCCGCTCCGAGGGAGCACGCATTCGGTTCCGCCTGGTCGACCGCGACGACCGCCTCGAGGTGTTCACCACCCGCCCGGACACGATTTTCGGCGCCTCATTCTGCGCCATCGCCGCCGACCATCCGCTGGCGGCGGAAGTGTCGGCTACCAATCCATCGCTGGCGGCATTCCGGGATGAGTGCCGCAGGATGGCGACCAGCGAGGCGGCGCTGGAGACGGCCGAGAAGCTCGGCTTCGACACCGGCGTCCGCGTGCACCACCCGTTCGCCGCGGGCCAAACGCTGCCGGTCTACGTCGCCAACTTCGTCCTCATGGAATACGGCACCGGGGCCATCTTCGGCTGTCCGGCGCACGATCAGCGCGATCTCGAATTCGCCCGCAAGTACGGTCTGCCGGTCACCCCCGTGGTGGCGCCTGATGACGCCGACGCAGCGACCTTCACCGTCGACGATGTCGCCTATACCGGGCCGGGTCGGCTCATCAACTCCCACTTCCTCGACGGCTTGGCGGTACCGGAAGCCAAACGCGCCATCACCTCGCGGCTGGAGGCCGCCGGCGACGGCGAGGCGGCGATCACCTACCGATTGCGCGATTGGGGCGTTTCCCGCCAGCGCTACTGGGGCTGTCCGATCCCGATCATTCACTGCCCGTCCTGCGGCGCCGTTCCGGTGCCGGAGTCGGAGCTGCCGGTAACGCTGCCGGCCGACGTCGATTTCGACACCCCGGGCAATCCATTGGAACGCCATCCGACGTGGAAGGATGTCGACTGTCCGGCTTGCGGCGGCCGCGCGCGCCGCGAGACCGATACCTTCGACACCTTCGTCGAGTCATCGTGGTACTTCGCCCGCTTCTGCTCGCCGAATGCCGAGACCGCCGTCGATCGCCGCGCCGCCGACTACTGGCTGCCGGTCGACCAGTACATCGGCGGGATCGAGCATGCGGTCCTGCACCTTCTCTATTCGCGGTTCTTCACCCGGGCGATGCGCCGATGCGGCTACCTTGGGCTCGACGAGCCGTTCGCCGGACTGATGACGCAGGGCATGGTGTGTCACGAAACCTACGCCGCCGCCGACGGCTCGCCGCTGGCGCCGGATGAAGTGCGCAAGGAGGCGGACCGGGTCGTCAACGCGGCGACCGGCGAGCCGGTGACCGTCGGGCCGTCGATCAAGATGAGCAAGTCGGCCCGCAATGGCGTTGATCCGGAGCGGATCATCACGGCCTATGGCGCCGACACCGCGCGCTTGTTCATGGTCTCCGACAGCCCGCCCGACCGTGATCTCGATTGGACCGATTCCGGCGTCGACGGTGCCTGGCGGTTTCTCAATCGCGTCTGGCGATTGGTTACCGAAATGCCAGAGCCGCTGGCCCCCGCCGGCGGGGTCCGCCTCGACGCGGTTGATCCGGCCTCGGCCAGCGCGGAGACGATGGCGCTGGTTCGCGCCATTCACAAGACGATCGCCAACGTCACCGCCGATTTCGAACAGTTCGCCTTCAATCGCGCGGTCGCCCGGATCCGCGAGCTCGCCAACGCCCTCACCGCCTATAAGGAAGGGGGCGAGGTGGCCGGTGTCGCGCGCCGCCATGGCTTTGAGACGCTGGTTCAGTTGATGGGGCCGATCACACCGCACATCGCCGAGGAACTGTGGGCCGTGCTCGGTCATCAAGCCGGTATTTTGACGGACCATCCCTGGCCCTCGGCGGACCCACGTTACGTGGTCGATGAGACGGTTACCGTCGGTGTCCAGGTCAACGGCAAGCTCCGCGGCACCATCGAGATCGAGCGCGACAGTCCCGAAGAGACGGCCCGCGCCGCCGCTCTCGCCTTGCCGGGTGTCGCCAAGATTCTTGACGGCAAGGCGCCGCGCAAGGTGATCGTCGTGCCGAACAGGATCGTCAACGTTGTCGCTTAAACGCACGCTCATCGCCGCCCTGCTCGCCGTCGCCGTCTCGGCGTGCGGGTTCCGGCCGATGTATGGCGGATCGGGGAGCGACTCGGTCAACGCCGATTTGTCGGAGATCAAGATCAACCTGATCGCGGATCGCTCGGGCCAGCAGCTGCGCAATTTCCTGCTCGATCGGTTGACCCCCAAGGGACAACCGAAGCAACCCGCCTACACGCTCGCCATCCAGCTTGAAGAAGAGACGTCGAGCATTGCCGTCGAGCGAAGCGGCTTGCCGACCCGGGCCAACCTGCGGGTCACGGCCAATTACATCCTGCGAGAAGCCGGTAGTTATGATCAATTGTTGAGCGGCCGGGCACGCGTGTTCAGCAGTTACAATCTGCTCGACGCCGATTTCTCGACTCTCACGTCAGAGCAGGATGCCGAAACACGCGCCTTGGAGGCCATCGCCGACCAGATCCAGACTCGGCTCGCCACCTACTTCATCGCGCGCCAGCCTGTGGCGGAGACACCGGCGGACGGATGAAACTGTCCGCGAACGAAGCCAGGCAGTTTCTGAGTTCTCCCGGCGAGGACAAGCGTGCCGCGCTGATCTTCGGGCCGGACCGCGGCCTCGTTTCCGAAAGGGCGGCGGCGCTCGCCGCCGCCGTCAGCGAGACGGCCAATTATCCCTTTTCGTCGGTCGACCTGAGCGCAAAGACGGTCGCCGCCGATCCGGTGCGGCTGGCGGATGAGGTCTGCGCGCTATCGCTGATGCCGGGGCGGCGCGTCGTCCGCCTGCGCGACGCCACCGACGGCCTCACCGAGGCGATCAAGCGGGCGCTCGCTCAGGAAGCCTGCGCGGCCTTCCTCATCGTCGATGCCGGCGATCTCGCCAAGGGGTCCAGCCTGCGGCGCTATTTCGAGACCGCGAAGGAGACGGCGGCGATCGGCTGCTACGCCGACGATGCCGCGACGCTGGCCGGTGTGGTGCGGGATACCGTCGCCGGCGCGGGCAAAAGCATCGATGCCGACGCCGAGGCCCTGCTCGTCGGCGGGCTCGGCGCGGACCGGGCAATGACCCGCATGGAACTCGAGAAACTGCTCCTTTATTGCGCCGATACGCCGAAGATTCGCCTCGAGGACGTGCGTGCCGTGCTCGGCGCGTCGCGGACGGACTCTTTGGGAGATGCCGCGTTGGCGGTGTTCGATGGCGACATCAAGCGGGCGGAAGCCGCTGTCGAGCGGTTGTTCGCCGCTGGCGCGCAACCGGTATCCATCCTGCGCGCCGTGGCGTCCCACACCATGCGGCTGCATTTTGCCAAGGCGCGCATGGAATCCGGGCAGACCGCCAAGGATGCCATGAACCAGCTGAAGCCGAAGGTGTTCTTTCGCGATGTGCCCGCCTTTCAGCGTCAACTGCGGGCCTGGAGCGAAGCCAATCTGGCGACCGCTCTGCAGCTGCTGACCGAGGCGGAAATCGAATGCAAATCCACCGGCGCGCCGGCCGCCGCCATTTGTACACGCACCCTGCTCCGCATCGCCCAAGCCGCCGGTCGGCAGGCCTCTTCGTAAGATGCGCCGCGCCGTTTCCGAGTTAGCGTTTGATCAGATCGTTGATGACGCCGGTAATGTCCGGCGGGTCGAGATCGTCCGAGGCGTCCTCCCCGTCGGCCCAGGACAACGCCTCATCGGACTCGGCGATCGATGTCGACTCACCGCCGTCGTTCGCCCAGTCGCCGGATTCTTCCTCGGCATTGCCAGGCGAACCGGCCGCCATGCCATGGGCGCCCCGGCTCAGTCGATGCAGGATGTCGTCGAGCTGATCGACCGATCGGTAATGGAGGACGAGCGAACCGCCGCTGCCACGAAAGCGGATTTCGACGCCAAGCCCGAGGACATTGCTGAGGTCGCGTTCCAGTGCCGACGTGTTGGGATCTTTGCCGCCTTCCGAGGACTTCTTCGACTCGGTGGCGGCACTCGGCGGTGTTTTTCTCTGCGCCACCTTCTCGGTCTGGCGAACCGTCAGCCCCTTGCGGACCACCTCGCGCGCCAGGGCTGCCGGATCGTCCTGGCCGATCAGAGCCCGCGCGTGCCCGGCCGACAACTCTCCCCGCTGGACCATGTCCTGAACGCCGATGGGAAGCGACAGGAGGCGCATCAGATTGGCGACATGACTGCGGCTTTTCGAGACCTGCTCGGCGATGATTTCCTGGGTATGTCCGAATTCCTCGACCAAACGCTGATACGCCGCCGCTTCCTCGATGGGCGTGAGATCCTGGCGCTGAAGGTTTTCGATGATCGCCAGTTCGAGCACCTCGCGGTCGTCCAACGCACGGATGAGTACCGGAATCTCATGTAGCGGCACGCGTTGCGCCGCTCGCCACCGTCGCTCCCCGGCGACGATTTCGTAGATCCCGGCCTCCTGGGGATGCGGTCTGACGATGATCGGCTGCAGCACGCCCTTGTCGGCGACGGAACGGGTCAGCTCGTCCAACTCCGCCTCGCTGACGGCGCGCCGCGGTTGCTGCGGATTCGGCCGGATCAGCTCGATGGGCAGGCTCTCCGCCGACCCCTTGGCTTGCGTCGGCGCGGTCTCGGCGGGCGGCGTATCAAGCAGGGCCGACAGACCTCGGCCGAGGGAATTCCGTTTACTGTCCGTTGCCATTAGCTCACGACCACTCTTTCCTGTTTGAGAATTTCACCGGCGAGGTGGAGGTAAGCCCGCGAGCCCGCGCAGTTGGTGTCGTACACGAGAACCGGCCGCCCGTGCGACGGTGCTTCGGAAACCCGAACGTTTCTTGGGATAACGGTTTCATAGACTTTGCTGCCGAAGTGCGAGCGTACGTCACTGGCGACAAGGTCCGAAAGCCGGTTCCGTTTGTCGAACATGGTGAGCAAGATCCCCTGGATCTCCAGCTTCGGATTCAGGGCGCGCTTCACCCGGTCGATGGTCTTGGTCAGATGGCTGATGCCCTCGAGGGCGAAAAATTCGCATTGCAGGGGGATCAACACCGCGTCGGCGGCGACCAGGGCGTTGATGGTCAACAAGCCCAGGGCCGGCGGGCAATCGATCAGCACATAATCCCAGCGCTCGGCGGCGCCATTCAGCGCCCGCTTGAGAAAGAATTCCCGCTCGGTGGCGCTGACGAGCTCGATCTCGGCGCCGGAGAGATCCACGTCCGCGGGGATGATATCGAGGCCGGGAACGCAGCTCGCCCGAGCGACGGTTTCGATCGACGCCTCGCCGATCAGAACATGATAAGCGTTGCGCCGCCGTTCCTGCGCCGACACGCCAAGGCCGGTGCTCGCGTTTCCTTGCGGGTCGAGATCGAAAACGACCACCCGCTGTTTGACGGCGGCAAGCGCGGTGGCGAGATTGATCGCTGTGGTCGTTTTGCCGACGCCGCCTTTCTGGTTGGCGATGGCGAGAAGCCGTGGCCTGCTCATCGGTCCAATTCAACTCCTGCCATCATGAGCGTTTAGCGATCGAGGAAACCCGCAGGATGACGCCGCTGGGATCGCTGCGGCTATCGATGCAATCGACGCGCATTGTCCAGTTTTTCTCGGCGCGCGTCAATTCGGCGTCGACGGCGCGGCCCTTAAGGAACAGCGCGAAGCCTCCGGATTTCAGCAAGGGCGCGGTGTAGCTCAAGAGTTTCGGCAGAGGGGCGCAAGCACGCGCCGTGACGATGTCGGCCGGCGGCAGGGAGATCTGCTCGATCCGCTCGTTGACGATTTCCGCCGGTGATTCGGTCAGGCGCGCCGCCTCGCCGAGAAACGCGCACTTGCGGCCGTCGCTTTCGATCAAAGTCACCGGCATATCGGCGGCGATGGCGATGACGAGACCGGGAAAGCCGGCGCCACTGCCGAGGTCGACCAGACGCGGCGGCGACACATCGCGGCACGGCAACAAGGGGACCAGTTGCGCCGAATCGAGGACGTGGCGCCGCCAAATATCGACCAGCGAGTTGTCGCTGACCAGGTTGACCCGGTGCTTCCATGCCCGCACCAAATCGACGAGAATTTGCAGGCGATCACGCACGGCGTCGGAAAACCCCAGTGCCGCTTGCACATCGGCGGCGGCCATCGGATGTTTCACGTGAAACAAGACCCGGCCGGACGATCGATCAAGCGCTGATCCGCTGGGCTGTCGCGCGGTGGGACTTTCGTTTGACGTGGCCAAGCAGCGCGGTCAACGCCGCCGGCGTGATGCCGGGAATCCGCGCTGCCGCCGCCAGGGTGGCCGGTCGGGCGCGCGCCAGTTTCGTCCGCACTTCCGTCGAAAGGCCGGCGACCGAGGCGAAGTCCAATGTCTCCGGGATGGCAAGCGCCTCGTCCCGCTTGAAGGCGCGGATATCGGCTTCCTGACGGTCCAGATAGCCGCGATACTGTGCATCGTTTTTCAGCTGCTGCACGATCCGCGCATTCATCGCCGCCACCTCCGGCCAGACCGCCGCCAGACGCCCCTGATCGACACCGGGGTAACCGAGCAGATCGAGGGCCGAACGCTTCTGGCCATCGAGGTTGATGTCGAAACCCTTGGCGCGGAGGGTCTGCGGCGGCTCCACGCAGGCCGCGAGCCGGTCTCGGCAGGCAGCCAGGGCCGCCTCCTTTTCGGCGAATACCGCCGCCCGTACCGCCCCCACCAGCCCGGCCGCTATTCCCTTCCGCGTCAGGCGTTGATCGGCATTGTCGGCCCGCAGGCTGAGCCGGTATTCGGCGCGCGAGGTGAACATCCGGTACGGCTCGTCCATGCCGAGCGTCACCAGGTCATCGATCATCACGCCGATGTAGGCGTCCGTGCGCCCGAGGATAAAGGTCTCGCCGTCGGCGACCTTGATCGCCGCGTTGGCGCCGGCGACCAAGCCCTGCCCCGCCGCCTCCTCGTAGCCGGTGGTGCCGTTGATCTGGCCGGCGAGAAACAGACCCGGCGCGGCGAGGGTCTCTAGGGTCGGCTTCAATTGGCGCGGATCGACGAAGTCATATTCGATGGCGTAGCCCGGCCGCCGCATCACCGCCGCCTCCAGGCCCGGGATGGTCTTCAGCATCGCCGCCTGCACGTCCTTCGGCAGCGAGGTGGAAATGCCGTTCGGATAGACGGTGTCGTCGTCGAGCCCTTCCGGTTCGAGGAAGATCTGGTGGCGCGGCTTCTTGGCGAAACGAACCACCTTGTCCTCGATGGACGGGCAGTAGCGCGGCCCGGTGCTTTGGATCTGCCCGGAATAGAGCGGCGCCCGATCCAGATTGTCGCGTATCAGAGCGTGCGAACGTTCGGTGGTGGCGGTGATGTGGCAGGCAATCTGCGGCGTGGTAACCCGGTCGGTCAGAAACGAGAATGGCACCGGCGGGTCGTCGCCATGCTGGATGTCCAGCGCCGCCCAGTCGATGGTCCGTCCATCGAGCCTCGGCGGTGTCCCCGTCTTCAGGCGGCCCAGCGTAAAGGCCAGCCGCCGGAAGGTATACGACAGCCCAACGGTCGGCGCGTCGCCGACCCGCCCGGCCGGCACCCGCACGTCGCCAACGTGGATCATCCCGCGCAGGAAGGTCCCGGTGGTGATGACCACGGCCGGCGCCAACACCTGCGCCCCGTCGCCGGCGATGATGCCCCGAACGGAACGGTCGTCGTTCCACAGCAAATCCTCGACGGCGAGGGCGCGGATGGTCAGCCCGGGCTGCTCGCCGAGCAGCTCCTGCATCGCCGCCTTGTAGAGCCGGCGGTCGGCTTGCGCGCGAGGCCCGTGCACGGCCGGCCCCTTGCTCCGGTTGAGGACGCGGAACTGAATGCCGGCCTGGTCGATGGCGCGGCCCATGACCCCGTCGAGGGCATCGATCTCGCGCACCAATTGGCCCTTGCCGAGGCCACCAATCGCCGGATTGCAGGACATCTCGCCGATCGTATCGAGGCGATGCGTTGCCAGCAGGGTACGTGCCCCCATTCGCGCCGCCGCCGCCGCCGCCTCGCACCCGGCATGTCCGCCGCCAACCACAATCACATCGTAATCCGTCATGCGCGGTCCCTTAAAACCTTGCCGTTCGGCTGTCAAACGTGTTGCGAGCCATTCGCGGTCTGTTTCACGTGAAACATCACTTGCCGATGCAGAAATCGCGGAACACGACGTCGAGGACGTCTTCGACCCCGACCCGACCGGTGATGCCGCCGAGCGCCGCCGTCGCGGCACGAAGCTCCTCGGCCGTTGTTTCCGCAGCGCCGGCGGTCAACGATCGGTCGAGCGCCGCGACGCAGGCCTCAAGGGCCGTTCGGTGGCGCAGGCGGGTCAGGCTCGGCGCGGCGCCGGGACAGTAACGGCCGGCGATTTCCGCCGTGACCGCGCCGACCAGCCGATCGAGCCCTGCGCCGGTCACTGCCGAAACGGCGATCAGGGCGATGTCGCCCAGTGTCGGTGTCGCCTCGGCACGGCCCAGGTCCGCCTTGTTGACCACGCCGGCATCGCCCGCCCGCAGCATCGCCGCCGTCTCCCGGTCAACGGCCGGCCACAGCTCACCATCGAAAACCACCACGCGGACGTCCGCCTGTTCCGCGCGCCGACGCGCCCGCAGGATGCCTTCCGCCTCGATGGCATTGCCGGCGGCGGCGCGCAGACCGGCGGTATCGGCGATGATCACCGGGAAGCCGCCGAGATCGATCGCCACTTCGACGATGTCGCGTGTGGTCCCCGGCTCCGGCGTGACGATTGCCGCCTCGCGTCGGCTGATCGCGTTCAGCAGGCTGGACTTGCCGGCGTTCGGCGGCCCGACGATGGCGACCCATACGCCCTCGCGAATGCGTTCGCCGCGATGCCCGTCGGCGAGATGGCGGGCGATCTCCGCCGCCACGGAGGCGATCTCCGCCGTCGCGGCGGCGTCGAGGCCGTCGGGCAGATCCTCGTCGGCGAAGTCGAGGCAAGCCTCGATGTGCGCCAGGGCGCGCACCAGCCGCGCCCGCCAGCTTTCGTAAAGCGCGCCAAGCGCCCCTTCCAGCTGGCGCAGCGCCTGGTTTCGCTGCGCCGCTGTCTCGGCATTGACGAGATCGGCGATGCCCTCCGCCGCCGTCAGGTCCAGCTTCTCGTTTTCGAAGGCGCGGCGCGTGAATTCGCCCGCCTCCGCAACCCGCAACCCCGGTATGGCGGTCAACGCCTGGAGGGCTCCGTTCACCACCGCCGGGCCGCCGTGCATATGCAGTTCCGCGACATCTTCGCCGGTATAGCTCGCGGGGCCGGGAAACCAGGCCAAGAGGCCGCGATCCAGTACTTCTCCGTGATCGTTTCGCAACGTCGCCGGCGTGAGAACGCGGGGAGGCGGCAGGCTTCGATCGGTGAGGCGGCTTAGGGCGGCCCCGGCTTGCCGACCGGATATTCGAACGACGGCGATCCCGCCACGACCGGGCGGCGTCGCCAGGGCAAAGATGGTATCACCGCGCATGGGCGTCGGCGCACGCGACCCTCGGCCGGCTCGGCTCCGTCACTGGTCGCGCTCCAGGCGCAACCGGTCGACGATCTGGCCGCCGATCACGTGGCGCCGCAGAATTTCCTCGGCGTCCTCGATCGTCTCGTAGTGGTACCAGACGCCCTCCGGATAGATGACCATGGTCGGACCGAGTTCGCAGCGATCCAGGCAACCCGACGCATTGATACGAACGTCGCTCAATCCGAGTTCCTTCGCCCGCGCCTTCATGTAATTCCTCAGCGCCTCACTGCCCTTCCGGCTGCACGAGCCACGCGGATGGTTTTCCGGCCGCTCGTTGAGGCAGCAGAACACGTGGCAACGATAGTAAAGGTCTTCCGGATTGGGGGCGTCGGTCACGTAATGTCTCGTCCGTGGTTATTTCTTCTTGTCCTTATCTGGCGTCGCGGACGGCGTATCGGGAGATGTCTCCGTCATCTCGCTGCCGCGCAGGAATGCCGCCCGGAGGAATTTCTGCCACTGCTCGAAACCGGGTACGCCGGTCGGCATCCACATTCTTAGAAGCGACTCGGGTTCCATCGCCGCCAGGTTCTTCTTCATCCGCGCTTCGATGTCGGCCATCAAGGCGGCCTGCATGGGTTTGACGTCCGGCAGTCCGAGGAGCGTGCGCGCTTCCTCCGGCGTGCATTCCACGTCGACGTGTACCTTCATGTCGGGTTAAATCTCCGCTGTTGGCTGCTTGGCGCGCTTTTAAGCGCGGTTCGAAACCCCGGAACGGCCTTGCATCGTGGTCCGGGCCATCTAACCTAGAGCAGCGAGGGCGGTATCGCAATCCGGCGCGTTTCCGGCCAATCTTCCACTTCCAATCCAGAGGGTCGCTCCGCCCATGCGCAACCGACTGAGCGAAGAAACCAGCCCCTATCTCCTGCAACACCGCGATAACCCGGTTCACTGGTATCCCTGGGGCGCGGAGGCGCTGGCGGAAGCGAAGCGGCAGGACAAACCGATCCTGCTGTCGATCGGCTACGCCGCCTGCCACTGGTGCCATGTCATGGCGCACGAGAGCTTCGAGGACGGGTCGATCGCTGATCTAATGAACGACTTGTTCATCAACATCAAAGTCGACCGTGAGGAGCGGCCGGACATCGACACCATTTACCAGACGGCGTTGTCGGTCATGGGCCAACACGGCGGCTGGCCGCTGACGATGTTTTTAACCCCGGATGGGGAGCCGTTCTGGGGCGGCACCTACTTCCCGCCGACGCAACGCTATGGCAGGCCTGGCTTTCCCGACGTGCTGCGCCAACTCGCCGACACCTACCGCACGAAGCAGGAAGCGGTGGCCAAGAATACCTCCGCCATTCGCTCGGCGCTGGAAAAACTCTCGGCGCCGAAAACCGGCGGCGTTCTGTCGATGACGGTCATCGACGAAATCGCCGCCGCCTGCGCCCGGATGATCGATCCCCTCAACGGCGGCACCGCCGGCGCGCCGAAGTTCCCGCAGCCGCTGTTCTTCCGTTTCCTGTGGCGCGCCCACAAGCGGACCGGCGCGACGATCTTCCGGGAGGTGGTGACGGTCACGCTGAACGCCCTGTGCCGGGGCGGCATCTACGACCACCTCGGCGGCGGATTCGCCCGCTACGCGACGGACCCGCAGTGGCTGGTGCCGCATTTCGAGAAGATGCTGTACGACAACGCCTTGTTGATCGACCTGTTGACTGAGGTGTGGACGGAAACCGGCGATCCCCTCTACCGGCGCCGTATCGCCGAGACCGTCACCTGGCTGATGCGCGAGATGACGATCCGCGCCGCCGATGACCGAAGCTTCGCGTTCGCAAGCGCCCTGGATGCGGATAGCGAAGGTGTCGAAGGGAAATACTACGTCTGGGAGGAAGAAGAGATCGATGCCGCCTTGGGCGATGACTCAGCCGCCTTCAAAGCCGCCTACGATGTGACCGGGGCGGGTAACTGGGAGGAAAGGAACATCCTCCATCAACGGCATCCGCGCTTCAGTCCGGCGGTCGATGATGACGAGATTCTGGCGACGGCGCGGGAACAACTCCTCGCCGTGAGAGCAAAGCGCATCCCACCCGGGCGCGATGACAAGGTGCTCACCGACTGGAACGGCATGCTGATCGCGGCGCAGGCCAACGCGGCCATGGTCTTCGAGAAGCCCGAGTGGCTGGACATCGCCAAATTCGCCTACCGTTTCGTCTCCGAGAACATGACCGCCGGCGACCGTCTGCACCATAGTTATTGCCGAGGCGCGGCGACCCACCCCGCCGTGCTGGATGACTATGCCAACATGGCACGTGCCGCGCTCGCGCTGTTCGAGGCGACGGGCGAAGAACCCTATCTGAGCGCCGCACAGCGCTGGGTTGCGGTGGCCGACCGTCATTACTGGGATACGGCGCATGGCGGCTATTTCCTTGCCGCCGACGATACCACCGACATCATCCACCGGCCGAAAACCATCCTCGACAGCGCCGTTCCCTCCGGCAACGGGGTGATGCTGGAGGTCTTGGCCCGGCTTTGGATGCTGACCGGTAATGCCAGCTACGACGACAAGGCGGACCGGCTTGTCGCCGCCTTTTCACCCGACGAGCCGGAGCAGCTGTTGAATTCGCCAGGCCTGTTGACCGCCTTCGAGTTGTTGAGCACCGGTCTGCAGATCGTCATCGTGGGTCCTGGTCAGGCGGCTGAAACGAAGACCTTAGTCCACGCGGCATTCCAACTCGCGCCCGCGAACCGGGTCATTCGGCAAGTGGAACCGGGAACCGAACTGCCGAACGATCACCCGGCGCACGGCAAGGCTCTCGTCGCCGGCGAACCGGCCGCCTACGTATGCGTCGGCCCCACCTGCGGGCTGCCGGCCCGTAACGTCGAAGAGTTGCGCGAGCGCCTCGGATTTCGATGACAGGACCAGTGCCGCGATGCCGCACCTTTCATTTGAAACGCCCTGCGGCATCCTGACGGTTTACGAGACCGGGGGCGCCCTGATCAAGATTGCTTGGGGGCCCCATTTTGCTGGAACGGAAACGCCGCTGCTCCGCACCGCGCGGGCGCAGATTGGCGGCTATTTCGACGGTACTCAGAAGACTTTCTCGCTGCCGCTGGCGCCCCGTGGCACCGACTTCCAGCGGCGGGTATGGGCGGAGATCGCCCGAATTCCTTATGGATCGACAGCCACCTACGGCGGCCTGGCGGCGGTCCTTGGGTCCAGTCCCCGCGCCGTCGCCGGTGCCTGCGCCCGCAATTCTTTACCCCTGCTCGTTCCCTGCCATCGAGTCGTCGCCGCATGCGGCCGTCTCGGCGGCTATTCAGGCGGCAACGGCCTTGACACCAAGCGGGCGTTGCTGCGTCTTGAAGGGATAAGCCTCGAGGCCGAATGAGGTCCCACGGGTACAAGCCAGATCACATCCGGAGGGGAAACATGGAGAAAGCGGTTCGCATCCACGAGTACGGGGGTCCCAATGCCTTGCGTCTCGAGGACGTCGACGTCGGGGACCCCAGCCCACACGAAGTAAGGGTGCGCCAACACGCCTGTGGACTGAATTTCATCGATATCTACCACCGAAACGGTCTGTACCCGTTGCCGTCGATGCCTTCGGGTTTGGGCCTCGAGGGTATGGGCACCATCGAAGCCGTTGGCGAGGATGTCGTCGATTTCGCCGTCGGCCAACGCGTCGCCTATGCCGGCGGACCGCCGGGGGCCTACGCCGAGATCCGGCTGATCCCGGCACACCGGCTCGTCGCCTTGCCCGATGCGATCGGCGATCGCCAAGCCGCCGCATTGATGTTGAAGGGCCTGACCGCGCAATACCTGCTGCGCCGAACCTACGCGGTCAAGCCCGGCGATGTGATCCTCTTCCATGCCGCCGCCGGCGGGGTCGGCCTCATCGCCTGCCAATGGGCGAAGCATCTCGGGGCGACCGTCATCGGCACCGTTGGTTCGGAGGACAAGGCTGAGTTGGCCCGCGCCCATGGCTGCGATTATCCCATTCTCTACCAGCGCGAGAACATCGCCGAACGCGTGCGGGAGATCAGCGACGGCGACGGCGTGCCGGTGGTCTACGACTCGGTCGGCCGTGCCACGTTCGAAACATCCTTGGATTGCCTGCGGCCGCGCGGACTGATGGTCAGCTTCGGCAATGCCTCGGGGCCGGTGCCGGCCATCGAACCGGCAATATTGGCGCAAAAGGGATCGTTGTATCTCACCCGGCCGACGTTGATCGACTACACCAAGGACGTCACCGAGCTTCGCGCTGCCGCCGCCGATTTGTTCGACGTCGTGCTTCGGGGCGTGGTCCAGATCCGCATCAATCAGACCTATCCCCTCGCCGAAGTGGCGAAGGCGCACGCCGAGCTTGAGGCACGCAAGACCACCGGGTCGACGGTCCTGTTGCCCTGATTGATGGAACAACGGAGAAAGTCCGATGCGTTTTTCCTTCTGCATGCTAATCGCAGCGATCCTGGTCTTTATTCTCCCCCCGGCGAAGGCCGAAGATGAGGAACAGATGCCCCTCGGCGCCCATGGCCTTGACCTCCCGGCGAGCTTTACCGGCGTACTTCCCTGCGCCGACTGTCCCGGCGTGAAGCATCATCTCAATCTTTGGCCCGACCAAGTATTTCATCTGCGGCAAACTTACCTCGAAAAGAACGCTCGCTTCGATGACATCGGGCGCTGGTC
The DNA here is from genome assembly GCA_964460955.1 of uncultured Rhodospirillaceae bacterium. Classification (GTDB taxonomy): domain Bacteria; phylum Pseudomonadota; class Alphaproteobacteria; order Rhodospirillales; family Defluviicoccaceae; genus Defluviicoccus. The sequence goes on along the minus strand of CAYWRP010000001.1, from coordinate 99,329 downwards.
GGTGGATCCCGAGCGACAGGCTCTTATTCTCCGTGGCGGCCGGGAGATGCCTCTGCAGTTCGAGATCAAGAATTCCGAGACCCTTCGGAAACTTGATATCCAAGGACGGCCCATCGAGTCCGGCCTACCGTACGAGCTTACCAGTACCGGTAGCCTCGAACCCTTGGCGCTCAATCTGTTCCTGCATGGCATGTTCGTTTATTTTGCCGATGCCGCGCGCTTCACCGAATGCCTGACCGGCCGCTCCTATCCCGTCGCGATGGAGGGAGACTACATCAGGCTCGAACAAGCTTACCTGGAAAAGCGCTCCGAGCCGGAAGCCCCGTTATTGAGCAATTTCGAAGGGCAGATCACGCAACGTCCGCCGATGGAAGGCGACGGCACCGTGCCGACGGTCGTTGTCGACCGGTTCGTCAATGTCTGGCCCAACGAAAAATGCGACAGTTGGAACAGCGAACCGACGCTGACGAATACCTATTGGCGCATCGTCCGGCTCGGCGATGAGGCCGTCAAGGCGACGCCGAACCGCCGTGAACCGCACCTGGTGCTGCTTGGCAATGAACCCCGGTTCAGCGCCACGGTGGGATGCAATCAGATGATCGGCGGTTACGAGACCGCCGACGAGATCGAACTCCGGTTCAGCGCCGTCGCCTCGACAATGATGGCATGTCCACCACCCATCGACGAAACCGAGCGCCAACTCGGCAAGATCTTGGCAGCGGTGCGTTCATACCAGATGAGCGGTCAGAGCATGGAATTATTTGATCACAACGGCGAGCCGGTCGCCCTTCTGCGGGCAATGTATTTCTAACCAATCGACGACGTGACCGGCCAGCGGCCGCGCATCTGGAATTGTTTACGTGTTCATCGAGTCGAAGAAATCAGCGTTGTTCTTCGAATTCTTGAGCTTATCGATCAGGAATTCCATGGCATCGATAACGCCCATCGGCATCAACACGCGGCGAAGAACCCACATTTTGGACAGAACCCCCTTGTCGACGAGAAGTTCTTCCTTCCGTGTGCCGGACTTGGTGATGTCAATGCTGGGCCAGGTTCGTTTATCGGCAAGTTTGCGGTCGAGAATGATTTCCGCGTTGCCGGTTCCCTTAAACTCCTCGAAAATCACCTCGTCCATTCGCGAGCCGGTGTCGATCAGCGCCGTGGAGATGATCGTCAGCGAGCCGCCTTCCTCGATATTCCGCGCCGCGCCGAAAAACCGTTTCGGGCGCTGCAGGGCATTCGCGTCGACACCACCCGTCAGCACCTTCCCCGACGACGGCACCACCGTGTTGTAGGCACGCGCCAGCCGGGTGATCGAGTCGAGAAGGATGACCACGTCCCGTTTGTGTTCAACCAACCGCTTCGCTTTTTCGATAACCATTTCCGCCACCTGAACGTGGCGGGCCGCTGGCTCATCGAAGGTCGAGCTGATGACCTCGCCGCGCACGGAGCGTTCCATGTCCGTCACTTCCTCCGGCCGCTCATCGATGAGGAGGACGATCAGATAGCACTCCGGGTGATTGTGTGCGATGGCGTGGGCAATGTTTTGCAGCATCACGGTTTTGCCAGTGCGCGGGGGGGCGACGACCAACGCCCGCTGCCCCTTGCCGATGGGACTGATGAGATCGACGACCCGCGTCGTTATGTCCTTGATCTTGGGGTCACTCATTTCCATCTCAAGGCGCTGTTCGGGATAAAGCGGGGTGAGATTGTCGAAGTTAATGCGGTGACGAACCGCCGATGGTTCGGCGAAATTAATGGTGGTGACACGGAGTAACGCGAAATACCGCTCGCCGTCCTTGGGCGCGCGAATTTCGCCTTCCACGGTATCGCCAGTACGCAGGCCGAAGCGGCGCACTTGGCTGGGCGAGACGTAAATATCGTCAGGCCCTGGTAAGTAATTCGCCTCCGGCGCCCGCAGAAATCCGAAACCGTCCTGCAATACCTCCAACACACCATCGCCGAAGATCGAGATATCTTTCTCAGCCAACTGTTTCAGGATCGCAAACATGATCTCTTGCTTGCGCAGGGAGCTGGCGTTCTCGATTTCGAGTTCCTCAGCATAGGATACGAGATCAGCCGGTGCTTTCAGTTTTAGGTCTTTGAGTTGCATTGTGTACTCGTCGCGTAGAGTCTTGGCAGGAATCTGAAATTGGTCGTCGATGTTACCGACGTTGCGAGTAAGCAGCGGAGGCGAAATGGTCGTCGGCCCGAAATTGTTCAGCCGCGACCGCTTTCCGGTGCTCGTCTAAACCAACTTAAAGAAAGGATTGAAAATTTTTGGACGTTTGGCGGCCACTATCCGCTTTCGAACAAATGACCCTCAGCCGGTCCAATGTCAACAGATTAATCGCCTATCGGCAGATAGTCAGAATGGTTTCACAACCGCGAGGATAACGATACCAAGCATTAGAACCGTCGGCACCTCGTTCATGACACGGTAGAACCGACCCGAATGCCGATTGTTATCGTTGGCAAAATCCTTTCGCCACCGTCCCATGAAACCGTGCATGACCGTCAACCCGATAATCAACAAAATCTTGGCGTGCAGCCAGCCCATATACAGCGCCGCCTCGCCCAACTGCCAGATCAGAAGAATCCCGAACAGGTAGGAAGCGATCATCGCCGGCGTCGTAATTGCCCGAAGCAACCGACGCTCCATCACCTTGAAGGTTTCCGATGCTTCGGAGCCCACCGCGACGCCTGCGTGGTAGACGTAGAGCCGGGGTAGGTAGAGGAGACCGGCCATCCAAGCGATGATGCTAATCACGTGCAAAGCGAGCAACCAGTCGTATGACACCGTCTGCCTCAATATCCAGGACAAGCTGGAGCGCCAGGCAAGCACCCGCAGCGTTGAAAGTGCGATGGACATCCCCGCATCCGGCCCTCGCCGGCGATGGAAACGTCCGATCGGTTTGCTTCCTCCACCAGGTCGGCAAGGCCGGCGATGAAACCTCGATCATCCAACACCGTCGGCACGCGAATGTAAATGGGAACACCCTCGACCTCGGCCAACTCCCGGTATTCGATGTCAAGTTCAACCAGCGTTTCCGAATGCTCCGAGACGAAGGCGATGGGCACCAGAATGACGCCGACCCCATCCCGGCCGGCGCGTTCGAGTTCCTCCTCCGTCGACGGGCCGATCCATTCAAGGGGTCCGACGCGGCTCTGGTAGCAGACAACGTGCTCGACGTCGCCGGTCTTGCCGGTCGCATCGAGCCGCGCCGCCACGGCTGCCGCCGACTTTTCGACCTGCCACTGATAGGGATCACCGGCCTCGATCACCCGCTTCGGCAGGCCATGCGCCGAATAGAGGATTCGCTTCGCCACCGTGGTTTTCGCGGCCGCCTCGTCCAACGCCGCCTCGGTCAGCCGCGCCGTTGTCTCGATCAAGCCCGGCAGACCCGGATAGCAACAAACCGCTTGCGTCGGCGCCTTCAACCCCACCTTTGCCGCCGCCCGCCGCCAATCGTCTAGGGACGACTGCGAGGTCGTCGTCGAGTACTGAGGATAAAGCGGCAGCAGGACGACGTCATCGGGGTCGAAAGCCTTCACCGCCTCGGACACCGAGCCGCTCATCGGCAGCCAATAGCGCATACAGATGAAAACATCCGCGTCGTAGCCGCGTTCGATCAGACAGGCCTTCAAGGCCCATGCCTGATCCTGGGTGTGCGCCAACAGTGGCGACTTCCCCCCGATGTTGTCGTAGATGGCCCGCGCGATCGGCGCCCGCCGGCGGGAAATGAATTCGGCGAGGAGCCAGCGAAACAGACGGGGCACGCCAATGATCGCTGGATCGAAGAACAGATTGCGCAGAAACGGTTGTACGGACTCCGGTTTGTCCGGCCCGCCCAGGTTGAACAGAACGACCGCTAGGCGGCGTCCCATGATCGCGTCTCCCTGTTCCAGCGATGGATCAAGTCGGCGACACGCTGGACAGCCTCGGGCGATGCCGTCGGCGGAATCCCGTGGCCGAGATTGAAAATGAACCGCTCGCCGGAGAGACCTTCAAGAATCGCCCGCACCGCTTCGTCGAGGGCTTCCCCGCCCACCCGCAGCAGCAGCGGATCCAGATTGCCCTGCACCAGGCACCGGCTTTGCAGCCGCTCGGCGATAGCCGAAATGGGAATCGTCGGATCGAGACTGACGCCGTCGACGCCGGTCTCGGCGATATAGTCCTCGATCCAAAACCCGCCGAGACGGGGGAAGCCGATAATGGGGACTTCTGGCGCGTGCGCCTTCAGCGCGCGGACGATGCGCGCAGTGGGGGCGATCGACCACCGGCGGGCTTCCGCCGCGCTCAGCTTGCCTGCCCAGCTGTCGAACAATTGGATGACATCAGCGCCGGCATCGATCTGGGCGATCAGGTACCGTGTCGTTGCCGCGACAATCATGTCGATTAACGCACCGAAGCCCTCCGGATCGCCATAGGCCCACAGACTTGTATTTTCGCCGCCAGTCCCGCCGCGTCCCTCGACCATGTACAACGCGATCGTCCACGGCGCGCCGGCGAATCCGAACAGCGCTTTTTCCGCCGGCAAGGCGGCCCGCAGGGACGTGATCGATTCGAAAACGGGATGGAGGTGTTCGACCACACCGTCGACGTCCAGCGGTTTCAGGTCATCCACCGATCGCACCGGCTGCAGCAACGGTCCTTCACCCTCGACGAAACGGACCGTCGCGCCAAGGGCATCCGGAATGACCAGGATGTCGCTGAACAGGATCGCCGCATCCATGTCGTAGCGCCGCAACGGCTGCAAGGCCGCCTCGACGGTGAGCTCGGGTGAATAGCAAAAGGCCAGGAAATCCGTCGCTTCACGCCGGAGCGCCTGATATTCGGGAAGATATCGTCCGGCCTGGCGGAGGAACCAGAACGGCACATGCGACGGATCCGCGGTGGTGAATTCGGTCAGCAATGGTTTTGTCATGGGGTAGGGCGACCCTTCTTGTTGGCTCCTGCGACGCTCCCCTTCTACTAACCTTACTTTTTTAAAAGAAGTAGAAGTGATTGTAGGGGCAGGGAAACCTGGGGATTCTCATTAATCCACACACTCACTGGCGACTGTCCCCGACCAACCGAGTGGTGGCACTGCTTGCGGATGAACGCCGCAAGAAATTTCTAAATGGTTTTCATGAAACACCGATTCGAAGAATGCGATGCTGGTGCAACATGTGGATAACGGGCAAAACCCTGGTTGTCACCGTGTCGCTGCGAAATCTGATAAAATCGTTAAACCCGCGCGACCGTGTTAACACTTTTTTAGTGAACGTGCAGCGTATTGCCGTTTGAGCGTAGTCCGACCATGATGCACAATCCGTCCACAGACATCTTCATTACGTATCCCCAGCCGCCATTGGATCTTGACGGGCGTCACTGGTGCGTGAGTCAGGCATGAACGGTTCCATCATTCTCGCCTCGGCCAGCGAGTCCCGCGCGGCGCTGCTGCGTGACGCCGGTATCGTCGCCGAGATCCATCCCGCCGGGGTCGATGAGAGCAGAACCAAGGACGTTGGCCGGCGGGAGGGCTGGCCGATCGAGGCGGTCGCCCGCGACTTGGCCTGTGAAAAGGCGACACTGGTGTCTCGGAGCGCCGGGGCGGCGTGGGTAATCGGCGCCGATCAGATGCTGGAATGCGATGGCCAATGGCTCGACAAGGCGCCAACGTTGGAGATAGCGCGCGGCCAGCTGCTCTTTCTTCGCGGTCGAACGCACCGTCTCGTGAGTGCCGTTGCCGTGGTTCGCCGCGGGATACCCGAGTGGACCATGGTCGCCGAAGCACGCCTCACCATGCGCATCTTTAGCGAGGATTTCCTCGACCACTACCTCGCCAGTTGTGATTCAAGCACCCTGGGAACGGTCGGCGGTTACCGTTTGGAAGGGCGCGGCTGCCAATTGTTTTCCGCCATCGAAGGTGACTATTTCACCATTCTCGGGCTTCCCATGTTGCCGCTGTTGGCCTATTTGCGCGAGGCAGGAGCCCTTGATACATGAGGCAGTATTGCATTCCCGAGGAGGGCCGCCGGCGATGAAACCGCCGTTGAACGCCGGCGTCATCGGCTGGCCGATCGCTCATTCGCTGTCACCTCGCCTGCATGGCTACTGGCTCGCTCGTCATGGCGTGCCCGGCTATTATGTGCCGCTGGCGGTGCATCCGGATCATCTTGCCACCGTGCTGCGCGTGTTACCAAAAATGTCCTATCGCGGCGTGAACATCACCGTGCCGCACAAGGAAGCGGCGATGGCGGTGATGGATACGTTGTCGGAGGATGCGAAACGAGTGGGCGCGGTGAATACCGTTCTGGTTGAGGACGGATCGTTGCACGGCGATAACACCGACCTCTTCGGGTTCGCGCAAAGCGTCTTGGAGGCCGTTCCCGGCTGGTCGGCGGCGCATCGGCCCATTGCCGTTATCGGTGCCGGCGGCGCGGCCTCCGCCGTCATCGTCGCCTGCCTGGATTTTGGTGCCTCGGAAATCCGCCTTGTCAACCGCACCCGGCAGCGTGCCGAGGAGGCGGCAGCCCGCTTTGGCGATCGTGTCCGGTCCGTGGACTGGAACGAGCGGTCGATGTGCCTCGAGGGTGTCGCGATGCTGGTCAACGCGACGACGTTGGGTATGACGGGACAGCCGCCGCTCGATATTCGGTTGGATGACTTGCCAATTTCCGCCGTCGTCGCCGACATCGTCTACGCGCCATTGCAATCGCCGTTACTCGTTCGGGCAAGCGGGCGCGGCAATCGAACGGTGGATGGCCTCGGTATGCTGCTTCACCAGGCGCGGCCCGGCTTTACCGCTTGGTTCGGCATTGAGCCGCGGGTCACAGCTGATCTTCGCGCCCACGTTATCCCCGGCATGGCTTGATCCCGGATGGTCATTCTGGGCCTCACCGGTTCCATCGCCATGGGCAAATCAACTGCCGCGGCGATGTTTCGCCGTCTCGGCGTACCGGTACACGACGCCGATCGAACGGTGCACGCGTTGTTCTCCACCGGCGGCGGAGCGGTCCGAGCCATTACCAAGGAATTTCCCGACGTTGTTGGTGAGCAGGGGGTCGACCGCGAGGCCCTGGGCCGCCGGGTCTACGATGATCGGGCCGCGTTGAGCCGCCTCGAGGCAATTATCCATCCGCGGGTCTACAGCGATCAGCGGCGATTTTTGGCCCGTCAGGCACGCAACCGGCGGTCTCTGGTTGTCCTCGATGTGCCGTTGCTGTTCGAAACCGGCGGTGACAGCATCTGCGATGCGGTATGCGTTGTGTCGGCGCCGAGGTTCATTCAGGTCCAAAGGCTGATGAAACGCCCCGGCATGACACGTCAGCGTATCGACGCCATCCTCGCCCGTCAGATGCCGGACACCGACAAAAGAAGGCGCGCCGATTTCGTGATCCCCTCGGGACTCGGCTTCGCGTTCATGATGCAAGACGTGCAAAGGATCGTTACCATCGCATCGAAGTGGACAGGAAGCCGCTGGTCGCCATCAGTCGGCTCGCGTCGGGCCTCGGAAGCCACTTACGAACACCAATACGGTGTCTGTCAGAGGAGAGAAGCGTCCTCATGAGTCGAGAGATAACCCTCGATACCGAAACGACCGGTCTCAGTCCCGCCGATGGGCATCGCATCATCGAGATCGGCTGCGTCGAATTGCTCAACCATGTGCCGACCGGCCGCACCTATCAGTGTTACATCAACCCAGAACGGGACGTGCCCAACGAGGCATACCGCGTGCACGGGATTTCCAACGCCTTTCTCGCCGACAAGCCGGTGTTCGCCGATGTGGTCGAGGACTTCATCGGCTTTATCGGCGATTCGAAGCTTGTCATGCACAACGCGCCGTTCGACCTCGGCTTCCTCAATGCCGAGCTGGTGGGCCATGACAGGCCTCGGATCCCGGCGGACCGCGCCATCGATACGGTTCAATTGGCACGTCAGAAGTTTCCCGGCGCGCCGGCCAATCTCGATGCTCTTTGCAAGCGGTTCGGCATCGATCTGTCGGCGCGGACCTTGCACGGGGCACTCAAGGACGCCGAGCTGCTGGCGTCGGTCTATCTGGAATTGATCGGCGGCCGCGAACCGGGGTTGGTCCTGGTACGCGCCAAGGCATCATCGGTCGCGAGGTCGAAACCCGTCAACCGCACGCCACGCATCGTGGTGCCGACGGTGGAGGAAGCGGCCACGCACCAAGCCCTCGTCGGTCGCCTCAAGGGTGCCTTGTGGCCAGAACATACCGTTGCCCTGCGGGAGAACGATATCCTCTCTGACGAGGCGGGCGGCGGAGCGCCCGCTTAGACGTTCAACTTCGCCGAGTCGTCCAATTCGGCGACTGGCGCCGCCTCGGCGCTTTGCGCTTGCTCACGCTCCATCTGCTGACGGTAGAGTTGGGCGAAATCGACCGGGCCCAGCATCAAGGGCATGAAACCGCCGGTCATGGTCGCGTTGGCGAGGATCTGGCGCGCGAACGGGAACAACAGGCGCGGACATTCGATCAGCAGAACCGGTCGCAGCGTGTTCTCCGGGACCTTGACGGTAAAGATGCCGGCGTACGTCAACTCGGCGACAAAGACCGTCTCCTGCTCGATCTGACAGTCGGCGCGGATGTGCAGGACGACCTCGTAGGCGGGGGCGTTGATGGTGCGCGCCTGAACGTCGACCTTGACGGAAATATTCGGCTGCTGTTGCTGCAGCTTGCCAAAGATGCCGGGCGTGCCGGGGGCTTCGAAGGAGAAATCCTTGATGTATTGGATGTTGATCGCCAGCGACGGTGTTTCGGTATTCTTGTTTTCGTCGGACGGCTGTCCCGTGGCGGAATTGGACTGACCGGTCTCGTTTTCGGGCTCTGCCATTATGGAGATCTCCTTGCGCACAGCGAATGCGGGATCGGTGGTGGGTACCATGGTTTCCGGGGCCGAACAACCCTCGTCGGTCCATCCGAAACGTTTCATCGATCCCGCTCAGCGGGTCCGGCGTTTCCAGGGGCTCTCGACGTCCGTGTCCCGATCCTGATCCGGGGATTGTCGGCCGCTGTCTTCATCCTCGTCGTCGATCTCTTCGTATTCGCCGTCGATGATGTCGCCGGGTTTGCCATCACGCCGCGGCGGTCGGGTTCCGGCGGCGCCGCCGGACGTCGGTCCGGCGCTGATCTTGACTTCGACGCGATGTGCCGCATACGCGGCGAGAACTCGGCCAAGGAGGCGACGGAATGGCGGTGTCAACAAGGCAAAGCCGATGCCGTCGGTCAAGAAACCGGGAGTGAGCAACAGCGCACCGCCGATGACGATACAAAAGCCATGGAAAACTTCCTCGACTGGCGGGCGTCCGGCGTCCATGCTGGCCTGAACCGACCTCAGGACCGAAAAACCTTGCTGGCGCAGGAGAAATGTCCCGATGATCGCGGTCAGGATGACGCCACCAATCGTCGGCCACAGCCCGAACGCCTCGCCCGCCTGGATAAAAATAACAATTTCGACGATGGGCGTCGCGACGAGGGCGAGGAAGAGTAAGGCGGCCATGGTGCTCCGGCTCGGCGGTTCTTATATTACGGATGTATATATATCGAGTAACCGCAAAATGACACACGCGACTGGACGTATCGGGAACAGACGATTAACGTGGCGGCGTGTGGCATGGTATTATCCGAACTCCGATCAGCGCGCAGAAAGATAGGTCGCTATGGGTGATGGTTTCCAGTTTTTCGATATTGTCCTGTTGGCGTTGATCGCGGCGTTTCTGGTCTTTCGGCTGCGCAGTGTCTTGGGAAGGCGGGATGGACACGAGGGACGACCCGGCGGACCGTTTTCGCCGCCGTCCAGTTCCGGCCAAAAGCAAAACAACGAGAAGGTCGTGCGACTGCCGGAAAGGTCCGAACGACCTTCCGAAGCGGCCGCCGACGAACCGTTGGCGTCCGAGACCGAAGGCCCGTTGGAGGCCGGTCTGACCCAGATCCGTATCGCCGATGAGCGATTCTCGCCGGATGAATTCCTTTCCGGTGCGCGGATCGCCTTCGAGATGGTCCTTTCCGCCTATGCCGATGGTGATCGCGAGAAGTTGAGAGGTCTGCTCAGCGACGAGGTTTATGCGAATTTCGCACAGTCAATCGATGAGCGCGAAAGCCGTGACGAGATGGTCGACATTACGCTTGTCGGGTTCAACGCGGTCGAACTCGTCGAAGCCTACATGGCGGGCCGTACGGCGCACGTCACGGTAAAGTTCTCCAGCCAACAGATCAACGTTGTTCGCGATAGCGACGGCCACATCATTGAAGGCGATCCCAGCGACGTCCAGGATGTCGTCGATTTCTGGACCTTTGCCCGTGATACGCGAAGCGCGGATCCTAACTGGACCTTGGTAGCCACCGGCAGCCTCGAATAGGCGCGTCACCGCCGATGTGGCGGTTATCTAACGCTTGGCGCGGCGGTCAGCGCTGGCAGCGCTTCGCCGTGTGTGCGGCGACGGCATTGCTTGCCGCGTGTGCGGAGCCACCACCCCCGGCGCCGACCCTCCAGCTGCATGCGGTTTCCTTCCAATCGCTCCCCGGCTGGACCCCGACGGGATCCCGAGACGCGTTGGCGGCATTTATCAAATCCTGCCGTCGTTGGCAAAGCCGTGTTGCGGCATCGCCAGTCGCCGACGATCCGCGCTTCGGAACCGCCGGCGACTGGCAGCGTATCTGTTTACAAGCATCCAGCCTTTCCGAAGTCCTTCCCGTTGACGAGGCCGACGCGGCCCAGCGATTCTTAGAAACCGCGTTTCAACCCTATCGGGCGTCGGATGGCACCGACGATGCCGGCTTGGTCACCGGCTACTACGAAGCGGTGATGGACGGCGCCCGGGGCCGCACGGACGAGGCGCAAACCCCGCTATACAGGCCACTACCGGAAATGGTGCGGATCGATCTCGGCGCCTTCGATGAGGAACTTGCCGGGCGAACTCTCGTCGGTGCCGTCGACGGGAACCGGGTTCTGCCCATGCCAACACGCGCGGAAATCGAGGGCGGCGCGCTCGCGGGACGCGGCTTGGAACTCGCCTGGGTGAACGATCCGGTGGACGCCTTCTTCCTTCACATTCAGGGTTCCGGCCGGGTTCGCCTGGCTGACGGCGGCGAAATGCGCGTTGGCTATGCTGCAAAGAACGGCCATCCCTACTACGCCATCGGCCGCGAGTTGATCAGCCGCGGCGAATTGACCCTCGAGACCATCTCCATGCAGTCGATCCGAAGCTGGCTCGCGGCGCATCCGGAAGAGGCGGCTGAGGTGATGAATCTGAACCAGTCTTACGTCTTTTTCCGGGACTTGACGGAAGAAGGCCCAATCGGCAGCCAGGGCGTGGTTCTAACCGCCGAACGATCGGTCGCCGTCGATCCGGCCTTCATCCCGCTGGGCATTCCGGTCTGGCTCGACACCGTGCACCCGCTTGACCGTCCAAAGCCGCTGCGCCGTCTGGCAATCGCGCAAGATACCGGCGGCGCCATCAAGGGGCCGCTCCGCATCGACCTCTACTGGGGCGGTACCGAGCAGGCCGCCGCCGCCGCCGGCAAGATGAAAGAACAGGGTACACTCTATCTTCTGCTTCCCCGGGCATCGGCGGTCAGTTCCTGAGGCGCTTGTCCCGACGTTATTGAACTTGCCAAGCAAAATGGCCATTCTCCCCCTTAACGAAGAGCAAAGGATAAAAACATGTTGGGAGAGAAACCGGCCAAGGTCGGCCTGTTCGTTACTTGCCTCGTTGACCTGATGCGGCCCAATGTCGGCTTCGCCTCCGTCAAACTGCTCGAGGATGCCGGCTGCGAGGTCATCGTGCCGGAAAACCAGACCTGCTGCGGCCAACCGGCCTTCAATTCCGGCGACGTGGCGGACGCCAAGGCGATCGCGCGGCCGCTGATCGAGGCTTTCGCCGACGTCGACTACATCGTCGCGCCGTCCGGGTCCTGCGCCGGGACAATGAAGATACATTTTCCGCAGATCTTCGCCGATGAGCCGGCGATGAAGAACCGGGTCGATGATTTCTGCGCCCGTACCCACGAACTGATGAGTTTCCTCCACGACGTTTTGGGGGTTGTCAAAATCGACGGCGCCTATCCGGCGACCGCGGCCTATCACGACTCGTGTTCGGGTTTGCGGGAACTCGGCATCAAGGCGCAACCGCGCGCCCTACTCGCCGGCATCGAGGGGCTGTCGATCACCGAGATGGCTGCGGCCGAGACCTGCTGCGGCTTCGGCGGCCTGTTCTGTGTCAAATATCCGGAAATTTCCGTAAAGATGGTCGACGCCAAGGTGGACGACATTCTCGCCACCAAGGCCGACACCCTGCTCGGCGGTGACCTGGGTTGTCTCATGAACATCGCCGGCCGCCTGCACCGGCGGGACGCGTCGGTAAAGGTCCGCCATGCCGCCGAGGTCCTGGCTGGAATGTGCGATGAGGCGCCACCCGTCGGCGGTAACTGAGCCGGCGCGCTTGGCGAAACGATAAGGCGGTCCTCCGGCGCCGTTGAAACGGCGCGGACGGTTTTGGGAGGCAAGGTGATGCAATCGACGGCGCGAAACTTCACGGACAACGCCCACGCGGCCCTGGCCGACCAACAGCTGCAGTCGGCGTTGGCGCGCTTCAAGGAGGGCTTTCCGGTCAAGCGCCGCCTCGCCCGCGAGCGGCTGCCGGAGTTCGATCGGCTCTGCGACGACGCCAAGGCGATCAAGAATCACGTTCTCGACAACCTCGACCATTACCTGGAACGCTTCGAGGCCAAGGTAAGGGAACACGGCGGCCACGTTCATTGGTGCGTCGATGCGGAGGCCGCACGCCGCAAGATATCCGAGATCTGCCACGGTGCCGGCGCCAAGACGGTGACCAAGGGCAAATCGATGATCGGCGAAGAGATCGGCATCAACGAACACCTGGAAAAGGAGGGGCTGCGCGCCGTCGAGACCGACCTTGGCGAATACATCATCCAGCTTCGTCATGAACCGCCGAGCCACATCATCGTTCCCGCCGTTCATCTATCCAAATTCCAGGTCGCCGATTCCTTCCGCGCCGCCCACAAGGACTTTCCCGCCGACCGTAAGCTGGAAGAACCGCAAGTGATGCTGGAGGAGGCGCGAACGATCCTGCGCCGCGATTTCGTTGCCGCCGAGGTCGGCATCACCGGCGCCAACATGTTGGTCGCCGAGACCGGCTCGATCGTCCTGGTGACCAACGAGGGCAACGGTGACCTCACCCAGACATTGCCGAAGACGCAGATCGTCATCGCCAGCCTCGAGAAGATCGTGCCGACCCTGGAGGACGCAACCACGATCCTGCGCGTTCTCGCCCGCTCCGCGACCGGCCAGGACCTCTCCGTCTACACGACGTTCACCACCGGGCCGAAGCGTCCGGACGATCTCGACGGTCCGGAAGATTTCCATGTCGTGTTGCTCGACAACGGGCGAACAGCGATGCTCGGCAACGAGTTTCGCGAGATGCTGCGCTGTATCCGCTGCGGCGCGTGCATCAACCATTGCCCGATCTACGGCGCCGTCGGCGGCCATGCATATGGCTGGGTATATTCCGGGCCGATGGGCGCCGTGCTGATACCCAACCTGATCGGACTCGAGGAAGCCGGCGACCTCCCGAATGCGTCGACGTTGTGCGGGCGCTGCGAGGAGGTGTGTCCGATGGGAATCCCGCTGCCCAAATTGCTGCGCGCCCACCGGAACGCGTATCATGAAAGAAAGCTGGCGCCGCTGGCGACCCGCAAGGGGTTGGCCGCCTGGGCGAGCTTGGCGCAACGGCCGGCGATGTATCGACGGGCGACCGGCCTCGGCGTGCGGATGCTGGGCTGGATGGGTCGGCGGCGGGGCCGTCTCCGCACGCTGCCTTTCGCCGGCGGATGGACCGCGTCGCGTGATCTGCCGGCACCCCAGGGCCGCACGTTCCAGCAGCTTTGGTCGGCGCGCGGAGGACGGCGCGCATGACCGCCCCGCGGGAAACGATCCTCGGAAACATCCATCGGGCGCTCGGACGCGGTTCTCTCCCGTCCGAGGCGAAGGCGGCGCTCGATGCCCGTCTCGCCGCGCCGACGCCGAACATCGTACCGCTGCGGGGCCAGAAGGATGCCGAGGACCGCGTCGCCTGCTTCCTGGCGGAAGCGGAACGGGTGAACGTCACCCATGAGCGCCTCGCCGATTACACCTCGGTCGCCGACGCCGTGGCGACCTACCTCAAGGCGAACAACCTTCCTGCCGCCATCCGGGTGGCCACTGACGCGGAGCTGGACGCCATTCCGTGGGCCGACACGCAACCGATGCTGACGGTGCGCACCGGCGCCGCCGTGCCAACCGACCAGGTCAGTGTCACCAGTGCGTTCGCCGGGGTTGCCGAGACGGGCACCGTTGTCCTGCTTTCCAGCCCGCAAAGTCCGACGACGCTGAATTTCCTGCCCGATGTCCATATTTGCGTGCTCCCGGTCTCGCGCATCGAGGGCACCTACGAAGCGGTTTGGGCAAGGGTGCGGGCGACGCATGGATCCGGTGTCATGCCGCGTGTCCTCAACTGCATCACCGGGCAGTCGCGAACCGCCGACATCGAGCAAACGCTGCTGCTTGGCGCCCACGGGCCGCGCAAGCTGCATATCATCCTGGTCGATGCCTAAGCCGCCACGCAGCGACGAAAAGCGCTTCGATCCGGTCGCCGACCGAGAGTTGTGGCGCAAGGTCGTCGCCGGTGTTCAACCGTTAAAGGGCAAGACGGCGAAGCGAGCTGGCTGGAAGACGGAGACCTTTCCGCCGCCGCAGGTTGCCGATCAGCCACTACCGCGGCGTGACGAAAAACCAGCCGCTGTGCCGCCGCCGCTGCCGAAGCCGGCGCCGGGATCTCCAATCGAGGATCTTGAAGTCGGCAAGGCGGTCGGTGTCGACAAACGCACCTTGGCACGGCTCAGGCGGGGGCTGTTACCCGTCGAGGCGCGAATCGACCTTCACAACATGACCCAGGAACAGGCGCATCGCGCCCTGATCGGGTTCCTAGCGGCGGCGCAGAACCGGGGCAAACGGTGCGTGCTGGTCATCACCGGCAAGGGTCTGCGCACACCGTGCGGCCCCGTCGGCGTGCTCAAGAACGCCGTGCCGCGATGGCTCAACGACCCGGCGCAACGATCCCGTATCATCGCCATCACCCATGCCCCGCCGAACATGGGCGGCGAGGGCGCTTTGTTGATCCTGCTGAAACGCATCCGCCGCGACCGCGACGGGAAATGATCGCCGGGCGGCGGATCGGCTAAGCCGAATTAACGAGCGCGGCGGCGTTTCCGAGCCTCGGTGATCATGCTATCATATCCATAAATAATGATGGGAAATGGCCCAACGTTCGCGGGTAATGGGAGGGCAGGATGCCTGTCTACGAGTATCGTTGCAAAGACTGCGGCGCCGCGTTCGAGCGGAAGGAAACGCTGGCCCAGCATGAAACGGAAACGCCTAAGTGTCCGAAATGCGGTGGTAAGAACGTTGATCGCGTCTATTCCGCCGTCCAAGTGAGAACCTCTCGCAAGAGTTAGCGCGCCTGCTTCGGCGAAATTGGACGAGAAGGCCACGGCGACCCTTCGCGCCGACCTCTGACAGAGCGATCGGTCGCCGCCAGTCTCGGCCGCGCCAGTCTCAAGGCGCACTCATACCGACCGGGTCCATCGGTCTAGAATTCCGATGCACATGGCATCTTCATGACCGAGCAGTGGTAGTTTTCTTCGTCTAATTGCTCGAGGTGAATCCGAGGCATGCTACAGCCTGCCACAGTTAGATGGTTCCTTTGCCAACCATGGAGAAAGCGATGCGTGTCCCAGTCATGTTGATATCGGCCGTGGCTATCGGCGCCTCGACCGCCGGCCCGGTCGCCGCGGCGACGGCGGCGCAGCAAAAGCAGCTCGATATGCTGAGCCCGCGGCTGCGCGCCGAGGTCGAAGCGCGGCTCGGGCCGGGCCAGACCGTCAAAGGGATTTTGGAGACGATGCTGCTCAACGACCTGTCGCGCCAATACGCCGAAGCCGAGTATTTCGTTTTCGACCATGAGGCGCGCACGGTGACGGTGGTCCATGTGTCCGGAGAACGCGAGGTTCTGGCTTATGATCCGGCGACGATGGCCGTGGTGCACGACTAGCAGGATCGAGGGAGGCGGCGTCTGGCCGGAGGTGCGACGGATCGGGTCTTAGTAGCCCTGGTCCATTATCGTACGCAGACGTTCGGCATTGAACGCGGCGAAGGCGTTTTCATCGTTGTCGAAATAGCAAAAAACGTTGCGGCCGCCCTCCCGCCAGTCGGCGAACTGTCGAGCCCAGCGGGAAAGCGCCGAGTCGTCGTAACTGCCCCGATAGGAATCCACCGGCCCGTGCAGCCGAACGTAGGCGAAGTCCGCTGTCACCTCTGGCGGCGCTTGTGTTCCGGCGAGATCGTAGATGCAAAAAGCGCATCCGTGCCGTTCGAGGGTGGTCAAAACCGCGTCGTCGAACCAGCGGGTATCGCGAAACTCGAATGCATAGCGGTGCGACGGCGGCAGGTTTTCGAGGAACGTTTCGAGGCGGGAGAGGTTGGGCCGCCAGTTCGGCGGCAGCTGGAACAGGATGGGCCCCAGCTTGGGCCCCAGTGTGCCCGCCGCGTCGAAAAAACGGGCGACGCTCGCCGCTGGATCCTTCAATTTCTTGAGGTGAGTGATATAGCGGCTTGCCTTGCAGGCGAAGACGAACCCGTCGGGCACGTGATCCCGCCAGTTGGCGAACGTATTGCCCGACGGAAGGCGATGGAAGGCGTTGTTGATCTCGACACTGTCGAAGTGTTCGACATACCGGTCAAGCAACGCCCCCTGCGGTGTTGTCGCCGGGTAGAAACGGCCGATCCAATCATCGTAGTGCCACCCGGACGTGCCGATGCGGATCTCAGGACCTTGTGATGTCACTGGGATCGGCATCGACCGTGTTTCCAAGCACTTCGCCTCGCCGGAGTGCGGTTGTAAGCCCCTGACCGGTCGGTCGGTCGCTCAAGGCACCCGGTTACCTTTCCAGGCGCGACAGTTCGTATTCCAGATTGTGCTGGCCGATGAAGACGTTCACCTGGTCTTGAAGTTCGTTCGCCAAATCGAGGGGATCCAAATCGTCGGCGGCATATTTGGCGATCAGCTCGTGCAATGCGTTTGCGAATTCCTCACGGTTTGCCATTTCACTAATCCCTTTCTATCCAGCGTTCCAAGTCAGACGCCGATCGCTGTACATTGGAAATGGCGCGATTAACGCCCTGGTTATCATAAACGTAACTATTCTGTGGCTATGCGCAAGCGAAAGCAATGCATGGCTGCCATTCCCTCCGGCTTTGCGACGCGTGTCGCATCCTCGTTCGAACCGCCCCGAATACGGCGCTGACGTTCGGCCTGGCGGCGTGGTGATTGAAACAAGCTCTCGCTCACGGATTGTTCATCCCGCTCGATCCGCCCCCTCTTTCGTTTACCGAAAAAACAGGCTATCGCAGGCCGAAACAGAGGAGGATCGGCGGATGCCCATCATCAAGACGGTTACCTTCGCTGGCGAACGCACGTTTTCCGTCTCCATCAATGACATCTGCGACGAACCCGTCGAGGCGATTACCAATGCGGCGAACGGACATCTCCAGAATGCCGGTGGCGTCGCGCGCGCCATCAGTTCCGCCGCCGGGCCGGCCTACGAGGAGGACTGCGCCCGTCACATCGAAGAACACGGCACCATTCCTGCCGGCGAGGCGGTGGTGACCGGGTCCGGTGCCTTGGCCGCCAAGGGGATCAAGGGCATCATCAATGCCGTGGGTCCGCAATGGGACAGCCTCGAAGCCCGCGAATGCCGCGACGAGTATCCGGCAGAGGTCGAGGCACTGTTGGCGCGGACGATCGGCAACGTGCTGCTGCGCGCCAGCGAGCGGGGGTGGATTTCCGTCGCCTATCCGGCGATCAGCTCGAATATTTTCCGCGTTCCGCATGACATCTGCGCGCGCGCCTACATCAACGGGATGCGGGATTTCTTCACCGACCGGCCGGAAGCGGCGCCGCGCGAGATCCGTCTGTGCAACATCAACGAGGGAGAACCGATCCGCAGCGTCCTTTCGGAGATGGATCGACTGCGTTAGCCGCTCACGAGGCCGAGGCGAGCAAGCGCTCGAAGTTCCCCCGCCATTCCGCCGACAGACCATCGGCACTCAAGGCGTGACGCAGCGCTTCGGCGTTCCTGCGACCCAGGCGCTGGGCGCGGATGACGTCGAGAACGGTCACCCCCGCCGGCGACCGGCTTTCCACCGTCACGGCGTCCCCCGCCGCGACCGACCCTTCCTCCATTACCCGGAAATAGGCGCCGAGCCGCTCGGAGACGAGGAACCGCTTGACGAAAGTCGGCGCCTCGCCGAGGCGCAAGGCGAGCTTGGAGCAGGGCACCCGGGGTTGCGTCGGGCTCAGCAGCGCGCCGCCGACGCGCACGAGATCGCCAATACCGAGCGTCGTCTCGTCCAGCCCGTCCACGGTCAAATTCTCCCCGAACACCCCGTGGCCAAGATCGGCCCGACCGAGGGCGTCACTCCAGTAGGCATAGTGGGCCAGGGGATAGGCATAAACCGCCTTGTCCGGCCCGCCGTGCGCGTTGCGGTCGGCCTGGCCATCACCATCGAGGCCGAGCGCGCGTGCCTGGACCGGTCCCTCGACCGGTTTCTTGAAAATGGCTGTCTGGATGACCTCGCCATCCTCGAAGACGGGGCGCGGCCGGCCGACATTCACCGAAATGACACGCATCCGGACCGCTCCCTAATTTCTGGCGAAGGGGTTCAGTCGGCCCACAAGACCTTGCCGCAGCTCCAGCAGACCATGTAGCGGTCGTCTTGCTGCGGATAGGCTTCGGCCCAGTGGGGATCGTTTTCCGAACCGGCTGGTGGCGCGGCGACGGCGACCGTCTCGCCGCACGTGACGCAGGAGTCGTCGTCGTGTTGAATTTCCAAAGCCATGGTTAACACTCCCTATCGGCATGATGACCCAAGCGCCTTTTCGGCTTCTGTCGAGAGATTATGCGCCTGACGTCGCGGTGCAAGCGTTCAAATCGTCTCGCAACAGTCCATCGGGTCGGCAATTCGGATCGGCCATCCAAGCGGCAATGGTGTCCAAAACGCCGCCCGGTTCCCGGAACGGCTTCGCCAGGGATAGGAGGAGGCCGATGTGGCCGGTATTCGCCACCTCGAGCGCCGTCGCCGTGCCGTCGGCGCGGGAGACATCGCGCGCCAGCGCGTACATGTTCGACGCGTTGACCGTGCTGTCATCGCCGCCGTGCAACAGCAGCATCGGCGGCTCGTCACCGTCGACATGGGCCACCGGCTGCGACGGCATTTCCGTTCGTGGACCCTGGAAAACCGGGCGGATCGAGTCGTACTTGTCGGGATCGAACGCATAGGGACCAGCTAGCCCGACGAAACCCCTGATCGCCGCCGGGTCGGCCTTGGCTTCGCGCAGAAACGCCGGCGCGACGCTCAGCATCGCCGCGATGTGACCTCCGGCCGAATGTCCGACCAGGAAAATCCGCTCGGGATCGCCGCCAAACGCATCGATGTTCGCCTGAACCCAGGCCGTCGCCTCGGCGCCATCGCCGACGAAGGCGGGAAACCGCACTTCGGGATAAAGCCGATAATCCGGAATGACGGTCACGAACCCGCGGCTGGTGAAGGCCTCGCCGATGAAGCGGTAGTCGGCTCGATCGCCACTTTTCCAGCTGCCGCCGTAGAAGAACACGGCGACCTCGCGTTTTCCGGATGCCTCGACAGGGATGTAGACGTCAAGTTTCTGTCGGGTGTCCGGGCCATAGCCGATGCCCTCTTCCAGCCGATAGCCATCGTCGGGGATGAACAGGGCGTTCAACGGGCCGGCGAACGAGGAGCAGGCGCCGGCCGAGAGCGCTAACAGGATGGCGACCGCGAAACCGGCCAGCATCCCGGTCAGTCGCCGGCCGCGGCGAAGGAACGACATCCTCGCGGGCGTCAAGTCACCGCCTCCGGCAGGTCAACACCGGGTTTCCGGCGGATGCCAGGCGAAGCATGTCCGAACGCGCGAACCGTATCGTCGTCCCGGAAGACGGCGCGTTGATCGGCGATGACCCGGCGGACGGCGCCAACCGCCGGCCGCTCTGTCGCGGCGCCCGGCAATGCGACGGTCATCGCGCCGGTGTGGCCGTCGCCAGCCCGATCGGACAGGCGACGCCGGTGCCGCCGATACCGCAATAACCCATCGGGTTCTTGGCAAGGTACTGTTGGTGATATTCCTCGGCGTAGTAGAATGGTCCATCATCGACGATGTCGGTCGTGATGGCGCCGAGTCGCGCGCTTTCCAATGCCTGCTGATAGATCTTTTTCGACGCCTCCGCGCGTTGCCGCTGGTCGTCCGTCTTGGCGATGATCAAAGAGCGGTATTGCGAGCCGACGTCGTTACCCTGCCGCATGCCCTGCGTCGGGTCGTGGTTCTCCCAGAACACCCGCAACAGCGCGTCATAGGAAATCTCGCGCGGATCATATACGACCAGCACAACCTCGGCGTGACCGGTGCGGCCAGAGCAGACTTCATCGTAGGTGGGGTTCGGTGTATGGCCGCCGGCATAGCCCGCCGCCGTGGAGTAGACGCCCGGCGTCTCCCAGAACTTGCGCTCGGCGCCCCAGAAGCAGCCGAGCCCGAAGACCGCCGTCTCTGCCCACTCCGGGAACGGTGGCTTGATCGGATGGCCGTGGACATAATGCATGTCCTTGACCGGCATCTCCGCATCGCGGCCCGGCAACGCGTTCTCCGCCGACGGCATGGGCGTTTCCTTTTTGCTGAATATCCACATTGGCGGCTTTCTCCCTGGCATGCATGCGCCAGCCTAGATGTGGCGCTTGCCGGGACAGGCGCCAAGCCCCGAGGCGTCCCCGCCCGACGCATTTCCCTTTCTCTTGCGCCCCGCGCTGCGTTATGTCTCCGCTCGACTGCCGGAAATACGGGTTGAAACATATGGCCGGTGCCAGGAATAGGCGCTTGGTGACAGGGAGGACCGAGGTCATGAAGGTTGGAATCGTCGGCGCCGGCTTCGTCGGCAGCACCGCAGCGTACGCGATGACGCTGAACGGGGTATGCAGCGAAATCGTGTTCGTCGACTTGAATGAGAAAACGAGCATCGCCCAGGCGCAAGACATTATTCATGCGACGCCGTTCGCGCATACGGTCAACGTCCGCGCCGGCGCCTACGCGGACCTTGCCGGCGCCCAGGTCGTCGTGTTGACGGCCGGCGTCAACCAGAAACCCGGCGAGACGCGCATCCAGCTGCTCGATCGAAACGCGGCCGTGTTCAAGAGCATCATTCCGCAGGTGCTCGCCAACGCCCCGGACACACTGCTCGTCGTCGCCACCAATCCGGTTGACGTGATGACGCAGGTGGCGACCCGGGTTTCCGGCCTGCCGCCGCAGCGGGTGATCGGATCTGGGACCATCCTCGACACCGCCCGGTTCCGGTCCTTGTTGGGCGAGCATTTGGGGCTCGCCCCGCGGTCGGTGCACGCGTACGTACTCGGCGAGCACGGTGACAGCGAGGTCCTGGTCTGGTCGAGCGCCACCGCCGGGAACATCCCCATCAACACCTTTGCCGCGCAGGTTCGCGCGCCGGTGACGAATTCCGTCCGCGAACGGATCGATCATGGCGTCCGTTATGCAGCCTATTCGATTATCGAAGGCAAGCAGGCGACCTATTACGGAATCGGCGCCGGTCTTTCCCGCCTGGTGCGCACCATTGGCAACAATGAAAACGCGGTGATGACGGTTTCCATCGTCACGCCGGAGGTCGAGGGAATCGAGGACGTGGCCTTGTCCCTGCCGCGGGTTGTCGGGCGTGGCGGCGTCACCGCCGACCTGTTCCCCGATCTCGACGAAAAAGAGCGGCCGGCGTTGCGTCGCAGCGCCGAGGTGCTGAAGGAGGCTATCGAGTCCATTCACATTTGACGCCTTTGGGCCAAGTCGCCCTCGCCGGGCGAAACCGCCAGCCATCCCGCGCGCGAACCTTCGCGGCCGTTAGGCGCTTGCCCCTCCTCCGTTCGCAGGATCAGCCTCAATGACCCCCGAAACGTGGTTTGTCTTCGCGCTCTTGGGCGCGGCCGTGATCGCCTTCGCGACCGACCGCATCCGCCTCGACATCGTCGCGCTGCTCGTCGTCCTCGCGCTGCTGTTAAGCGGCATCCTGACGGCGCGGGAGGCCCTGGCCGGTTTTGGTGACTCCGTGGTCATCCTGATCGCCGCCCTGTTTGTCGTCGGCGAGGGGTTGGTGCGCACCGGGATAGCCTATGCCGTCGGCGACTGGTTGATGCGTATCGCCGGCGGCAGCGAGTCCCGGATGATCGCCTTGCTGATGCTCAGCGTTGGCGGCATCGGTGCCTTCATGAGTTCCACCGGTATCGTCGCCATCTTCATTCCCATCGTCCTCAGCATCGCCGCCAAAACCGGCATCAGCCGCGGGCGACTTTTGATGCCGCTGGCGGCGGCGGCGATGATCAGCGGCATGATGACGCTCATCGCCACGCCGCCCAATCTCGTCGCCTCGGCGGCGCTCGGTGACGCTCAACTGGACCGCCTAGGCTTTTTCGATTTCACGCCCATCGGGGTGGCGGTTCTCGTCGCGGCCATCCTTTACATGCTGTTTGCCGGCCGCTTCCTGCTCGGCGATTCCACGGCGCGGAAGAGCAATGTACCGGCCGGTCAGACCCTGCAGCAGTTGACCGCCGCCTATGGATTGGAGAACAAGCTCCACCGCCTGCGCGTGCCGAAGGACTCGCCGCTTGTCGACCATACCATCGCCGAGCTGAAACTGCGCACCCGGTTCAATGTCATGCTGGTCGGCGTCGAACGGCAGGCCCGCTTTGGTGCCGAGATCGGTCCTGGCCTCGCCGAGACGCGTATCATCGCCAACGACGTTCTGTACGTCGTCGGCAACCCGGTGCAAATCGACCATTTCGTGGAGTCCCGGAGACTTCTTCGGCTTTCCCTGGATGTTAACCATGTCAAGGAGGCGACGCAGGAACTGGGCTTGGCCGAGGTGGCGCTGGCGCCGGAGTCGAAGCTGATCGGCAAGACCTTGAGCGAGGCGGCCTTCCGCACCCGCCACAAGGTGGCGGTGCTCGCCATCCGCCGCTTCGGCAAACCGCTCGAAGACAGCCTCGCCTCGCAGCGGTTGCAGTTCGGCGACACCCTTCTTGTCAGCGGCAGCTGGCGGCATTTATCTCGCCTGCAGGCCGACAAGCGGGACTTTTTCGTCTTCCGCCTGCCGATCGAGATCAACGATGTCGCGCCGGCGCGCAAGAAGGCGCCGCACGCCCTTGTCATTTTGGCCGGCATGATCGGGCTGATGGCCACCGGCGCCGTACCGTCGGTGACGGCGGCACTGCTCGCCGCGCTTGGCATGGTGGCGGCGGGCTGCGTGAGCATGGATGCCGCCTATAAATCGATCAATTGGCCGAGCATGGTTCTCATCGCCGGGATGCTGCCGCTGGCGACGGCGCTTGCCAACACGGGTGGAACGGCCGTCATTGTCGATGGCCTGATCGGCCTGTTGGGCAACGCCGGGCCGGAAACGGTGCTGATCACCATCTTCGTCTTGACGAGCCTCGTCGGCCTGTTCATCTCCAACACCGCCACTGCCGTCCTCGTCGCCCCCATCGCCATCGATATCGCGATCAACCTCGGCGTTTCGCCCTACGCCTTCGCCATGGCTGTCGCCATCGGCGCCTCCACCGGTTTCTCGACGCCCGTCTCCTCGCCGGTGAACACCCTCATTCTGGCGCCTGGCAATTATAAGTTCCTGGATTTCGTCAAGGTCGGCGCGCCGCTGCAGCTTCTCGCCATGGCGGTCGGCTTGGTGGTCATCCTGTTCTTGTTCCCGCTATAGCCGGCCGGCCGCACGGTTTTTTAACTGGCAACTGTGTTGACGGAAGTTTGGCTCAACAGGGCAGTGGATGCCCCTTCCTCCGGTTTCGTGGCTCGCCCAGCCGCTTCGCGCCTTCAGTGCGCCGACGTGGCTGAACTGGAGGGGGCGGAAGGCTGGTCCTCCTTGCGTCCCGAGGGTGCCAGGAGGATGACCAGGGCGCCGACAAGCGCCGAGGCAAGGGAACCGGTGATGACTCCGAGCCGCACGGGGGCGGCGAAACCGGAATGCTCCCAGGCGAGGCCGCCGATGAACAGACTCATCGTAAAGCCGATGCCGCACAAGGCCGCGATGCCGTAGACCTGCATCCAGTTGGCGCCATGCGGCAGACGCGCGATGCCAAGATACACGGCGAGCAGGATAGAGCCGAAGATGCCGATTTGCTTGCCGAGGAACAGGCCCAGGGAAACGCCCAGTTTTACCGGCTCGACGAAGCTTTCGAGGCTGATGCCGGAGAACGAGACCCCCGCATTGGCGAAGGCGAAGATCGGCAGCACCCCAAAGGAAACCCAGTTGTGCAGCCCGTGTTCGAGGCGTTCGAACAACGGATGCTCGCTGTCTTCGTCGCCTTTGAGCGGGATGGCGATGGCGAGGGCTACCCCGGCAAGCGTCGCGTGGACACCGGATTTGAGCACACAGACCCAGAGGACAATTCCGAGAACGACGTAAATGGCGAGCCGCCGCACGCCGATGAGATTCAATCCCCCGAGCACCGCGAGGACGCCGGCGCCGAGCAACAATGAGTTGAAGGAAAGCTGGTCGGTATAGAAAATGGCGATGATGATGATGGCGCCCAGATCGTCGAAAATGGCGATGGCGGTGAGAAGAATCTTCAGGCTCAGCGGCGCCCGGCTGCCCAGAAGGGCCAACACGCCAAGCGCGAAGGCGATGTCGGTCGCCGCGGGTATCGCCCAGCCCTTGAGGTTCTCGGGATCGCCGAAGTTGATCAGCACGTAGATGATGGCAGGCACGATCATACCGCCCACCGCGGCGATCGCCGGCAGCGCCGCCTGCGCCGGTGTCGATAGCTGGCCGCGCATGAATTCGCGTTTGATCTCGAGCCCGACGAGGAAGAAGAAGATCGCCATCAGGCCGTCGTTGATCCACAGGATCAGTGGCTTGTCGATTTCGAGGGCACCGACGCGGATTTCCAGGCGCAGATCGAGAAACGCCTGATAGATCGGCATGGCTGGAGAATTGGCAACGATAACGGCCAGGATCGCCGCGAGTACGAGGACAATTCCGCCGGCCGCCTCGAGCTTGAAGAAGTCCTTCAACGCCTCCAAGATGCCCTCCCATTTTCTCCGAAGCCGGTTTCGGCGGCGTCGACATCCTCTCTCCGTGTCCGGCGAGGAACGTCGCCGCCCCGATTGCGGGTCGAACCGACGCATTTTTCTTCAGTGTTGTTGGGGGCCTATGTGCAATGGCCGGTTGGTCGAAGTCAATCGCCGAGGCAGATTCCCATCTGCCGCGCCGTCTTGACGAGGGTACCGTCGATTTTCAATTCCCGGGTGACGCCGGCGACATCATCCAGCGGCACGTCGGTGATCTTGCCCTGTTCCCAGACGCAGACCCGGTCGGTGATGCCTTGCACCGCCAGATCGACGGCGTGCGCGCCAAGCGAGGACGCGAGAATACGGTCGAAGGAATTCGGTTTGCCGCCGCGCTGCACGTGCCCCAGAACCGTTATCCGCGTCTCGGCGCCGGTTTCCTTGGCGATCATGTCGGCAATGGTGGCGCCGACGCCGCCATACCGGACTTCGCCATCGGCGAAGGCATGCGCCACCGTTTCGCCGTCGGCGAGCTTCACGCCCTCGGCGCAGACGACCAGCGAGTGGTTGCGCCCCAGCGCGAACAGGCCGCGCAGCTTCTCCGCCACCTTGTCCATGCGGAACGGTATCTCGGGGATCAAGGCGACATCGGCGCCGCCGGCGATCGCCGCCGAGAGGGCGATCCAACCGACGTCACGGCCCATCACCTCCAGCACCATCGTCCGCCGATGACTGGCTGCCGTCGGCTGCAGGCGGTCCAGGGCGTCGACGGCGGAGTCCACCGCGCTCATGTAACCGATGGAGAAATCCGAGTGCGCGACGTCGTTGTCGATGGTTTTCGGGATACCGATGAAGGGGATGTCGCCTTGCCGAGCCAGTCGGCTCAGAATGCGCATGCTGCCGTCGCCGCCGATGCCGATCAGCGCGTCGACGTTGAGGGCACGGAACCCGTCGATCACTTCCTGCGACCGATCCTTGGTCGTCCCGTCCGGCATCGGGTACTCGAACGGATTGCCCTTGTTGACCGTCCCGAGAATGGTGCCGCCCAAGCGCAGGATATTGCCGGTGAAGATCCGCAGCGTCAGTTCCTCGTACTTCACCGGCCGGTGCAGGAGCCCCGCTGTGCCCTCGTGGATACCGATCACGCTCAGCCCATACTCGCCGATGGCACGAAACGTGACGGCGCGAATCGCCGCGTTGAGGCCGGCACAGTCGCCGCCGCTGGTGAGTACCGCAATGCGATTATGCTTCAGCTTGAACCCCGACATGATGGTGTTTCCCCGTGGACAGGTTTAAGACCCCGCGGCGCTTCCCATCGGCGCCGCATCGAGGTGGCACCGAGAACCGATCGGGGCCAGGCTCGATGGTTCGTTGGTATCGGCAACGCGGCCGGTTTTCCGTTGTCCGGATTGGCGCGCGATTGATGCGGCGGCGATGGCATCGGGCCACCCTGGCGTCATATCATGGGGCTTGCCGACCCGCCTAGGCAAATCACCCCGGGCGGCGGGAAAAATCCTTTCCCGCCAGAAGGCTGACCCGGTTTTCAGCGGCTGTTGTCGTCGAGGATCTGCGGTTCTCGATTGCCACTCATCGTATTCGTGCGGATTTCGGCGGCGGCGTTCGCGGAGATGGCAATCGCATGCCCGCGGCTGTTGCGAATATCGTTGTTCTCGATGGTCGCCCCGACGGAGTCGACGACCAGGATGCCATGCTCCCCGGAGCCGGTGATGCGATTCTGGGCGATGCGCGGCACCGCGCCGGAGGCGATCACGATGCCGGACAACCCGGAATCCGAAACGACATTACCCTGCACGATGCCGCGGCCGTGATCGTACAAGAAGATCCCCGCCTCGGATGACTTTTCGATCGCGTTGTCGAAGATTTGCGGCGCCGCCCCGGACAGGACCTGGATGCCGGTCGCCCGCGCGCCGGCGATGCGGTTGTAGAGGAACCACCCCTTGGCCCCCTCGGCGAAAATCACCCCGCCGCCGCCGGTCAGACTATTCTCGGTGATGCGGGGCGCCGCCCCGCCGCGCACCAGGATTCCGGGGTTGCCGACATTTACCAACCGGTTTCGCTCAAGCGATCCGGCGGAACCGGTGGTGACGACAACCCCGGGCCCCTGCGTGTCGACGAATTCGTTGTCTCGCAGGACAGGTGTCGCGCCATCGCGGATCAGCACGGCGGCGCCATCGGCGCCGGCGATGATGTTATCATCGATTTGCACGCGCCCAGCGGAGATGACGATGCAGGCCTCATCCGGTTGTCCCGGCGCCGCCCGGAGCATGAAGCCACTGACCGAACCGGTGGACGCGGATACCCGCAAGCACGGCCCGCGCGGCGGGCCGATTATCGGTCGGTCGCCGCCGTCGGCCGCCCGCAGCTCCAGCGGTCGGTCGAGAAAGACCGTTTCGGCATAGGTGCCGGCGGCGACGGTGACCGTCGCCCCGTTGCCGGCGCGGCGAAGGGCCTCGCCGATGGATGTCGCGTCACCGTCGCCGCCGGCGTCGACGACCCACTCGCTCTTGAAATGGCTTTCATAGATCGGCAGGCCGAACCACACCAAGACCGCGCCACAGAAAAACAGGATGACACTCAGCGCGAGCAATCGAAAAAGCTCGCTTCCGCCGGGGCGCGGCGCGGTGGCAATCGCGTCCGAGCCGGATTCCGTTGGCGCAATCGGTTTTGCGTCAGCGGCGGGGGACGCCAGCTTCCGACGCATTTCGTGACGCGCATTGGCCTGGGGGCGGTCCGGTGCGGCGTCATCCAGACGCGGTGAAGCGGCGGTTTCGGTCGCCGTCGGCCCGTCCGCCGCGTCCGCTGGGCGCGGGTGCGGAGCCAAGGCGGCGACATTGATCTTCGCGTTTTCCTCGCTCTCATCGGGTATCACGGGGGCGGGCCGCGTTGCCGGGTCGCTGCCGGTCATCGCCTGTTGCCAGGCGGCAATTGTCTGGGGGCGGCGCTTCGGGTCCATCTCGAGGCCCCATTCCAGGGTGCCAGCCACCGCCGGCCCGACGCGCGTGGCGAGAGCTTCCAGGTGGGCCAGCGGCTCTCCCCGGCGCCGGGCGATCACCGACGGCGGTTTTTCGCCGCAGAGGGCCCAGTAGGCAAGCGCGGAGAGCGCGTAAATATCGCTCCAAGGCCCTTCTTCCGCTGTTTCCTCGATCTGCTCCGGGGGACAGAAAACGCTGTGCCGCACCGGCGGCCGGCGAAAGCCGATCGACAAGGTAATCGGCGCCGCGCGGTCGGTGCTGACAAGGATCGGCCGACCATCGCCGGTAATCCAGATCGGCTCCGGGCGAATCCCGCGATGCAGGAAACCGCTAGCATGAAAGGCGGTCAAGGTATCGGCGAGGTGCAGCAAGACGGCAACGATGGTCGGCGGGGTTGGCCGGGGATCGCTCTGAAACAGCCAATCCTCGAAGGGCTCTCCGTGCACGTAGTCGGTGACCAGATACGCGCCGCCGGCCACCGTGTCCCAGTGCCGCAGCCGCACGACGCCGGGATCGACAACGGCGGCCAGGATGTCGGCTTCTTTTTGGATGACGCTTGGTTTGGCCGCCGACTTGATGATCACCGCGTCGCCGGTGTCGCGGTCGACGGCTCGGCAGCGGACGCTGTCGATGGTGCGGCCGATGACCGAACCGAGTTGGTAGCGTGCCGGCAAAGCGACCGACGAAGCCGACCCATCGCCGCCTCGCGCGGTTCCGGGCGGGTTGCCGCGGGGTTCCGGGGCGCTCACGGCGTCGCCGCCGCCGGCCGCGGACGAAGCCGCGCCAGCAACCGAAAACTGGAAAACCTGTTCCTTGACAGCGTGGCTAACACGGTATCGGCAGTCGATTGAGAACAACGCGAAAACGTGATGATCGTGGGCTGGTCATCTCGATGTCAACCTTTTCGCGCAATGCGAAGCGGATTTTCACGCAAACCCGTAACTTGTATTGCCCACGCTGATGGTCGCGGCGGCAAGCCGAGCGCTCAGGGCGCCGCTTCGGTCGGGCCGCTGACTTGGCGCGGCAAGGTGATGCGAACCGGGTAGCCGCGCCGTTCGGCGAGCACCCGCTCGACGGTTTCCCAGTCGATACGCGCGATGTCATCGCCGGCGGCGTTCAGGATCCGGTCCATCGGATCGGCGATGAAATCCGGCTTCGCGAAGCCGGTCGCTTCGATCTGATCGATTTGCTCGCGCGTCGGGTGAACCTCGAGAAACAATTCGCCCCGCGACCAGCCGATCTTTACCGGCTGATCGACGACCGTAACCGGGATTCCCGTCTTAACGTGTTCGAACAGCCAGGCGATATTCTCCGGATACAGTCGGATGCAGCCGCGGCTGACCCGCCGGCCGACACCGTCGGGTTTGTTCGTCCCGTGGATCAGATAGGTTGGCCAGCCGAGGTAAATGGCGTATTCGCCCAGCGGATTGTCGGGGCCGGGCGGCACCGCTGCCGGCAGGTCGGGG
Source organism: uncultured Rhodospirillaceae bacterium (assembly GCA_964460955.1). Classification (GTDB taxonomy): domain Bacteria; phylum Pseudomonadota; class Alphaproteobacteria; order Rhodospirillales; family Defluviicoccaceae; genus Defluviicoccus. Next base: position 69,669 of record CAYWRP010000001.1, on the reverse strand, counting down.
TTGTCGGCGCGCGTATTCTTCGTTGGATACCAAGCCGGCGCCGCTTTCTTGCGCACGACCTTGGTGCGCCCGAGCGGGGTCGTGAAGCCATCGCGGCCGACGCCGACGGGAAACGACACCACCGGATCCGTGTCGCCCCGGAAAAAGTACAGCCGGAGTTCGGCGAGATTGACGACTATTCCCTTGCGGGGCGCGTCGGGCAGCAGGTGGGCGGACGGAAGGAGAACTTCGACGTTCTTTCCCGGCAACCACGGATCGACGCCCGGGTTGGCGGCCATGATCTCGATCAGGCCGAGTTCGTCGGCTCGCGCGATATCCAAGAGGTTGTCGCTGGACCAGGTGACGTGAAGATGCGACTCGCCGAGCAGATCGCCGACCAGGTTACGCTCGGCGGCAACCGCCGTGGCGAGATCCACATCGAAAGCATTAGACGCAGGGGTATCGTCCTCTGCCATGGCGGCGGCCGGAGACGCATGACCGAAGAGAAGGAAGGCGATGAGAAGCCAACGGATGGTGTTCATGGCGCAGCTCAAACTCGAGTACGGGCGTCGGTCGTTCGTTGTCAATCTAGGCGAACCAAGGTTTCAGTCGCGTTTAAAGTGCCCCGAGTTCGGATGCAACCGTTCGCGCCGAAATGGCAACCCCGCTGGGGTCGCCCTTGGCGGCGTCGTGTTCAACGATCCGCGCCGCCGCCCTTGATGGCATCGAAGGCTTCGAGCGCCCTTTTGCGCGCCACCGCGTGATCGACGATCGGTTGCGGATAGGTCTCGCCGAGCCGGATCCCGGCCGCCTCCAGCTCCAACGGCGGCGCCTGCCACGGCTTGTGGATCCAGCGATCGGCGAGAGCCCGCAATTCGGGCACCCAGCGTCGGACGTAAGCGCCGTCGGCATCGAATTTCTCGCCCTGGGTCATCGGATTGAAGATGCGGAAATACGGCGCCGCGTCGACGCCGCAGCCGGCGATCCACTGCCAACCGGCGGCGTTGTTGGCGAGATCGGCGTCGACGAGGGTGTCCCAGAACCACGCCTCGCCCGCCTGCCACGGCAGCAGCAAATGCTTGACCAGGAACGAGCCGACGATCATCCGCGCCCGATTGTGCATCCAGCCGGTGTGCCAGAGCTGGCGCATGCCGGCGTCGACGATGGGATAGCCGGTCAGCCCGCGCTGCCAGGCGCGCAAGGCTGGCACATCGTCACGCCATGGAAAGGCGGCGAATTTTTCCTGCAACGGCCGATCCGGCAACTGGGGTTCCCGGGCCAGGGTTTCACCGCAGAACTCTCGCCAGCCGATCTCGCGGAGGAAAGCCTCGCCGCTCTTCGCAACCGCCGGTTCGGCATCCATCCGCGCCGCCACGGCATGCCATATCCGGCGCGCCGAAATCTCGCCGAAGTGGAGATGCGCGGAGAGGCCGGATGTCGATGTCGGTTCCGGCTGATCGCGGCCCTCGACGTAATTCGCGAGGCGATCATCGAGAAAGTCCGCCAACCGTCGTTCCGCCGCCGCTTCGCCGGGTGTCCAGGTTTCGCGCAGGCCGCCGGCCCAGTCGGGCGTCGTCGGGCGTAGCGCCCAGGAGGCGAGATCGTCGGAGGTGAGACCCGCCAGGTCGCCTTCCGGCATCGGCAATCGGTGCGGCGCCGGCAGCGGTTCCGGAGGCGCCGCCGCCGCCTGGCACGCGCGCCAGAAGGGTGTGAACACGCGCAGCGGTTGACCTGACCTGCCAAGGATCGATCCACGTTCGAACAACGTCGAACCGGGATGGCGGTGGGTCTCGATTCCTGCCTCTCTGGCCCAGCCGGCGAGAGCGTCCTCGGCGTCGCGCCAATAGGGCTCGGCCTGGGCATTCCAATGGATGGCCCGCGCACCGACAGTTCGCGTGAGATCCATCAGCACATCGAGACTGGCGCCGCGGCGCAACAGCAGTCGGCCGCCCTTGCCGGCGACCTGGCGGGAAAAACCGTCGAGGCCGCCATGCAGCCACCAACGGCTGGCGCCCCCCATCGCCCAGTCCCCGGGGGTCGTGTCGTCGAGAATGTAGACCGGGATGACCGGCGCCTGGCTGGAACCGGCGGCGACAAGCGCGGCGTTATCGGTCAGACGTAGATCGTTTCGCAGCCAAATCACATGCGGCGCGGTGGACACCGTCACCTCCCGGCGCGGCCACGGGGGTCCGTCGCCACCGCATCGAACCCGGTTCGCGGTTGTGAAACTCGGCTTGCACTCGTCGCATCGTTACGCGTAATTTCCTGGATAACAACGCTGACCTGTGATGCGAAACGCGGCGACGGCGCCCTCCGGAGGCGTCGCGAAAGCCGTCCCGGCGTCGGTCGGCACACCGTGAGGACGGCTAGGGTGCGATTGAGGTTCGAGACGGTCATTATCGCGCTATTTCTCAGCATCGTCGCGGCGTCCATCGCTGTGTCGGACTGGTTGTGGCGGTTGGACATGGCGATCTACGATTACCAGATCGGCAGTTGGTCGCGGCTCCCACCGGGCGATATTCTCATCGTTGCGATCGACGATCACAGCGTCGCCGAACTTGGACGATGGCCTTGGCCGCGGCGCGAATTCGTCGATCTGGTGCGCAGTATCACCGATGGTGGCGCCCGTGTCACCGCATTGGACGTCGATTTTTCCGTCGCCGATCCGAAAGATCCGGAAAGCGATGCCCTTCTGGCGCAGGCGATCGCCGAAAACAGCGATGTCGTTTTGCCCGTTTCCGTCGACCGGCTGCGTCAAGGCGGCCAAACCATCGAGGTCCTGCCGATCCCCCTGCTCACCGACGCGGCGGCACGCCTCGGTCATACCGATGTCGACGTTGACCCGGACGGATTTGCGCGCGTCGTTCCCCTCCATGCCGGCATCGGCCCGACGCGATGGCCTTCCCTGGCCATGGCGATGCTGGACGTGGCGGAGCGCACGGACCGCCAAGCTCCGGCCACCGTCGCCGAAGCCGGGTCGCGCGCCGAGAGCGGCTTCTTTTGGACGCGCGACGACAAAATACTCGTTCCCTTTGCCGGGCCGCGCGGCCATTTCGTGCAAGTTTCCTATGTCGACATCGTCCGTGGCGCGGTGCCGGCGAGCGTCTTCAAGGACAAATTCGTTCTTGTCGGCGTCACCGCCTCAGGCCTGGGCGAGGCGTTTCTCGTGCCGACCGCGGAAGGCGGCACGCGCCTTTCACGCGTCGAGTTCGCGGCCAATGTCTTGGACGCCATTCGACGCGACTTGGCGATTTCCCCGACGACGACGACGCAGGCGGTGGCGATCGCCGCCGCGCTCACATTCATCTTCGTCTTTCTTTACGTTGCCCGGCGCGCCAGCTGGATCTATCTGGTTTTCGGCGCCGCCATGATCCTGGTGATCAACGCCGCCGCCCTTCGTTTCGCCCACTTCTGGTTCGATCCGATGGCGCCCCTCGTCGGCTTCCTCTGCGCGGCGCCGGTGATGATGTGGCGCGATCGTCAACAGGCCTCGCAACGCCGGTTCGAGGAAAGCCAGCGGGCCCAGGTGACGCTGCAGTCGATCGCCGACGGCGTCATGACCACCGACATGCGCGGCCAAGTGGCTTACATGAACACGGTCGCCGAGCGGCTCACCGGGTACAAACTGGGGGCGGCGAGGGAGCAACCGCTGACATCCATTCTCCGGATCGTCGACGAGGATCAGCACGAACTGATTGATCCGATCGACCCCGGAGCGATGCAGCGCAATGCCATCGAGCCGGCACGCGATGCCATCTTGATGGGGCGCACCGGGCGGCGGCATTTCATTCGCCTGTCGGTCGCCTCGCTGAAAAGCCGGCGTGGCAGATTGTCCGGTTACGTCATCACGTTCAGCGATTCCACCGACGTCCGCCTGTTGACCAAGGTCCTTGAGCACCAGTCGACGCACGACGCCGTTACCCGGTTGCCGAACCGGATCCTTTTCCATGATCGCCTGGCGCACGGTATCGCCACCGCGCGGCGGGAGGGTCGCCTCTGCACGGTCATGCTGATTCGCGTCGAACCGGGCGGCGGCGTCGATCAGAAAACCCGCGACGAGGTCCTCAAGGCCGTTGGCGCCCGCCTTGAGGCGGCGCGGCGCGAGGTCGACACGGCGGCCCGACTCGGCGGCGACGAATTCGTCGTCCTTCTCGAGAGCCTGCCGGACGAGGAGGCGGCGACGGCGCTGGTCTTCCGCATCCTCGGGAGGGTCGACGCGCCGGTCGTGTTGGGCGAGACGGAGGTCGACATCCATATCAACACCGGGGTCAGCGTCTACCCGCAGGACGGCGACAGCATCGAAACGCTGCTCGGCAACGCCGAACGGGCTGTGGCCAAGGCAAGCGCGCGGCCGGGCAGCAGGGTCCGTTTCCACAGTGACCATCTGAATACCCGCAATACCGTCTTCGCCAGCCTCGAAACCTCGCTCGATTCGGTCCTGGAGGCCGATGAAATGGCGATCGCCTACCAGCCGGTGTTCAACATCCGCACCAGCCAGATCGTCGGCGCCGAGGCCTTGCTCCGCTGGCGCGAGGGGCCGTCCGAGACCCCTGACGCGGAAGCCTTCCTGCCGATTGCCCAGCACCTGGGGGTGATCCCGCCGCTGGCCAAGCGGGTGCTGGAAAGGGTGGCCGCCGATGCCGCCCGTTGGCAGGATCGCGACTTCCATCAGCCGCGCGTCGCGATGACCATCTCGCATCGCGAGTTTCTCGAGCCGGAACTGGCGACGACGATCGAGGCGGCCTTGCGCTCTTCCTGGCTGCGGCCGGGCGGTTTCGCCATCGAGATCTCGGAAAGCGCCATCGTCGACGACGCCGCGCACACCCTCAATACCATGCACGCGCTGAAGGGGCTGGGGCTCCAACTGGGCATCTTCGGATTTGGCACCGGTCATGCGTCGGTCAGTTCACTGAACCGGCTGCCCATCGACTACGTCAAGCTCGACCCGGGGCTGGTGACGCGGGCAGCCGAGAACAGCGATGACGCGGCCTTCGTGCAGGCCATCGTTTCGATGGCGCATGGCTTGAAACTGACCGTCGTCGCCAATGGCATCGAGACGGAGAGCCAGCTTGCTTTCGTGCGGGCCGGCAAGTGCGACGAGGTGCAAGGGCCGCTGTTCGGCCAGCCCCTGCCGACGGACGACATTTTCACCTGGATCGCCACCCCGGCATCGCCGGGCGCCCTGACCGCGCCGCAACAAACGCACTAGCCGGCCGGACCGGGTCAATCCTCGCATTCCCGCATGGATGCCGCTCGCGGCCACCGCGAGCATGGTGATCGCCGCCGGGGCTCCCGCGTGCTCACCTAAACGACTGCCGGAATAGTCGACAAGATCTATAATATACTAATTACGCCGATAAATCGAAACAAACGCCGGAATTATCCCCTGTCAAACATCCTTTAAGCCGTGATATCGGGCGTGTTTTAGCAGTGCGATTTACTCGCACATATATCGTCCATTATCCGAACGAAAGCCCGAATAGGACTCGGGCCGCCGCAATTCTCTTCGATATTGCGCCTGCGAACATTGACTCGATGCCCATGAACATTTTAATGTTTGATTGGTATAGACCCCTGTCGATTTCGACCCATAAAACAAAGGGAGAGAGCACTTCGATGGCCTCCGCAGACCGTCCGCTTTCGCCTCACATCCAGGTATACAAACCGCAAATCACCTCCGTGCTGTCGATCCTGCATCGAATCACCGGCGTGGCCCTGACGATCGGAACCCTGTTCCTCGTCTGGTGGCTGGTCGCCGCCGCCTATGGCGCCGATGCCTTCGCGACGGCACAGGCGTTTCTCGGCTCGTGGTTCGGTCACCTGATGCTGTGGGGCTTCACTTTCGCCGTCTTTTATCATCTCGCTAACGGCATCCGTCACTTGGCCTGGGATTTCGGCTGGGGCTTCGAACTCGGCCAAGTCCGCATGACCGGCCTCGCCGTCGTCGCCTTCGCCGTTGCCTGCACCCTGATCACCCTGATCGCCGGCTACGCGCTGGCCGGAGGAGGCGCTTAAGCCATGGCCATGCAATCCTCGTTGGGCCGCGTCCGTGGCCTGGGTTCCGCGAAGGAAGGCGTCGGGCATTGGTGGGCCCAGCGCGTCACCGCCATCGCCCTGGTGCCGCTCACCATCTGGTTCGTCATCGCCGTCATTCCGCTGATCAGCGTCGATCTGGCGACCTTCCAGGAATGGCTCGGCGTGTTCGGCAACGCGCTGATGATGACGCTTCTGCTGATCGCCCTGTTCTACCACGCCCATCTCGGCATGGAGATCGTCATCACCGACTACGTCCACCAGGAAGCGGCGCTGATCATCACGCTGTTGGTGGTCCGACTTCTACTGTTCGCCCTCGCCGCATCCGGCGTGCTGGCGATCATCCTGGTTGCGCTAGGAGCAAGATAAGAATGAAACCGAACGGTAACGGATACGACATCACCGACCACATCTACGACGTCATCGTCGTCGGTGCCGGTGGCGCCGGCCTGCGGTCGACCTTTGGCATGGCCGCCGCCGGCCTTAAGACAGCCTGCATCACCAAGGTATTTCCCACCCGCAGCCACACCGTCGCCGCCCAGGGGGGGATCGGCGCCGCGCTCGGCAACATGGCCGAGGACAGCTGGCAGTGGCATATGTATGACACCGTCAAGGGCTCCGACTGGCTCGGCGACCAGGACGCCATTGAATACATGTGCCGCGCCGCGGTCCCCGCCGTCTACGAACTGGAGCATTTTGGCGTGCCGTTCTCGCGCACCAAGGAGGGCAAGATCTACCAGCGCCCGTTCGGCGGCCACATGCGCAATTTCGGCGAGGCACCGGTGGAGCGCGCCTGCGCCGCCGCCGACCGCACCGGCCACGCCATCCTGCACACCCTCTATCAGCAGTCGCTGAAGCATAATGCCGAGTTCTTCGTCGAGTACTTCGCCATCGACCTGATCATGGACGACGAGGGCGCCTGCCGCGGGGTGATTGCCTGGAACCTCGATGACGGCAGTATTCACCGGTTTCAGGGCAACATCACGGTGCTGGCCACCGGCGGCTACGGGCGCGCCTACTTCTCCTGCACCTCGGCGCACACCTGCACCGGCGACGGCAACGCCATGGCGGCGCGCGCCGGCCTGCCGGTCCAGGACCACGAGTTCGTCCAGTTTCATCCCACCGGCATCTACGGCTCCGGCTGCCTGATCACCGAGGGCGCGCGCGGCGAAGGCGGTTACCTGACCAATTCGGCCGGCGAACGATTCATGGAGCGCTACGCGCCGACCGCCAAGGATCTCGCCTCGCGCGACGTCGTCAGCCGGTCGATGACCATGGAAATCCGCGAGGGCCGTGGCGTCGGCGCCGAGACCGATCACATCTACCTGCACCTCGAGCATCTGGGCTCCGACGTGCTGCTGTCCCGCCTGCCGGGCATCACCGAGACGGCGAAGATCTTCGCCGGTGTCGACGCGACCAAGGAGCCGATCCCGGTCCTGCCGACGGTGCACTACAACATGGGTGGCGTGCCGACCAACCATCACGGCGAGGCTCTGCGCCCCACCGCCGACGACCCGGACGCCATCTGCCCCGGCCTGATGGCGGTCGGCGAATGCGGCTGCGCCTCGGTGCACGGCGCCAACCGGCTCGGCACCAACTCGCTGCTCGACATCGTCGTCTTCGGCCGCGCGGCGGCGCTGCGGGCGGCCGAGAAGGTGAAACCGGGCGCGTCGCAGCCGCCGTTGCCGAAAGACTCCGCCGACAAGGCGCTCGCCCGCCTCGACCGGCTGCGTCATGCCAACGGATCGAAGCCGACGGCGGAGATCCGCCTCGACATGCAAAAGACGATGCAGAACAACGCGGCGGTGTTCCGCACCCAGGAAATCCTCGCCGAGGGGTGTGAGCAGATTGACCAGGCCTGGGGTTCCCTGGCCGACATCAAGCTGGCCGACCGGTCGATGATCTGGAATTCGGATCTCGTCGAGGCCTTGGAACTGGAAAACCTCATGGTCTGCGCCAAGACGACGCTCTATTCCGGCGAGGCGCGCAAGGAGAGTCGCGGCGCGCATGCCCGGGAGGACTTCGCGGACCGCGACGACGCGACGTGGATGAAGCACACGCTGGCCTGGATGGACGACGCGGGCAAAGTCGAGCTCGATTATCGGCCGGTGCACACGTACACGCTGACCAACGAGGCCGAGTACGTGAAACCGCAAAAGCGCGTCTATTAGAAACGAAGGGACGTTATATTATGGTCGAATTCGCCCTGCCCGCCAATTCGAAGCCGACGGCGGGGACCGTGCATCCAGCCCCCGCCGGCGCCAAGCGACCGAAGAAGTTTCACATCTACCGCTACGATCCCGACGGCGGCAACAACCCGCGCATCGACACCTTCACGATCGATCTCGATCAGTGTGGGCCGATGGTTCTCGACGCGATGATCAAGATCAAGAACGAGATCGATTCGACGCTGACCTTCCGGCGGTCCTGCCGCGAGGGGGTGTGCGGGTCATGCGCCTTCAATATCGCCGGCACGAATACCCTGGCCTGCACCACGGCGATCGAGGACATACCCGGCGATATCAAGATTTATCCCCTGCCGCACCTGCCGGTGGTCAAGGACCTGGTGCCGGACCTGTCGGTGCCCTACGCCCAGTACCGGCTGATCCAGCCGTGGCTACAGGCCGACACACCGCCGCCGGCCGGCGAACGGCCGCAGAGTCCGGAGGAACGCGCCAAGCTCGACGGCCTTTGGGAATGCATCCTCTGCTTCTGCTGCCAGACGAGTTGCCCCAGCTATTGGTGGAACGGCGACCGATATCTCGGCCCGGCGATTTTGTTGCAGGCCTACCGGTGGATCGCCGACAGCCGCGACGAGGCGACCGGGGAGCGGCTGGACGCGCTCAACGATCCGTACCGGATCTACCGCTGCCACACGATCATGAACTGCACCAGCGCCTGCCCGAAACACCTCAATCCAGGCCAGGCAATCGCCGAGATCAAGTCGTCGATCGCCAAGCGGGTGCTGTGAGGCGCGGCACGGAATCAACCGGGGGCCGACTCGGCAGGGGACCATGCCACGGAGAGAATAAGGATAACTAGCCGGGACCTCCCAACAACAACAGTCGATGATTATCCGCCGGGCTCGTCCCCGGCGGTTTTATTTTCCCCGCGAAGCAAGGCGTGGGTGGCGGTCATGTCGGGGCGCGGCTTACTGCGCCTTCAATGCCTCGTTTTCGCGCCGCAGACGCTCCGATTCCGCTTCCGCCGCCTGGCGTCTCGTCTGCTGGTCGAAAACGTAGCCGCCGGCGCCACCGACCGCCGCGCCGACACCGGCGCCGATGGCGGCGCCCGTCCCTGGAACCCCGGCCATGGCGCCGAAAATCGCGCCGCCCGCGGCCCCCACCGCGGCGCCGATCCCGGCCCCCGAGACCGTCCGCTGCTCGGTCTCGCCGAACGTGCAAGCGGTCATGCCGACGGCGATCAAGATAACGAGCGCGGCAAGCAGACGCGGCAACGCAAACTGGGCCGGCATGGCCGGCGCGGCGCTGGAGCCCTTGAAAATTTTCATTTCCCTTTCCGACAACGAACGTCTCGATCCTATCAGCGGCACCCGTCCGGCGCCGTGGCGCGAGTCACCCTTCGCGCGGGCTCTCGCAAGGCCATTTATTGGCGGCGGCCTCGACCAGGACGTCCATGGCGTTCCTGGTCATGGCTTCGGGGTGGGCCGCGGCGAAGGCGAGGAAGACGTCGACCGCCTCGTCCCGGGTGGCGCGGTTGGTCCCGCAGACCATGCGGTTGATGCCCTCGACCTCGGTGATCAAGTTGTGCAACTGGGCACCGCCTTCGATAAAGCCAAGGCAGAAACTCCGCGCTTCCGCATAGAACGGCTCGGATGGCTGCCGGGTACACAGCCGCCGCAGATCCTCCGCCGTTCGGACCTGGAAAGCATCGAGAAATGCGTCGGCTTGTTGTGCCGAGGACGGCGTTGCAAGGCCCATCAAGAATGGCAACACCAACAAGCCCGTGACCCATTTCATCGCTTTTCGCCCGTGGGCCGGTCAAATCGGCCTTCAAGTAAACGTGTTAGGAGCCCAGCATAACAGGCATTGGTCACCGTTCCTTAAGGACCTTTCCGACCTTCTTGTTTTCGTTGTAGATCAGCATCGCGGCGAGGTCCCGTTTCTGCGCGGTCGCGACGGCGCCGGCCTCCTTCGACACGAACCTGACCTGAATGTCGTCGATGCTCGCCGGTCCGACCTTTCCCTTGTAGGTCCAGCGCAGCGCGGCGGCATCGAAGGTGCCGGCGGGAACGGTGACCTTATAGGCGCCGATATAGGTGAGGTTGAGATCGAGCTTGCCTTCGTATTCCAGATCGGCCGGATCATCGAGATCATAGACCTTGACGTCGATGGTGAACTTCTGTTCGTCGCCGGCATTCATTCCGGCGATCAGCAGGGGCTGGGGCGGGTTAAACCGCGTCACGACGCCTTGTTTGCTATCTTGTTCGCTGACGATACTCACCGACTCGCCGGGGATGACGTGCAAATACAAGGTCCGCTCGCCCATTTGGGAACGCCAGGTTCCCAGCTTGTCGCCCGCCGAAACAACATGCTGCTCGATGGTCCTCTTTTCGTCACCGCTGACGATCTGGAAAGTCCGGGTGCCGGGGTTGAGCGACGCCAGGCTGGGATCGATGGTGAACGCAGGAACGGGCTCGCCGACAATGCCCGGCAGATACTGCTCCGCCGCCGCCTTGGCGTCCTCCGCGAGCGGCACCGTGGCGCCGTCGCGCGCCGCGTACGAGACAGTTGCGGCGGCGATTGAGGCCGTTATCACCGCAACCAGATACGCCAGGGTACCGCGCGTCCGGGCCGCGATGGTGGTGATTCCTCCGTGTCCATCCGCTTAATCTCGGACCGTCATGTCCAGGCACCCCTGTTTCATTCAGGATACGGCGGAATAGGTTCGCACCGTTAGCAGAATAACGCGGCGAGGGAAGGGCGCTCGCGTAGACTCACGTCAGGACCCCTCTGCCGCCGAGACCAAGCGACGAGAGGACCTGCGGGAGCCGGTGACATGGCTCAAGAACGGTCTCCGTGAAAAAAAATTGTGGCGAGGCCGCGCCAGGGCACGGTCTCGCGATGATCGACGCCGCTCGGGTCTTGGCGCCCGGCGGCGCACGAAAGGCAGCGAGGCGAGGTCTTATGCCTCGCCCTTGACATCGATCTTCTTGACGCGTTCCTGCGCTTCCTTGGTCTTCGGCAGCTTGATCGTCAGGACGCCCTTCTTGAAGCTGGCGTCGACGTGATCGACATCGACACCCTCGGGAACGCGGAATGACCGTTGGAAGGCGCCATAGCGGCGTTCGGAGAGATAATAATTACTCCCCTTTTCGCCCTCTTCGGTCTCTTCCTTCTTCTCGCCCTGGACCGTCAGAATGCCGTCGGAGAACTTGACCTCGATCTCCTTTTCATCCATTCCTGGCAACTCGGCATCGATCTGGATTTCGTCGTCCCGATCGACGATATCGAAGGTGGCCACGCCGCCGCCCCAACCGAAATCGGTGCCACGGAACGGTTCCATCATTCCGTGCCGCCGCCGGCGGCCCCAAGGCCAGCTGGATGTCACGTCATCGAACAGGCGGTCCATTTCGTCCCGAATGTGGGCAAGCGGTTCCAGCGGGAATCCGCCAAGACGTCCTTCTTTCTTGACGGGAACTTCCTTTGTTTCGTCGTTCATCGCACTTCTCCTCTTCCACTCGTGGTCCCGTGACGTCACCTGATGCGCTTGGCGACGCTGGCGATCGAGGGCGGTGCGAACCACCTACAAGCCCGGCGGGCATGGACGGTTTGGCAGGTGACTTTTGCCCGCCGCATCGTCGCATCAATGAGGTATGCTTATTGCACAGGCTGTGCAATAGCCCCGCCGTCCGCCATCAACGCCTTGCCGGCGCGTCAAGCGGGTCTCATTCACGGAAACCTAACCATGCCTTATCGGGCCCGATCGAATACCACTGGCGACGCGGAAATCATTTCGGAAACGGATGGTGTTTCGCGATGGCATTAGTATAAAATAACTCCAGGGATGCAATTCGGAGCAATAAATTGATCTATAAGATCCAAGAAATCGATGGAATCGAACGGGCGTCGGGGATCCGTCTGCGTGAGGTTGGGATCGTGACGACGCAAGACCTGCTGGCACGTTGCGGCGAGGCAACGGGGCGGCGGACGGTCGCTTACGCCAGCGGATTGACGGAAGACAAGCTCCTCAAATGGGCCAACATGGCCGACCTGATGCGAATCTCCGGCATCGGTCAGGACTATGCCGAGTTGCTCCTCGCGGCGGGCGTGGCGACGGTGCGGGACCTCGCCAATTTCGAACCGGCCGCGCTTGTCGGCAAGCTGCGGGACGTTAACAGACAGAAACGATTTACCCGCGGCGTGCCGTCGCTCAATCTTGTGAAGAAGTGGATCGACCAGGCGACGCTGCTCGATCCCATCGTTTCCTCGTAAAGCGACCGCCGGCGGTGGATCAGGATTGCGAAAGATTGCCGTCCATGTCGCGCCAGGACTTCAATTTGCGGTAGATCGTCGCCGGTCCGATGCCGAGGAAGACGGCAGCCTTTCGCACGTCGTTGTCGCACAACGCCAACGCTTCCTCGATCGCTTGGCGTTCAATCTCGGCGAGGGGGCGTATTTTCGCCGCGAGGCTCGAGATGTCGTCCGGCGTCTCACTTTGCGGCGCGTTTTGCGCAAGCGGTGGGCGCTCTGGCGAGGGTGCCGGCGCCTCCGAAAACGAAGCCGGAACGGCGGTTGAATGCGGCGGATGGGGTCGCGTTTCAGCCCAGTGGGGATCCATGACCGGCCGTGGCAGCATGCCGGCACTGATCACCTCGCCGTCGTTCATGACCACCATCTGGCGGATGACGTTCTGCAGTTCCCGCACATTTCCAGGCCACGGATAGGCGGACAGCAGCGCTTCCGTCTCGCTGTCGAAGCCCTGGAAATTCTTCCCCTCCGCCATCGAGAAGTCTTCGAGCAGCCGATGGGCGATCAACATGATATCGTCGCCCCGCTCGCGCAGCGCCGGCAGATGGATTGGGATCACGTGCAGCCGATAGTAAAGATCCTCGCGAAACCGTTGATTGCGCACTTCCGTGAAGGGATCGCGGTTGGTCGCCGAGACGAACCGGACGTCCACCACCTCGGGCCGGCCGCTGCCAACCTTGGTGATGCAGCCGCTCTGGATGAACCGCAACAACTTGGTCTGCGCGTAGGGGTCCATTTCGCAGATTTCATCGAGAAACAGCGTGCCCTGGTCGGCCAGGCTCGCCGCGCCCTTGCGGTCGCTGATGGCGCCGCTGAAGGCGCCCTTGACATGGCCGAACAGTTCGCTCTCGATCAAGTCCTTGGGGATCGCCGCGCAATTCAGGGGCAGGAAGGCGCGCCCGCGACGTTGGCTGCGGGCGTGAATCGCCTCGGCGACGAGTTCCTTGCCGGTGCCGCTCTCGCCAGTAATGAACACCGGCGCCGTGCTCGTGGCGGCGCTTTCGATGCAGCGGTAGACAGCCTGCATGGCGAGGCTTGAGCCGATCAGACCCTCGAAATGGGTTTGCGACGTAGTCGCTTCGTAGGTCTTGACGAGCTGAGCCAGCCGGCGCTTTTCGACCAGGTTCTTCAGCGTGACCCGGAACCGCTCGGCGGAAAAGGGCTTGAGGAGAAAATCGTCGGCGCCGGCACGCATGGCGCTGACCGCCGTCTCCACCGAACCATAGGCGGTGATCGCCACCACCGGGCAGCCGGCGCGCATGGTCGACAGCGTATTCAGCACCTCGACCCCTTCCATGTCAGGCAGCTTGAGGTCGAGCACGATGACATCGGGCTGTCGGTCGGCGACGCGCGCCAGCGCCGCCTCGCCGCTGTCGACGTAGGTGAGATCGTAGGGCTCGTCGCGCAGGAAACCGGCGTAGGTGCGCACCAGGGCCGGCGTATCCTCGACCAGCAGCACAGTGTATCGATGCGGATCAGCGGAAGCCGACTGATCGGCGTCAAACATGTTCATAGCACCCCCCGGTTCGGTATTCATAGGCACCAGGAATTGTGCGCGGCGCGCAAAGTCGCCGGTAAACCCGCCCCCATCATCGCTTACCGCGCGTCGAAGAGAATGCGCGACGCCGGAAGAACGATCGTCGCCGTTGTCCCGCCTCCCGGCGGACTTTTCAATTCAAGGTCACCCCCATGCAGTCGCGCCAACGTCCTTGCCAGCGGCAGGCCCAATCCGGCCCCAGCCATCGCGTTCAAGGGTTTGGCCCCTTCTCCGGGGCTTACCTGAACGAAAGGCTCCGTCACCCTGGCCAGGTCGGTCGCCTCGATGCCTGATCCAGTGTCGGAGACGGCGATGACGAGGCCGCGGCCATCCTCCAGGTCGGTTCGTACCCGCACGCGACCGAACGGCGGCGTAAACTTCGCCGCGTTGCCGACCAGGTTGATCAGGATCTGCTTCAGCCGGCGCGGATCGCCCTGGACGTCCGGCGGCGGCGGCGCATCCGGATCGACGGCGATATCGACACCGGCCGCGTAGGGCAGACTGGAAACCATGTCGACCACCTCGGCGATCAAGGCGCCAAGATCGACTCGTTCCTCGCTCAACGCCATGCTGCCCGCCTCGATGCGGGCGAGATCGAGCAGGTCGGAGATCAGATCGTTGAGAAACGTCGCATGCTGCAGGATGTCACCGACATAGGCGCGGACGTTGTCCTCCGGAAACCGGGTGACATCGGTGTCCTTGAGCAGCTCGGCGTCGCCGATGATCACCTGCAGCGGCGTGAACAACTCGTGACCGATGTGCGACAGGAAAAGCGTTTTCGCCTGGCTGGCGGCTTCCGCCTGTTCCTTGGCCCGCTTCAAATCGCGTTCCGCCAGCGCCAGCTCGTTGCGTTGCTGCACGACACGCTGCTCCAGTTCGGTCAGCGAGGTCATGTCGTGCAGCACAATGCCAAGTTGACGGTTGCCGCGGGGATGGACGTGCACGGAAAACACCCGCCGCCGTTCGCCCGGCGGACAGACGAGGCTCAGCTTGTGGAGGTCGAACCGCTCCCGCTGGCCGCCGGCGATCTCCTCGAGAACGTCCTCGTAGCCGGCCAGAAACGGCAGGGCATCGGTGACAAGGCCGCCTTCGTCTATCCAGTCGGCGACGAGGGGGCCGAAGCAACCGACGATCCGCTGGTCGTGGTCCACGAAGACGACGCCCATTGTCCCGGAATCGAAAACGCGCAGCGCGGTTTCGTTTACTGCAGCCATCAAATCCGTCTTCATGTTCCGCCGACCCGTTTCCTCGACAGCCTTCGCCCCGGCCGCGCCGCGCCTCCAGAACCGCCGCGCTTTTTTCACGCTGTCCCTTGCTCGTCCGAGGAGGGTCTGCAATTTAGACGCCAGTTTTCAGGATGGTTTGGCCGACACGGCGGAACAGCTCGACAACGGCGCCACCGGTCTTGGCGCTGGTCGTCACCACCGGCGCCGCGAAATAATTGACCGTCAGCGCTTGGATGGCCGCGTGGCGGGCCTGCTCGGGAGCCAAGTCGATCTTGTTGAGGGCGAAGCCGAGAGCGCGGCCAGGGCGTTCGGCGAGGAACAGGCGGGCATAGCGGTCCATGGTGTCGACCGTCTCCGGTCGCGTAACGTCGCCGACGACGATGGCGCCGGCCGCGCCGTGGAGATAGCGCCGAAACAGGGTATCGTCGGGTACGTCGCCCTGCATGTCCCAGAGGATCATCTTCAGCGTTCGCTCGGTGCCATCGACTTCGGTCAGGTGATCGGTATGATCGTAAATATCCACGCCTACTGTCGATTGATACGCGTGATCGAATCGGTTGAATACATAGCGTTGCACGAGCGACGTCTTGCCAACCGCCGAATCGCCCATCATGCAGATCTTCTTTTTCACGGCTGTCAACGCGCGTCTCACTTTCGATCGAGAATTCGGAACTCAAGTTGATGCGTATCCTCGTTCAGGTCCGCGGCGGCGGCGAGCTTTTTCGGCTTGGCGCCGCCGGGCGCGGCAACCCGGCTGGCCGGCACGCCGGAGGCGATCAACATGTCCGCAACAACGCGCGCCATCGCCGTGCCGGCTTCGACGGGGGTTCCGCCGCCCGCCGGCCTTGCCGTATAGCCCGAGATGGCCAGGCTGAGTGTCGACGGTGCCGCCGCGAGCAGGCGTGCGAGTTGGCGCAGCTTCGGCTGCACGGCCGGCGGCACCCCCTCCTCGGCCTGGAAGATCAACGGCGTGTTCCGCGCCACCCAGGCCCTGAGCGCCGACTCTTCCGGGCCCATGACCGGCTCGGGTTCCGGCTCTGGCGGCGGCGGCCCGGATTCAGCGACGACAACCGGCGGCGGCGGGATCTCGGCGATCCGCCGATCCACGTAAGCCTCGGTGGCGATGGTTTGCTCGGGCAGTCCGCCGATCCGCGCGACCGAGGCAACGACGCCGTTCAGCGTCGCCTGGAGGCGATTTTGCGCCGCCACCAGCGGTCCCAGGTTCGGTCGCGCTGGCAGGCTGACGACGTTGAAAGCGAAAATCGTTCCCGGCATCGCCCGCCGCAGATCCGCCCGCAGGGCCGCCGCGGCGCCAGCGTCGGGAACCAGCCCCGTCACCTTGACTTCCGCCGCGTCGGGCCCGGCGACCACCGCCACCGGATAGCCGGTCAACTCGGGACGACCGGCGACCACCGCCGCCGCTTCTTCTTCCAGCCTGACAAGGCGCCACCCCTCATAGGCCTCCCAAACCGCCCAGCCGACCCCCGCCATGCCGAGGGCGGTGACCAGGGCGAACGCCTTGTAGGACGGTTTCGGTTTCGGCTTGCGCCTCGTCGCGGCGACGAGTTCGGCGAAGCGCCGCTCGACGTCGCCGACCAGGGACCGTGTCGTCGCTTCCGCCATTTGCCCGTCGAATTGACGCAATGTACTTCCCCATTGATCG
Organism: uncultured Rhodospirillaceae bacterium; assembly: GCA_964460955.1. Classification (GTDB taxonomy): domain Bacteria; phylum Pseudomonadota; class Alphaproteobacteria; order Rhodospirillales; family Defluviicoccaceae; genus Defluviicoccus. The sequence continues at coordinate 52,740 of CAYWRP010000001.1, read as the reverse complement.
AGGAAGCCGCAAAAAAGCTCGCTCAAGCCGGTCTCGAAACCGCGCGGCGGGGTTCCCCGCGCTTTGACGGCGAGAATGCAGGAGGGCGAGGCCTGCAGATAGAATGTCGACGCTTCGAAATTCAGCCGCTGCAGGCTTCCTTCCCCGGCCGAGGCGATCGCTTCCTCGGCGAAGGTGAGGATCGCCGAGATCATGCTGCCGATCAAATCGGAGCGCGTCGGGTCGATGCCGCCCCCCGCCTCGGCGATCAACAGGCCGGTCGGCGAGTGAATGACAAGGAAACGGTCGATCTGGAACGGCGGATGGCGTTTCAGCATCACCTCGGCGCGTGGACGTCCCGTTGCCAAGGATTCGATGCGCACCCGCCAGTGCTCCGCCGACAAGCCCTCGTCGAGCCGCTCGTTGATCGACTGCATTAACTCGGATAAGGCGTTGCGCACCGCCGCCGCGACGAGCCGGCCCGTGATGGGATACAGAGCGTCGACCATCATGTCGGTCGAATTGCGGATTTCCTGGCGGATGCTGGCAATGACCAGCGGCGATAAAATAGTCGCCAGCCGCTCAGCGTCCTCGACGCCCGCTTCGACCAACACGTCGATGATGACGCGGCGCACGCTGTCGCGAAGCGCGGGATCGCTGCCGACCCGGGACTCCAGAAAACTGTAGCGTTGCTCCAGCGACTGCAGCGTCCGCAATTCTTCCGCGAACAGGATTTCCTTAAGGTGCGCTTCCGGGGTCGCCATGGTTAAAGACCGGCCCTGGCCGGTTGATTTCCTTAATCCTGTATCAGTCATTTTCCCCAAAGCGGGCCGGGTGCTCCGGCGAAACAGACCGCTGAAACCACTCTAACGCCTTCAAGAAGGAATGAAACGGCGGATTCGTTGACTCGGGCGGCGGAAAAAAAACCGCGTTCGCCATCCAGAAGTGTAGTGCGGCTCACTGCTCGCGGCCCTGATGCCTGCCACACTCGTCGCATCACGTGGACATGGGTGGAGATCTGGGATGATGAAAAAGGAATATCGCGACGCGGTCACCGAGATGGCCACCGGCATCCTTCTGACCGGCACCGTCGCGGCGGTCGCGGGTGATGCGCCGGCTTGGGTGTATCTGGTTAGCTTTTTTGCCGGGCTCGGCATCGGGTCGGCGATCGCCGCCTGGATCGACGCTTGCCGGCCGGCGAAGCGGGCGGCGCCATGACCGGCGGCGCCGCGGCCGCTCGGCGCTTTACCCACGGTCGCCGAATGGCAAACGGATCGCGTCGAAAAACCGACAAACGATAGCTCCCGGCGCCGGCGCGCGCCATCCGATCGACTCGAGGGGCACTTTTCCTGGCGCGCGGCCACGGTCCGGCGTCACTGGAATCTCGAGGAGCCCGGGAGGGTCGGCGGCCTCAGCGGCAAACCGAGCCTTGCGGTCCCGCTGCGGCGACCGCCGCCGCCAGGGTTGCCGCGCCAATGTCGTCCTCGAACATATCCCACAGCGGGCACCAGGCATCTCGCCACGCCGCCATTTCGGCCGCCGTCGGTTCGATGGCGGTGACGCCCTCGGTGGCGAGGACTTGCTGGCGGGTGCGCTGGGCGTACGCGTCGGCGATGATGGCCACTTCGGCCGACACCTCGGCCATGACCTCGGTGAGAACGACGCGGATCTCGGCCGGCAGCCCGGACCAGAATGCGTCGCTGGTGATCACCATGTAGCCGAGCACGCTGTGGTCGAGTTCGGTGACGAAGGGGTGCATGCGCTGGATGTTCTTGCTGGCGATATTCGACCAGGTGTTCTCCTGCGCGTCGATGATGCCGTCGCGCACCGCGTTGAACAGGCGGCCGAAGGGCATTGGCTGCGGGATGGCGCCGATGCGCGCGTACTGCGTCTGCAGGACGATGGAAGGTTCGATGCGGAAGACGAGACCGTCGGCATCCTCCGGCGCGCGGACCGGCCGCGTTGCCGTCATCACCCGCATGCCGTTGTCCCAGTAGGCGAGACCGCGGATGCCCGCCGGCAGCTTGCCGCCCAACAGTTCCCGGCCGGCGGTCGATTGCTGGAAGCGGCGAAACGCGGCTATGTCGGGAAACACGAACGGCAGGTCGAAAATGCGCAGCGCCTTGTTGAGGGTCGTCAGCTTGGCGAAGGAGGGCGCCGCCATCTCGACGTCGCCGAACAACAACGCCAGGACCACTTCGCTGTCGTTGAACTTGCGGGCCTCCGGGGAGATGTCGACGCGAACTTGGCCCGGCAACCGCGCTTCCGCCCGCTCCTTGAACAAAAGCGCGCCTCGCCCCTTGGGCGTGTCCTCGGCGACGACGTGCGAAAACCGTATGACAATGGGATCCGCCGCCGCCGCCGCAATCCAGCCGACAAGACACACCGCCGCCGCGATAAGGCTCCTCGCGATTCGCATGACGTGTTCCTCCCTGATCCGGCCTGTTAACCGGTGTTGTTGATAACGTCGCCTACCTCCCAGGCGTCGGGGGTCGGCTGTCAATGCACGCGGGGCGACAACCAGCGGGAACGGGAGCGGGGAGCGTGTTAGAAGCGGTAGTTCAGCATCACGCCGCCGAAGAACTCGCCGTTCCATTCGGCATCGTCGCTCGCGGCTTTTTCCGGTCCCGGTTGACGGGCCCGCGCATAGCCGGCGGAGGTGGAAACGCTCCACTGGTCGGCCACCGAATATCCCAGACCCAGACTGAAACCGTAGTCCTGGAGGCCGGCCTCTTTTTCCGATTGCAGCCCGAGCATGCCGTCGGTGGGCACGCTGGGGCCAGCGACACCGCCGCCCTCGCGTCCGTAGGAGGAAAAGAGACGGGCGTCGAGTTGCCAGGAGTCATCCAGCGGGGCCGAGTAGTCGATACCAGGCGTCATCGCCCAGGCGGCCTCCGAGCTTAGGGGGTCGCCCAGCATCTGCAGATTGATCCCAAGCGAGGAGTGGGCGCCATCGATGTTGTCGAAACGATAGCCCACATAGCCGCCGACATCCCAGTCGCCCTTATCATCTGCGATCCCGTTCTCACGATCGATGCCGCCGGTCGGCGCGGAGGGCCGAACCTGGATGACCGGTCCGGCCTCGATGGCGCCGTCGGGCAGGATGTTGGCGCGCACGCCGAGGCCGCGCTCCGGTTCAGTGTACAGACGATCGAGGAAAACGGGGCCGTTCGCCGCTGGAATATCACCCGATTCCAGGGTGCCGATGTCGAGGTTGAGCCCCGACTCGTCGGCGTGCGCGGCCATGCTCCAACTCACCAGCGCGCCGGCCGTCAAGCACATGACACCAGCCAGTCCTCGCCGCGCATGCAGGAGTCTGGTCCACACTTGTTTTACCCACAAAAGGGCCATTCGCGCAAAATCCATACACTTCTCGCCGCGTAATATACGGGCAAAGGGCGGATGGGTCCATACAAACCGGTCGGAGAGTTTCCGACGGCGTCTTTAATCTTGGGGATCCCGAGTCGGCAGCGTAGCCGGCCTCACGGGCGCGCCGGGCGGCGCCGCTCTTCGCGAGAGAGTTGTATCAGCCCGTCACGCACTTATAGGTCACATATCGCAGATCACCGGGGAACACCTGCATTTCATCGACACGCTCGGCACGCTTGTCGACACCCGCGCAGCGATTGGCGGCGAGGTCGTCGACGAACGCCGGGTCGGCGGTCAGGGCGGCGCGAAGATAGAATCGATTTTCGTGAATTGGCACGTAGCGCGGCCCGGCGATGATTTCGGTGCACCCGGCGAGCGCGAGCAAGGAGAAGCAGAAAGCAAGTCTGATCATCGGCTCCGTTGATCCCCTGTCTGCGGTCCGGTTGGCGCCGGGCGGGAACGGCCCTGATCACCCACCCGCTCCGCACGCGATGCGAATATCATTCTCATGTTTCTGCTCTTTTGGCAACACCACAAAATGCTTAAACTGGTACTGACGGTTGAAAAAGGGAGGAACAGGACATGGCGACGAGCCGCAAGATTCTCATGCTGGTCGGTGATTTCGGCGAGGACTACGAGATCATGGTGCCATTCCAGGCGCTGCAGATTGTGGGTCACACGGTGCATGCCGTCTGCCCCGACAAACTCGCCGGCGATACCGTGCGCACGGCGATCCACGACTTCGAGGGCGACCAGACATATTCGGAGAAGCCCGGCCACAATTTCACCCTCAACGCCACCTTCGACGAGATCGATGCGGCGGCCTACGACGCGTTGGTCGTTCCCGGCGGCCGGGCGCCGGAATACCTCCGCCTGGATGACCGGGTGCTGGCGATCGTTCGCCACTTCGCCGAGGCCGGCAAACCGATCGCCGCCATCTGCCACGCGGCGCAACTGCTGGCGGCGGCGAACGTCATCCAGGGCCGCCAAGTCTCCGCCTATCCGGCGTGCGCGCCGGAGGTCACGCTCGCCGGCGGCCGGTTCGCGGATATCGATGTCGATGACGCGGTCACCGACGGGGTTCTCGTCACTGCTCCCGCCTGGCCGGCGCATCCCAAGTGGCTGAGCCAGTTCCTGGCCGTACTCGACCGCCAAGCCGCCGAGGCGGCTTAGACGACGATGGCGCCGCCGGGGCTGGATCCAGCCGGCGTCGCCCGTCTGCTGGAGCCGGGGATGCGGGTCTACATGACCGGCACCGCCGGTGAATCGCCGGTATTCGTCGACGCGTTCGAGGCGGCCGGCGCGGCGCTCGACAGCGTGCATTTCGTCGGCGTGTGGCTGCCGGGGATCAACGCCACCGATTACGCGGCGCTGGGGCCGGGCGCGTCGTCGACGGCGTTTTTCATGACCGCCGCGCAAAGGGGCTCGTTCGAGGCGGGGCGAACGGCTTTGCTGCCGATCGCCTATTCCGCCGCCTACCGCTTTTTGGCAACCGGTCCCCGGTTCGACATCGCCTTCCTGCACGTCTCGCCGCCGGACGCCGACGGCCTGGTCAGCGTCGGCATCGCCAACGACTTCCAGCCGGCGGCGATCGCCAATGCCGACCGCCTGGTGGCGCATGTCAATCCGCGGATGCCGTCGGCCGCCGGCGCGGCGCGCCTGCCGCTCGAGCGCTTCGCCGCCGTCATCGAGGCCGATGCCCCGCTGCTCGCCGACGACCCTGGCGCCGATCCGGTGTGGGCGGCCATCGGCGGACACATCGCCGGCCTTATCGACGACGGCGCGACGCTGGAGATCGGCATCGGCCGGGTGCAGACGGTATGGCGCTCCCTGGTCGGCAAGAAACAACTCAAGGTCCACACCGGGGCCATTTCCACTCCGTTTCTCGACCTCGCCGACGCGGGTGCCTTGGCGGAGGAGACGGACGCGGTAATCGCCGGCATCGCCCACGGCACTCCGGCCTTGCATGCGTTCGCGGCTTCCGACTGGCGGGTCCGCTTCGCTCCCGTCGGCTGGACGCATCACCCGGCGACACTCGGCGCCATCGAGCGCTTCGTCGCCATCAACTCGGTGATCGAGGTCGATTTGCTCGGCCAGGCCAATGCCGAGACGGTCGACGGGCGGCAGATGGGCGGTGCCGGCGGCCTCACCGATTTCATGCGCGGCGCCCGGCTGTCACCCGGTGGCCGGTCCTTCATCGCCCTGCCGGCGACGGCGCGCCGGGGCAAGATTTCGAAAATCGTCCCGGCGTTGGCCGCGGGCGCGCCGGTCAGCGTGGCGCGCGGCGACGTCGACGCGGTGGTCACGGAATACGGGATCGCCGATCTTGGCACCGCCGACCTGGACGCGCGGGCGCACGCGTTGATCGCCATCGCCGCCCCGCATTTCCGCGCGCACCTGACCGACGCCTGGGCGCAACGCCGGCGCAGCCTCTAGACCGCGAGACGGGCCGGCGCACGCCGGTGGGCACGGGCGGCCATCCCCCGTCCGTCGGCTCAAGCCTACACTTTTGCACCCAATCGCATCATGCTCCGGAAAAACACCCCCTAGTCAAAATTTAATGCCGCGGGGATAACCATCGGGCAAGGATCGGCCTGACCTCACCGATCCCAATCGGAGCCGGATCTCACTTTCGGCGTCCATTCGCCGAGACCGCCAGATAGGCGTGGCCGATCGCCGGATCGGCGGCCAGCTCGGCCATGCTGCCATCGAAGCGGATGTGGCCGCTTTCGATGATGGTGGCGCGGTCGGAGATCAGCTTGGCGAAACGCAGGTTCTGCTCGCTGAGAAGGATGCTGACGCCTTCCGCCTTGAGCCGCAGGATGGCCCGCGCCAGGTCGGCGACGATCTTCGGCGCCAGGCCCTCGGAGGGTTCGTCCAGCATGATCATCGACGGATTGCCCATCAGGGTGCGGCCGATGGTCAGCATCTGCTGCTCGCCGCCGCTGATCTGTCCCGCCGGTCGGTCGGTCAGCGCCGCGAGGTTGGGGAACAGCTGGCAGACCCTGTCGACCGTCCACGCCGGGGCGTCGCAACGCGGCGGCTGGCGGCCGACGGCGAGGTTCTCCGCCACCGTCAGCCGGGCGAAGATGCGCCGGTCCTCCGGCACGTAACCGAGGCCGAGGCGGGCGATGGCGTGCGTCGGCAACCGCGAGATATCGGCGCCGCGAAAGACGACGCGGCCGGTGGGCGAGCCGGCGAGGCGGAGGATGGCGCGCAGCGTCGTCGACTTGCCGGCCCCGTTGCGGCCCAACAGCGCCACCACCTCGCCGTCGCCGACGCTCAGGTTGACGTCGAACAGGATGCGGGCGCGCCCGTAGTGGGCGTTGAGCTTGTGGACGACGAGCTTGCTCATGGCGCGGCGGCCTCCGCGTCCCGGCCCGGCTCGCCGAGGTAGATCGCCCGCACCTCGGGGTCATTGCGCACCGCGTCCGGCGGCCCCAGCGCGATGACGGCGCCGCGATTGAGGACGAGGATGCGGTCGGCGTGGCCGAAGACGACATCCATGTCGTGTTCGGTGAACAACACGCTGACGCCGCGTTCGCGGACCAGCCGCGCCACCTGGGCCATCAACGCGGTGCGCTCGCCAGGGGCCATGCCGGCGGTCGGCTCATCCATCAGCAGCACGGAAGGATCGTTGGCCAGCGCGATGGCCAGTTCGAGCCGCTTCAGGTCGCCGTAGGCCAGCACGCCGCTCAGTCGGTCCGCTTGATCGACCATGCCGACGTTTTCCAGGAGGGACAACGCCTTGTCGGCGTGGAAGCCGCGCATCGCCCGAAACAGCCGCGTCGCCAAGCGGTGATGCGACAAAACGGCGATGTGCACGTTCTCCAGCGCCGTCATGGTGGGAAAGGTGGCGGTGATCTGGAAGGTGCGGCCGACGCCGAGCCGCCAGATGGCGCGCGGGCCGAGCCCGGCGAGGTCGCGGCCCTGGAAGCAAACGCGCCCGGCGTCGGGGCTGAGCTGGCCGGTGATGAGATTGAAACACGTGCTCTTACCGGCGCCGTTGGGGCCGATGATTGCCAGCATCTCGCCGGTCTCGAGCGCGAAATCGACCGCGTCGACGGCGACGATGCCGCCGAACCGCTTTGTAAGGCCGGAGACCTCGAGCACGCTCACGGCGCCCGCTCCGTCTCCAGCGGCGCCAGGCGATGGCGCAGGTAGCCGACGATGCCGCGCGGGAAGGCGACACACAGCGCGACGATGACGGCGCCGATGATCATCCGCCAGTACTGGGTGTAGCTAGACAGGATGGTCTCCAGCGCCTGGTAGACGACGGCGCCGACGATGGGGCCGGTCAGCGTGTGCACGCCGCCGAGCAGGACCATGACCAGGCCGTCGACGGAGAGCGGAATGGAGATGGCGTCGGGAAACACACTGCCCTTGAGGAAGGCGTAGAGGCCGCCGGCGATCCCGGCGAAGCCGCCGGCAAGGATGAAGCCGAGCCATTGCAAGCGGCGGCGGTCGAGGCCGATCGCCTCCGCCCGCAGGCTGGAATCGCGGCAGCCGCGCAGCGCGTAGCCGAAGGGGGAGAAGACGAACGCGCGCAGGGCGCCGATGCACCCCGTCACCACCGCCAGGGTGAGATAGTAGTAGACCCAGGGCTCTGATGCCCAGCGCGACGGCCAGACGCCGATGATGCCGTTATCGCCGCCGGTGACGTCGTACCACTGAAAGACGATGGACCAGCTGATCTGCGCGAAGGCGAGTGTCAGCATGGCGAGGTAGACCCCCGACAGCCGGACGCAGAACCAGCCGAAGACGATGGCGCCGACGACCGCGAGCAGCGGACCGGCGAGCAGCGCCAGTTCCATCGGCGCGTCGGCGTGCTTGACCAGCAGCGCGGCCCCATAGGCGCCGAGGCCGAAATAAGCGGCGTGACCGAAGGAGACCATGCCGCCGACGCCGAGCAGGAAATGCAGGCTGGCGGCGAACAGCACGAAGATGAGGATCTCCGTCATCACCGACAGCACGTAGGTGCCGGCGAAGATCGGCGCCAGGCAGAGCAGCAGCAGCACCACCGCCGCCGTGTTGCGGCGGCCCTCGGTAAGCGGCGTGTACGACCCTTCGTCGCCGGTGAAGGCGGCGCGCGGCGCCGCTTCGGGTGTCCCGAGCAGGCCCCACGGACGCACGACGAGGACGACTGCCATGACGACGAAGGACAGCACCAGTGTCGCCTCGGGCAGGATCAGGATGCCGAAGGCATTGAGCACGCCGAGGATGACGGCGGCGAGGAAGGCGCCGGTAACGCTGCCGAGGCCGCCGATGACGACGACGACGAACGCCTCGACGATGATCTGCAGATCCATCGCGTGATGGACGGCCTCGCGCGGCAGCTGCACCGCGCCACCGAGCCCGGCAAGGAAGGCGCCGAGGATGAAAACGGAGGTGAACAGCCAGCGCTGGTTGACGCCGAGCGCGGCGACCATCTCCCGGTCCTCGGTGGCGGCGCGCACCAGGACGCCCCAGCGGGTGGCGCGGAACAGCCACCACAGTGCCGCCAGGACGAGCGGGCCGAGGGCGATCAGGGCGAGTTCATAGGTCGGAAACGGTTGGCCGAAGATCGGGATGGCGCCTTCGAGCCCCGGCGCGCGGGGGCCGAGCAGGTCCTCCGGTCCCCAGATGACGAGCACCAAGTCCTGGAACACCAGCGCGATGCCGAAGGTGGCGACGAGCTGGAACAGTTCCGGCGCCTGGTAGATGCGCCGCAGGATCGTCACCTCCAAAAGCCCGCCGACCAGGGCGACAACGAGCGCCGCCAGCGGCAAGGCGAGCCAGAAGCCGAAACCGACACCCGAAAGGCCCGTCGCCAGGTCGTAGGCGAGGTAGGCGCCCAGCATGTAGAGCGAGCCATGGGCGAAATTGACGATCCGGGTGACGCCGAAAATGATCGACAGGCCGGCGGACACCAGGAACAGCGACGACGCGCTGGCGAGGCCGTTCAGCAACTGGATGGCGACGAACTCCAAGGCGTAAGGGCTCCCGGTTCTGCGGCCTCCCGGCGCGGTACCCCCGCCGGCCCTGGGGGATCAATCGGACGCCGGGCGCAGCTTCGCCACCTCTTCCGGGCTCGGCAGGTAGTCGGCGCCGTCGGTGTAGCGCCAATCGACCATGATCCCCTGGCCGTCCTTCACTGCCGTGCGGCCGACATAGGCGCCCATCGTCGACTGGTGATCGGACGGCCGATAGGTGACGCGGCCGAACGGCGTGTCGACCTCGACGCCCCTGGCCGCCTCGACCAGGGCATCGGTGTCCAGCGACCCGGCGCGCTCGATGATGGCGGCCACCGAGTACATCGTCGCGTAGCCGACCACCGAGCCCAGCTTCGGGTGCTCGCCGGTCGCCGCCCGGTAGGCTTCCAGGAACTTCTGGTGCTCCGGCGTCTCGATGGCGTACCAGGGATAGCCGGTGACGATCCAGCCCTCCGGTGCCTCGTCCTTCAGCGGTTCCATGTATTCGGGTTCGCCGGTCAGCAGGCTGACCACCTCGCGGCCGTCGAACAGGCCGCGCACCTGGCCCTCGCGGATGAACTTGCTGAGGTCGGGACCGAAGGTGACGTTGAAGATGGCTTCCGGTTCGGCCTGCGCCAGGGCCTGCACGGTGGCGCCGGCGTCGATCTTGAACAGCGCCGGCCACTGCTCGCCGACCCATTCGATGTCGGGCTGCCGCTTGGCCATCTCCGCCTTGAAGGCGTCGACGGCGGACTTGCCGTACTCGTAGTTGGGCGCGACGCTGACCCAGCGTGTAGCGGGCAGCTTCGCCGCCTCCTCGGCCAGCATCGCCGCCTGCATGGAGACCGACGGCCTGAGGCGGAAGGTGTAGCGGTTGCCCTGCGACCAGGTCAGCGCGTCGCTCAACGGTTCGGCGGCGACGAACAGGATCCGGCGCTGGTTGGCGAAGTCGGCGACGGCGAGGCCGATGTGCGAGAAGAAGGTGCCCATCAGCAGGTCGACGTCCTCGCGCGCGTACAGCTCGTTGGCCGCCGTCACCGCGTCGCCCGGGTTGCCGCCGTCATCGCGCGACAAAACCACCAGCGGCCGGCCGAGCACGCCGCCGGCCTCGTTGATCTCCTTGGCCGCCAGCCGCCAGCCCTCGCGGTAGGGCAGGGTGAAGGCCGGCAGGCGGGAATAGCTGTTGATCTCGCCGACCTTGATCGGCTCGGCCGTGGGCGCCGGGACCGCCGCAATCCCCAACAAGGCGGCGGCGAGCGAAAGCGAGAGAAATATCCTGCGGGGTGTCATGCGGCTGGGTGTCCCTGTTGCGTCTTGTCTCAAGATCTTGATATCGGCGCGGTGGCCACCGGCGCCTAGCGCAGACCGTCTTTGCCCGTCACCGCGTCCGGCGTCAAGCCGCCGACGCGCGGCAGCGGCCGGCCACCGTCGGTCACCGCGACGGCGACGAGGATTTCGTCGGCCCGGGGCGCGTCGGCGAGGCTGATCTCCATGGCGTCGAAGTGGCTGCGCACGTAGGCGGCGTCCTTGTGGCCGAGCGGGATGTCGAGGGTCGCCCCCGGCCCGGCGCGCTTCTTCGCCGACGGCACCAGCGCCGCGCCCTTCTCCACCGCCTGGCGCAGCGGCGCGCCCAGGCGCGGATGCAGGATCGCCGCCGCGTGCTCCAGTTCGCCGTCGACGCCGACGATCGCCGCCTTGCCGTAGCTTTCGATCGCCGATGGCGGAACCCCAAGCGCCGCCACCGCGCGGTCGCCGAGCAGGCGGCCCAGGTCCTCGCCGGCCTGCATCAGCGGCTCCAGGTCCTCGACATACCGGCCGGCGAAGGGGTTGGCGATCACCGCGCAAGCGGCCGCCTTGCGCGCCGGCGGGTCGATGCCGCGGCCCGCTTCCGCGTGAATCTCCTCGACGACGGTGAGGATCTTGCGGATGGCAACGGCGGTCATGGTCGGTGCTCCTTGTCTTGGCGTCACGCGGCGAGCCGGGCGGCGGCGTCGCCGACCAAGCGCCAGCGGCCCCGAAGGCTCAACGCGGCGGCGGCGATCAGGCCGTGGCGGCGAATCGTTTCGCCAGCCCGCGCCCCGGCGGCGAGGGCATGGTCGATTCCCGCGTCGGTGAGCGGGCCGACGTCGACGACCACCGGGCGGTCGCCGAGATCGGAATCGAGGTCGATGGCGCGCGCCGGGCGGCGCCGAACCGCTGGGCTTTCAATCGTTACGGCGTTGGCGATCAGGGTCGCTGCTGCGTCGGCTTCCGCCGCGTTGCCGGCGAGTACGGTCACCGCGTCGGCGATGCCAAGGGACAGGCTGCGGCCACGCCAGCCGCTGGTGGCGATGCCGCGCGCCGGGCTTGCCGCGTCGACGCGCGCGCGCGCCATGATTTCCGGGGTGCCGATATCGGCGACGAGCCCGACGTCAAAGGTCGCGACGTCGCTCAGGAACAGCGCGATGTCGCCGCCGTTGTTGACGTAGGCGCGTGTCAGATGGCGGCCGGCGGTCATCGCGCCCAGCACCTCGTCGGCGACGGCACCGGCGACGGCGGCCATCGGCGTGACGAACTGGCCGCCATGCGGCGCCACCGCCGCCAACATCCGCCGGGCGACCGCGCCGTCAAGCCGGCTGCCGGGCGTTACCGGCTGGCGCAGCAGCGGCAGTTCGGCGACCAGTTCCTCAAGGATGGTCTGGAACCGCGCCCAGGCCTGCGCGTACGCCTCGCCAACCTCGGGCTCGGTGCCCGACGCCTCGATGACGAGGTCGATGGGCCCGTGGCGGAAGTGGACGCGCCGGCCATCGGCGAGCATCCGCCGCGCGGGTCGTTCCCAGCTCACGACGTGCCCCAGGGGAAATGCAGCGGGTCGAGCGGCCACGGGTTGGCGGCGTGCCAGCGGATCGGTTTCTCGCGGCCGTTGGCGGTGACGCCGCGCACGATGTGGTCCATGTGGCCGCCGAGCGCCTGGTAGTCCTCGAGCCGCAGCGTGAATTCGATGGGCGCCACCAGGGCCGGTGTCGGCACGTAGCCGAACGAGCCATCCGGCATCCGCGAGACGTCGACCATGTAGGTGATACCGCCGCCGGGCCACACGTAGGCCGGCGCGCCACCCGCGCTGACGTAGACCAGGGCGTTCTTCACCGAGCGCGTCAGCCGCACCGGATTGCGCGTCACGCCGGCGCGCAGCGAGCCGCCGGCGCCGGCCATGAACAGGACAGAGCACCGCGCCGGCTCGCAGTTGTCGCGGATCAGCTCGACCGTCTCGGCGAGGTCGGCCGGCATGTCGGCGGGGACCGGCGCCAGTGCTTCGTCGAGGACGTAATAGCGGGCGTCGTCGCCGGTGGTGCTGACCATCAGCATGGTGAGGCCGGGGCGCGCCCGCTGGCGGTTGAAGGGGCCGAGGATCTCCAGCGGGTCGGTGATATCGGTGCCGCCCCAGCCGGGCCCCGGCTCGGCGACACGGAAGTAGCGCCCCGGCGTCGAGCGGCGGCCGCGCACGTGGATGCCGGTGGGCGCGATGTCGAGGTAGCGCCCCGCCTCGTGTTCGGACAGCACGCCGGTGATGTGGTCGTCGACCACCACCACCTCGTCGACGCGATCCTTCCACCGCGGCGCGAACATGCCGATGGTCGCCGACCCGCATCCGACCCGCATCCGTTCCTCGCGCACGCCGTCGATCACCGGCGGCTGGCCGGCCTCGACGACGATCTCGGCGCCGCCGTCGATCCGCAGCGTTACCGTCTGCTTGTTGCAGAGCGCCAGCATGGTCTCGCAGGTGATCTGCCCCTCGCGCTTGCCGCCGCCGGTGAGGTGGCGCACGCCGCCCAGCGCCAGCATCTGCGAGCCGTATTCGGCGGTCGTCACGTGCCCCACCGGCTCGCCGTCCGCCGTGACCGTCGCCGCTTCCGGGCCGACGTGGCGGTCGGTGTCGATCTTCACCTTCACCCCGCAGTAGCTGAAGATGCCCTCGGTGACCACCGTCACCATGTCGACCCCGCGGTGTTCGCTGGCGACGATGAACGGCGCCGGCTTGTAGTCGGGGTAGGTGGTGCCGGCGCCGATGCCGGTGACGAAGCGGTCGGCCGGCCGGACCAGCGCGCCGTCCCACTCGTCGCCGCTGAGAAACGGCACCATCGGGCTGCGATGCTCGGCGGCGCGTTCGGCGATCACCAGCGGATCGAGGCGGACCAGCCGGCCATCCGCGTTGGCGTAGCGGTCGCAGGCGCCGCTGGCCCCCGGCTTGATCCGGCATTTGACCGGGCAGGCGTCGCAGACGACCAGGTCGTCATCGGCGGGCCGGGGCATCGCGCTCTAGACTTTGCCGGCGGCGCGCAGGGCGGCGCGCACGCGGTCGGGCGTCGCCGGAACTTGGGCGATGGTCACGCCGGTGGCGTCGCGGATGGCGTTGAGGATGGCGGCCGCCGTCGGGATCAGCGCCGGCTCGCCCACCCCCTTGGCGCCGAACGGGCCCAGCGGCTCGGCGTCCTCGATGAGGAGGGTCTTGACCGGCGGCACGTCGCCGACGGTGGGAATGAGGTAGTCGTGCAGGTTGTCGTTGCGGCCGGGGACATATTCCTCCATCAGCGCCATGCCGATGCCCTGCGCGATGCCGCCCTCGACCTGGCCCTCGATGAGTTGCGGGTTGATCGCCTTGCCGACATCGTGGGCGGCGGTCATGCCGATCACCTTGACAGTGCCAAGTTCCAGATCGACGGCCACTTCCGCCATCTGGGCGCCGAAGGCGTAGGTTGCGTAGGGCGACCCCTGGCCGTTCTCGTCGAGCGTCGTCGTCGGCGGATCGAAGGTCGCCTGCGCCGTCAGGACGACGCCGTCGTCGCCCGCCGGTATCGCGGCGAGGTCGATCGCCTGGGTCTCGCGGCCGTGTCGGGCGATCGCCGTCGCGCCGATGAGGCGCAGCGCCGCCGTTTCGCCTGCATTGGCCCAGCGCAGCAACTGGCGCTTGAGGTCCTCCGCCGCCAGCATCGCCGTGCGCCCGGAAACGAATGTCTGGCGCGACGCCGAGGTCTTGCCGGCATCCGGCGTCAGGTCGGTATCGGCGCCGACGAGGTGGATGCGCTCCAGGTCGGTGCGGATGACGCTGGCGACGATCTGCGCCAGCGCGGTGCTCGATCCCTGGCCGATGTCCACCGCGCCCTGATACAGCACCAGCGTGCCGTCGTTCTTCAGCGCGAGGCGGATCGTCGACGGGTTGGACAGCGCGGTATTGCCGCAGCCGTACCACATGCAGGCGATTCCGACGCCCCACCGCGTGACCTTTGTCGCCGCGTTACGCTCGGCGGCCCGGCGGCGCGCCTCCGCCCACGGGTGGCGCAGCGCCTCGAGGCAGGCGGCGATGCCGACCGACGCGTCGAGGACTTGGCCCGTCGGCGTGGTGTCGCCGGCGCGCAGGGCGTTGCGGAGGCGGAATTCCAGGCGGTCGAGGCCGAGCCGGTCGGCGATCTGGTCCAACAGGCTCTCGGTGGCGATCGCCGCCTGTGGCGTGCCGAAGCCGCGAAAGGCGCCCGAGGGGGCCAGGTTGGTCAGCACGGCGCGAGTGCGGGCGGTAACATGCGGCAGTCGATAGGGCCCCGAGCAGTGCACCGGCACGCGGCCGGCCACCGTCGGCCCCCAGGAGGCGTAGGCGCCGGTATTGAAATCCGCCTCGAACCGCATCGCCGTCAGCGTGCCGTCGCCGCCCGCGCCAATGGCGACCCGCATCCGCGCCGGATGGCGCTTGGTCGTCGTCGCCATGGATTCCGGCCGCGTGTAGAGGCAGCGCACCGGACGGTCCAGTCGCCAGGCGGCGAGCGCCAGGTAGGGCTGTACCGACATGTCCAGCTTGCCGCCGAAGCCGCCGCCGCAGGCGGTCGGCACCAGGCGCACCCGGTCGGCCGGCAGACCAAGGACGCGGGCGATTTCATCGCGGTCCATGTAGGGGGTCTGCGTCGTCACATGGACCTCGACGCGGTCGCCAACGCGGCGCGCGAAGCCGGCCTCCGGTTCGATGTAGGCGTGCTCGACGAAAGCCGTCTCGAAGGTGGCGTCGGCGACGACGTCGGCGGTGTCCAACGCGCCATCGGCGTCGCCGCGGCGGAGATGGCCGCGCACCAGGACGTTGCCGGGCCGGTCGGCATGCAGCCGCGGCGCTTGCGGATCGAGTGCGGCGTCGACCGTCGTCAGCGCCGCCTCTTCATGCCAGGTGACGGGGAAGTCGGCGTCGTCCAACGCGGCGACCGCTGATGCGTCGCCGACGACGGCGGCGAACGCCTCGCCCTTGAACCGCGCCCGGCCATCGGCGAACACCGGCTGGTCGCGAAATGACGGGATCACCCCGTGCGCGTTGTCGCCGGGAATGTCGGCGGCGGTGAGCACGGTGACGATGCCGGGATGGTGGCGCCGGAAGGCTTCCAGGTCACCCAGCTCGAAGCGGCCAGCGGCGACCGGCGCGCGGACGATCCGGAGCCACAGCGCGTCGACCGGTGCCACGTCGTCGCCGAACCGCTCGGTGCCGTCGACGCGGGGAATGCCGTCGACGCGCATCGCCGGCGTTCCCGCCTCGCCGAGGTCCGTGACGCGGAGGTCCTGGGTGGCGAAGCGGTGCGCCGTGCACACCGCCGTGATGATCTTGCGGTAGCCGGTGCAGCGGCAGAGAACGCCGCCCAGTGCGTCCATCGTTTCCTGTTCGCTGGGCTGAGGTGTACGGTCGAGCAGGGCGGCGGCGGCCATCAGCATGCCGGGGGTGCAGATGCCACACTGCGCGGCGCCATGGAAGTGGAAAGAGGCCTGCAGCGCGGTCAGCTTGCCGGTGGCGCCGAGGCCTTCGACGGTGACGACGTCGCGCCCTTCCGCCTGCGCCACCGGGGTCAGGCAGGCGCACACAGGTTGGCCGTCGATCAACACCGTGCAGGCGCCGCAGTCGCCGGCATCGCAGCCGACCTTGGTGCCCTTGAGGCCCAGATCCTCGCGCAGCACCTGCGTCAGCCGGCGCATCGGCGGCGCGGCGAGATGCCGGTCGGTGCCGTTAAGGCGGAAGCAAATCGTCGGTTGGGTCGGGATCAGGTTCATGCCAGCGCCTCCCGCAAACGGACGATGGCGCGGCGGCTCAGCGTCACCGTGGCGTCCAGCCGGTACTCGGCGGTGGCGCGGATGTCGGAGATCGGCGCCAGCGGCCCGAGATGCGGCGCGATCGGTATTTCGAGAAGCGTCGCCGTGTCGAGGGCATGGCCGGTCAGCGCGGCTTCCAGGTTGGGCAACCGTTGCGCCGTCGCCGAGCAGGCACCAACGGCGACGGCGGCGCGGATGACGCGGTGGCGCGCGTCGACTTCCAGCAGCATGGCGACCATGCTGATCGAGATCACCTGATAAGCGCGGGCGCCGAGTTTTTCGAACGCCGACGCGTGGCGTCCTTGCGGCGGGAAGACATGAATCGCCGTCATGAACTCATCGGCGGCGAGTCGGGTCCGCCGGTTGCCGACCAGGAAGTCCGCGAGGGCCATGCGGCGCGCGCCACGCGGGCCGAGCAACTCGACCTCGGCGTCGAGGATGAGCAGCGGCGGCACGCCGTCGGCGGCCGGCGAGGCGTTGCAGAGGTTGCCGCCCAGCGTGCCGGCATTCTGGATCTGCACGCCACCGATCTGCCGCGCCGCCTGGCTCAGTGCATCGAGCCCCGGCGGCAGCGTGGCCAGGGCGATCTCCGACCAGGGAGTCAGCGCGCCAATGCGCAAACCGGTCGCCGTCTCGGAGATCCCCCGCGTGTCGTGAAGCTGCGTCAGATCGAGAAACCGCGCGGTGTCGTCGGGCCGCGGCAGCGCGGCGTAATAGTCCGTGCAGCCGGCGACGATCCGGCAGGGGCCGTCGCGCAGAATGGCGACCGCTTCGTCACGGGTCTTGGGTCGAAAATAGGCGTACACGCGCTGTCCGGTTTCCTTCGTTAATGGTCTCTGTAATCATTAAAAATCGGCATTCCGCGCAACCAAGTCACGTTTCGTTTCGAACCGTTTCCCGGTTACCACGTGCTGCCCGTCGCCGGCAGTCAGCCGGCTGCCAGCGAAGCGGCTTGCCAGCGCCGGGCGGGTGATGTTTTCTTGACCGCGAACAGTGGCTTGTGCGGTGTCGGCGCGGCCGGCGCCGGACCAGCGATGCCTGCCAGGACGCAATGGAGGACGGGGATCGAGATGCGAACCGAGCGATTGCGAAGCGCATGGGTCGGCGTGGCGCTATGGGTCGCCGGGGGGGCGATGGGCGTGCCGGCGGCGGCGCAGACGATGGACGCGCCGAGCCCGCCGGCGGCGACGGACGACCCCAACGCGCCCGTTCAGCGCGAGTTGCGCGTGCAGCGGGATCGCAACCAGGCCCTGAACGAGCGCCTCGCCGCGCTGGAACAGGCCCTCGATGGCGACGTCTGCGCCAACCCCGACGCCATGGCCCTCCTCGTCCGTCCCCAGGAACTGCAGCCGCGCGCCACGCCGGCGGAGGAACTGGCGCCCGTTCCCGGCGACGCTGCCGCCGATCCGGCCGCCGTGCCCGAGGAGGCCGGCGACGCGCCTTCGCCGGGTCGGCGAGAGACCGAGACGGCCGCGCTGCCGCCGCCATTACCCGCCGCCACCGAGGCGACGACGCAGCCCCTGAGCCGACGCCAGATGGTCGCCAACCTGAAGCAGGCCGCGGTTCTGGTGCTGGCGCCGAAGGGCACCGGGTCCGGCTTCTTCGTCGCCCCCGACAAGGTGATGACCAACCAGCATGTCATCGCCTCGGCTGGCGACGGCGTCGTCCATGTCGTCGGCTATGGCACGGGGCGGCCGATGCGCGCGCGGGTGATCGCCAAGGAACGCGGCAAGGCGCCGGGGACGGCCGATTACGCCCTGCTCGACGTCCCCGGGGCGAACATCGCCAATCCGCTGGCGCTGACCTCGTCCTCGGTACAATTGCAAAACGTGATCGCCGCCGGCTATCCGGCCCTGCTGTTGGGTACCGACAAGTCTTTCCTGAGGCTGACCCGCGGCGACATGGCGGCGATGCCGGAGTTG
This sequence comes from uncultured Rhodospirillaceae bacterium, assembly GCA_964460955.1. Taxonomy (GTDB): domain Bacteria; phylum Pseudomonadota; class Alphaproteobacteria; order Rhodospirillales; family Defluviicoccaceae; genus Defluviicoccus. Next base: position 34,430 of record CAYWRP010000001.1, on the reverse strand, counting down.
GGCTTCAGCGGCGGCGAGATCAGCGCCATCCAGCCGCAAGGCCAAGGGCTTGCCACCATCGCCCACACCGCCGCCATTTCCGGCGGCAATTCCGGCGGACCCCTGGTCGACCGCTGCGGCCGGGTGGTCGGCGCCAACACCTTCATCAACGTCAGCGCCAAGCAGGGTCAGAACGCCGGCTTCGCCATCGCCAGCCCGGATATCATTCGCTTCCTCCGCCAGAACGGCGTTGCCGTCAACGTCAAGCGGGAGCCGTGCACCGAGTAGACTGCCGGCCGGGCAGCGGGCTCAAGGGGTGTTGGAAACCGCTTCGATGTCCGCCTGCAGTGCCTGTTCCTGGCTTTGCAGGTCGGCGAGCTGGCGTTTGAGCGCCGTTTCTTCCGAACTCAAGTCGTTGGTCTGATTTTTCGCCCGCGCCAGCTCCTTCTCCAGCTCGGCGATCTGGCGTTCCAGCTCGGCGTTGCGCCCGGCGCTGGCGGCTTCCCGCTCCTTCAACCGCGCCAATTCGCGCTGCTGCTCGGCCTGGCGCCGCTCGGCGGACTGGCGATTCTGCTGAACCGTGTAGAGCGCGGTCTCGGCGTCGGCGATCTCGCCCTTCAGTTCGGCGTTCTGCAGCCGAAGGTCGGCCAGTTCCTGCTGCTTTTCCTTCTGGCGGCCGGAAAATCCGCCGTCGTCGCCCATCGCCAGGCACGCCCCGGCGGCCAGGCCTTGCGTCGTGTTGGGATCGCAATTGCCGGCACAGCCGCCGGCGGCCAGGGCCATCACGGGCACCAGCCAGATCCATCGTCTTCCTGCCATGACGTCTTCTCCGCGTGAGGGTAGGCTCGCGTCAGGCGACCGGCGAGATTTCCCGGCGTTGGACCAGCGTGTCCAACTCGCCTTCGAGCTGCGCGATTTGCCGTTCCAGGTTGTCGATTTCGCGGCGCATTTCGGCCTGCTTTTGCGACGAGCCCTCGTTGCGGGTCTCGTAGGCGATGCGTCGCCACTCATCGCGCCTTTCCTTTAAATTGGCCAACGTCTCCTCCAAAAATTCCCGATTTTCGTCGACCGCGCGCATCCGCTCTTGTGCCTGCGCGGCGGTGATTTCTCCCTGTTTGAGCTGCTGATCGATTCGCTCGATCTTCGCCATATCAGCTTTAACAACTTTTTGCGTCGCCGCCAGTGTTCTTTGCAGTTGCTGATTGTCGTCCTGAACATCGGCGATCATGGCGTCGAGGCGCTGCTCGGTATTGCGGTAGGAGCTGCGTTTCTGCTCCACGTAGTACCCGGCGCCGAAGCCGACCACCGCGCCGGCGCCGCAGCCGATCAGCACCGATTGCAGATTGCGCCCGGCGGCGAGGCCGGCGAGCGCGCCCGCGCCGCACAGCGCCAATGTCCATTCGAGGACGGTGCGGTTGAAGACCTGCGACTCCTCGCGCAATTGCTGTTCGTCCGGCGAGAGCGGTCGGCTTGACATCGGATTCTGCGAACAGGCCGTCACGAACAGCAGGGCCGCCACCGCCATGGCCAATCCGCGTCGACCCTTCGAAGTGCTTTCCACCACCTTCGTCACTCCGCCTAGTTCGAGATACCCTGGCATTCACGGAACCACCGCGTCCGCTCGATCCGCTTCTCGGCGCGCATGCGAAGCGATTGCCGATGGAACTGTTCGGCGAAGGGGATCAAGCTTTCGACGTCGCTGGCGGTCAACTGGTCCCGGTACCGCGCCAGTTGCTGATCGAGAACGCGCTGCCCGTAATCTTCGCCGGTCCCCTTAACGGTATCCGCGTAGTACCGCAGATTGTCAAACAGCACCGCCTCATTGGCCCGCAGGCTTGCCTGGCGCCGCTGACATGTCTCGTCGTCGGCGCCGGAGCGTTCGACGCATCCCTCGTGGAGATCCCGCAACGTGTCGACGAAGCCACCGTCGTCGTGCAACTTCTTGCACAGGAATGTGCCCAGTCGCATCGCCGCGCCGGCCGCCCGGTCGCGTTGTTCGTCGCGCGCCTGGAAGCTTTCGCGGAAGGCCAGCTGCAGGTTTTTCAGGCGGTCCTTGAGCGCTTCGTCGTCGGTCGCCTCGGCCAGCGCGCCCAACTCCTCGACCGGGTTTTCGATGCTCTCGCCGTCCGGCAGCTTGAAGGGCGACTCCGCCTCGCCGCTTGGCGACGGTTGCGTGCCGAGCTTCGCCCATGCGGCCTCGATCTCGCGCAGCTTGTCCTTCGACGTGATCACCGGCGCGACGACGGCGAGGCGGAATCCGGTGGTCTTGCTGCGCCACGGCTTGGCGTCGCGGTAGAACGGCACTTCCTCGCGGTGCGACGAGCGGATATCGGCCTCGGCGGTAAAATAGTTGCCGCCGCGCACGATGTAGCCGCCGGCTTGGCCGTGCAGGCGCGCCACCTTGCTGAGGCGGAACGGATCGAAGACGATCTCGCTGAGGTTTCCCAGAATGTCGTGCAGGCCAAGCGGATTGGGTTGCAACAGTCCGATCGGCCGAGGTTTGCCGGCGGCCGATCGGGTGCCGGAGAACCAGACGTACTGGGTCAGCCCGTCCGGCATCGGAAAGCTGCGCATGCGGAATTCCGACGGCGCCACCGCGTTGCCGCCGCGCGCCGCGAATTCCCACTCGGCCTCCGTTGACAGGCGGATGAAACCGGGCTGCTCGCCTTCCACCGGCAGCGTATCGAGCGCCTCGGCGAGGATCCAGGTCGAGTACGCATGCGCGGCGTCGACGGCGTCGATCCAGGAGATCTCCCCCTGCGGCAGGCGTTTGCGGCGGGAGATTTCTGGGCACTCCGGTTCGCTCAGCGCCTCGTATTGCAGTTCATTGATCTCGTATTTGCCGAGCAGGAAGTAGCGGGCGCCGTCTTCCTCGGCGGTGAAGCTGCCGGCGATGTAGGCCGGGCGCAGGCTTTCGGCGTATCCCTTGTCCTCGTCGACGTCGCCGAGGCTCACCGGCAGGTCGCTGAGTGGGCCGGTGCCGCCCTGCGGCCGCACGACGACGCGGCGGAAGGTCATCGCGCCGCCGCACGGCATCGGCAGGACGACGTCGCCCTCCAGCGGCCGCGGATTGTAGTAGCGCTCCTCCCAGGTGATCTCCGCCGCCGCCGCCGCCGGCATCGCGCCACCTGCCGCGGCGACGAGGAAGGCGAGAAGCGCCGAAAAAGCCAAGATCCGTCTAGACATCGCGTAAACTCTCCGCCGGGTCGATACGCGCCGCCCGCAGGCCGCCGAGCACCGACGCGACCAGCGCCGCGACCAGCGTCAGCAGCGCCGCCAGCAGGGCGTCCTCGGGGCGCAACCGGGCAACGAACTCATCGCGCGCCAGGTTCTCGGCGAGCACGGCATTGAGCAGCGCGGCAATACCCCCATAGGCCAGTAACGATAACACGATCCCGCCCGCCGCGACCACCGCCGCCTGCGCCGCCGGGAACAGCATGATCGCCCGGGCGCGAAAGCCGATCAAGCGCAGCAGCGCCAGATCGCGCCGTTTGCGGTCGACGTTGGCCCACAGGCTGGCGGCGAGCGAGATCAGGTACCCGCACGAGCCCAGAACGGCGATGACGAGGAACAGAAAGGTCAACACCCGGTCGATGGCGCGCACGTCCTCGATCTCGGCGGCGCGGGTGCGCACCTCCAGCCCCTCTCGGCGCAGCCACTCCGCCAGCGGTGCCACGTCGTCGAGACCGCTGGCATACAGCCGGGCGCTGGCGAAGGCGCGCGGCCGGTCCGGTTTCGCGGCGCCGTCGTCCACCCCATGGGCCGGCAGCGCGTAGCCGTCGCGATAGTCCTCCGCCGCCACCAGCAACGGTTCGGTGACGAAGGCGGCATCGCCGGCGTACGCCGCCTCCGGCAGCACGGCGACGACGGTCAGATCGAGGCGAAGGCGCTGTTTCTCGCCCTCGAGGTTGCGCTGGATGATGGCGGTGAGGGGATCGCCGGCCGCCACGTCGAGCTTGCCGGCCAGTCCATGCGAGAGCGCGACTTCGTTGGCCGCCTGGGGAATCGCCGCCTCGGGGCCGAGCAGCGGATCGCCGGCGGCGGTCGGCAGCAGATCGACGGCCGACTGAAACGTCCGGTCCGGCGCGACGAGGTCGGCGGTGGCGGCGAGCGAGCGGGTGCGCGGGACGACGAAGCCGACTTGCGGCCGGTCGGCGAGGTCGGCGAACCAGGCCGGCCGCAGCTTGCTGTTGCCGACGATAACGATCTCCAGATTGCGCGGATCGGACTTGAGGCGGCCGACCAGCGTCGTGACGATCCCCGATTTCAGCGCGAACAGGACCAGCAACGGGCTCAGCACGGCGGCCAACGCCAGGACTAGGCACAGCGAAATCTTCCACTCGTGCCAGGCATCGCGCCACGCCAGCTTGATCAGCGTGTCCCACTGGCGGGGCGACGGCGACGTCACGGCGGCGGGCGGACGCGGCGACATCGCCTCAGCCCCTGAACCGGGTGGCGCTGCCGGCCGCGGCGGTGGTCGGCTCGGCGCGGATCTCGCGCAGGCCAAAACTCTTCACCAGGTCCCAGTCGTGGGTGACGATCACCGCCGTGATGCCGTTCTCGGCGACCAGGGCGAGCAGGAGTTCGATGACCGTCACCGCGTGGTTTGGGTCCAGCGCCGCCGTCGGCTCGTCGGCCAGCAGCAGCGCCGGGCGGTGCGCCAGGGCGCGGGCGATCGCCACCCGCTGCCGTTCGCCGATGGAGAGCGCGCGCGGCATCTTGGCGAGCAGGCCGCCGATGCGCAGCGTCTCGATCAGCCGGTCGAGGTAGGCGTCGTCGTCGCCGAGCCTGAGCAGCGCCCGCGAAAGCCGGATGTTGGCGGCAACGGAGAGGAAGGGCAGCAGGCCGCCGGTCTGCAGCACGTAACCGATATGCCGGGCGCGGACCGAGGCCAGCCGGTCGGCGCCGCCGGTCCGCCAGCCGGCGGCGAGATCGATGGACTTGGGGGTTGGGTCGCGGTTGGCGTCGGGATCGAAGCGGAAGGTCTCGGCGCGGTCCGGGCGCAGGACGAGGCCGAGCAGGTCGAGCAGCGTGCTCTTGCCGCAGCCGCTAGGCCCCGTCAGCGCGACGGCCTGGCCGCGTTGGATGGTCAACGCCGGCACTTCGAGGAGGAAACCCTGCGCCCCTTCGCCGCGACGGCGGGCGAGGCCGGTCGCCGTCAGGATCGGCTCGGCGGCCGCCGGCGCGGTCACGGCAGCGCGTCGAGCGGCACCGGATAGACGCTCTCGCCGGGGTCGCTGCCCTCCGCCAGGAACACCCAGCGGTCGACATCGTCATGGTAGAGCTGATACAGGCGCAGCTTGCGGCGCAGCTTGTTGGTGAACGCCGCCTGCTGGTCGTCGGACCAGCTGGTCCAGGTATCCTGGTCGAGGGTCATCACGTCGCTGCGATAGGGCAGGTCTTCCAGGTACTCGCCGAGCAGGCCGAGGTCGCTGATCTTCTTGGCGTCGGCGCTGGTCAGTGCGTTGGGGTCGCGCCCCAACACCGCCGCCGCCGAGCGCAGGCTGCCGAAGAAGTCCTTGGCGCCGGTCTGCGAGGCGGACGCGGCGTCGAGGATGCTCTTCAGGACCTGCTGCAGGTCGCTGAGCTGGTTCTTGGTCAGCAGCACGCGGACGTCGGTGGTCGCCACCGTCGGCTGGGCGAAGGCGCGGTCGGAGATCCACGACTTGAACAGGTCCGGTGCTTCCGTCCCCTGCCGCCGGCCGAGATAGGCCAGCTGCATGGCGTGGCCGAGAAGTTCGGCTTGTTGCTCGATCCGCTCTTCCTCGGTTTTCGGCTCTTCTGTCGGCGCGCTCGCCGGGTCCGCCGTGCGGGCGCTGCCGGGCACTGCCTGGCCCTTGGCGGCGGCGTTGACCTGGCGGACGATGGCTTCGGCGAGGCTGTCGACGATGCTCCCGAACTGATCCACCGATCCGGCGGCGACACCGTAGTAGAGCGGATTGGTGACCAGCGGGTGGCGCGACAGCGTCGTGTACTGACTTTCCGCCTCGCCATGATTGCGCTTGCCGGCGGGCGTCTTCATGTGCAGGGCGTAAAGGGCGACGCCGCGATGCTGCGCCTCGAGGCGCACCTGCTCGGCGTCGAGCCCGGTGCCGGAAAGCGGATCGCCGCCGGGCAGAGCGCCGGCGTCGGTGACGAGGACCACGTAGCGGCCGCCGAACGCGTTCCAGTCGATCTCGTTCAGCGCCGTCATCAGCCCGGCGTAGGCGTCCTCGTTGAACTTGCTGGACGACACCGAGGCGGGCTCGACGTCGCGCATCCGGTCGAGGAAATCCTGGCCGCCCTTGACGTTGTTGGGACTGACGACGAGGCGCGAGGTGTATTCCAGCCCCGGTACCGCCTCGACGTTGGAGCGGTAGGCGACGAGGCCGAATTTCACCTTTTCCTTCAGCCCGGCCGCCTCGACCCGGTCATAGATGCGGCTTACCGCCTCGCGGGTGCGCTCGATGTAGGGGCCCATCGAAATCGTCGTGTCGATGACGAACACCAGCGCGGCATTGAACTCGCGCAACAGGTTCGTTTTCGGCGGTTCCGGCGCACTGGCCGTCGGCTCGGCGGGCGCCTCGTCGGCGCTGGCGCTGACGGAGGCGATCTCGAGGACGCGCACCGGCTCGTCGGCGTAGGTCCAGATCTCTTCCGCCTGCAGGATCGGCAGCAGGTAGAACTTCTTCGAGATGTCGATGAAGGTGTCGGGCTCGATGGAGACCACCCGCTCATCGGGCTTGCCGGCGACCACCTTCTCGCGGATCGGCTCGACGACCTTGCCGGGCGCCTCCGATTCCCAGATGTCGACCAGCGTCTCGCGGTCCTTGAACATCAGCGTCCGTTCGCGCCTCGCCGGGTTGGTGAAGGCCAGCGTCATCTGCTGCTTCCACGGCACCGTCCTGGCGGCGTCGATCCAGCCCACGGTGTCGCCACGCCGGTTGACGCCGACCTCAAGCCATTCGCCGCCGCCGACGGTCTGCCGGGCATAGACGTAGAACCGGGTCAACGCCGGCTGCTGGGTGCCGCCCTGGCCGCCCGGCTGGTCGACCACCTCGGCGCCGGGGCGGGACAGCACGCGCTGATAAAGGGTTTGCTTGCCGTCCATGAGGAGCGGCGTGCGGCCCTGCGCCGCCGCCGGCCAGCCGACAAACAGCAGGCCGAGGAGCCCCACCGCCGCCGCCAGGAGCAGCGCGATACGCAAAAGCCGGGCGTGTTTTTCCATCATTGGCATTGGCTCAACAGTTGTTCGGCTTCCGCGTTGCCTTCCGCGACCGCCTTCTCGAGATATTCGCGCGCGTTGCGGCGTTCAACATCGAACTCGCTGTTATTGCAGATGGCGCGGCCGGCCATCACCATCGCCTCTACGTCGCCGGCGCGCGCCGCCTTCTCCCACCAGTAGGTGGCCGTCTCCCAGTTGGGCTGCGGCTCGGGGCTGCTTTCCGCCGACCAGGTCTCGGGGTCGTACATGCGGGCGAGGCGCTTGGTCGCTTCGATGTGGCCGACATCGGCGGCCGCCTCGTAGTAGACCCGGGCCTGGCTCAGCTTGCCTTCGTTTTCCAGCGCCACCGCGCGGTCGTAGAAGCCCTCGGGGGTGGTCGGTTCGACCGTCTCCGGCGGGCTGGTTGCCGGTTCTTCGGTCGCCGGCGCCTTCGGTTCGGCGACCGGCTCCTCGGGCGCCTGGCAGGCCGGTCCCTCGAGGCCGGGGATGGCGCAGAAGTACCACGCCGCACCGCCGCCGATAATCAGCATCGCCACCGCCGCGGCGATGAGGATCGGCGCCAGGCCACGCTTCTTCGGTTCGGGTGCCTCGGGCGGCGTTGGACTGACGATGGGCTTCGGCTCCGGCTCCGGTTCGGGCACGGGTTCGGGTTCGGGTTCTGGCTCGGGAGGCGGCGGCGGTGGCGGTGGCGGCGGGGCCGCCTCCGCCGTCTCCCCCGGCCCGCGCGCCGAGCTGGCGAGGACGCGGCCCCGCTGGCGCAGGATGCCCGTCTCCTTGGCCGTTGCGGTGCGCGCGGTGAGCTGGAACATCATCGTCGGCAGCTCGACGATCGGGTCGACGAACTCCGGACCGACCGGGATGATCACCGTCCCCTTGTCGGTGTCGTACTCGGAGAACTCCTGCCACACCTCCGAGGTGTGCCACGCCGTGTTGGCGCCAAGGAACGGTTCGCCGGTCTGGTTGCGCTTGACGGAGATCCCGATGGCGCCGCCGCCCGGATCCAGGCCTTCGAGGCGCAGCCGCCCGTAGCCAGGGCCGTTGATCTCGTCTTGGCTCAGTTCGACTTTCAGCGCCATCTCCGGTGATCCTCCACGGGCGTCTCGCCCCTCCGTTTACCGCCCCCGGGCGGCGACCGGCGCGCCGCCGGCGGTGGTGGTGGTGGTGGTGCCGGCGATAAGCCCCAGGATCTCGCCCAGCTTGCGATTCTGCTCCGGCGTGATGTCGCGGCCGGCGGTATGCCCGGCGTTGCCCTCGGCGACGGCGCGGAACGCTTCGAACCAGTCGAGGATGTAGATCGCCGGGTAGTTGATCGGGTTGGCCGGCAGCGTCGGCAGCGCGCCGGCGGGGATGGGCGGCGGCGGCGCGAAGATGGGCCGCCCCTTGTTGGCGCGCGAGGCCGGCCGCCGGTCCGGCGGCAGATCCATGCAGCCCAGCTGGTCGAGGAAATTGTTGATGATCGTCGTCGTCACCAGAACCTGTTGGTCGGCCAGACGCGAGCGGGTGGTCGATGTCTGCACCTCGCCGCGGTGCAACGCGTCGACCAGGGTGTCCTCGATGCGGTGGCGGTCGACGGCGGTGATGATCTCCTCGGTCAGCCCCTGCAGGGCCTCCGACGGCACGCCCAGGAAACGCAGCATGTCGGCGTCGTCCGGCAGGCCGCGGATCTGTTTGATCCAGTCGCTCATCGACGCCCGGGCGAACCGCCAGGCGCGGCCGGTGCGGGTGTTGGACTGCGTCTCCGCCGTCTCCGCCGGAGCCTCTTCGCTCTCGAACCCGCCGAGGTCGATCAGGCCGCCGCCGAGCGGGTTGGCCGGCGCCGGCTGGGTGGCGCCGGCCTCGCCCGCCGGTTGCTCGTCTTCGTCCACCGTCTCGGCGCGCAAGTAGAGGCCGCGCAGGTGCTCGGCCGACGGCTGCAGGGCGTGGAGCAATTCGCCGAAGCGGTCGGCGCGCCTGGTCAGCGATTGGATGATCGCTTCCGCCAGCTTCTTTTTCTTTTCCAGTTCGCCGGCGCCCTCGGCGAGATAGTAGGGGCCGAGGCGGCCGTCCACCAACTCGCCCACCGTCTTGTCAATCTGCTCGGCGATGCGGTTCAGCTTGATGTCGAGGACGGCCACCGTCTCAAGGTAGCCACTGAGGCGCTGCATGCCGCCGTCGTTGAGCTTGAGCATGGCATCCCAGGCCTCGCCAGGGTCGCGGACGTGCTTGACGACCGTCGGTTCCTCGACGAACGTCGCCCGCATGTTCCGCATCCGCTCGACCTGATCAGGCACGATGGCGATCTCGCCGCCTTCCTCGCGCGTCTCGATGACGCCGGCGGCCATCTTCGGTTTGCGCACCAGGAAGATGTTGTCGAAGGGCTGGCCAGCCGCCCACTCCTGCACCCAGTCGTAGCGCTCGAAGCGTTCGAGCAATGCCATCTTCATCAGCCCCGGCCACATCTGGCGGATGATGTCGACTGTCTGCCCGGGCACCGGCGCCAGGCGCATATCGAACATCGTGATGCACCAGCAAAGTCCGGGCTTGCGGTGGCCGCGCTCCTCGACGTTGGCGCCCTGGGTCGACTTGATCCAGGTGTCGAGGACCGGGCCGATGGAGTTGACGTCCATCTGCTTGTGCGACGGCGTGCACAGGAGCAGGATGTTCATCTCCTGATCCTCGGTGTAGCGCTCGAACAGGTAGGCGACCTTGCCGCGCAGGATCAGCTGGGCGACCGGGTCGGCGGCCTCGTCGTTCACCGCCTTGCGAATCTCGTCGATGCTGCCGACGCCGAGACGCCCGCGGTAGCCCGGAAAGTCCAGCAGGTCGACCGTCTCCAGCATGCGCGCCTTCGGCGGGTTGGCGAGGCAGAAATTCATTTCCGCCGTCAACGCCGCCAGGTATGAGCGCGGCAGCCGGACCTCCGGCAGCACCTCGCCGCCGACCATCGGCAGGACGGCGACGGTATCAGTGTCGTCCTTGCCGAGGCGTTCCAGGATGTCGACGTTCATGATGCTGTCGGCCTGCGATAGCGCCCCGCCGGCGTCCTTTTGCACCAGTGCGTCGAGCGTGGCGTAGACGGTGCGCGCGTTTCCGGCATCGGCGAGGCCGTCGCGCAGCTTCAGATAGGCGTCGGTGAGTTCCGAAATCTCGCCCCACAGGACCGACAGCAACTCGGCCCGCGCCCGCGCCGGCAGGTACGGCGCGAGGTCGATGGCGGTCGGCCAAAAGTCGCCCATCAGCGGCTCCATCGACGATTTGAACCGCCGCTCGAAATAGTCGAGCAGGTCGACCATGTCGTCCTCGGTCATCCCGCCGGTGGGGTTGGGTTGGCGCTGTCTCTCGAGGCCCGCCAGGTGCTGGCGGATGTGGTCGGGGGCGGTGTTGAAGCGCACCGTCTCGCGGTCGAAGTCGTTGAAGAAGCTGTTGCCGAGGATCTTCACGACATCGGCTTCCGAGAACAGGGTGAGCGCCACCGGATACCCCTTCGGCGCCTCGGCCGAGTGGCGGGTGAAGCGGGTGACCAGGCCGGTCGCCTCCTTGCCGCCGCCGGGCGGATTGATGTGGGCGATGAAGTTGAGCCGCTGGCCGTCCATGTCGGTCTCGAGTTCGCCCCGCTCGTCAGCGGCGAGGACGGAAATGAGGTACGACTTGCCGGCCTGCGACAGGCCGAAGAAGCCGATCGACATCGGCCGCTTGGCGGCGGCGCCGAGGCGGCGGGCGAGGTTGCGCGTCCGCCTGAGCTTGCCGATCAGGCCGTCGGCCTCGCGTTCGATGCGCGGCGAGTTGTCGCGTACCTCGCGCACCCAGCCGATGGCCTCGCCGCAGCCCTCGAGGATGTCGTGGCAGCGTTGATGAAGCGTATCCGGTCTCGCGCTCAAACGGGCCTCCCTCCTAGCGGACGATACTGCCGGTATCGAGCCAATAGCTGGTTTCGCCGACGCCGACCGTGTTCAGGGTGTTCAGTTGCAGGCGCAGCGCGTTCGGATTGACCCGCTGGCCGCCGCTGGCCTCGATGGACTTGATCTTGAACCGCTCGGCGCCGCGGCGCTTGTCTTCCTGCAAGGCGACGTTGAACACGGCATCCGAGCCGCTGCCGGCGCCGTACAGCTTCTGCCGCGCCTTCTCGTCGGCGAAGTCGAGCACGTAAAGGGCGCTGCCGCCCCACCGCTCGGCGTCCAGCTGGCGGAACCCCAGCGTCATGCGGCCGCGCATCTCGAAGGTGATGTCCGGCAGCTCGTAGTTCTCGTCGTCGAGGTTGACGCCGGCATAGTAGACGTCGTCCGCCTTGATCATGTTGTTGGTGTCCATCAGGCCGATGTTGCGCACCGTCGAGTAGGCGCGGAAGACGTTGGCGCGGAAGAAGAAGTTGGGGATCCGCCCCTGGCCGAGGACGCACAGCATGGCGCCGACGGCGGCGGTCGTCTTCGGATCGTCGATGCGGCCCTGCTTGTGGAACGGATACCAGGTGCCGGTGCGGTAGTCGTTGAGCGGGATGATGCGGTCCGGCGGCATGGCGAGCAGGGCGCGCAGCAATGCCTGGATGCCGGGCAGCCGCGAGGGGCGGCCGGTGACCAGCAGCACGTCGCAGTCGTAGAGGTAGACGATCTCGCACAACGACCTGAGCGTCTTACAGATTTCCATCCGGTCGCTGAGGAACAGCCCGTGCAGTTGGTTGAGGTTCATCGGCATCCGCACCGACAACAGATCGAACGGCTCGAGGCCGCCGCCGACCTCCTCGCGGACGCCGCCCGAAAAGTACTTGAGCACCGGGTCGGAGGGGCGCCCAGCCTCGCCCAGCAACTCGCCGATGGTGAAGGCCTGCGCGTCGTCGCCGAGCACCGGATCGTAGCGCTCGTACGCCTTCAGGATCTTCAGGCCCAGCGGATACATCACCTGCAGGGCGAGCTGCTGGCGGAGCACGCTTTCCTGGACGTTGCGGGTCTCGAAGCCGATCATCCGGGAAAGCAGCGGCGCCGGATCGCGGATGCCGTATTCCTTCAACGCGTCGCTGATCGTCGGCACGACGAACGCCTGGATGACGTCGAGGAGGATGTCGTCGCCGGCGACCTTGAAGCCGTCGCGGAACCGCTGCACCGGCTGGATCGAGACGTTGCCGCCTCGCCCGGCGTCGAGCCGGTAGTCGGTGACCACCAGGTCGGTGGTGCCGCCGCCGATGTCGATCGAGGCGATGGTCAGCGCCTTCGGTTCCTCGCCGGGATGCGGGCGGCGGATGACGCGGAAGAAGTCCTCCGGCCGGCCGCCGAAGTGGTTCTGGGTTTCGCTGAACAGATAGACCACCTGGGCGCAGGTCGCCTCGTCCCAGTGGGTCTGGATCTCCGGAAACGGCGGCCACGCCTTGTCGCGCCCCTCCTCGTCGATCCCGTCGTCCTCGGGATGCCAGTTGAACGCCTTCCAGACCAGCGCGACGGCCTGGCGCATGCACTCGCGGAAGATCTGCCGCTCCGGTTTCGGCATCGACGGCGGCACGGTGAGGATCAGCTGACGCAGGTGGCGGGGGACGTTGGAGTGGCTCTGCTTGAGGCGCTGCGCCGGGCTGTTGATCTGGCACAAGGCCTGCACCAGCACCTCCGCCAGCATGAAGGTCATCAGCGCGCTGCGCGAATAGTGCGGCATGAATACCGGTATCCGCTCGTCTTCCGGCAGGCTGTAGAGCGCGCTGCCGGTCTCGTTGATCAGGTTGCTGAATGGCGCCGCCGTGGCCAGCGGCTCCACCTCGCCGCGGCTGTAGGCGGAATTGAACCGCCAGCCGGGCTCGTAGCGGTCCTCGTCCCACAGGTAGCGCTTCGGGCTGGAGAGGCCGGTCGAGCCCTCGGTGCCGCGCCGGCGGCTGGCGAGCCGGGTCGCTTCCGGCCCGACGCGCGAAATTGTCGGCCAGACGAAGGCGTCATTGCGCCCCGACTGGCAGGCGAAATGCTCCTTGCCGAAGGCGGCCTGGGCGAACTCGCTGCGGCTTTCGAACGGCTCGGCGTACACCTGGTGCGGCCGGCTCAGGTCGCGCAGTTCGAGTTCGTAGCGCTTGCGCAGCCCTTCGCGTTCCTGCGGGTGATCCTCGATCAGGATACCGCAGGTGCGCGAGTTGCCGACGTCGAGCACCATGTCGACGGGGATCGGCTTGTGCACGTCGCCGGGCTGGTTGCTGAGCAGTTTGATCTCCGGGATCCTGGCGTAAGCGCCGATCAGGGCGAGGAAGTTGAGATAGTGGGCGTGGTGCATCAGCCGCTCGACCTCGGGCTGGATGTCCTCGGCCGGCATGCCGAGGCGGATCGGCGCGTTCTCGCGGAAGACCTCCTCGAGCCAGTCGACGATCCACGGGATCTCCGGAAACCAGCCCATCTCGTTGGCCCGGTGGGCCAACTGGAACGGCGCGCCGCGCTTGACATCGTCCCGCCGTGGCGCGAGGTAGCCGGTGTCGTCGTCATCGTCGAACACGGAGGTGTCGAAGGCGAGGGTGAGCCGATGGGTGAAGCCGTTGAGATCCTCACCCGGCGCCAGGGTGACGATACGCGCCCGCGACCATGTGGTGGGGCCGTCCTCGAAATCGCGGCCGGGATTGGCGCGCAGCACCGGAATTGGCAGCCACAGGCCATCAAGCAGCTTGATCGACTCTTCCATCGCCGTCGACAAGTTCGGGTCCGGGCGCCGTTCGGCGGTCGGGTTGCCGGGATGGTAGTACTTCTCGGTCCGTTCGTTGTATTCCAGGCGGGCCAGCGACCGGCCGGTATCGAGGCGCAGGAACTCCCCCGCCTGCTCCTTCCTGAGCTCGAGGGTCAGCCCGAAGTCCATGAACTGCAGGCCGCTGCTCATGATCAGGGTGGCCTGTTCCTCGAATTTCACGACTTGCGCCAGCATGAGAGTCCCTATGTCCTTGCCCGTGCCTCGGATGGCATCGCCGACCTAGCCGCCTGACTCCTTGGAAATGTCGACGGGATAACGATTGCCGTTGGGATAGCGGCCCTCGCACTCGGCGCGGCCGCTCGCATCCGGCGTGCACTCGACGGTCGAGCCCTTGAATTCGGAACCGTCGGGGCAGCGCAGCGCTCCGTGCTGCATCACCAGGCGCCCGTCCTGCATGCGTGCCTGCATCGGCCCGGAACAGGTGGAGCCGTCGTCGCGGCGCAGCGTCGCCCTACCCTGGCCGTCCTCGAACGTGTACTGCAGGTCCACCGGCCGCCCGGTGTCGTCGACGAGGCCGGTGTTGGACTGCCAGGTGCCGTTGAGGAAGTCGGTATCGCCGGACTGCCCGGCCTCCTCGGGGATCTCCAACGGCAGCCCGGGCGGCGGCGTCTGCCGGTCGGCGGGAACCACGTCCTCGGGCGCCGGCGGCGTGGGCGGCTGTTCGGTCGCCTGCTCCGGCAACGGCGGTTCGACCGGCTCCTCGCCCGGTTGCTCGGCCGGCTCTTCCGCCGCTCCGTCGGGCAGCGGCGGTGCCTCTTCCTCCGGTAATGCCGGCTCTTCGCCCGGGGTCTCGGCGGCATCCTCGGCGAGCGGCGGCTCGCCCGGCGCCACATCGTCGCCGGGAGCCGTTTCCGCGTCCGGCACAACGTCGCCGCCCGGGACGACCAGGGCCTCGTCGCCGGGGACCACCCGACCGTCATCGAGCCGCCTGCCCCCTTCCGGAATGACCAGCGGCCGGCCTTGTTCATCCAACGGCACCTCGTCGCCCGGCTCGGCCGGCGGCGTTTCCTCCCGCGGCGCCTCGACGAACGGGATGCCGAGCCGTGCCGCCTCGTCGCGGCACTGGCTGAGGCCGAACAGAAGCAGGGCCAGGAGCAGCAACAACAGCAGCAGCCAGGCCCACCACGGCAGGCCGAGGAAACGGCGCCGCGCCGGCTCCTGCGCCGGCTGCACCGGCTCGACGGGAACGGTGGCGGCGGCGGGGGGCGGCATCGGCGTGGCATCCTCGCCGACGAACAGGTTGGCGAGCACGTCGCGGTCCGCCGGCGCGTTCTGTTCGGTGAAGCCCCAGAAGGTCATCACCGGGCGGCCGTCGACCAGGTAGACGTGGGAGTCGTTGGGGATCTGTGTCGCTTCCGCCAGCAGCCGGCCGAACACCTGCTGCTCGGTCGATTCATGGGCCTGCAGGGTGCTGCTTTTCTCGGCCAGGCTCGTGCGGGCGGCGAGCAGCGTTTCCTTCGCCCGGCGGCGCTCGTCCGCCGTCGCCGCCGACCACGGGATGACGTCGCCGGGATAGGGCGCGTACCAGTCGATGACGTTGCCTTCCTCGTTCTGCTTCGGAATGGCGAACAGGTCGGCGACGTCCTGGCCGAGTTGGCGGCGCATGGCGGCGCGCAGCTGACTGGCGGCGGCGTAGACGGGATTGCCGACGGCGCCGAGGGGATTGAGTTCCTTCAGCGTCCCGGAGCGCAGCAGGGCGCCGCTCATCCGCCACCTCGCCCAGCCGGGACGCCGGCGCGGCTCTCGGAGATCGACCCCTCGGGGCGTATCGTTGACATCGTGCTCCCCACCAAGTCCCGGAACGGAAATGTCAGTTTACGGCGCTCACGCGGCGGCCCGCAAGGGCGCGCGCGCATGCCGGATCGGCGGCGGCGGCCGGCGGCGCGTGGCGTCATGGTCATGGCTTGCAGTGCGCCGGCGCCTGGGCATCCTGCGCCGCCTTCTTCACTGCCACCTCGAAATCGCCGGCGTTCTGCGGCCGCAGGACCCGGCCGCCGGTGGCGCTGGCGATGCAGCGGGCGGTGGCGCTGTTGCCGATGATGTCGACGACGTTGATCTTCAGCAGCGGCTTTTGCGCCTTGAGCCGGCGCGCCACCGCGCATGGATTGCCGCCGCAGGAGTCCTCGCCGTCGGAGATGACGACGACCACCGCCGGCGCCTTGACGCCGTCGACCATGCCGCCGGCCTTCGCCACGCCATCGGCGAGCGGCGTGCCTTGATAGGGCCGGAGCCGGTCGACGTGACCGATCAGCTGGCCACGTTGGCTGGGCGGGAACATGCCGACCCGGTCGGCGCGTGGGCAGCGGGCGACGACGACGAGGCCGGCGTCGACATCCGACGGCAGGCTTCGCACGACCCCGCGCACCGCGGTTTTCGCCTTCTCCATCCGCGTCGGGCCGCCGCTGGGAATGCCGGGGACCATGCCGCCGGTCAGCCCGCGCAGCAGCTCGTTGGCCAGTTGGCGCTGGATGTCCTGGGCGCTCATGTTGGCCGGATGGCGCATGCTGCCGGATGAGTCGAGGACGATCGCCATGTCCGGCGCCTCCTCGGGCGGCCGTTCGCCGGGGCACCTCTGCTGCGCCGGCGGCGTTGGCGTCGGCGGCGGCGCCTCGGCGACCTTCGGCGGCTCCGGCGGTTTCGGCCGTTCGGGCGGCGTCGGTTTCGCCTTCGGCGTGGCGATCGGCGGCGGCGGCGGTTCGGCCGGCGGCGGTTGCGGCGGCGCCAGGGGCTCCGGCGGCGCGCAGGCGGCGATCCGGTCGGCGAGCCGCCGCTCGAGCTCGGCCATGCGTTGCTCCAGCGCCGCGCCTTCGGCGCGCGCCCGCTCCAGGTCCTCCAGCAGCGCCGCGTCGGGGCCCGGTTCCGGCTCGGGTTCCGGTTCCGGTTCCGGCTCGGGGGGAGGCGTCGGCTGCTCCGGCTCGATCACCGCCGGCGGCTCCGGCAGCACCGCTCCGAGGCCGAGCCAGTCGTCGAGGCACCCCTCCCGCCATAGCCAGAACAGCAGCGCGAGGAGCAGCAGGAGCAACAACAACAGCCAGATCCACCAGCGCTTCCACCACGGACGGCGGCGGCGCCGGGCGGTCTCGCCGTCGGCGGTTCCGCCCTCGGCCAGGGTTGTGCCGGCGATCGCCGCGCCGGCCGCCGCGGCACCCGGGCCGGTGGCGGTGGCGGGAGGCGGGACCGGCGGGCCGGCCGCCGGCGCATCCGGTCGTCGATGCCCCCAGAAGGCGACCACCGGCTGGCCGTTGACGACGTAGACCGTCTCCTCGCCGGGGTAGGCGAGTGCCCGGCGCAGGGTGTCGGCCAGCGGCGCGGCGGCGGGATCGAGCTCGGGCAGCCGGTCGGCGAGTTCGTTCAGTGACCGCAGGCGGTCATTGAGCAGGGCGCGCGCCGCCTCGCGTTGGCCGGCCGGCAGGTCGCCGAGCGGCGTCGGCTGGCCGGCGAGGTCGGAGTACCATTCCATCGCGCTGCCGTCGAGGGAGCGCTGCGGCTGGGCGAGGACCGACGCCGTCTGCGGCGGCAGATGGCGGCGGATCAGGGCGGCCAGCTCGCCATGGTTGTCGAGGATGCTTCCCGCGTCGCCGGTCTCGGCGGCAGGGACGAAGGCGGTCGGATCCAGTCGGGCAATGCGAAGGCGGGCCATGGTCGAAGCCGGTGACGGTCCCTGGAAACCCCTGAAAAAACGTTTCCCGCATACCATACGAGTGGGCGGGAAAAGGCAACTAAATCATGGATGATACCCGCCGGGAAAGGGCGGCGTCAGCGGGCCCGCTCCCAGCCGCCCTGGGCCGTCTGCCGCCAATAGGTGACCGTGTGCCCGGCCGCCTGCCTGGCCCGCCAGCGTTCGCGGGCCGCCGCCACCGCCGCCGGATCGTTGCCGTCGAACAGGTCGAAGCAGCGCTCGAAACGTTCCAGGTCCTGGCTGTCGGCGCCGTCGGTGAGGAACAGGAAGCCGGCGCCGTTGGCGGCGTCGACGCCGTCGCTGAGCCAGATCGGCTGGTCCTCTGGGTGACCGTCCTGACGCGTGCCGTGCGGCAGCCAGCTGTCCGGCTGATAGGTCCACAACAGCGCCGCCAGCGCCTCCACCCGCTCCGGGGAGCCGGCGACGACGAGCGCCCGCTTGCCGGCGGCCAGGGTCTTTTCCAGCAGCTTCGGCAGTGCCTGTTCCAGGGGTGCCGTCTGCAGGTGGTAGAAGGCGACCTCGGTCATCCGGCCGGGCCCGGAAATGACGACACGCGGCGCCGAAAATGACGACTTTTGACGACTTTTGACGACACGTAGGTCGCGCAAATCATTGAAATGATTGACTAAAAAATGGCGCGGCGAAGAATGTCGTCATTTGTCGTCAAAAGTCGTCAAAACCGGCTCTAAGGTATTGAAATCATTGATAGTCGATGTCGTCATTTCATTCGGCGCCGGACACGCTCATGAGATGCCATCATAGGCGCATTTTCCTAACATGGCAAGCCCGCTCCGCCGCTCGGTGGCGGGGTCTGCTCCTTCGGTCAGAACAGGTCCCAGCCGGCGGCCTCGACGCCCGGCACCCGGCATTCGCCGCTGGTGTAGACGTTCTGGATCAGGCAATAACGCGTCATCGAGATCACCAGGTCGCCGGACGGGCAGTTTTCCTTCGGTTTGGCGTAGAGGCGATAGCCGGTCACCCGGCTGCCGTCGTATTGGGTCACCCGGATCCAGTCGGCGCGTTGGAGATCGTCGAAACTCAAACCGGCGTCGCGGAGACGCTCCTCCGCCGCCTGCCAGCAGGGGTGCCGCTCCGCCGCCACGACGGCCGCGAGCAGAAAGATCAGCACGGTCGAACCAAGAATGTATCGCATCGGCGC
>CAYWRP010000001.1:0-15634 GCA_964460955.1 uncultured Rhodospirillaceae bacterium | reverse complement strand
CGGCCGCGAGCAGAAAGATCAGCACGGTCGAACCAAGAATGTATCGCATCGGCGCCTCCTCCTCATCAACACTCCGTCCAGACTCAACACCGGCTCCAGGCGGCTGGTTCCAGCGAAGGCGACCTTAGGCGTCGAAGCCGTATCGCATGAAATCCTCCCAGGTGCGCGGCGGCGGGGTGAACATAGCGGTTTCGTGGATGGCAGGTTTTGTGCGATGTAAAACCCCTCTTGGATCCCCGGCGAATCAATTTTGCGAGGGTGTCGACGGATGGGCCGGCCCACGGCGGAACGATCGGTGAACACCCTGTTGACGGCGAGGCGGGTATCGGTCGCCGCGACGCTTTGCGCCGCCGTGCTGGTGCCGTCGGCGAACGAGGCGCGGGCGCAGAGCCTGACCGACTTGTTCCGCGACCTGTTCCGCAACAGCGCCAAGGACTCGGAACTCGGCAACGGGCTGCAGTCGCTCAGCATCTTCGGGGTGACGCCGGGGGTCAGTACCGCTGTCTTCAATGTCGAACACCAGCCGGGCAGCGATCTGCGGATCGAGACGTTCAAGCTGCCGTTGTTCTACGAATTCGCGCCCGTCGCGGCGGATGTTCGCCCCTATACCGAGTTCACGCTGAGCTATGTGCGCGCCAACGAGACGGAGGACTTCAATTTCCTCGGTGTCGGCCCGCAGACCAAGCTCGACGTCGAGTTCGACACCTACTCGGTGCTTGGGGGCATTGGCGCCACCGTGCCGGTGCTGAAGGATATCCGGGTGCGGCCGATCCTGCTCGCCGGGTATTCGCGCATCACCACCGACGGGGATTTCGACGGGCCGTTCGCCGATGACCTCAACGAGGCGTCGGAGGACCTGATCACCGACGCGACGATCAACTCGCTGGTTCTCGGCGGCGCGCTGCAGGCGCTCTACGAACGACGCTTGGCGGGCGGCTTCGACGTCTCGGCGAACGTCCGCTACAACCATTTCTACGATCACGCCTTCGCGGCCTCCGACGGCGTGCTCGAAACGTCGGGAAACTTTGGCGTTCTGACGTCGCGTGCCGAGATCAGCGGGCCGACGCCATTGACCCTGTTCGGGCGTCCGGTCCGCTGGATGACCTACGCGGCCAACACGTATCTGCCGAGCGAGCAGGAGGATAGCGGTCTCGGGTTCGACTTTTTCTTCGAGATCGGCGGCGGCGCCGGCCTGTTCGGCCTTGACGGCGTCGGCGGGATCGACGGGGTTAGTCTCACCTCATCGCTGATCGTCGGCGCGGATGTCGACGGCTGGACGGTCGGGTTATCGTTGGCCTTCTGAGTCCGGCCAATTTCTGGATTTTCGATGTCGGTCAGGCGTCGACGAGGTCGCGCACGGCTTCGGCGAGGTTGGCGACGCAGCGGCCGCCGGCCTCGACGCGGTCTTCGTCGCCGGACTGGAATTTGCCGGTCCGCGCCAGCGCCGCCTGCAGGCCGAACGCCAGCGCGCCGTTGACGCCCATCGCCGTGGCGCTCCCGGTTCCGTCAGCCGGCGGATTTCTCGTAGGTGCCGAACAGTTCCGCCTGTTCCAGGAAGTGGCCCTGCATCGCCTTTTCCAGCTCCGCCTTGGTCGGCGAGCCGAGGCCGCCGAGCACGCTGTCGAGGGCGTAGAGCTTGTGGAAATAGCGGTGGCGGCCGATGGGAGGACACGGTCCGCCGTAGCCGGTCCGCCGCCAGTCGTTAAGGCCCTGGGCGGTGCCTTCCGGCAATGCGTCGGGCGTCACCGCCTCCGCCAGGCCGGTCGCCGTCGGCGGCAGATTGTAGAGCACCCAGTGGACATACCGCGTCTTCGGCGCCTTCGGGTCGGGCGCGTCCGGATCGTCGACCACCAGGGCCAGGCTCCGGGTGCCCTCGGGGACGCCGGACCATTCCAGGGCGGGCGAGACATTGTCACCCTCGCAGGTGAAACGGGCGGGAATTTCGCCGCCCTCGGCGAAGGCGGGAGATGTCAGTGTGACCGTCATGGCGGCCTTACCCCTTTTCGTAGCGCTACCGGTGGCGACGCGGCGGCCCCTTCCCCAGAGGCGGAGTACCCCAAACGCACGCTGTCGGGCCAGCCCTGACCGCCACCGACGGTGCCGCGCGGCGGCATTTCGACACGGACCGAACCGTCGGTGAGCGGAGTCACTCGCCGGCGGCGGTGTCCTTCTCCGGCTGGAAGGCGGTCTTGGCGTCGTCATCCGGGTCGGGGGGCGGGGCGACGTCGCCCTTGCTCTTCGCCCGCTGGATGCTGGCGCGGATCAGGTCCCAGGCCTCCGCCGTTTCGCCCCAACGCTTGACGCGCACCCACTTGCCTTCCTCGAGATCCTTGTAGTGGGCGAAGAAGTGCTCGATCTGGTCGCGCAGGACCTTCGGCAACTCGCGGTAGGAGGAAACGTCCTCGTAATAGGGGTGCAGCGCGTCGACCGGCACGCAGAGGATCTTTTCGTCGATGCCGGCCTCGTCCTCCATCACCAGCACGCCGATCGGGCGGGAGCGGATGATGACGCCGGGCGTCACCGGCATCTGGCCGAGCACCGCCGCGTCGATCGGGTCGCCGTCCTCCGACAGGGTGTGCGGCACGAACCCGTAATTGAACGGATAATACATCGCCGTGTGCAGGAAGCGGTCGACGAAGATGGCGCCGGACTTCTTGTCCAGCTCGTACTTCACCGGGTTACCGCCGAGGGGGATTTCGACGATGACGTTGAGCTCATAGGGCGCATTATCGCCGATCGGGATGGCATTGATGTCCATGACGGCTCCAGTTGTGGACGGGGTTTCGAACGAACCCTTGGCATCGTATAGCATCGGCGTTCCGCGCCGCGAAAGAGGCCAACGGCCTGGCGCCGCGCCGGTGGGCAAAAAAATCACAAAAATTGTTGAAACAGGGTGGGGGGCGATCTTATGTCGAGCCGTGTTAGGCTATAGTTTTGAATTGTTCTAAATTTATCAGAGGAGATTGATGATGCCTGCCGCCCATCCCGTGCCCAACGTCGTCTTCCGCACCCGCGTCCGCAACGAGGCGCTCGGCGGCCCGAACCCGTTCGAGTGGAAGGACCTCACATCGGACGAGGTTTTCAAGGGCAAGAAGGTTGTCGTGTTCTCGCTGCCCGGCGCCTTCACGCCGACCTGCTCTTCGACCCACCTGCCGCGCTACGAGGAACTGTATTCGGAATTCAAGAAGCTCGGTGTCGATCAGGTGATCTGCCTGTCGGTCAACGATGCGTTCGTGATGTACCAGTGGGGTAAGCAGCAGGGCGCCGAGAACGTCTTCCTGCTCCCGGACGGCAACGGCGAGTTCACGCGCAAGATGGGCATGCTGGTCGACAAGTCGAACCTCGGCTTCGGCATGCGGTCGTGGCGTTATTCGATGTATGTCGAGGACGGCGACATCAAGAAGGTGTTCACCGAGCCCGGCTACGAGGACAACTGCCCTACCGATCCGTTCGAGGTCTCCGACGCCGACACCATGCTCAACTACCTGAAGGGCGAGCTGTCCGCCGCCGCTTAAGGCGAGCCCCCGACCTCAAGGTCCCAAGACCCCTTCGAAGCGGCGCGCGCCCGGTCTCCGCTGACGGGCGCGCGCCTCTTTCTCTATTCCTCTAATCGCTCAGTATCAGGTGGTCGGCCGAAGTCGGGCGATCCTGGCGCCTACCGCGTAATGCCGTGCCGCGTTGGGGTTGGGGGGCGCGGCGGCGGGCCGTCAGCCGGTGAGGACCGGGAACGTGGCGCCGATGACGATGGCGAAGGCGACGGCATTGGCCAAGCCACCCACCGCCGGATGCCCGGTCGCCCGGTAGGCCCAGGTGCTGAACAGGCCATAGACGGCGAGAAAGGCGATGATCACCGGCGCGATGATGATCAGGAAGAACAGCCGCTCCAGGTCCAACGCCACCGCAATGGCCAACGAGACCGCGAACAGCCCCTTCGTCAGCGCGTGGAAGCCCCTTGGCGCGTAGTGGCCTCGGGTCAGCCACTCGTCGGCGAGGAAGTAGCAGAGCGTGCCGATGAGCAGGGCGCCGACCAGCGGCCAGCGCTCCGGGATCGGGAAGACCGAGGTGACGAAGCGGTCGAGCGGCAGTCCCAGCGCGACGACGCTGTAGAGGCCGACCAACGCGGCCGACAGCCCGAGCTTGGCGAGCGAGACGGGGGCGGACGCCGCGGCCCGTGGGCTCCGTTCCGCCGACCTTCCGGCCAGCCAGATGCCGCCGGCGGTGAGCAGGCCGTAGAGCGCGAAATGGACGCTGAGATAGTCGCCGACGAGCATCGGCAGGAAACCGACCTCGAACGGCCAAAGGAGGATCGGCGTCAGCAGCGGCGGCGCCAGCGCGATCCAAATGAGCTTGCGCCGAGGCAGCGCCGTGCCGCGCGCCACCGGCGAGACCCGCGGCAAGGCGCGCGCCAGTGGCCGGGCGAGGACGATCACGCCGATCAGCAGCAGCACGATCCAGGGGCCGCGGCCGTCGATTTCGCCCTCACTCGCGCGGCCGAACACCTGGTCCAGCCAGGCGACCGCTTCCAGCAGACTCTCTTCGCTGTAGAGGACGCCGACGTGCTCGACGTTGTCGGCGAATACCGCCCGCCGCGCGCCACCGTCTTCCACCGCGCCGAAGGTGACGCCCTCGCGAGGCTGGTCGGTGACCATGCCCACCGCGTCGAGCGCCTCCTTCCTGAGGCTGGATTCCCAGCCGCCGACGATGATGAGCAGGTTGGCGGGCGCGCTCGGCGTCACGGCGGGCGAGAACATCGAGACGGCGATGGTGGCCGAGACGTCGGGGGCGCCGCGCGCGAAGCGGATGACGATATCGGAGGCCATCGAGTGGCCGAGCACCGCGAGGCGGCCGTCGCTCGCCTCGAGCCGGCGGGCGAACGCGGCGACGTCGGCGAACTCCGCGACCAGGGCCTTGGTGGCGCCGCTCTCCTTGGTGATGTCGCCGGCGAGCGGGAGCGGGTTGCGGCCGTGTCCCTGGAAGTCGAAACTGACGGCGACGTAGCCGCTCTTCGCCAGGGCGAGGGCGAACGGTTTCATCAGCGGCCGCGACCCGGCGAAGCCGTGGGCGATCACCACCGCCGGGGCGGGCGCGCTGTCAGCTGATCGGTAAACGGTGACCGGGGTGGTGCCGACGGAGGCGTCCTCGATCACCAGGTCAAGGGTCGGCCCGATGAGCCGGATCAGGCTGACGACGATCGCCGCCAGCGCGATCAGCGCCAGCGCGCCGTCGACCCATCTCGTCGCCAACAGCCGCCTGATCAACCCGCGTCCCTTTCCTTATCGGTGCACTGTCGAGCCGGCTGGGCCGCGCGCGGACCCGGTGGCTAAATGACCGTGAGCTTGACGTCGATGTTGCCGCGCGTTGCGTTGGAATAGGGGCAGACCTGGTGCGCCGCCTCGACCAGCCTCTCCGCCTCGGCGTGGTCGACGTCGGGCAGGGCGACCTCCAGGGAAACGGTGAGGCCTAAACCACCTTCCGAGCGCGGGCCGATGCCGACATGCGACATGACGTTGGCCTCGGGCGGGACGGTCCTGTTTTCCTGGCCGGCGACGAACTTCATGGCGCCGAGGAAACAGGCGGCATAGCCGGCGGCGAACAGCTGTTCCGGGTTGACGCCCGGCCCGCCGGCGCCGCCGAGCGCCTTCGGCGTCGCCAGATCGACCTGAAAGGTGCCGTCGGGCGTGGCGGCGTGGCCGTCGCGGCCGCGGATCGCGTGGGCGCTGGCCATGCACTTGACGTCGACTGACATCCCGTAAACTCCCTCGAATCCCCCAAAAATGGCGCGTGATCACGGCCCGGCCGGTGTTGGTCTTGGCGCCACATCGCCATGCCACGTTCCCATGCTCCCGCCATTAAGGCGCCGCGTCAAGGCGGATCCGTCCGTTTGCGGTGGACGTTTGCCCGTGCCTGGGTTGAAATCGCCGGTAAGGATCAGGTGCCAAGCCAGGGGCCTCGCATGCGCCCTGTCGGGCTTCGGCCAGCCGGCTGACTGGCCGGGGGCGGAATCGCCGATGACGGCATGACGGCGGAGGGCGAGCGGACATGCAATACAAGATCATCGAGGTTGTCGCGCCGAAGGGGCACGCCGATACCATCGTCGCCATCGCCGAGCAGAACAAGGCCGCCGACTGGCAGGTCTACGACCTCGGCCCGCCACCTGGGGCGCTGGAGGACGCGGGCCAGCAGGCGGTGCGCATCCTGACCGCGCAGATGCAGCGCCAAATCCTCGTCGACCGCCTCCATTCCGTGCTGGCCGGCTGCGAGCGATGGCGGTTGACCATCCTGCCGGTCGACGCCGCCCTGCCGGCGTTCGAGCCCGACGACGAGCAGGTCAAGGCGGAGCGCGCGGAATCGATCACCGCGACCCGCGAGGAGCTTTACAGCGCGGTCGCCGGCGGCGCCGATCTGACCGCCGTCTACCTGGTTCTGGTGGCGCTGTCGACGCTGGTCGCCGGCATCGGCATGGTCACCGACAACATCGCCATCGTCATCGGCGCCATGGTCATCGCGCCGCTGCTCGGCCCCAATCTGGCGTTGGCGCTGGCGACGGCGCTGGGCGACCGGGCCTTGATGGCCAAGGCGATCACCACCGGCGCCGCCGGCGTCGGCCTCGCGCTTGGGCTGTCCGCCGCCTTTTCGTTCCTGGCGCCGGTGGCGCTGGAAAGCCGAGAACTGATGCTGCGCACGCAGGTCGGCTACGACGCCTTGGCGTTGGCGCTGGCCTCCGGCGCCGCCGCCGCGCTGTCGCTGACCACCGGCCTGTCGACGACGCTGGTCGGCGTCATGGTGGCGGTGGCGCTGCTGCCGCCGGCGGTCGCGGCGGGGTTGATGCTCGGCGCGGCGCGCTTCGACCTCGCCCTCGGCGCGTTGACGCTGCTGGCGGTCAACGTCATCAGCGTGCTGCTGGCGGCGCAGCTGGTGTTCCTGGTCAAGGGCATCCGCCCGCACCAATGGCTGGAGCGCAAGGCGGCGCAACAGTCGACGACATTGATGATCGCCATCACGGTCGGCCTGCTGGTCGCGGCGGCGCTGATCATCGCCATCGAATATCGCTGACGCCAGGCCGCCGCCGGCCCATCGCCGGTTGGCGTGGCGTGCCTTGCCATGCTACATCGCGGCCATGTTACGGATCGACAATCTCTCCTACCGCGCCGGAGCCAGGCTTCTCCTCGATGGCGCCAGCGCGTCGGTGCACGTCGGCCACCGGGTCGGCCTGGTCGGGCGCAACGGCAGCGGCAAGACGACGCTGCTGAAGCTCATCACCGGCCAGCTGGAGCCGGAGCAGGGGCGCATCGAGGTGCCGCCGGCGTGGCGCATCGGCGTCACCCGCCAGGAGGCGCCGGAGGGCCCGCGTTCGCTGATCGACACCGTGCTCGCCGCCGACACCGAGCTCGCCGACCTGACGCGCGAGGCGGAGACGGCGACCGACCCGCATCGCATCGCCGACATCCACGCCCGGCTGCAGGAAAAACAGGCGCACGCCGCGCCGTCGCGCGCCGCCCGCATCCTCGCCGGGCTGGGCTTCTCGGAGGCCGACCAACAGCGGCCGTGCGCCGAGTTCTCCGGTGGCTGGCGGATGCGCGTCGCGCTGGCGGCGCTGCTGTTCACCCAGCCGGATCTGCTGCTGCTCGACGAGCCGACCAACCACCTCGACCTGGAGGCGACCCTGTGGCTGGAGGAGTATCTCCGCCACTATCCGGGGACGCTGATCATCGTCAGCCACGACCGCGAGTTGCTCGACCGCGCCGTCACCGAGATCCTGCACTTGAGCGGCGCCGCGCTGACGCTGTATCAGGGCGGCTACAGCCGGTTCGAAAAAACGCTGCGCGCCAAGGCCGAGCAGTCGGAGAAGGCGCGCGCCCGCCAGGACGCCGAGCGCGCCCGCATCCAGGCCTTCGTCGACCGTTTCCGTTACAAGGCGTCGAAGGCCCGCCAGGCGCAGTCGCGGCTCAAGATGCTTTCGAAGATGGAGCCGGTGGTCGGCCCCGCCGACGAGTCGACGGTCCGTTTCGACTTCCCCGATCCCGACCCGCTGCCGCCGCCGTTGTTCAATGCCGACCGGGTGGCTCTCGGCTACGACGGCACGCCGGTGCTGCGCGACCTGTCGTTCCGCATCGACCCGGAGGACCGCGTCGCCCTGCTGGGCCCCAACGGCAATGGCAAGTCGACGCTGATAAAGCTGCTCGCCGGCCGCCTGCAGCCGCTTTCCGGCGAGACCAGCAAGGCGCGCAAATTGAAGGTCGGCTACTTCGCCCAGCACCAGACCGACGAGCTCGACATCGAGGCGACGCCGTTCATCGAGCTTTCCCGCCGCCGGCCGCGCGACACGCCGGTGGTGGTGCGCGGCCAACTGGGCCGCTTCGGCTTTTCGCAAGCCCTCGCCGACGCGCGCATCGCCACGCTGTCCGGCGGCGAGAAGGCGCGCCTGCTGTTCGCCCTGATGACCGCCGACAAGCCGCACATCCTGCTGCTCGACGAGCCGACCAACCACCTCGACGTCGCCTCGCGGGAGGCGCTGGTGCAGGCGCTGAACGCCTATCCGGGCGCGGTGATCCTGGTCAGCCACGACCCGCACGTGCTGGAACTGACCGCCGACCGGCTGTGGCTGGTCGCCGACGGCACGGTCAGCCCGTTCGACGGCGACCTCGCCGATTACCGTTCGCGAATCGAACGCAAGGGCGGCAACGGCGGCGGTGCCCGCGCGACCGCCGATTCGGCCGCCAAGCCGGGCGGCGCCGCCGAGCGCAAGCAGGAACGCCGCCAGGCCGCCGCCCGCCGCGAGGCCCTGGCGCCGCTCAGGAAGCGCCTCGCGGCGGCGGAACGCACCGTCGACCGCCTGCACGCCGAACAGGAGAAATTGAGCCGTGAGATGGCGGATCCCTCCCTTTATGAGGGCGATCCGGCGCGTCTGATCGACCTGCGGAAGAAGTTGGGCCAGGTGGAGAAGGATCTGGCGCAAGCCGAGGAGGCCTGGCTGGCGCTGCACGAAGAGGTGGAACAAGCGGCGACGGAGCCTGCCGCCTGAGCCGCCGATCCCTTCGCGATGACGCGGCATTGACTTGGCGCCGGGCCCTTGCCTAGCCTTGCCGCCATCTGATCCTGGTTCGGGTGCCGCCGCATGCTTGTGACAAGACGCTCCGCCGTCGGCCTGCTTACCGCCGCCGCCGTCACCGCGCCGTTTCCGGCCTTGGCCTCGCTCGCCGATGCACCGCCACTCAGGCTTGTCCATCTGCACACCGACGAGACGCTCACCGTCACCCATCGCCGCGGCGGGCGGGTCGACCCGGGTGCGATGCGGGCGATCGATCATTTCCTGCGCGACTGGCGGGCCGAGGCGGTGGCGTTCATCGATCCCGCGCTGCTGGATTTTCTCTGCGAGGTGCAAACCAGCATCGGCTTTCGCGGCCCCATCGAGGTGCTTTCGGGTTACAGGTCGCCGGCCACCAACGCGGCGCTGTCCCGCCGTACCCGGGGCGTCGCCAAGCGCAGCATGCACATGGAAGGCCGCGCCATCGATCTCGCCTTCCCCGGCGTGCCGACGCGCTTCGTGCGCGACACCGCGCTTTGGCTCAACCGCGGCGGCGTCGGCCTCTACAGCCGCTCCCAATTCGTCCACCTCGACACCGGCCGCGTCCGCACCTGGGGGCGGTAGGTCCCGTCCCGCTAACGGCGGAATTCGACCTGTCCGCATTTGCGACCAAGGCGACCATTCGAAAAGGCCCTCACTTCAGGCTTGGCGAGTCGGAGCATAGCGAAGAGACGACATCATCATGGTTGAGGCCATGATTGTTGCCGTATCGCTTCCCAAATGCGTGACCGCTCGGATGTTCTTATATTCGTCCGGCGGAAAAACGTCTGCGTTGGCGATAACGGATGGAATGGACGGATGGCGACGCTAATTCGGCAAGTTGTTCTGAAGAATTTCAAGAGCATATCGATCTGCAAAGTAGATCTTCGGGATATTTCATTGCTGGTGGGACCGAATGGGGCTGGCAAGAGCAACTTCATCGACGCCGTGCGACTGGTCTCCGACGCTCTAAATTCAACGCTCGAGTATGCCATGCGGCAGCGGGGTGGCATTAACGAGGTGCGTCGTCGTTCCGGCGGGCATCCAACCCATTTCACTATCAGCCTTCGACTCGATATCGGTGACGGCCACAATGGTCACTATGCTCTGCGGGTCGGCGCGAAGCCAGAGGGTGCTTTTAGCGTTCAGCGTGAGCAAGCCACGATATCAACTGGGGGTCTGGACAATGAGTTTTTCCTCGTGGAGGAGGGAGAACTGACCAAAGCCAGCGACAAACTGAAGTCGGCGCCGCCGAAGGTCAGCCCCGATCGGCTTTTTCTGACCGCCGTTTCAGGTGTTCATCCGTTTCGGGCACTGTTCGATGCCCTGTCGGGTATGCGCTTCTACAGCATCAATCCGGAGCCGATCAAAGAATTGCAGGTCCACGACAGCGGGGAGCGCCTCGAGCGGAGCGGATGGAATCTTGCCGCGGTGATCAAGCGGCTTGGCGAGGATCGGCCCGAGAGTCTTGAGCGCATCCAAGACTATCTGAGGCAAATTATCCCGGGAATCGAGGGCGTTGATCACAAGGCCTACGGTCCGCGCGAAACGTTGGAGTTTCGCCAAAAGGTACAGGGGCAACACCATTCTTGGCGGTTCCACGCGGCTAATATGTCTGACGGCACCCTACGTTCTTTGGGCGTTCTCACGGCGTTGTTTCACCCGACTGTAACGACAGGGCAAGCTGCGCCATTCGTGGCAATTGAGGAGCCTGAAATCACGATCCATCCGGGTGCTGCTAGCGTGATCATGGACGCGCTATTCGAAGCGGCGAGAAAAGAGCAGGTGGTAGCAACCACGCACAGCCCGGATCTTCTTGACCATTCGGATATTCGAAGCGATTCAATCCTCGCAGTCCGGCAGATCAACGGTGAGACGCAAATCTCGCCTGTCGATGCAGCCAGCGTCACGGCGATCAAGAAATCCCTTTACACGCCCGGCGACTTGCTTCGATCGGGTCAATTGTCACCGGACACGCGTTCCCTGTCGGAAAAGATCACTGATAACGACTTGTTCGGGCCCAGTTTATGATCGCCATCTATCCGATAGTAGAAGGGCATGGCGAAGTGCATGCTGTTCCCGTTTTATTTCGGCGTGTCGCTGCCGAGATTTGCGATAGGCATGATGTAACGGTCCTACAGCCGCATCGTGTGCCGCGAGGGCGCATGGTAGCTCAAGAACCGAGAGATCTTCTGCGTGCGGTCGAACTCGGTGCATTGAAGATTTCCCAGACCGGCATCTCGGGCCTAATTTTGGTCTTGCTTGACGCCGACGATGACTGTCCGGCGGAGTTAGGGCCATGCCTCCTAAGACAAATATCGCGTGCGGACGTTGCAGCGGGCGTCGTTGTTGCGAATCGGGAATATGAAGCTTGGTTTCTCGCTGGCGCAGAATCGCTCAGAAGGCACAAGAACGTCTCCGATGCGGCGGTCGCGCCACCGGATCCGGAAGCTATCCGCGGCACCAAAAAGTACCTAGAGCGCCACGTTCTCGTCCCCGGCGCGGTCTACCGGGAAACGATCGATCAACCTGCGTTAACTGCCGTTCTGGGCCTCGAAGAAGCACGTGCGGCACCGTCTTTTGACAAGCTCTGCCGGGATCTGTGCAAGTTCCTGCTGGCGGTTCCCGCCAACCCGTAGAGAAGTGCATACGATCGATTGCCAGCCCGCGTCGGAGGAATAGCCTTCGGGCGTATTCCGCCGGAGGCGTTCGGGGTGTTTCGATGCATGGGGCGGATTGCGCGTCGCTTCGCATCGGCCCGTCGCTGGCTGTTGCTTCGCGCGGCGGGGAGCAAGACCGAGCGGTCGCGCGGAAGATAAAGAGCGGGGCCGGCCGGCGATTCTTAGCCGGTCGGCCCCGAGGATGATGGCGTTGGTTAGTTGGCGCGGCGATGGTGGTGAAAGCCGTTAATGCGATGCCGCTTCGGGTGCGCGGAGGCGCCCTTGTTCACCGGCTTGCAGTTGGCGTAGAAGGTGGTGGTGGCCGGCCAGTCGGAAAACAGCCCGATGATGCCGACATCCTGCGCGAGAACATGGATGGTTTCCAGGATGGCGCCGTCGTTCAGCAACCCGTCCAGGGTCGTCTGGTAGTAGAAGGTGCCGCCACCCTCCAGCACATCTTCGACGATGCGCCCGGAGCGTTCCGTGGTCCAGGAAATGATGTCCAAGCCGGCTTCGCGCGCCCGCTCGGCGTAGACCGATGGGACGATCTCATTCTCCCCGTTGGTGGTCAGCAGGACCGGCATCGGCGGCGCCATGATGTTGAGGCCCATGTCCTTGAGTTCAAGAAACTCCGACAACGGCGGCGGGGTCTCCGCCAGGCCCGGCACCGACCGGCCGTCGAGGAACACCGCCTGGTCGCCGAACCGCGGGTAGGCGTCGATCCAGAATTTGACATCCTCGAAGTTGAACGACTGGGCCCAAACGCGGCCTGGATTAACCCCCAACGCGATATACTCTTCGATCATCTTGCGGGCATATTCTTGCTGGCCGCCGAACACCTCCTCGATCCGCTCGGCATCGCCTTCCTTGAGTTCCGGCGTGTAACCGGTGCCCAGTTTACGGAACAGCTTGATGGATTCCTTGTGGCTGAGAAGCGTGCCACCCGTCGCATACAGGTCGGTGCGCCAGTTGGCGGTGCCGCCCAGGTACTCTTCGACGGTCTCGGCGCGGGGATCGAACGCGTCCATCTTGCCCTCGAGGCTCTTGAATTCCTCCAGCGAGAGGTCGCTCGCGCAGCACTTCGCCGAGGCCGGCTTTATCAGGTTTCCGTCGGCGTCGAACTCGGCCGGCTGGAACGGCTCCTCGCAGGTGTCGGCGAGGTCGGTGGCCAGGATGTTGGTCGTCGTGTGCAGGTCGCACTGGGCGTGCCGGCAAACCAACTCCGCATCCTTGGTGAAGGTGACGTCGCATTCGAGGATGCCGGCGCCCATGCGCGCGGCGGCCGTGTATGACTCCACGGTGTGCTCGGGGAACTGCAGCGCGGCGCCCCGGTGGCCGATGGAGAAATCTGTCGGTCGGTAAATCTTCTTCTTCGCGGCGCACTGCTGCAGGGAATGTCTCAAGCCACCATCGTCCAACTTGTCGACAAGATAGAAGGGGCGGGGCCCCAACTGTGCGCTGTTTATCTTGGTGATATCATGGGCGATCGCCGTATTCGCGATGCCAAATACAAGAGAAAATATTAGTAAAGCTGAACTAAACCGCATGTTCCGTCTCCCTTCCTCTCAGATGAGTGTTTAAGCCGGTGAGACCATACGATTTGGCTGTGTCGCTCAAGTGATAGAAATGTTTCACCTGAGTGAAAGTTTTCAGAAGTTTTTCGTCCAGTGGGAAAGCGGTAGCGACACGGCAACGCGGGGCGCCAACGCCTGTGTGCGGGCAAACGCTGGCGCCACCGTCACATGCCGGGCGATTCGGCGAGGTCCTCGCAGGGGCAGCCGCCGATCACGCCGAGGTTGGCGGCGAGATTGCGCAGGCCAGTGCGCAGGCCCTCCTCCAGCACCGGATGGTAGAACGGCATCGACAGCGCCTGTTGTACGGTGAGGCCCCGCTGCACCGCCCAGGCCAACAGATGCGCCATGTGTTCCATGTTGGGGCCGAACATCTCGGCGCCGACGAGGCGACACCACGTCGTTTCGGCATAGATCCGGACCAAGCCCTGGTTGCGGGCGATGACCCGGGCCCGCCCCTGGTTTTCGAACGACACCTGGCCGACCGCGTGGCGCCCTTCCGGCAGCTCGGCGTGGCTGAGCCCGACCATGGCCATTTGTGGGTCGGTGAAGGCGATCGCCAGCGGCGTGCGGCGGACGTGTGCCACCACCTCGGGGTACAAAACGGCGTTGGAGGCGGCGATCGTCCCATCATCCGACGCCTCGTGCAGCAACGGCAGGTGACCGTCGACGTCGCCGGCGAAGAAGATCGGGCTGTCGCCGGCCTGCATGGTTCGCGGGTTCAGCGGCGGCAGCCCCTTGTCGTTCAGCGGCAGGCCGGTCGTCTGGAGGTCGAGGCCCTCGAGGTTGGGCCGCCGGCCGGCGGCGGCGAGGACGCGGGAAAACACCTTTTCGTGTTCGGCCCCATCGGCGGCGCGCCAGCGGATCCGCACGCCGCCGTCGACGACCACCGCCTCCGCGACCTTGGCGCCAAGGTGGATGTCGAGCTCGGCGGCGAGGACGCGATTGACCACCGCCTTGACCTCGGGGTCGGTGAACGGGCCCAGTTCGTCGAACGGATTGAGGAAGGTTACCGCGACGCCGAGGCGGTGCAACGCCTGGCCGAGCTCCAGGGCGATGATGCCGGTGCCGATGACGGCGACGCTCTCCGGCAGGTCTTCCAACTCGAAGACGTCGTCGTTGACGATCACGTGCCCGCGAATGCGGTCGAACGGCGGCGGCACGAAGGGATGGCTGCCGGTGGCGACGATCACCGCCCTGCTCTCGACGCGGGTGTGGTCGTCGACTTGCAGGGTGGTCGGGCCGACAAACCGCGCGTGGCCGCGCAGCCGCTGCTCGGCCGGCAGGCGTTCCACCGAGTCGACGACGAAGCCGACGAAGCGGTCGCGCTCGCGGCGCACGCGGTCCATCACGGCGCGGCCATTGACGCGATAGCCGTCGGCGCCTTCGATGCCGAAAACCGCGCCGCGCGACATTTCGTGGGCGACATCGGCGGCGGCGATCAGCAGCTTCGAGGGCATGCAGCCGACGCGCGCGCACGTCGTCCCGTACGGGCCGGACTCGATCAGCAGCGGCTGGCGGCCCATTCGCGCAACTTCGCGGCGCGCGTTGAGGCCGGCAGAGCCGGCGCCGATGATCGCCACATCGGCGGTTCTCGTTTCCATGACCCGGTTCACCCTCCCAAAATCCCACCGTCGGACACCGGCAACACCGCCATTTCACCACAGCGATCGAGGCGGGGTCGAGTCTTGTCGACCGGGCGCCCGCACATGCGTCGGGTGGTTTTCTGGATTCTTGGAACGCTTGATGAGGCGGCGGCTGGCTTATTCAGGCAGGGTCCGCCCGCAAACGGTCGTTTGGCGAATAGGGATCGATTTCGGCGACAATCCGACCAACCGACGCGGTCGGCACCTTCCTGCGGCCATCCTGCTCCATCCTGACCAAGCCGGCGGCGCGAAGCTTTTCCAAGGTCCGCAACACATTCGGAGCATTCTTAGGTGGTGTGCGAGATTCTTGAGTTCTTCGTTGTCGGGAACTAAGTCTCTGTCTCTCAACAGTCTAAATACCTCATAAGCGGCGCCCACCCAGATCTCTGAGAGAATAACCTGATGGGTTATGTTTCCTCGGGCATCAGGCAGGTGAATAAATTCGTCCTCCATGCATCTTAGCAGAACATCGAGTTTGCCGTTGTTTGAATCCGGCCAAATAGTACATAATGTGGCAGTCGACCTCCGATCTGGACTGAAACCATTATCCATTTTTCGAAGAGCTCGGAATACTGTGAGCGTGCCAGGTTGAAGGCTGCATCAATCAACTGCGTCACAGTCACATCAAATCTCTCATTCTAGCGCCCTAAAGCGTGTCGGGCGGAATAGCCATAAGCCATGTTCCGCCGAATT